>NZ_OANS01000009.1 GCF_900205755.1 Polynucleobacter meluiroseus | reverse complement strand
CAATGCTAATGCCGTGTTCACGGCATAGCTCTGGGGCTGGCATGCCAGCCTCGGCTTGCTTGAGGATGCCCATGATTTGGCTATCGGTAAAACGGTAGGTTTTCATAGAATTTCCTTTAAATCAAACAACTTAGAAATTCTACTTTTAAGTCAGGTTAAGGGGTGGGGGGATTACCCTCTTATAATACGCGAATGACAAGTCTTTTAGTTTCATTCTTAGTTTCATTCTTTATTACGATTTTCATTATTCGCTCGCAACAATTTCATGGACGGTTTTCCTCTGACTTAGATCTAGACGGTCCTCAGAAATTCCACAAAACAGCAGTCCCCAGAATCGGTGGGCTTGGCATAGCGATTGGTCTTACTGCAGCGGTTTTTATTCACTATAAGTCACCTGCTTTGAATAGTCAGGATTTGATTTTATTACTCTGTACGGCACCTGTTTTTGTCATCGGGCTGATTGAAGACTTTACAAAAAAAATAGGGGTTCGCACCCGGCTTATTTTTACCGCCATCGGCGCAGCTTTAGTTGTTTACTTTCTGCATACAGAGATCACCCGCCTAGACATCCCTGGTGTTGACATACTGTTATCTATTTCACCCATTGCTATGCTCTTTACTGTATTTGCTATGACGGGCTTAACCAATGCTTACAACATTATTGATGGCTTTAATGGCCTCTCTAGTATGGTTGGCATGATCACCTTATTGGCCCTTGGTTACGTTAGCATCACAGTAGGCGATCCTCTCATTACTTATCTGAGCTTTTCCATGGTGGCTGCAATTTTGGGTTTCTTTATTTGGAATTATCCAAGGGGATTAATTTTCCTTGGAGACGGCGGCGCTTACTTGATTGGTTTTTGGATTGCAGCGCTCAGTGTCATGATTGTCGCCAGACATGACATGATTTCTCCTTGGTTCGCTCTCCTCATTAATGCCTACCCCATTTGGGAAACTATTTTTACCATCTACCGTAGAAAGTTCCATCAAGGTAAGAACCCAGGACATCCCGATGGCATTCACTTTCATTCGCTCATCTTTAGGCGAATCCTGAATAACTCCGCCATTCAAACGGAGAATGATTTTTTCACAGCTAATGCTAGAACATCACCCTATCTTTGGGTACTAACTAGCCTTGCAGTAATCCCTGCCGTTAAATGGTGGGAATCCACTCCCATCCTGATTGGGTGCTTCATTATCTTTGCTAGTTTTTATGTATGGCTTTATACAAAAATAGTGAAGTTTCAGACGCCTGAGTGGATGCACAACAGGTAGGTTAGTGAACTGGGTGTATCACCCATTCATATTCGAAAGCTACTCTGCGTAGTGAGGACACGATTTTTTCCCATAGCGGGCGTATTACCTGTCAATCAAGCTCATAATCTCATCCATCTTTTCTTGATTCTTTTTTTAGACTCCTCTGTCACCTCAAGCATGGCCAATATTTTAAGACTTGGATATTCTGTGCCACTTTTTGCAACATTAGTGAAGCTTAGGTCACCTTTGATCTAAGCTCACCAGCTGACTTGTGATAGGCAGTCCATTGATCTAAGAGTTCATAAAAAAATTCTGAGCTTCTTCAATTTTCATAATTACAATACCCAATTTTCCAGCGCTAGATTTGGAACTCTTTTAAACTCTCGCAAATTGTTGGTAACCAGAATCAAGCCCTGACTGATAGCATGGGCCGCAATATGAATATCATTCTCACCAATGATTTCCCCTTTCTTCTCCAAGACTGCTTTAATTTGACCATAATGTTGCGATGCTTTTGCGTCATAAGGCAAAACCTCAAGATGACTGATGAACTCTTCAATTGCTTCTAAATTTTTATCCACGCTGGAACTTTTTTCTGCGCCGTAAATTAATTCCGATAAGGTAATGCTAGAAATCGCCATGCGACTGGCATTCGTATTAAAAATTTCCAGCACTTCCTTAGGTCTGCGCTTTAGAACATAAATGACAATGTTGGTATCGAGCAAATACTTGAGCATTACAAGCTTTCCCTCTCAACTAGTTTTTGTACTCCGCGCTCATTCATAAAGTCATCAGATACCGCTGGACCATTTAGGAAAAAGTTATCCCAGGTATTTTCAATCGGAGTAATGATCCGTTCGCGACCTCGAATACGCACGATTACCTTTTTTACTTCATCAGGCAAACGCGCCTCCGCGGGCATTCTGACTGCCTGGCTTCGATTGTTGGTAAACACCGTTGTAATCGTTATTGTCATCACTTACTCCCATGTATATAGCATAAGTATATAGCATGTCTCATCATGTCGGTAAATATTGCTAAATACCGACATTTCTATCAATAGGGCACCCGATACATGGCATTAGCATCCCTCTTACCCCTTTTTAGGCAATAGACCTATATATTCATTGACTTCTTTGCATCTAATGCCTAATTGGAAAACCAAAATATCACACTATTAGTTTGAATTTATTGCAGTAATTTTGCTTAATTTGACTCTAAAAGAGGCTTAATACCCTTCCCATTAGGCATCTAAAGGCGTGTACACGACTTAAGCGCAACCCAAGATGAATCACGTAATAAGCGATCAGCACACTTCTTGCTGATAAATAACTTTACAGTTATATCATTTTTAGTTTACAGTAGTGTATATTTAACTTTATAGTCAACGTTATGGCAAAGCCCTCAAAACTCCCTGAACTGATAGATACCGTCACCGAGGATGTTGTAAACCATCCTCAGGATTTAACGCGCCACTATGCACAGCGCTTAGGAATCTCTCGAGTAGCGGCAAATAACTACATTCAACAGTTAGAGGTAGGTGGTTGGATTGCCCGAAGTGGGCCATCCACCAGACCCGTCTTTAGTCCGGGTTATCGACGGGAAATCACTAAGCTCTACAAGATCCAGGATTTAGAGGAAGATACCGTCTGGAGCAAAGACTTTAAGCCCTACTTCAATCTCGCTCCCAACGTGCTTAATATCGTCAATCACGGATTTACAGAAATGCTCAATAACGCCATAGACCATTCTGCAGGCGACGAGGTTTTCATCTGGGCAAGGCAATCCGAGACTCGATTTGGCCTGGCAATTTCCGATAACGGAATCGGTATTTTTAAAAAGATTGCGGACGCTTTACATTTAGTGGATATGAGGCAGGCCCTATTTGAGCTATCGAAAGGGAAATTCACTACAGATCCAACGAGGCACAGTGGCGAAGGGGTCTTTTTTACCTCTCGTATGTTTGATTCATTTCGAATTAAAGCCAATGGACTTGAATACCATCACGACACCTTATCAAGCGATGATTTTTTAAGAGATGCCAAAGGAATTTTCGCAAGCGGCACCGTTGTCTTTATGAATATTGACTTGTCATGCGCCAGGACAGCAGCTGATGTTTATGCTCAATACACCAATGCGCCTGATGATTTTGATTTCTCTAAAACCGTGGTGCCAATGCGCCTAGCTCAATATGGAGACGAGCAGTTAGTCTCCAGATCCCAGGCGAAAAGATTGATCGCCCGATTTGATCGCTTTAAAAAGGTCATTCTTGACTTTAAAGGGGTCCAAGAAATTGGACAGGCCTTTGCAGATGAGCTATTTCGCGTCTATGCGAATGAACACCCCGATGTGGAGTTAATACCCGACAATATGACAGATCAAGTCCAGCGCATGTGGCTTAGAGCTGTGGCTCCTAGGGCTTAGATTGAACTGACCTGATTTTTAGCACCACTCCAGAAGAGAGGATTTTTGATAATCTTCACCTTAAAGGAGTGCTAAATATGGCAAAAGGCCAACGTCTTAAACCCGAGCAAATCGTCACCTTATTGCGTCAAATCGATGTCCTGACAACGAACGGCAAAACCCTAGCCCAGGCCTGTAAAGAAGTGGGAACGGTAGAGCAAAGCTACTATCGTTGGCGCAAGATTTATGGCGGCATGAAGGTCGATCAAGCCCGTAAGTACAAAGGTAATCCCCCCATTTTTAACTTAAGCTAAAAGTAGAAGCTGGTACTGCAAGTGCTAGTTTTTGCTTTGGTGTAATTCCACCTAAGCCCATGTTC
>NZ_OANS01000001.1 GCF_900205755.1 Polynucleobacter meluiroseus | reverse complement strand
GGTCTCTGTAAATCGTGACTTCTTCATATTGATTCTCCTGTTGTAAATACTGCCATAAACAACAGAAAACTCAACTTTTTAAATGTACGAATCTATGGGGATACTACAATTGGCAGGCGGTCGAATAAGCAGATGTCTAATTTGTCGGGTAAACCGACAAAAAAGGTATAAATATTCATCTAAAATGTATTAACTCTATTCACAATGAAACTGTAAATGTCCTATTTAGACGACCCGCGGGTGTATTTTGCCACTGAAAGAACTTTACTATCATGGCAAAGAACAGCCTTATCTTTTATCGCGCTTGGATTTGTAGTAGAGCGCTATGCATTTATGAAAAATCTGAACTTACCTGATCAAATTAATAATGCTCATTACCTTCTATCTGAGCTCATTGGATTTTCTCTCATTCTGGTAGGTACATTTATTGCATTTGTTTCAGCATATCAACATAAAAAATTCATTAAAAATCTTTCAAACAAAGAAATTCCCGATGGCTATTTTGTCTCCTTGGGGCCTATAGTTGGATTTACAGTGAGTATTGGCGGCTTTTTAATGCTCATTTGGATTCTATTGGGATTTTTACCTAAATTCATTACCTTCTAGCATCAGAATAATTAACTTTAAATCTTAAAAGCCACCCTAAGGTGGGTTTTTTATTAGATCAGCGTAGTTCATGTAATGTGAGAGATGGATGACTTACCTCTGATCTGGCTTAGCTACATGCCATCTGCCATTTCGGATTGGTAAGAAGCTACCATCATCAATTCCGACCTCTTGAGCGATACGCTCATTCATGACCTTGTTCATTGCCATGATCAAATCGCCATTCTTTTTAGGGTCCATAGCTAAATTATTCATTTCATTCGGATCATTTTGAAGATCAAAGAGTTCTAGATCATTTTTGGCTAACATTTCTTCCATGGTAGTTGGGGTATTGAACTGCAGAGGCGAGAAATACCTTGAGAAACGATATCTTCCATCAAACACACTTCGAATACCCACCCGATTAGCAAAGTTAGGTTGATGTGCATTTAAGATTTTGGCTGACTCTTTGGAGTCATACTTACCGGACATGAGCCAAGAGTAGGTTTTTTCTGCCCAGAACCAACTCGTAAACATCAGCATATTGAAGTTAAATAAAGAAGCAGGTCTTGCTGAGTCTACTTTGGCCTTTTCAGGCTCTTTAAATAATGGCGTAAGGTCCTTACCTTTAAGACCTTCAGACGCTTTTGCAATACTCTTAGGATCTTTACCGGTCATTGCCAAAATTGTCGTTGCCAAGTCAATCTGTGAAGTAACTGCCTGACACTCCTTGCCTCCCGGATAGGCTGGATGAATAATCATCAGCGGGACATGGTTCTGCTCTTTGTAAGTAGTGGTCCCCTTACCACGCATTTGATGTGTACCGCCAAGCTCACCATGGTCAGCCGTAAAGATGACGATGGTGTTGTCTTCCATGCCGCTATCTTTGAGCCCTTGCATTACTGCTGCGACATTCTCATCACTGTCACGCATACAGTTAAAGTAATAGTCGAGCAATAATCTCCAGCGGCGATCCTCATTGGGCCATGGGCCCATGAGTAAATCCCAAATTTCTTGATAAAGCTTGTGTGCTTTAGGTCTGCCAGGTGCATCGAGTGCCTGGTGGCGACTCTCGGGTAATGGATAGTTATCCCAAGTAGCTTGATAGAGTTCGGTGGTTGGCGGCGGCAAAATAGTCATCGCATGTTTAGCTCCCTGCACTGGCTTACCGGGCAAATCAGAATTCACATAAGTCACATCATGTGGATTGACGATATTGACAGCTAAATACCAAGGTTGCTTTTTAGCTCGTAGTTCCTGCCCCTCGTTTCTCAACCAACCAACCGCTGATGACAGGGTTAGCTTATCAAAGGTATAACCGCCCTGCTGCTGATCTACAATATCGCCGACCCCCAAAAAGTCATCAAAGCCATATGACTTAATGATCTTGCGATAAGTATCCATCGGGGCGTCATATGCTTTTTTAACAACATCCATATTCGCGGAGAGATGCCATTTGCCTTGATAGGCAGAGTGATAGCCCAATTCTTGCAAGCGATGACCGATGGTTTTGACTTTATGGGATAAATCAGGCTGCCACAGAAAATTGAGGTTGTCAAAAATACCAGAGTGCTGGATATGCAAACCGGTATAAATCACAGAACGGGCCGATGAGCATTGCATCGAGGCTGCTTGATGATTTGTAAAAGTAATTGCTTTTTTCTTGATGGCTTCGCGCGCAGGCACTGGCATGGGCCACTTCGGAAAGAAATGCTCTTGGTCTACCAAAACAAAAAGAATGTTGTAACCAGCCGGTGGGGTATTTGGTGCTATGGGCGTGGGCTTATCTGGGTATGACTGTGCCTCCGCATTTTGCATACCCGCTGGCAATAAACCAGCACCTAGTGCTGCAGCCCCAGAGGTAAGCAAATTACGTCTAGATGGGTTCTGAGGCTCGCTACCAGAATCTAAAACCTCGGGATTAATTGTTTCCATTAACAGCTCCTCAATGAGATTGACAGTACTTACTTTTAGAATATTAAATGATTTGGATTACACGATCAAGAAAACACAGCTTCGGCTAATCTTTATAGACAAACCCGTTTCAAAAACACCCCCACTCTACCGCAGACTATCGATTCCAATCGACCAGCTACCCTCATCCCATCAAAGGCCAAGTAGATTTTAGTTAACGCTTTACTTCGCCCTTGCGAAGCATTGGAATAAATTGATACCTAAGCTGAATTAAATAAGTCGCCATTAATACAATTACAAGAACAATAACACCGGCTGGATTGGATTGAATTCCATTAATCACCAAAAAGATAAATAAAGTAAGGTTGATGACTACCCCGCACCATAAAAGGAAGACATTAGCGCTAGTTTGCTCATGAATACGAATGTGGCCATAGGTAATAACGCCAAATAAAAGTAAAAATGCCATGCTGGCCATTTTTCCGACTATCTCCAGAGGAAATCCCAGTACCAAAATAATCACAATGGCTGCCGAAATCAGCAGGCGCCTCATCTGGCTTTGCCCAAGGATTTTAGATAGCCAAGTTGCATTTGCATGCTCAGTAACCACCACTCCAAGTACTTTGGTTGCCGTAAAAATAGTAGCATTGACTGCAGCAGCACAGGAAAGCAAAGCAATTAATCCAATACCAATAAAACCTTCCCTATGCATCAGAATATTTGCTGCGGCACCAATCACATTCGTTGGGTTAGATTTAATAACAACGATTGGAGTGAGCTGAATTGTGACAAAACTCACCAATACATAAAGAGCGATCACGAATAAGACTGCCACATACATTGCCTTTGGAATTGTTTTCTTTGGCTCAGCTATCGAATCCGCTGCACTGCTCACCACTGCAAAACCTTGGTAATTGATATAGAGCATGCCCGTAGCAATAGCGATACCCTCAATAGGGCCCACACCAAAATCTAGACTTGCAACATTAAGGTGCGATATACCTACAGCACTAAAAGCAAGCAATGAAAGCAATACCAATCCAATAGCAGCAAGACCTGCAAGCCCCACAATGCTTGCGCCTAGGAGGTTGACTAAAGCAAGTACAAAAACCAATGCTCCACCAATGAGTTTGAGTTCAAATCCTGAAAAATAGGATCCAGTTAACACAACAATGAATTCAGTAAAGCCAGATGCATACAACGAAGTGGATATCAAAAATCCAAGATAGAGGAAGATATTCATCCAGCCTGCGATAAAACCATTGCCATAGGTAGAAACGATATAACCTGCAGGACCACCAGCAACTGGAAATGTAGCACTCAATTTAGCGCAAGAATAGACAGTAAAAAATACTGCGATGCCTGCCAGTAAAAAAGCAATTGGGAAATGAGACTTGGCTGTGAGATTCGCATAGCCCAGAACGGTAAATAAACCCGAGCCCATCATGCCACTCAGACTCATTGCAATAGCAGAATAAAGCCCTATATTTTTTGAGATCTGCGACGGGCTTTGTGGCGATGTACTCATCTGAGTCTTAGTTCAATGCGGCATAAGTTGATAATGTTGAAGTAAAACCAAAACAACGAAAATCCAATAAGAAAAAAACTTGAGCATCAAAATAGATCATTTTCCTGGTTGATTCTTAAGCTCGGCATTAGCAGCACCCTACTTAAGAGAAACCACGGGAGTTAAAAAATAGCCGCGCTCAGCAATCTCAATTGCTGGTTGAAGTAACTCCTCAAAAGGGAGTGACGCAAAACGAGAATGCATTACCTCCCAACCAGCAAGGACCCCTGGAATAGTAACAGAGTCCCATACCCGCATCGGCCTATTAGCTTGTCCGCTAGCATCAACACCATATTTAGCCGAGAAATAATCTGGACTCCAGCTATTTGACACTACCCCAGATGAATTTAAGCCATGCAATTCTTTGCCATCCCAAATAATTGCGAAACAATCACTACTCAACCCATTAGATACAGGCTCAACAACCATTAATGCTGCTGCTGTGGCAATTGCGGCGTCTATAGCGCCCCCCACGTTGCATAATGCGCAGTCCAGCCTGCGCTGCATAGGGATGTGATGTCACGACAACACTTCTCCCCATCACGGGTACACGAATTGCTGGGGACGGATTATTCGAGTTAAAGTTCACATTCATTACTCATTCTTAATAGATGCCATGATTTGCACTTTACATGAGAAAAAACATGACTATGGTGGGCACAGAACCCAGCAAAAGCAAAACCCCGTGGTTAGGGGCTATGCGGTCAGTATCGAAGAAGACGAGAACTGCATAGAATCATGGCACAAAGCCAAATGGGTACCTAAAGCTTAATTTAAATGATCTGATACAACCAGCAATTGCAATTTTGAAAACGCTAGAAGAGAAATAAAAAACCACCCCGTAGAGTGGCTTTTGATAATACCTTATACCAGTACTAATAATAATACTAATGATAAATAGTACAGTTACTTAGGGTTGCAAACGGGAGCGAGGTTCCAGCTCCTATTGCGCCAGCTTCCAACTTTTCATCGCTCACATCCAACAACTGTAAATCTTCTAATTCAATCATCTGTACTTGCATGTTTGCTCTCCTATAGGTTGTGGACTATCCACAAATAAATCCTAGCATAGGTATTTGAAGGTTTGGAGTGGGAATTGCACCAATTTAGGTAATAAAAAACCACTCCGTAGAGTGGTTAGGTAAATTTCAATAGATAGAAATTCTAACCAGAGGAACTTAACATCTAGCATTTCGGGGGCACGGAGTCATTACAGCAATATGAATTATTTGAATACCCCCCAACTGCTGCAACCATAGATTCCAAAATATCATCACTTACTTCGATCATTGCAACTTCTTCGAATTCAATCATTTGTACTGGCATGTTCGTTTCTCCATTTAATAGTGCGGGAAAGTTTTTATGAGGGAATTAACTACTTTGTACAGCAGCTTAGTAAACCCGGAATCAAGTAATTAACAAGGACAAACGGTTTGTTGAGTGCAACATGTGGTTGCCTGTAATCCAGTATAAGCTCCGGCACACGGGGAACTCTTCTCCAAAGCCTCATCACTCACTTCCATCATTGTCACTTCTTCTAATTCAATCTGTTGTACTGGCATGTTTGCTCTCCTATAGGGGTTGTGGACTATCCACCATCGAATCCTAGCATAAGTATTTGAAGGTTTGGAGTGGGAATTGCACCAATTTAGGCAATAAAAAACCACTCCGTGGAGTGGTTCGTGATACTAGGTAAGCTGACAGCTTAACAACCGCTTGTACTGGTATACCCACCCCAAGTACCACAGCTTATCCGCACCTCCATCATAGCAATTTCTTCTAATTCATCATCACTGGCTACAACCAAGTTCAATTCCTCTAATTCAATCTGCTGTACTGGCATGTTTGCTCTCCTATAGGGGTTGTGGACTATCCACATCTAAATCCTAGCATAAGTATTTGAAGGTTTGGAGTGGTAATTGCACTAATTTAGGCAATAAAAACCACTCCTTGGAGTGGCTAGTAATGCTGCGCAAGATATCAGCTCAACAAGGAACTTAACATCCACAACCTGATGGGTTGCAACTCATGGTAGATGTGTTGTAGGCATTAGTCACTGTCGCTTCCAAAGTCTCATCACTCGCTTCAACCATTGTTACTTCTTCTAATTCAATCATTTGTATTGGCATGTTTAATCTCCTATAGTTTTGGACTATTCACCATCGAATCCTAGCATAGGTGTTTGAAGCTTTGGAGTAGGTATTGCACTAAATTGGGTGATAAAAAAACTGTCTCTAGGTATGCCTATAGATTCCCTTATTTGATGCATCCCACGAATGACTGCGACTGGCCGAAAGCAGCCCCTCATAACCACAACCGATTCGCATCACCATTAAAAATGTGCAGAGTTTGCCTACACACTTTTTTGCATGCCCAGCGTTACTTAAAGTAACGCTCAAAAGACAAAACCCCCACCATTTCTGATGAGAGTTTACTTTTCTGGTGGGCCCACCAGGACTTGAGTATGACCTCAGTAGCTCAAATTATGAGCCCTACTCTGTAGCTATCAACCCATCTTCATCAATGTCATAGTCAGCCATTGCATTAGTTCGCTTAATTTCATCGTTTAGGTGATAGTAGGTCTTTTCAATCTGCGTTTGACTGGTTCCGCACATATCAGCAATTTGCCTGAAGTTCAGCCCACTCATGACCTTTTGCGTGATGAAATAGTGCCTAAAGCTGTAGGGCACGATATCGCGATCTGTTGTATCAATTTCAGCAAGTGCTAATAAATTACCAAAGTGATAGAGCAAGGCTCTTTGAGTAATGACTTTGGTACTGTTTAAGCTAAAAACGAGTCTGTCTTTTAAGTTGATGGGCTTTTTAGTCTCTTCCGTATTTTCAACAATAAACGTTCTGAGCTCCTTAAAGTAACCATCATCTCTACAGTAAAAGCCTCTACTATTTCTCACCTTACTGGTTTCAGCACGGATTTGAATATGAACTAATCCCACTGTTTTCTTATTCTTACTGCCCTGTTTCCATTCAATGTCACTCCACAGCAGTTGCTTTTGCTCGCCTGTTCGCAAGCCTGTCACGCTAGCAATTAAGAAGAAGTAAGACGCTAGCATTCGCTGCTGCCACTCTTTGTCCGTAAGCTTGTTTTCTTTGCGGTCAGTGTATTGCTTAACCGCATCCTTAAAGAGATCTACTTCTGCTTCACTAAAGGTAGAACGGTAGAACGACGAATCTTGTTATCGTTTTTATCTACTTTGGGTAGCTTGGAAAAATCAAACCCATCAATATAAGTTTCTTTTCTTTTGAACAGCCACTTTATTAAGGAGTTAATGGTGCCCTATTCATTGGCAATAGTAGAAATGCTGATTTCTACATTTTTCTTACCCTTAGATCTTTTAAGGAAGTAATCGGAGCAATCGGTTCGCTCTAGCTCTTTGAGCTTGGTATCTTTCTTGATATAGGCAAGCCAATGCTCCAAATGGGTTTTGATTGTGCCCAGTCTGCCCTTGACAATGATGCCGGCATCCACATCCTTTTGCCTCTCAGCAATGTAAGCAGCTACGTCATCTTTAGTGGTGAGCGAAAAATATCGTTTGCCAGAGAGCTGATTACTCATTAGCACGTGGTAGTGCAATTTGGCTTTTTCTACTGCTGTGTTTTGATTTCTGGTCTTTAGGCTAAAACGAGCGTACTTGCGCTCTTTAGCTAGCCACAAACGGAACTGCTAATACTCGCCACGCTTGTAAATAAAAGTGTCTTCAAATACTGCTATTTCATTTTCTTCAAACTTTACTTTTTTTGTGGGCATTTGGGCTTGGGTTGTCTACGAAATTGAATAGTTACTTTTTTGTATAAGTTTATGTGTAACTTTAATTTCTGCGCTCAATAAAATCAACCACTTAGCAGTCAGTGTGAAACTTTTGTGTAACTTTAATATCCTTAAGAATCAATGACTTAAGTCTGAGTTTCTACTCCCACTCAATCGTCGCCGGCGGTTTTCCACTAATGTCATAGACAACCCGGTTGATGCCGCGCACTTCATTGATGATGCGGTTTGATACTCTTCCGAGTAAGTCGTAGGGCAAATGGGCCCAATGGGCCGTCATAAAGTCCTGTGTCTGCACGGCTCTCAGGGCTACAACATATTCATAGGTTCTGCCATCACCCATCACGCCAACCGATTTGACTGGTAAGAAAACAGCAAACGCTTGGCTAGTGAGGTCGTACCAGGATTTTTGACTCACTTCATCCATCGTGCTTCTTAGCTCTTCAATAAAGATCGCATCAGCACGCTGTAATAGGATGGCAAATTCTGCTTTAACCTCTCCCAAAATACGCACCCCCAAACCAGGGCCTGGGAAAGGATGGCGATAGACCATCTCGCGCGGCAAGCCTAGTGCCACACCGAGTTCACGTACCTCATCTTTAAATAACTCACGTAGCGGCTCAAGGAGTTTGAGGTGCATATCTTCAGGTAAGCCACCCACGTTATGGTGACTCTTAATGGTATGCGCGCCCTTCTTCCCTTTGCCAGCTGACTCGATCACATCAGGATAGATGGTTCCTTGTGCCAGCCATTGGGCATTCTCAATCTTGCTGGACTCACTTTGGAAGATTTCTACAAATTCTTTACCGATAATTTTGCGCTTGGCCTCAGGGTCAGCAACACCTGCAAGCTCAGACATAAATTTCTCTTTTGCATCCACTCGAATTACTTTGACACCGAGGTTGCGGGCAAACATTTCCATGACCATATCGCCCTCATTCAGGCGCAAGAGACCATGGTCTACAAAGACACAGGTCAGCTGATCACCGATGGCGCGATGTATCAACGCTGCGGCAACACTAGAATCTACTCCGCCCGACAAACCGAGAATGACCTCTTCATCGCCAACTTGCTTACGAATATTTTCAACGGCTTCGCTAATGTAGTCACCCATCACCCAATCCGGCTTGCAAGCACAGATCTCGTGTACGAAACGCTCTAATAGCGCAGTTCCTTGAATGGTGTGTGTTACTTCCGGATGAAACTGACATGCGTAAAAGCGCCGCGCCTCATCCGCCATTCCGGCGATGGGGCATGACTCGGTGGAGGCCATGATTTTGAATGCGGGCGGTAAGGTCGTTACAGAATCGCCATGACTCATCCATACCTTCAGAATGCCGTGACCTTCACTCGTAGAAAAATCTTGGATGCCCTTTAATAAGTCAGTATGACCATGAGCGCGTACTTCGGCGTAACCAAACTCACGTGCTTTGCCCAGTGACTCAGCTGAATCGACGGACCCACCCAATTGGGTTGCCATGGTTTGCATGCCGTAGCAAATACCGAGCACGGGTACACCGAGCTCAAAGACAGCTTGAGGTGCGCGCGGACTATCTGCCTCAGTTACCGAGCTAGGACCACCCGATAAGATGATGCCTTTGCAACCCTCGTTTTCGACGAAGCGCCGAATGAACTCAGGATCGCAATCGTAGGGATGGATTTCAGAATAGACTTTGGCGTCACGTACTCGCCGCGCAATGAGTTGCGTGACTTGTGAACCAAAGTCGAGAATCAGTATTTTGTCATGCACGAATGAAGCCGCCTTAATTTAAGTCTTAATCAATATGGTAATTGGGCGCTTCCTTAGTGATCTTCACATCGTGCACGTGCGACTCGCGTACCCCAGCAGATGTGATCTCCACAAAATTGGCTTTCTCATGCAATTCATCGATCGTCCTGCAACCTAGGTAACCCATCGATGAACGAATACCGCCGGTCAGTTGATGCAAGATGGTGAGAACACTTCCTTTGTAGGGAACCTGTCCTTCAATCCCCTCTGGAACCAACTTATCTGCATTAGCAGCACCAATTTCACTTTGAAAATAACGGTCGGCTGAACCATCCGCCATAGCACCCAAGGAGCCCATGCCGCGATAGCTTTTGTATGAACGTCCTTGATACAAGAAGACTTCTCCGGGAGCTTCTTCGGTACCTGCAAATAGACCACCCATCATCACAGAATTAGCGCCTGCAGCTAAAGCCTTTGCAACGTCACCCGAGTAACGCACGCCACCATCAGCAATCAATGGAACCCCTGTGCCTTTGAGCGCATGCGCCACATTCACAATGGCAGTGATTTGCGGCACACCCACGCCCGCAACAATGCGTGTTGTACAAATAGAGCCGGGACCAATACCCACCTTAACGCCATCCGCACCGTGTTCAACCAAAGCTTTAGCAGCATCGCCGGTAGCAATGTTGCCGCCGATCACTTGCACATGGGGGTAATGCTTTTTTACCCACTTAACACGGTCGAGCACACCTTGGCTATGACCGTGGGCCGTATCCACGACGATCACATCCACCCCAGCGCGTACTAAAAGCTCAATGCGTTCGTCATTGTCTGGGCCAACACCAACTGCTGCCCCAACGCGTAATTTACCTTCGTCATCCTTACAAGCATTCGGATGTTCAGTGGCTTTCAGGATATCTTTAACTGTAATCAAGCCACGCAGTTCAAAGCGGTCATTTACTACCAGTACACGCTCTAAGCGGTGCTGACTCATTAAACGCTTGGCTTCTTCTAATGGACAACCTTCTTTGACTGTAATGAGGCGATCCCGCGGCGTCATCTTGCTTTTGACGGGAGCATCTAAATCCTCTTCAAAGCGCAAGTCACGGTTGGTAATAATTCCGACCACTTCCTTACCAATCAGTACCGGAAAGCCCGAAAAACCATTCTCAAGAGATAGCTGGATAACTGCACGCAAGGGCGTATCTGGGCCAACGGTAATCGGATCGCGCAGCACACCGGACTCGTAGCGTTTTACTTTAGCTACTTCGCGGGCTTGTTCAGCCGGCTTCAGATTTTTATGAATAATGCCAATACCACCTTCGCTGGCCATCGCAATTGCTAAGCGACCTTCGGTAACCGTATCCATTGCAGCGGATACCAACGGTGTATTGAGTGAAATGTCGCGAGTTAATTTACTTGCCAAGCTGGCATCACGAGGAAGTACCGACGAATACGCCGGCACAAGGAGCACATCGTCAAATGTGAGTGCTTTTTGAATGAGTCGCATGAAAACCCCTAGTCACAAAAACAGATTATAGCCTCCTGGCCTTCCTTTTGGCAGCAGCGGCCTGGAATTTGGCATCCTGATTCTGGTTAGCCTTCTTGCGACGCACTGTTTTAGGGTCAATTAACAGCGGGGAATACAGTTCCAGCCGATCCCCATCATAGATAGGGCTATCCCAGTCTTTACGTTTGCCAAACACGCCAAAACATCCTTTGCGAGCCAGGATGGGGTCGGCCGGTCCAGATGCTATGCCAGCCTGCATCAATGCCTGGCCAACCGTAGCAGTTGCATTTAGGGGCAAATGGCAGGTAAAGAGCTTAAGAGTTGGTTCCCCCAAGCGAGCATCACAAAGCCAAATATCTATTGCAGTGTTTGGCACTCCCTTAGCCATAGAGCTCTTCAGCTCTTTTGACAAAACAATCTACAAAGGTGCCAGCAATATGGCCAAAAACAGGGCCAATAATCTTTTCCAGCAGAATATTCTTAAACTCCCAGTGCAACTTGAATTCCACCTTACAGGCATCTTCCTTTAGGGGGATAAAATTCCATTGGCCCGAGAAAAGCTTAAATGGCCCATCCACAAAGGTCATATCAATTGAATTTGGCCGGTGATTGAGGTTCTTAGTCCGAAAATACTGGCTAATACCCTTAAATTGAATATTGATTTTGGCATCGAGTACGGTTTCCGTTTGCTCGAAAATCTCCACGCCGCCGCACCACGGCAGGAACTCGGGGTAGCTAGCAACATCCGTTACTAAGCCATACATGCGGTCAGCTGACTGGCCAATTAAAACGGTCTTGTGGACGTCTGCCATAATCGATCTTGAGAAGCTAAATAAATATGAGTATCGTCGAAAACAAAAAAGCCTTCTTTGATTATTTTATTGAAGAACGGTTTGAAGCAGGACTTGTGCTGGAGGGCTGGGAAGTCAAGTCCATCCGCGCCGGTCGCGTGCACGTCAAAGAAGCGTATGTCGTCATTCGCCAGGCGGAGCTGTATCTCATCGGCTGTCATATCACCCCCCTGCTCGCCGCCTCTACCCATATCGTGCCGGACAGTACCCGTACCCGCAAACTACTCCTCAATGCGGTAGAAATTCGCAAGCTGATTGGTAAGGTTGAACAAAAAGGCTATACCCTGGTACCCCTCAATCTACATTTTGCGAAAGGCAAAGTGAAATGCGAAATCGGCCTTGCAAGAGGTAAAAAGCAGCATGACAAGCGGGCTGCAACCAAAGAGCGAGAGTGGGAAGTCCAAAAAGGACGTATTGCCAGAGGCGATCTCAACGCCTAAGCGCCCAGCTGCCTTGCACTAAATTAGTGCACATTGCACTATCCAGTGCCTAGACTTTGGTTTGCCAACTTTAAAAAGGTTATGGTAACCATATGAATCTGCCTTTTGACGAAATGCTCAATGCCCATGGCAAAGCGCGCGCCCACTACCAAATATTTCATGATTGGTTAAAACATCAGAGCGATAGCTTGATGAGCTTGAAGCAGGCTGAGGCGGATTTAATCTTTCGGCGAGTGGGCATTACCTTTGCGGTTTACGGGGATGACCTCGCTGCAGAAAGAACCATTCCCTTCGATCAGATTCCCAGAATTTTTGCGGCAAAAGAGTGGGAGCAATTAGAGGCCGGCTTGCGTCAAAGAGTCAAAGCGCTCAATCGCTTTATCTATGACATTTACCACGATGAAGACATCATCAAAGCGGGGATCATTCCTGCTGAGCAAATTTATAACAATGCCCAATACCGCCCTGAGATGCGCAATGTCAGCGTACCGCGCGATATCTATGCGCAGATTGCGGGCATTGATATTGTCAGAGCGGGTGAAGGTGAATTCTATGTTTTAGAAGATAACTTGCGCGTACCCTCGGGTGTTTCATACATGGTTGAAGATCGCAAGATGATGATGCGACTCTTTCCAGACCTCTTTCAAAAATACCGTGTTGCCCCAGTTGAACACTATCCCGATTTATTGCTAGAGTGCCTCAAGTCGTTGAAGCCGAATGACGTCAAGAAACCGAATGTCGTAGTGCTTACCCCGGGCATGTTTAATGCGGCGTACTTCGAGCACAGTTATTTAGCTCAGCAAATGGGGGTTGAATTAGTCGAAGGTAAAGATTTATTCGTTAAAAATGAACAAGTCTTTATGCGCACAACCCAGGGGCCTGAGCGAGTCGACGTGATCTATCGTCGGGTCGATGATGACTTTCTTGACCCACTCGCGTTTCGCTCCAATTCCACTTTGGGTGTAGCGGGGTTGTTATCCGCATATCGGGCCGGGAACGTGACTCTAGCCAATGCGATTGGCACAGGTATCGCCGACGATAAGTCGATCTACCCTTATGTGCCCGACATGATTGAGTTTTATCTTGGTGAAAAACCGATTCTTAATAACGTGCCAACTTTTCAATGTCGCAAGCCCGAAGATCTCGCATACACCTTAGCCAATTTAGATAAGCTCGTGGTCAAGCTTACACATGGCGCGGGCGGATATGGCATGTTAGTTGGCCCCGCCTCAAGCAAAAAGGAAATTGCTTCCTTTAGAGTGCAACTGTTGGCGCACCCCGATAGATATATTGCCCAACCTACCTTGGCGCTATCTACCTGCCCCACCTTTGTCGAATCTGGTATAGCCCCTCGCCATATTGATTTAAGGCCTTTCGTACTCTCAGGTAAAACGATCAAAATGGTTCCCGGAGGATTAACGCGTGTAGCCCTCAAAGAGGGTTCTTTAGTAGTGAACTCCTCTCAGGGTGGTGGCACCAAAGATACCTGGGTTCTGGAAAAGTAGATGGAGTCTAAATACCGATGCTAAGCCGCACCGCTGATTGCCTATATTGGATGGCACGCTATACAGAACGCGCTGAGAATACTGCTCGGATGTTGGACGTCAATCATCAGACCTCCTTACTACCCCAGCCTGCAGAATTTTTGGAGCAAAGCTGGAAAAAGTTACTGACGATTTCAAAGCTAGAAGATGCCTTTAGGGCGCAATACGATGTCATCAATCGGGAAAACATTTTAGATTTCATGATTTATGAAACTGGCAACCCCTCCAGTATCGTGTCCTGCTTATTTGCCGCACGCGAGAATGCCCGAGTCATCCGCGGCAAGATTACTTCAGAGGTATGGGAGACTCAAAACACTACTTGGCTTGAGCTCCAGCGCATTTTAGAAGCGCGCAATCAATCGGATCCAAGCCGTCTATTAGACTGGGTAAAACATCGCTGCCATTTATTTAGAGGAGTGATGCATGGCACCATGCTCAAAAATGAAGCCTTTTACTTTATGAACATCGGTACATTGCTAGAGCGCGCGGACAGTACCGCACGTATTTTGCAAACGAAGTATGAAGATCCGATTACCCTAAAGGCCTTAAACAACCCTGAAAATGACCTTAAAGAAGTCACTGAGGGCACTGATGGTAACTTTTTTGATTTCTACCACTGGGCTGCCCTGCTGCGTTCAGTCTCGGCTTTTGAAATTTATCGTCAAATTTATTCCGATCAAGTCAGTCCAAAAAAAGTGGCGCAACTGTTGATCTTTAATAAACAAATGCCTCGTTCATTAGTGTGCTGCGTGAATGAATTGATCCCCCTCATATCCGAAGTCAAAAACCTACAATCCAAAGAAATCGAGCGCTTACTTGGCAAGCTTAAAGCTAGCCTAGATTATTCTGATATTGATGAGGTCTTCACACAAGGGCTGGAAGAATTCATTGAGGACTTCTTAGAGCGCATCAACTTCATTGCAGATGAATTTAGCAATGCCTACCTCATTCCACTGGCAGTTGCCTGAAAACCCTTATGCGCTTAAAGATACGTCATTGCACTGAATATCGCTATGAAACACCTGTTCGATATTCCATTCAGGAGCTTCGCTTAACACCTCCAAAAGTGGCTGGACAGCAAATAGAGAAGTGGAAAGTAAACACCCCAATAAAACCCAATAACTCGATTGATGCCTTTGGAAATCTGTGCAATATCTTCGTTCAAGAAAATGCATATACCTCGATGATGATTGAGGCGGAGGGTGAAATCCAAACAGAGGCTGCCTTTGAATTTATAGATGATGCGAAGGCCGTTTCACCCTACTACTTACTGCAACAGACCAATTTGACAGAACCCTCCGAGGAAATGCTGGCATTCTTTGCCTCGTCTTTACCAAAGAACAATACCATCAGCGAAGTATTAACCTTAGCCTCTGCAATACAAACTGAAATTATTTACTCCCCTGGTGAAACGAATTTCGCTACTACTGCCAACCAATCCTTCACCATGAAATCGGGAGTTTGCCAAGATCATGCCCATGTCATGTTGGCCCTATGTCGTGCCTCAGGCATTCCTGCGCGTTACGTTAGTGGTTATTTTTTTGCAGAAGAATCTCCTAATTTAGCCAGTCACGCTTGGATTGATTTCTGTAGCGATATTGAACGGGGCATTTGGATTAGTGTAGATATCACCCATGCCTGCCTAGTCGATGCGCGGCATATTCGCTTAGCCATCGGTCGTGACTATTATTCCGCAGCACCAGTAAAAGGTGTGCGTTCCGGTGGCGAAGGGGAGCAACTCAGCGCTAGTATTGCAATACAGGCCTTGAGCCAGTAACCGGCTTACCGCCCTCAAATCAGCGATAATTCTCAGCAGTAAATCAATTAAAAAGGCTGTGGAATGACGTATTGCATTGGGCTTTGCCTCAAAGATGGTCTCGTATTTTTATCAGATACCCGCACAAATGCGGGTGTTGATCAAATCGGCACCTTTCGGAAAATGACTATATTCCAAAAGGATAATGACCGGATTTTTACCTTATTAAGCGCAGGGAACCTTGCCATCACGCAAGCCGTTAAAGAGATCTTGCTTCAAGGTGAGCTACTTGACGGGAATAATTTGTGGAATGTCGACAATGCGCATGATGCTGCTGTGGTTGTGGGCAATGCGATTAAAGAAGTTTATGAGCGGGACCATGCGTCTTTAGAAAAAGCAGGTATTGATTTCAACTGCAATCTGATTTTTGGCGGTCAGGTAAAAGGGGAGCGCCCCCGTTTATTTAATGTTTATTCAGCTGGTAATTTTATTGAAGCTACAACGGAAACGTGTTATTTCCAGATTGGTGAATCAAAATATGGCAAGCCCATATTGGACAGAGTGTTGAGCTTTAACTCCCCACTCAGCCTTGCAACCAAGTGCGCACTGATTTCGATGGATTCTACGTTGAATAGCAATATTTCCGTTGGTCTACCGCTCGATTTACTAGTTTACGAGAAGAACTCATTCAAGGCGGGCAAGCTAGTTACTTTGGATGAATCCAATCCCTACTTTCAGATGATCCATCAGCACTGGGGCGACAGGCTACGCGAGGCCTTCAATTCGATTGCTGAGCCAAGCTGGACAGGTGCTAATAAGACCCGCGCCATCGCCACAAACCCCAAAAAAATGGCGGCACTAGAGGTCATTCACCAGCCAATAAAATCTCGCCAAAAGAAGGTGGTTAAACCCGCCGCCTCTGGCCTTAAAAATAGACGACTAACAAAAAAGGTGGCCGTAAAGGCTAAAGCCTAAACAAACCACCTCGGATACTACTCAAGACCTAGATTCATCATCTAGGTCTTTTTTCTTTCCCGACCTATGCCTCTGACTTACCCAACATTTCCCAGGTAGCCACTACGCTATCCGGGTTGAGGGAAATTGAGGTAATGCCTTTCGCCACCAACCAACGAGCAAAGTCTGGATGATCTGAAGGGCCTTGACCGCAAATACCCACGTATTTGTTTTGCTTACGGCAAGCATCAATCGAGCGCGCAATCATGAACTCGACTGCAGGATCACGCTCATCAAAGTCAATGGCCAACAATTCCATACCGGAATCGCGATCCAAGCCGAGGGTCAACTGCGTCATATCATTCGAGCCGATTGAGAATCCATCGAAATACTCTAAGAACTGATCAGCCAAAATCGCGTTTGATGGAATCTCACACATCATGATCAAACGCAGGCCTTTGTCGCCACGCTTAAGGCCTAACTTCGCCATCATGTCGATCACGCGCTCAGCCTGCTTAATCGTGCGCACAAACGGAATCATGATCTCGACATTGTCCAAGCCCATATCTTCGCGAACACGCTTCATTGCCGCGCATTCCATCGCAAAGGCTTCGCCAAAATCAGCGGAGACATAACGTGAAGCACCACGGAAGCCCAGCATTGGGTTCTCTTCATCGGGCTCATAGCGTGAACCGCCGATGAGTTTTTTGTACTCATTGGATTTGAAATCCGATAAACGCACAATCACTGGTTTTGGATAGAAGGCCGCTGCAATAGTAGCAACACCCTCAACCAGCTTATCTTCATAGAACTGACGTGGACTTGCATAACCCCGTGCTACGCTTTCGACCGCACGCTTTAAGTCAGGATCAATATTGGGATATTCCAGTACTGCCCGTGGATGCACACCAATGTAGTTATTGATAATGAACTCAAGGCGAGCTAAGCCAACACCTGCGTTAGGCAACTGGCAGAAGTCGAAAGCCAGCTGAGGATTGCCGATGTTCATCGTGATCTTCACTGGAATCTCTGGCAAGACACCGCGAGAAATCTCACTCACTTCGGTTTCAATCAAACCATCGTAGACATGACCTTCATCGCCTTCAGCACAAGATACCGTTACCATCATGCCGTCTTGGAGGTGCTCAGTAGCATCACCGCAACCGACCACCGCAGGTACACCCAACTCGCGGGCAATAATCGCGGCGTGGCAAGTACGACCACCGCGGTTGGTGATAATTGCAGAAGCACGCTTCATGACGGGTTCCCAGTTAGGGTCAGTCATATCCGCTACCAAGACGTCGCCAGGCTGTACGCGATCCATCTCACTCGGATCACGAATTACGCGTACTGGTCCTGCACCAATCTTTTGACCGATCGCACGGCCCTTAACTAATACTTTAGAGCTGCCCTTAAGCTTGTAGCGCATCTCTACTTGGCCAGCGGCCTGACTCTTTACTGTCTCTGGACGAGCTTGCAAAATATAAATACGGCCATCTTGACCATCTTTACCCCACTCGATATCCATTGGACGGCCATAATGCTTTTCAATAATGACGGCGTATTTAGCCAACTCAGTAATGTCAGCATCTTCTAAAGAAAAACGATTGCGCTTCTCTGGAGTCACATCAACAGTGATTACTTTCTCGGCAGAACCTGCTGGAGCGAATTGCATCTGAATGAGTTTGGATCCTAAAGAGCGGCGAATAATCGCCTTCTTATCCTGCGCCAAAGTCGTTTTGAACACATAAAACTCATCTGGATTCACTGCACCTTGAACCACAGTCTCACCTAAGCCGTAGCTAGAGGTAATGAAGACAACATCCTCAAAGCCAGATTCAGTATCCAAAGTAAACATCACACCAGCTGCACCTAAGTCGGAGCGCACCATCCGTTGAACACCAACGGATAAGGCGACTTCGCTATGCGTAAAGCCTTTATGCACACGATAGGAAATCGCGCGATCGTTATACAAAGAGGCGAAGACTTCCCGAATCTTGAGTAAGGCATGCTCGATGCCTTCGACGTTGAGGAAGCTTTCTTGCTGACCGGCAAATGAAGCGTCTGGCAAATCTTCCGCAGTAGCAGAAGAGCGTACCGCAAAGGAACCCTTACCGGAATCATCCAAGACTTTAAAAGCATTACGAACTTCTTCTTCTAAGCGAGGCTGAAATGGCGCCGCTTCGATCCAATGACGGATTTCTTTACCGGCTTCAGCTAAGGCGCGGACATCATCAATATTGAGATTTTCTAAACGCTTGTGAATGCGATCAGTCAAATTGTTGTGCTCTAGGAAATCACGAAATGCTAATGAGGTTGTTGCAAACCCCGTTGGCACTCTGACACCCGTCGCAGACAATTGAGAAATCATTTCACCTAAGGAAGCATTCTTGCCGCCGACAAATTCGACATCTGTCATTCGGAGTTGCTCGAAAGGTAAAACATAAGCGTTCGCTACATTACTAGTTGATTGCTGTTGGTTGGACATATAAAGCTCACTAAAGTTAAAGAAACTGGTCTAGCAGCCGCTCAAAATACGGCATACTTCAATATTCCTCTATTGTAGTGCTGACTCTAGCCCGTAAGTGAAACTGATGACCCCCCAAAACCGGCTTGTTTTTATTGTCTCTGACGGCACCGGCATTACTGCCGATAACTTTAGCCAATCGATTTTGGCGCAATTTGACGCCACTTTTAATCGTATTCGCGTGCCCTTTGTGGATAAGGTAGAAAAAGCCCATGATGCCGTCTCCAGCATTAATCAGGCGGCCTCAAAATATGGTGTGCAACCTATTGTTTTCACTACTTTGGTGAATCCGGAGCTCAATAGTATTGTGAGTAAGGCCAATGGGCTCATTTTGGATATGTTCCAAACCTTTGTAGCCCCACTAGAAAATGCCCTTGGCATTAAATCCACCCATGCCATGAACCGGCTACATCACAATGCGGATACCGACGCATATAAGAACCGAATTGAAGCGATTAATTACTCATTAGCCCATGATGATGGCCAATCAAATCGCAATCTAGCAGACGCGGACGTCATTTTGGTGGGCATCTCGCGGGTTGGTAAGACCCCAACCAGCCTGTATTTAGCCATGCAATATGGCCTCAAATCAGCCAACTACCCCTTAATTCCTGAAGATTTTGAGCGGGGAGAGCTGCCCAAGGATTTGGTGCCCTACCGTAGCAAAATCTTTGGCTTGATGATTGATGCGGAACGCTTATCGGAGATTCGGAATGAACGGCGCCCAGGGAGTAACTATGCCAAGCTCGAAAACTGCCGCTATGAAATCAACGAAGCCACTGCAATGATGAAGAGAGAGTCGATTCCCTGGATTCTCACTACAAGCAAATCCATTGAGGAAATTGCTACGACCGTCCTGCAATCCCTAAAATCCGATAAAACAATCTTGGGCTAAGTTAAGGCGAGCACTGCTCTACTTGCTACGCCTCATCCGCACCGTCTCGAATAAACAGGCCGCTGCAGCCGTAGAAACGTTGAGTGACTCGACGCGGGGGTCGATCGGTATAGACACCCCTTTGGCTTGCGCCATGAGATCTGCAGAAACTCCCTGACCCTCACTTCCCATTACCCAGGCAACGGGATGCAGCAGCTCTTGCCGCAGCTCGTATAGGTCTACTGAGCCATCCGCGGTGGTAGCTAACAAGGGTGCGGTGACAGCACTTAAGACTTGTTGATTGGACCAACCTTCATAGAGATTTAAGAGTCGGTGCGCGCCCATGCTGGCTCGCAGCACTTTACTGGACCACAAATGCGCGCAGCCTGATATGGCCAACACTTGGGTAAAACCTGCCGCAGCTGCGGTGCGCAATAAGGTACCCACATTACCGGCATCCTGAATACGGTCCAAAATCAATACATCCCCATCCAAGGTAGCTGTTACTGCAGGCGGATTTAGGCAAGACTGCGGTAAGGCCAAGAGCCCTGCTACATGTGGCGCATTGACTAGTTCACTCAAGTTATCCCACAAGTTCACATCCAGTTGCAGAACGCGCGTTTGGGGACAGCTTTCCAGATGAGCATAGATTGCTTCTGAAATCTCGGGGTTCTGCAAGCCCAACTCGGAGGTGATAAGCACTTCCAGTGCAGGATCACCAACCCAAGTCTGCACCAAATGAATGCCCTCAAGCAATGCTTGACCACAGGCGATTCTGGTTTTTTGCCCCTTCGACCCGGTTGCCTGCAAGAGGCGAATCGTTTTAAAAAGGGGATTCTCCTTAGAGCTAATCAGTTCCATTGCCATATACCTTACTCTGCCTGCTGGATCAAAGTTAAGACCTGTCGCACGGGGGCAAAGGTCCGGCGATGCTCAATGCAGGCGCCGAATTCTTTTAAGGCGGCAAAATGGAATGGTGTGGGATACCCCATATGTTGCGCAAATCCATATTGCGGAAAGCGTTCATGCAACTGCGCCATTTGACGATCGCGCGTTACTTTTGCCAAGATGGATGCTGCCGAAATTGCGGGCTCTTTAGAGTCGCCTTTCACAATGGCCTCAGCCAAAATAGGTAGCTCAGGACAACGATTGCCGTCGATCAGGGCTTTATCAGGCCACCCGCCTAAACGGGTAGCAAGATCTTCAATCGCCCTTCTCATCGCAAGCATGGTTGCCTGCAGAATATTCAACTGATCGATCTCAAGTGGGCTGGCCTCGCCAATACCCCAAGCCTTGGCTTTTGCTTGAATTTGCTCAAACAAAAAATCGCGGCGGCTAGCGGATAATTTTTTAGAATCTTTTAGTCCCTCAATAGGATGCAAGGGGTCTAACACGACAGCGCCGGCCACCACCGAACCAACCAAAGGTCCGCGGCCAGCCTCATCTACTCCGCAAATCCAAATCTCACTCATCACTGGGCTCGCTTGGCGCGTTGACTTGTCATCATTTGCGTTACCGCTTGCGCTACCAACAGCCCAGTAGGTCTACGCAAGATTTCATGCATCTTTGCAAAACGCTCTTTGAGTGCGCTCACCTTGCTTGGGTTTTCCAGCCATTCGAGCACTGCATTGCTTAACTTTTCAGGGGTAGCGTTGTCTTGGAGTAATTCCGGTACGACGAATTCACCACACAAGATGTTGGGCAGGCCGACATAAGGCAAGTAGCCCTGGCGCTTCATGATCTGCGCGGTGAGCCAAGGCACTTTATAAGCAATCACCATGGGTTTTTTCCAGAGGGCTGCTTGCAAGGTGGCGGTACCACTCGCAATGAGCACCACATCTGCCGCTTCAAGTGCGGCGTCAGCTTCGCCATCTAGCAACACAATCTGAATTTCAGGCAGGCGCGTTTGCATTCTTTCGAGCAACAGTTCGAGGGCTGGACGTAATTGCGGAGTCGCCACAGGAATTACAAAATGCAGTTTTTCTCCCGCTAGGCGGTCGGCAAGTAATGCCATCGTCTCAAAAAAAACGGGGGCGATAAGATCAATTTCCGATACGCGACTGCCCGGCAAAACAGCGACGACTGTACCCTCCAAGGCACCACTTGGCCGCTTTAATAGTTGCGCAATCTTTTGCCGAGCTGCATTTGGATTGGGCTCAAGCGGTATATCACTTGCGAGCGGGTGACCTACGTAGCTCGCAGCTATGCCGGCGCGTTCGTATATATCGACCTCAAATGGAAAAATGCACAATACCTTATCCACTGCTTTTTTAATCTTATGAATGCGTCCTGCCCGCCAGGCCCAAATTGAAGGAGAAACCAAATGCAAAGTAGGAATACCCGCCTTGTGTAATTCGGTTTCAACGCCTAAGTTAAAGTCGGGCGCATCCACTCCCAGAAAAACATCGGGACGCCCCTCGCCTAGCAAATACGTCAAGAGCTCGCGCCGCAGTTTCAGAATCGCAGGCAATTGCCGGATTGCCTCGACGTAGCCTCGCACGCTCAATGTATCCATTGGCCAGTCTGAGCGCATGCCCTCCGCCTGCATGCGGGGGCCACCAATTCCATAAACCTCTAGCCCAGCCATATCCGGAATCTGCTTAAGTGCACTTAGTACTGGAGCAGCCAGCAAATCACCCGAAGGCTCTCCAGCAACACAGGCTAATTTAGGCAAAGCCAAGCCGTGTTAACGAATAATGCCGCGAGTAGAAGCGGCAATAAAATCATGGAACTGCGCCAGCTTCTCAGCTGTTGCTGCATCTGCAGAGCTAGCAAGTACCAGCTTCTGAATTTCTACCTTAGCCTCTTCGAAACTCAGGCCATCTTTATAAAGTAATTTATAAGCCTGACGCAAAGCGCTAATGGTTTCACTTGTGAAGCCTCTACGCTTGAGCCCTTCCACGTTAATGCCATGGGGTGAGGCTTTATCCCCTGCGGCAATCACAAATGGTGGAATATCTTGAACTAAAGCTGAAGCACCGCCGAGCATGGCATGTTGTCCAATACGAACAAATTGATGCACTCCCGACATGCCGCCCATGATGGCCCAATCATTTACTTGGACATGGCCCGCAATCTGGGCATTACTCGAAAAAATGGTGTGATTACCGATCTGGCAGTCATGAGCAATATGCACATAAGCCATGATCCAGTTGTCATCCCCAATGCGGGTGATGCCTTCATCTTGAGCGGTACCAGTGTGAATGGTAGTGAACTCGCGAATCGTATTGCGATCGCCAATAATCAATTGGGTTGGCTCGCCACGGTATTTCATATCCTGAGGTGCGCCGCCGATGGCTGCAAAGTGCGCAAAGTGATTTTCCTTGCCGATAGTGGTAAAGCCTTCAATGACGGTGTGTGAGCCGATCTTGCTCCCAGCGCCGATCTTGACATTGGGGCCGATCACTGAGTAAGGACCAATCTCAACGCTACTATCTACCTCAGCTTTGCTATCAACAATGGCGCTTGCATGAATCTGAGTCATTACGCCCCTTTCGTGCGCACAGCACAAGTAATGTCTGCCTCTGCTGCTAACTCGCCATCCACCGTTGCCTTGACATGAAACTTATAAATGCCGGCCTTTTCGCGCTGATAAGTAGCCACCATCACCAATTGATCGCCAGGCACTACGGGCTTTTTGAAGCGCGCGGCGTCGATTCCTGCGAAATAGTAAATCGCGTCTTCTTGCTTGGCTTCGGTAAAAGTGAGTAAGGCAGCAGTTTGTGCCAAAGCCTCAATAATTAATACGCCTGGCATCACCGGAAAATCAGGGAAGTGCCCTTGAAAAAAAGGTTCATTAATCGTGACATTCTTAATCGCGGTAATACTTCCTTTCGGACTGTATTCCAGTACGCGGTCAACCAGAAGAAACGGATACCGATGCGGTAGCAATTTCATAATTTTGTTGATATCAATAGCTGCTGGTGTGCTCATAAGATTGCCTGCGAAGAAAAATTAAAACAATAAAATTGGTTGAGTTTCTGTAATACAACTGATTACTTCATTACGACTACAAATCCCGATCTCTGTCGATGAAACGTAAACGTTGCCGTATTTTATCTAGACCGCGTAAGATAGCGGCATTTTTTTCCCAGGCTTTATGAAGCATCGATGGGTACACGCCGGTGTAATGCTGTCCAGGCTCAGTGATAGAGCGAATGATAGAAGTATTTCCCGAGACGGTGGTTCTATCGGCAATGGTCAGATGGCCGGCAAAGTTAGCTGCACCACCAATAATACAAAAGTTGCCGATTTTCGTACTGCCAGAAATGGCTGCGCAACCGGCTATGACACAAGCCTGCCCCACGCTGACGTTGTGCGCAATTTGCACTTGATTATCGATCTTAGTACCGGAACCGATGATGGTATTGCTCATCGCCCCACGATCAATCGTGGTGGAAGCGCCAATCTCAACATCATCCCCAATGGTCACACCACCGGTTTGCGGAATCTTTACCCACTCAAGACCTCTCGCGGAAACATCAGGAGCAAAGCCAAAACCATCGGCACCAATGACTGCGCCACTATGAATGATGCAACGCTCACCGATATGCGTATCAGCGTAAATCGAGACATTGGGGTAAACAAGGCAATCACTTGCTAAAACACTTTTTTCGCCAATAGAGCTTGAGCCGACAATCACAGTCCGCTCTCCCAAAACCACCTTTGGCCCGATATGCACAAATGGGCCAATGTGGCAGCTGACTGGAATGATGGCCGATGGATCAACCACCGCATTTGGGTGGATGCCAGCCGCATAAGTTGGCGAGGACATTTTTGCGAAATGCTGCGCCATGCGGGCAAAGGTCACATAAGGATTCTTGGCAACAAAATAGACCCGCTGAGAATCAACTGAGTTGGGGTGACCTTGCAGAAACTCTAGATCCGCAGGGCTGACAATCAGTCCGCCAGCACTACTGTCCGCAGCCTGCTGACGATAGTGTGGATTAGATAGAAACGAGATCTGGTTTGCTTGGGCCTGCTCTAAAGGGGCAAGGCTATCAAAACGGAGTGAGGTCTCCCCCACCAAGCTTGCTTGAAACTGTTCGGCCAGCTCGATGGCGGTAGGCATAGGACTTACTTGAGGTTGTTTAATGCCTTGATGACATCATCAGTGACGTCAACCTTGGGATTAGCATAGGCCGGGTCCTGAACAATCACGTCCAATTTTCTCTGCTCGGCGACTTGCTTCAATGCAATATTGGCTTTCTCAGCAACCTTACCGCGCTCTTCAAAGTTACGTTGATTCAGATCTTCGGTGTACTCACGCTGCTTACGCTGCAGTTCGCGATCCTGATCAGCTAATTCACGTTGACGACGGACGCGGTCGGCTTCGCTCATGACGGCTGCATCACGATCTAACTTTTCAGCAGCTGCTTTAATCTTTTGGGCCGCATCACGTAATTCGTTTTGGCGTTTAGCGAATTCGTTCTGTAGTCGAGTTTGACTTTGTTTTGCCAAATTGGATTCATTAAAGACTTTTTCAACATTGACAGCGCCAATCCGGCTGGTGTCGTCTTGCGCAAAAGCAAGCGGCGTAAGCGCGGCAGTTGATAAGGCAATTAAGCCCAATTGAATCCATGCAGATGATTGACGAAGCTTCATAACTCTTTCCTTAAACAATTAAAACGCCGTACCAACTTGGAACTGCAAACGCTGAATATTATCCGTTGGCAAAGCTTTGATCGGAATACCATAACTGAATTTTAGCGGACCTAATGGAGATATCCATGATATGCCCAAGCCATAAGAATAGCGTAAAACTAAATTAATATTTTGCCCAAAAACGTTACCGCCATCAACGAAAGTAAACATACGCAGGGTCTTGTCGGTACCAGTGCCTGGTACTGGGACGGTATATTCCAAATTAGTCACGATTTTGGATTGACCACCAACCGGCTGATTGACGCCCGTGAGGGTGTTGTAGTAAGTAGGGCCTAGAGAGCCAGGGGAATAGCCTCGAACAGAACCAATACCACCGACGTAGTAGTTTTTGGTAATTGGGAAGGGGTTGCTTCCGTATGCCTGGCTGTAACCCACCTCGCCATTAAACGAGATGATGTTGGCCTTGGAAAAAGAGTAATACTTTTGGTACTGGCCAAAAAGGCGATAAAACGTCATATTCCCGACTGGCGTTCCGACCTCACCGGACAACTGTTCCAATGAGCCCGCTGATGGAATTAAGGCGCTATCGCGTCCATCACGTGACCAGCCCACTGTCAAAGGAACGTTATACGTATTAACTGTTCCTGGATAGCCTGGTGCTGGTACTCCATAACTTTGAGCGTATTGAAGATAGGGGTATGGCGTATTTACGGTGGTATTAATTTGAAATGCCTCTACACCAGTTCCGAAAAATACGCGGTCAACTTCAGTGTAAGGGACCCCAAACTTGATATTGGATCCTACAGACTTAATTTGATAATCAGGATCACCTACGTAATACAAGGGCTTGGAGGAACGGTAATAGAGGTCGGTGTAGCGGCTAATACCTTCTTCTGTGAAGTAAGGATCGTATTGAGACAAGGTTAGACTTTGATTAATTTTACCGACAGCGGCATTTAAACCAATCGCAGTACCTGTTCCAAATGCGTTATCTTGATTAATACCTGCTGAAAGAATCAACTTTTCAGTAGAGGAAAAACCAGCGCCGAGCGTGACCGAACCGGTTGGCTTCTCGGCCACTTTGACATTGACATCAACCTGATCAGGCGTCCCAGGGACGTCTTGGGTAGTGATATCCGTCTCGGTAAAGTAACCTAAGCGGCCTAAGCGTTTCTTGGATAAATCAATCTTCTCACTATCAAACCAAGCGCTTTCAAACTGGCGCATTTCACGGCGGATGACGATGTCGCGGGTTTTGGCGTTACCGGTAATCTCTACTTTGCGCACGTAGACGCGGCGACCTGGATCTACCACCAAAGTGAGATCAACCTCAGCTAATTCGCGACGAATGTCTGGCTGAGGATTGACGTTAGCAAATGCGTAGCCATATGACCCCAAGATTCCGGCGATGGCTTTGGTGCTCTCCGTAAGCTTTGCTGAAGAGTAGGTGTCACCAGGCTTAAGCGTAATCAACTGCATTAACTCCGCCTCCTTGCCCAATAAATCTCCAGCCAAGCGAACCGCTTTCACAGTGAACTTTTTACCCTCACGAATGCTGATGGTGAGATAAATGCCTTTTTTATCTGGGGTGATAGATACCTGAGTGGACTCGATTACGAACTCTAAATAACCGCGATTGAGATAGTAAGAGCGAATATTTTCTAAGTCGGCAGTCAGTTTTTGCTTGGAATACAAATTATCTTTGGAGTACCAAGATAACCACCCACCCGTCTTTAACTGCATTTCGTCTTTGAGGGTGCTTTCGCTAAACACTTCGTTGCCGATAAAGTTGATTGCTTGAATCTTCGCGGTGGGGCCTTCGTCAACGTTGAAGTAAATCGCAACCTGATTACGCTCTACCGGCGTTACGGTAGCAACCACCTCGGCCGCGTACATGCCCTTACTGATGTACTGGCGCTTTAGTTCTTGTTCGGCTTTGTCAATCAGTGCTTTATCGTAAAAACGGGCCTCAGCCACGCCTACCGCTTTCAAAGACTTGCGCACGATTTCCTGGTCGAACTCTTTCATGCCAGTAAATTCAATACGAGAAATCGTGGGTCGCTCTTCTACGATGACAATCAAAACGTCACCCTGCGCCTGAATTTGCACATCCCTGAAGAACCCTGTGCTGTACAAGGCCTTGATCGATTCTGCCCCTTTTTCCTCGGTAAAGTTTTCGCCTACTTGAACGGGCAAATAACTAAACACGGTACCTGGCTCAACCCGTTGAAGCCCTTCGATACGAATATCTTTAATTACAAAAGGGTCAGCGGCATGGGCGTTCATGCAAAAGCATGCGGTAGCAACCAAAGCTACCTGAGCGATAAAACGGGTAACGGATTTGAGGGAGATATTCAAAAAATTCAAGGCGAAAGGTAGCGTTGCAAATCGTTAAACAAGGCCAGCAAGGAAAAAGATAAGACCAAGACGAGACCCACTTTTTGGAGCCTAGCTTGCATCGAAACCGTAATTCGTTTGCCAACAACCAATTCCCATGCATCATACAGGAGCTGTCCCCCGTCTAACATTGGTAAAGGCACTAAATTCAGTAGCCCAATACTAATACTCATCAAGGCCAAGAAGGCCACAAATGGCTGCCAGCCGATCTGAGCTGACTTTCCAGCCATATCCGCAATGCTCAAGGGGCCGCTCAATTGCTTGATGGAGGTGCTCCCGGTAAATAAACCCACCATCAGGCGTGCACTTACCTTGCCAATCAGCCAAACCCGGTGAACCGCGAATTCCAGAGCGTCTAAGGGGGTCAATTTCAGCTCCGTCCAGCCACTAGCAGGGGCTAGCTGCGGCAAGATTCCTAGCGCCTGAAATGGGTCCAATCCTGGCTGCATCTCTGGAAGCTCCGCCGCGGGGAAGTGTTTTACATAGCGCCCTCCAGTGTCGCTTTGTAATTCCAGGGAAAAACCCTGTTTTCCCGTAAGGGCGTCCATCAATTCCCAGCGCAATGCGTTCCAACTAGGGATGCTGATGAATGCTTGGGCATCGATCTCCTGAGATTCATTGCGATCGCCGGATTTCCAGCCCACCACCTGATCACCAACCGCAATACCCAAGGAAGCCGCTACAGAATGCTCAGGAGGCGCCTGCAAGCGAGCGGGTAGTTGAGGCACGCCGCTGACATAAATTACCGTAAATAAGATGATAGCGAGCACAAAATTGGCTAATGGGCCAGCAGCCACAATTGCGGAACGTTGCCATAGCGGCTTAGCATCAAATGACTGAGTCTTTTCATGGGGTGCAATCTTTTGACCTTCATCTCGCCCGTCTAATAGCTTCACATAACCACCCATGGGAATGCCGCCGATAACCCATTCGGTCCCATTTTTGGCGTGGTAAGTGAATAGCGGTTTGCCAAAGCCCAAAGCAAAGCGCAGCACCTTGACCCCGCAACAGCGCGCAACAAAAAAGTGGCCGAACTCATGGAAGCTCACCAAGACTCCTATAGTCAGGAGAAAAGCCGCCAAATTAATCAGTGCTTGCAAGTCTCAGCCTCTTTTTAATGACGCAGGTCACGAATATAGTTTTGAGCCGCCAATCTCGCAGCGGTATCCACGGCCAGAATTTGCTCTATTGAGGTAGCCGGCGCTGAGTCAATTTGGTTTAGCACCTGCTCCACTACCTGCGAGATTTGCAGATACGGCAAACCCATGTCTAAGAAAGCGGCGACTGCAATCTCATTGGCAGCATTCAAGATAGTGGGCGCCGTGCCGCCGGCCGCTGCGGCAGAAAACGCCAGCGCCAAACAGGGAAACTGTTTGGTATCGGGCTCAGTAAAACTGAGCATGGCTAATTGCGTCAAGTCGAGCGGAGCAACGCCCGCATTGATTCTTTCGGGATAGGCCAATCCATAGGCAATCGGGGTGCGCATATCCGGCTGACCCATTTGCGCCAGCACCGACCCATCGCGATAGCGCACCATCGAGTGCACGACGCTTTGCGGATGAATCAATACTTTAATTTTCTCTAAGGGCAAGCCAAATAACCAAAATGCCTCGATCACTTCGAGACCTTTATTCATCATCGTTGCAGAGTCAACCGAGATCTTTCTACCCATGACCCAGTTTGGGTGGGCACATGCTTGCTCCGGCGTAATCGAGGCTAGATCCGCCAAAGCAAGATCTCGAAAAGGCCCGCCCGATGCCGTTAACCAAAGCTCTTCAACACCATGTTGGCCCTGAGGGTGATTGGTAAAGCCGTTCGGCAGGCATTGAAAAATCGCGTTATGTTCACTATCAATCGGTAGCAACTCGCCACCCCCAGCCAGCATCGCTTGCATAAACAAATCACCAGACATCACCAGCGCTTCTTTATTGGCGAGCAATACCCGTTTGCCTGCACGCGCAGCAGCTAACGTTGGCGCTAAACCTGCTGCACCCACAATAGCCGCCATCACCGTGTCACACCCTGAATCCACTACCGCGCTAATCAAAGCCTCGGCACCAAATAAGACTTGGGTACTCAAGTTTTTTTCTTGCAACATTTGTCGCAATCTCACTGCGCCTGCTTCATCTGCGACTACCGCTATTGCTGGCTTAAATTCTGCGCATTGTTCTGCGAGCCGCTCAATTTTCTGAGCCGCAGTTAATGCCACCACCTTAAAACGCTCTGGATGGGCACGAATCACCTCAAGAGTATTCATACCGATTGAACCAGTACTACCTAAAATGGCAACTCGTTTTACCGACATCAAATCAATCCCACTAATAAAGCAGCTATCGGCAATACAGGCAAGAGAGCATCAATTCGATCTAAGACCCCACCATGACCTGGCAACAAATGACTGCTGTCTTTGACGCCGGCCAATCTTTTAAATTGGGATTCAAATAAGTCGCCGCTAATGCTGAACAGGGTCAATACGGTAACCATCAATACCATCGGAATCCAACCGAAACGAACTGCCCAAGCCCCAAAAATCGTGTCGCCCAATGGCAAATACACTATGCATAAGAAGGCAAATAAATAGGTAAGGGCTAAACCGCCTACAGCGCCCTCGATAGTTTTGCCAGGACTAATCTGCGCGGCCAGTTTGTGCTTGCCAAACGTTTTACCCAGAAAATAGGCGCCAATATCTGCCACCCATACTAAGGCCATCGTGCTTAACAAAAAGATGGGACCCAAATCTCTCAGTAAGAGCAAGGCAAGCCAGGCGGCTGGCAAGAGAATTAATCCAAGAATGCTGTAAAAAAATCTTAGCTTGAGCAGGGAAAGATTCATACCCTTAAATAGCAGAAATGGGGCAATGAAAAACCAAAAAAGAGCCGCTAAAGCAAGTAAGCCCAATTGCCATTCAGGCAATGAAAATCCAACTAAAAACATACTAATAAATAAGCAACACAGTGCATAGAGCCACGCTGCTAGTGTTGCCTCAGGGGCGATTAAGCGACTCCACTCCCAAGCTGCGGCTGCTATCAGCAACAAAAATAGCGCGCCCAAATAAAATGCGGGCAGTAAAAAAAGGGTTGGTAGAAAAACGGCTAACAACACGACGGCAGTAATGATGCGGGTTCTTAACATGCTGCGTCTAATTCAGGTTAATCAAGCTACATCACTCATTGGCTGTGCGATCAGTTGGGCGCTAGTTCGTCCAAAACGTCGCTCGCGCTGCCCAAACCATTCAAAGGCTTGGCGTAATTGCGCCTCATCAAAGTCGGGCCACAATACATCCGTAAAGTAGAGCTCGGTATAGGCCAATTGCCATAAGAGGAAATTACTCACCCGCTGCTCTCCCCCAGTACGAATAAACAAATCAGGCTCTGGTGCATAGGCCATGGCCAAGTGCGGCTGCAACAGCTCTTCAGTAACTTGTTCGGCCTGTAAGTTGGGGTTGGCGCGTAAGCATCCTTGCATGGCTTGCAAAATATCCCAGCGACCGCCGTAATTGGCGGCAATCGTAAAGGTCAGGCTTTTACAAGCCGCCGTTAGCTCTTCAGACGACCGTACCATCTCCTGTATCGAAGGATCGAAGCGGCTCAGATCGCCAACGAGTTTGAGGGCAATGTCATTCTCAGCCAGCTTGGAAACCTCACTCTTCAATGATTTCAAGAAGAGCTTCATGAGAAAGCCCACCTCCTCAGGTGGCCGACGCCAGTTTTCTGAGCTGAAGGCAAACACCGTTAAATATTCAACACCCAAGCGGCGGCATTCTTCCACGATTTTTCTAACAGCACTTAAGCCCTCGGAGTGCCCAGCCACTCTAGGCATGAAACGCTTACTAGCCCAGCGGCCATTGCCATCCATGATGATGGCGACGTGGCGAGGGATGGCACTGACCTCAGGCACAAGCAAGGTTGAGCTAATGTGTTGGGTCATTAATGGCGATATAAATAAAAATGAATCAGACGACTAAACCGTCATGATTTCTTTTTCTTTTTCTGAAACGATCTTGTCAATATCGACCACCGCGCGGTCAGTCATTTTTTGAATATCATCGGTTGCACGACGCTCTTCATCTTCAGAAATTTCTTTATCTTTCGTCAAACGCTTTAAGTGCTCATTCGCATCACGACGTAAATTGCGAACCGCAATCTTCGCTTCTTCGCCTTCATTTTTTACTACTTTGGTTAAATCACGACGACGCTCTTCGGTTAAGGCTGGCATTGGTACGCGGATCACAGTACCTTGTGACGCTGGATTCAAGCCCAAATCTGAATCCCGAATCGCTTTTTCAATCGCGCCCACCATGCTCTTTTCGAAGGGCTGAACATTAATGGTTCTAGCATCTGCCAATCCCAAGCTAGCCACCTGACTCAAGGGAGTTGGGTTGCCATAGTAATCCACTTGAATATGCTCCAAGATGCCTGGGTTAGCACGCCCAGAGCGAATTTTTGCAAGATTGGTTTTTAAAGACTCAAGAGACTTCTGCATCTTTTGGTCGGTATTGGTTTTGATTTCTGCTGATGACATTGCGCCTCCTATTAAACGTGTACCAAGGTACCTTCGAGCTCACCCTGAACCACGCGCATGAGCGCCCCTGGCTTGAGAATCGAAAATACTTTAATGGGTAATTTGCGGTCACGGCACAAAGCAAAAGCAGTGGCGTCCATGACCTGTAAATTCTTAATGATTGCCTCGTCAAACGTGATGGTTTTGTACAAGGTTGCCGTAGGATCCTTCATAGGATCTGCACTATAGATGCCGTCGACCTTGGTGGCCTTAAGCATGATTTCTACACCCATTTCAGCGCCACGAAGGGCTGCTGCGGTATCGGTGGTAAAGAATGGATTGCCCGTTCCAGCCGCAAAAATCACTACCTTACCTTCGCTTAGAGCGCGTATCGCACGTGGACGAATATATGGCTCGACCACTTGATCCATTCTTAAGGCGGATTGCACTCGGGCTTCCACCCCTTTTTTACGCAATGCATCTTGCAGCGCTAAGGAGTTCATCATGGTTGCTAACATTCCCATGTAATCTGCAGTGGCACGATCCATTCCTGCTGCACCACCCGCAACCCCGCGGAAAATATTGCCGCCGCCAATCACAATGGCGAGCTCAACACCACTATTCACAACCTCTGCAATTTCCATAACCATTGAATCAATCGTCACAGGATTGATGCCAAAAGCATCATCGCCCATCAGGGCTTCACCAGAGAGTTTTAATAGGACACGTTTGTAAGCTGGCATTGTTTTCTTTTCCGTAATTACCTGAGCAAAGTCTGCTCAGCGCATTGATATATCAGTACATTTCAATCTGATGCAAATTATAAGGTGCTTAGTGCAGATCAAACAAAAGGGCATCAAAACCAAGGTTTCAATGCCCTTTTGGGGTTTACTGGACCGCTTGGATACCCAAGAGCCCAGAACTTCCGTTAACTCGCTGCTTTAGCGGCAGCAACCTGAGCTGCAACTTCAGCGGCAAAGTCATCTTGACGCTTCTCAATGCCCTCGCCAACCACATACATCGTAAAACCCTTGATGCTGGTATTAGCTGCTTTGAGCATTTGCTCGACAGTCTGCTTGTCATTTTTGACAAAAGTTTGATTCAACAAAGACACTTCTTTGAGGAACTTCTGAATAGAACCCTCCACCATCTTCTCAACGATTTCTGGTGGCTTGCCTGATTCAGCGGCTTTTTGCACGGCCACGTTACGCTCAACAGCAATTGCTTCGGCAGGAACATCAGCCATCGACAACGCTACTGGTTTCATCGCAGCAATATGCATTGCCACATCTTTAGCAGCGGTATCGTCACCTTCGAACTCAACCATCACGCCAATACGGGCGCCATGGAGATAAGAAACCAACTGACTGCTTCCAGAGAAACGCTTGAAGCGACGCGGCATGACGTTTTCGCCAATACGGCCGATTAACTCAGCACGCACAGCATCCACTGTAGAACCATTCAGAGGAAGCGCTAATAAAGCAGCGACATCTGCAGGATCATTTTCAGCAACTAACTTTGCGCAGTTCTGTGAGAATGCCAAGAAATCATCATTCTTAGAAACGAAGTCAGTTTCGCAGTTCACTTCCAGCAAAGCGCCAGTAGTGCCATCGATGAATGACGCTACAACACCTTCCGCAGTAATACGGGATGCTGCTTTACCGGCTTTGCTACCCAGCTTAACGCGCAGAATTTCTTCCGCTCTCGCCATATCGCCTTCAGCTTCAGTCAATGCCTTTTTGCACTCCATCATCGGAGCATCAGTTTTGGCGCGGAGTTCGCCAACCATTCCAGCGGTAATAGCGGTCATTATTCAGCGTTCCCTTCTTCAACAAACTCTTCTTCACCTTCTTTAACTGCGGTCAAGATTTCTTGTACAGAGCTTGCTTTGCCTTCGAGGATCGCATCAGCAATACCGCGGGCATACAGAAGTACGGCTTTGCTTGAGTCATCGTTACCAGGAATAATGTAATCAACGCCTTCTGGTGAATGGTTGGTATCCACAACAGCGATCACAGGAATACCCAATTTATTGGCTTCTGTAATCGCAATCTTGTGGTAACCGACGTCCACTACAAAAATTGCATCAGGAACACCATTCAGATCCTGAATACCGCCCAATGCCTTTTGCAACTTGTCGAGGTCACGATCGTTCGTTAATGCTTCTTTCTTAGAAAGCTTTTCCCAATCGCCTGCTTCTTTAGCAATTGCCATATCTTTCAAGCGCTTCAAAGAACCTTTAACGGTTTTGAAGTTAGTCAGCGTACCGCCCAACCAACGGCTGTCGATATAAGGCATACCAGCACGAGTTGCCTCTTCAGCAATGATCTCGCGGGACTGGCGCTTAGTACCAACAAACAAAATCGTGCCACGGTTGGCGGCGATTTGCTTGGAAAACTTCAACGCGTCCTGAAACAACGGAAGAGTTTTTTCCAAATTGATAATATGAATTTTGTTGCGATGACCGAAAATATAAGGGGCCATCTTTGGGGACCAGAAGCGCGTTTGGTGCCCAAAATGGCAACCGGCTTCCAGCATTTGACGCATGGTTACTGACATAACTTCTCCTAAGGGTTGTGTTCTAAGATTGAGTCCTAGCTGCGCTAAAAAGCGCCACCCTGGAAGACTCAACCCGCGATTTCAAGTCAAAAATTGACCTGAGAACCAGATTATAGCTTAAATATCAATCATCTAGCCAGCTAAACTAAGCTCATACTGCCCAAACAGGTCCCCTCCATACACCGATCAGGTGCATATTGGACAAGCCAAAGATGGGTAAGTCGTTGATAATCAGGGCATGAATAGTGTATTTACCTCAGAAAAAGACATCCAAGGGATGCGCGAAGCTGGCCGCTTAGCCAGTGAAGTGCTCGATCACGTTGCCCCGCACATTAAGGCAGGGGTCAGTACAGGCGAGCTTGACCGTATTTGTCATGAATATATGCGGGATGTGCAACACACCATTCCAGCGCCGCTCAATTACCAACCGCCGGGTTACCCCCCTTTTCCTGCAGCAATTTGCACCTCCGTTAATGATGTCATCTGCCATGGCATCCCCGGCGAGAAGATTCTCAAAACTGGGGATGTGGTTAATCTAGACATTACCGTTATTACCCCGGATGGTTATTACGGTGATAACAGCCGCATGTTTATGATCGGCGACGTCTCTGTCATGGCCAAACGTCTCACCCAAATTACCTTTGAGTGCATGTGGCTTGGTATCGCGCAGGTGAAGCCAGGAGCTTGTCTAGGAGATATTGGTCACGTTATCCAAGCTCATGCGGAAAATGCTGGCTACTCCGTAGTGCGTGAATATTGCGGGCATGGCATTGGCAAAGTCTTTCACCAAGATCCGCAAATTCTGCATTATGGCCGTCCTGGCACCGGTGAGAAACTCGAAGTTGGCATGACCTTTACGATCGAGCCAATGATTAATGCGGGTCGCCGTGAAATTCGGACGATGCCAGATCAGTGGACCGTAAAGACCAAAGACCGCAGTCTTTCTGCGCAGTGGGAACATACCTTATTAGTAACGCCAACTGGCGTTGAGGTGCTGACTTGGTCCGAAGGCACCAACCCCCCACCTGATTGCGTTAAAGGATTGAACTTTAGACCCACCCTCATTAACGCTTAAGTCAATGAACCCCCCTTCTGCCGCAGCTTCACACATTACCAATATTGCTGATTTGCGGGCGGCACGTGAAACCGCGTATGCAGAGTTTCGTGAACATCAAGAGGTTGGTCGCCTTACCAAGCAACTCAGCAAGCTGAGCGATGAACTGTTGAGTAGCTTATGGACAGCTTGTGGTCTGAATACGAATGCCGCCCTCGTTGCAGTGGGTGGTTTTGGTAGAGGGTCTTTGCTGCCCTACTCCGATATCGATATCCTCATCTTAGTACCGGCTGATAAAAAACAGTTTGAAGAAACCCTCTCACAGCAAATTGAGCAGTTTGTTGCGCAGTGCTGGGACACTGGTTTAGAGATTGGCTCATCCGTGAGGACGGTTGCTGAGTGTGCATCTGAAGCCGAACAGGATATTACTGTGCGAACATCCCTCTTGGAGTCGCGCTTTGTCTGCGGTCAAAAAGCCCTCTTCAAAGAATTTGCTGCCGCTTATGAAAAGACACTTGAACCCAAATCCTTTTTTCAGGCAAAGCTGGCCGAGCAAATTCAGCGGCATTACAAATATCAAGACACGCCTTATTCCTTAGAGCCTAATTGCAAAGAGAGTCCTGGCGGTTTGCGCGACTTGCAAGTGATTTTGTGGGTCAGTAAAGCGGCGCACTTGGGTAACTCGTTTAAAGACCTGCATGACGCTGGTTTGGTGACCAAACGAGAATTAACTGAACTCAATCGCAATCAGCGCCTACTCACAACTATTCGCGCCAATCTCCATTTAATTGCTGGGCGCAGGCAGGATGTGCTGGCTTTCGATTTACAAGCTGCCCTAGCGAAATCAATGGGCATCTCTGAAGAGTCATCGCGCCTCGCAAGTGAAGCAATCATGCAAAAGTATTATTGGGCCGCCAAAGCAGTGACGCAGCTCAATGACGTCCTTTTGCAAAACATTGAGGCGCTACTCTTTCCTCAAGAATCGAAAACAACTTACCCCATTCCCGGGGAGGAGAACGCGTTTTTTATTGAACGTCAAGGCGTGCTGGATATTACCGACCCGCAACTCTTTCAGAATCACCCCGAACAAATACTGCGTACTTTTTTAGTGTTTGCACAAACTCCAAATATTAAGAGCCTCTCTGCTAATATTTTTAGAGCGCTCTATAACGCGCGGCAGAAGATGGATAGTCAGTGGCGCGCTAACCCCATCAATCGCGCACTCTTTATTGAAATCCTAAAGCAGCCCGAAGGCGTTAGTCGTGCCTTCCAACTCATGAATCGCAGTAGCGTCCTTGGTCGTTATCTGCCTGCCTTCAGAAAAATTGTGGGGCAAATGCAGCATGATCTGTTCCACGTCTATACAGTCGACCAGCATATTTTGATGGTCTTACGCAATGTGCGCCGCTTTATGGTGGTCGAGCACACCCATGAATTTCCCTTCTGCAGCCGCCTGATTGCCCACTTTGAAAAACCTTGGCTCTTAGTCATTGCCGCTCTCTTTCATGACATTGCTAAAGGACGTGGCGGTGATCACTCCGAGCTTGGTAAGGCGGATATGCGCAAGTTCGCCAAAGAGCATGGTCTAGATAAAGACGATACAGAATTGTTAATTTGGCTGGTTGCCGAACATCTTTACATGAGTCAAGTGGCACAAAAACAAGACATCACCGATCCTGATGTCGTCAAAGCCTTTGCGAAAAAAGTGGGTGACGAGCGGCATTTGACTGCCCTTTATTTATTGACGGTAGCAGATGTGCGTGGCACTAGCCCTAAAGTGTGGAATGCTTGGAAGGGTAAGCTGTTAGAGGATCTCTACCGCGCTACCCTCCGAGTATTGGGTGGCGCAAAGCCCGATGCTTCTTCAGAGTTGGCGCAGCATCAAGAAGAATCTCGCTCCAGCCTACGCTTGCATGGCATTGAAGATTCTGCTTATGAAAATCTTTGGAGTACCTTGGATGTGGCTTTCTTTTTAAGACAGGACGCCGGTGAAATTGCCTGGCTTACGCGTCATCTGTTTAATAAAGTCGACAGTACTGAACCGATTGTGCGTGCCCGCTTATCTCCGATCGGCGAGGGTTTGCAAATTGCTGTCTACGTTAAAGACCAGCCCGATCTTTTTTCCAGAATCTGCGCCTATTTTGAAAGACATGGCTTCTCCATTTGGGATGCACGTATTCATACAACTCGACTGGGCTACGCTTTAGATACTTTTCAGATTTCGGGCAGCAACTTAGTGGATGAAGGAGGCAGTTACCGCGACCTTATTCAACTCGTTGAATATGAATTAACCATCGCCCTGCAAAGCACTGCGCCCCTGCCAGGGCTCAGCATTGGACGCCTATCTCGCCAATCCAGAACTTTTCCTATTCAACCAAGGGTTCACGTGATTCCTGATGAGCGGGGGCACTATTACACGCTTTCCTTGTCAGCCAGTGACCGAGCTGGATTGCTGTATGCCATCTCGCGTGTCTTAGCCAAACATCAAGTCTCCTTGCACACCGCCCGTATTAATACCTTGGGCGAGCGTGTGGAAGATATTCTGTTGTTAGATGCCGCTAACCTGAGCAAAAATCCTAAATTGCAAATCTTGTTGGAAACTGAGTTGTTGGAAGTGCTTGCAGCTTGATTTTTTTATTTCAATAAAGCGAGCATTCCATCTTCATCAATGACGGCAACACCCAATTCCTCAGCTTTAGTCAGCTTGCTACCTGCGTCCGTGCCAGCGACAACATAATCTGTTTTCTTCGACACTGAGCCTGCTACCTTGGCGCCTGCTTTCTCGAGTAAGTCTTTGGCTTGATCTCTTGTTAATGTCGGGAAGGTGCCCGTTAGCACAAAGGTCTTACCGGCTACTGCAGCGCTAATGACCTTTTCTTCGACGGATAGTTCCATGCCTGATGTTAGTAACTGCTCAATCACTTCACGGTTATGGGCTTCTGCCATAAAGCTCAAGATGGAATCTGCCACTACGGGACCAACGTCTTTTACGGAGAGGAGCTCTTCTAGGTTAGCGTCCATGAGGGCGTGCATATTTCTGTAATGGTTAGCGAGATCTTTAGCAGTGGTTTCACCGACATGTCTGATACCCAAAGCAAAGATGAAGCGTGCCAAGGTGGTATGACGTGATTGCTCGATTGCTTGAATCAGGTTATCCGCTGATTTATCCCCCATGCGCTCTAAATTAGCGATTGCGGAAAAGCCCAAGCGATAGAGATCTGCTGGGGTGCGCACGAGATTGTTATCAACTAATTGATCAACGATCTTCTCACCCAAACCCTCGATATCTAAGGCGCGGCGATGCGCAAAATGAATTAAGGCTTGTTTGCGTTGGGCGCCACAAAAAAGTCCGCCACTGCAACGGGCAATGGCTTCGTCAGCTAGGCGCTCGATATGAGAATCGCACACCGGACAACGCAGTGGCATCACGAACTGCTCTGCATTAGATGGCCTGCGTTCTTGAATTACCGATACCACTTCAGGAATGACATCCCCTGCTCTGCGTACGGATACAGTGTCGCCAATCCGCACATCTTTGCGCTTTACTTCATCTTCGTTATGCAGAGTCGCGTTCGTTACGGTGACCCCACCCACCTCTACTGGCGCCAATCGCGCTACCGGTGTAATCGCCCCAGTTCTGCCAACCTGCACATCAATACCTAATACGGTGGTGAGCGCCTCTTGGGCGGGAAACTTGTGAGCCAAGGCAAAGCGTGGAGCTCTAGAGACAAAGCCCAGTCTAGCTTGCTCGGCAAACGAGTTCACCTTGTAGACCACGCCATCAATGTCATAAGGTAAGGAAGCGCGTTTAGCACCAACTTCGTTGTAGAAGGCCAGAATTTCAGGGACTGATTTGAGAACGCGACGTTCTGCACAGACAGGCAATCCTAAGCGGACATAGGCATTAAGCAACTCTTCATGGGTAGCTGGGAGCCAGGACTGAGGCTCAAGGGCGCCAAAGCCGTAAGCAAAAAAGGATAAGGGACGCTTCGCCGTAATCTTGGAATCCAACTGTCGCAAGCTACCCGCAGCCGCATTACGGGGGTTGGCGAATTCTTTTTCACCAAGTTGAGCTGCCTTGGCATTCATGCGCTCAAAATCTTCCAAATACATGAAGACTTCACCACGAACTTCCAACACTGCAGGGATGTCCTTACCGGTTAAACGTAAAGGAATAGCACGGATGGTTTTAATATTGGTAGTGACATCCTCGCCACTCGCACCATCACCGCGGGTTGCAGCCCGCAATAAGATGCCATTCTCATATCGTAATGAAATCGCTAAACCATCAAACTTGAGCTCACCCGCATAATCCACTTGATCGGCATGAAGTGCTTCGCGGCAACGACGATCAAATGCGATTAACTCAGATTCTTCGAACGCATTATTGAGCGAGAGCATTGGCACCGCATGGGTCACAGAAGAAAATGACTTGAGAGCAGCTCCGCCAACCCGTTGTGAAAGTGATTCAGGGGTAATCCACTCTGGGTGGAGGCCTTCAATCTCTAAGAGCTCACGATATAAACGGTCGTACTCGCTGTCAGGAACAATGGGGTTATCTAAGACGTAATAAGCGTGCTCAAGACGGGCTAACTGCACTTGTAAGTCAGCATAGCGTTTTGCCAAATCGTTCACACCATTTGATGGCATTTAGCTCCTTAACTAAAAAGTCTTGAGGCAGCTGAGGATCCAGCCGGAACACCACTCTTTTCAAGGTTGGCATACAAAATATCTAAGTGCTGCCGAATACTAATGACCGCTGACTCTGTCAGATTAATGCCGTTGTCATCCACTAAGCGTCCATGAAGCTGCTCAGCAATCTCGACACCTTCGCCCAACATCCGCTCAAAGGCGCGATCTTCTTGTGCCGCTAAAGGAACTTCTAAAAGTAGGGTTAGTTGCGCTACAGGCTGAATTGAATCTAGATCGGTACTAACAAAGATCAAGGCTCCGTTACTCAAATACTCGTAATGACGTCCATCACGCGCTAATTTAAAGCCGCGTTGCCGCAAGAATGAATCCAGGTTGGCGCGCGGACAGGCTTCATCGAAGAGCACATTGATGCTTAATTGAATATCGCTCTCAGCCGCCATCGTGTCCAGCTCTTTGGCACTCTCGAGCATGGTGTTCACGCTAGGCATATCAATTTGGGCGCCCAAAGTTTCCGCGAGTGCTTGGGCATGAGAACAAAAATCAGAAAGCTCTAGTACACCAATGGGACCGCGACGATTCGCTAACTGAATCGCTAACTGCAGCTCAATATACGTCGCTTCAGCGCGCACAGTTTCCCAATCTTCTGGCAAGTCGAGATCAGCTACTAAGCCTTCGCACATCCAAGTGTTATGCGCCTGACTTTGCAAGCTATCCCAAGAGTTGATTTCTTGCAAAATCTCTACGCCACTAATACCCTCATCAAAGCGCAAGGTAATGACGCAATCAATTCTGGGGTCAATCGTCGCATTTGAAACCGTTTGGCCAGCAGGCAAAGAGGGTGTTGAGAAGCTGGGCTCCGCCCTATCACCCACCACAGCATCCGCTGCATAAAAGCTTGGCTCGCGAGCGGCGCGCTCACCAGCAAAAGACTCGTCTTGAACTTTTGATTTGCGACGCGCTCGGGCATACAGAAAATTAAGAATGCTGACCAAGAGCAAAATGCCGCACCCGATCATCAGCAAAGCAAATTGCAACTCCGATAATCCTAAGGAAGTTGAAATCTGCTCTAGGCTCATTTAAACAGCCTCCACCATCGATACCGCAGAAGCAATATCCACCGCAACAATGCGTGAAACTCCCTGCTCTTGCATCGTGACACCAATCAATTGGTGGGCGATTTCCATCGTGATCTTATTATGAGAAATAAAGACGAACTGCGTTTTATTCGACATTTTGGCGACCATCTGCGCGTAGCGCAAGGTATTAGCATCATCCAATGGCGCATCGACCTCATCTAGCAAACAGAACGGTGCTGGATTGAGCAGGAATAAGGAGAACACTAAGGCAATCGCTGTCAGCGCTTTTTCACCGCCTGAGAGTAAATAAATAGTGGTGTTCTTTTTACCTGGCGGTTGTGCCATCACTTGGACGCCTGAATCCAGGATTTCTTCGCCTGTCATCACCAATTCTGCATGGCCGCCACCAAATAATTCTGGGAACAGTACGCCAAAATGCTTATTCACTTCATCAAAGGTGCCTTGCAGCAGATCGCGCGTTTCAGCATCAATCTTTGCAATCGCATCAGTTAAGGTTTGCATCGCTTCGTTTAAGTCTGCCGATTGCGCATCTAAGAAAGACTTACGCTCACGCGAACTTGCTAACTCATCTAAAGCGGCCATGTTGACTGGACCTAAAGACTGAATCTCCGCATTGAGACGGGTAACCTCCGATTGCAGTGCGCCCACTTTGAGGTCTGGGCTAAAGCTAGCTTCTAAAACAATCAGGTCGGCTTCCGCATCCAAGAGCAGTGTTGCAAACTGCTCATAGTTCAGTCGCGCAGCTTGTTCGCGCAACTGTAAATCCATCACTCGGTCGCGCATTGGCTGAAGCCCACGCTCAATTTGCATACGGGCTTCATCCGCCTCTCGCAATTGATGCAAGAGCGCATCTTGTTCGGTGCGGGCGTTGGCCAATAAGGTCTCACGCTCAGTGCGTGTCAATAGCAATTCTTGGAGTTTTTCTTGGGCTTCAGCATCGCTAAGATTGCCTAACTCCTGCTCAGCCAAGGCTTGCTTGTCTTGAATCTCCATAATCTGCACACGCGCAGTGCTTTGATCGCGTTGTAAATCAGCAATCCGCTGCTTTAGAGAGCGAGTAGCAAAGGCTGCTTCTTGCGCAGCAATTTCAGCCGAGCGCAAAGTCTGGCGCAAGCCATCGCGCTCTTGAGTTGCCGCTTCCAAGTTAGTTTGGGCGAGCGTCAAACTTGCTTGCTTGAGCTGCTTAGCTTCTTGTGACTGCTGCAGCTCGGTACTGTAGAGCGCGTTGCTAGAACTTAACTGCTCCGCCTGTTGGCGTAACTCAGTTAATTCATTTTGAATCTGCGTGGCTCGCAGGCTATATTGTTCTTCGGCCTGAGTTAACTGCATTCTTTCTACTTCAAAGCCATGCACCTCTTGCACTGCTTGCTCGGAATAAATGCGGGCTTGCTCAGCGGCGTGGTGTGCCGCTTGATAATTAGAAATGCATTGATCAAGCTCACCCTGAAGCTCGCTCTGAATTAAACGCTGAGCACGTAACTGCTTCTCTAAGCCTTCCATCTCTTGTGCCCGCGCCAACATACCCGCTTGCTCAGAATCTGCTGCATATAACTGCACGCCAACACGACTAATTAAGTGGCCTTGCTGGGTAACTAAGGCACCTCCTGCAGGCAACTTATCGCGGCGATGCAAAGCATCTTCAAGCGAGTCAGCGATATAAATGTGGTTCAGCCATTCCTGCAAGACGGAGGAGATGCTTGGCGCACCAGCGCTTTGCACACGCGTCAACAAGGGGATGAAATCACTTGGCGCCGTGGATTGCGTTGTAGCGATATCTTCGGTCAGCAAAATAGCAAGTCGGCTTGGGGGCGCGTCTTGCGCCAAGGCTAAGGTTTCTTGCACGCTCTTCGCTGTAATGGCTGCTAAACGTTCACGTAATACTGACTCCAAAGCAGTTTCCCAACCGCTTTCCACCTTCAGCTCTTGCCAAAGACGTTTGCTCTCTTTTAAACCTTTACCCTCAAGCCAGGGGCCGATCTTGCCTTGCGCTTGCACGCTCGCTTGTAAGGCGGTAAGCGCGGTTAATTTGGCTTCCGTCTGAGCTAAATCTTGATTGGCAACGCCAATTTGCTGCTGAGCCGCACTACGCGCTGCATCAGCCGTAGGCACACGCTGTTGGGTTTCTCCAGCCTTTTGCTTGGCTTCGTCCACTTTGCGCTGCGCCATAGCATGACGATCAACAGCCATTTGCAGTGCTTCCGCATCGGGACGGCGTAAACCATCCAACTCTCGAGTTAAACGGGAGTCACGCCCCTTAGTCTCTTCCAGTTGAGCTGTGGTCGATCGCACGCGCTCTCCCAAACTAGCCAAACGTTGCTCGATGACTGCTAAACCATCGCGTACCTGAGTAAGCTCTCGGGCGCTGAGTTGATAGGCATCTTCGCGACCCGGCATTTGTTCTTGCAAGACTTTGAGGTTGGCTAATAAAGCATTCTCTTGCTCGCTTGCCTCACCTAATTCTTGTTCTGCGGTGCGTTGCGCCTGCGCTGCATCGGTTTCCTGCACGGTCCAGCGCTGTAATTGCGCTAATAGATCTTGAGTTTGTTGCTGTAAGCGTTGACGTGCTTCTTGAACGTAACGAATTTGTGCCTCAACCTGACTGACGTCGGCATTCGTTTGATATAAATCGCCTTGCGCTTGGGACACTTGATCTTGCAATGCGTACTGCTGCGTACGCATGGTCTCCAGTTCAGTCTCAGCGTGGCGCATTTTGGCAGTCTGCTCTTCCAAACTTACTTGCGTTTCACGAATGCCGTTGGCATGCCGCTCCTGCTCCTTACCTGCTTCAGTCTGACGTACAAACCAAAGTAATTGCTGGGAGGACTTCATCTCCAAGGACAGCTCAGCGTGGCGCTCTGCCACCGTAGCCTGCTTTTCTAAGCGCGTGAGTTGCTGGTCTAACTCACGGACAATATCTTCAACCCGAGTCAGGTTCTCTTTGGTGTCCTCAAGACGAGAAGCCGTTTCTTTGCGACGCTCTTTGTATTTAGAAACGCCTGCCGCCTCTTCCAAAAAGATACGCAGTTCTTCTGGTTTCGCTTCTAAGATGCGGTTGATGGTGCCCTGTCCAATAATGGCGTAACCACGCGGGCCCATGCCAGTACCCAAGAAAATATCTTGAATATCTTTACGGCGAACCACTTGATTGTTTACGTAATAGCTTGAATTGCCATCACGAGTTAATACCCGCTTAACCGATAATTCCGCAAATGCACTCCACTGCCCTTGAGCTCGTCCATCGGCATTATCAAAAATCAGTTCAACACTGGCACGGCCAGATGGCTTGCGTAAACCAGAGCCATTAAAAATGACGTCCTGCATCGATTCACCGCGCAATTCACTGGCGCGCGACTCACCCAGAACCCAGCGTACCGCATCAATAATGTTGGATTTTCCGCAACCATTGGGGCCCACTACACCGATCAATTGACCCGGCATCTCAAAATGGGTTGGGTCAACGAAGGACTTAAAACCGGATAGTTTGATAGATTTCAGTTGCACGGCGTACTTTGCAGGTAAAAATAGGGGTCAATAAAAGTCAAAATATTAAGACTAAAGTGGGAAGATGATAGCAAGCTTGCAGGTTCTGGCGCGGGTTTTTGCCCCATCGATATAATGAGAGTTCTACTTCCAGGGCCAAAATCCCTTAACAATCTGATAGTTAACTAAAAAGCATGAGCCAATCACCACAAAGCATCATCGAACAAGCCTGGGAAAACCGCGCAGACCTATCTCCAGCAGCTGCTCCCGCAGAAATCCGCCAAGCCGTGAGCGCGGTCTTGGAAGGCCTGAATTCCGGGGAAATCCGCGTAGCTGAGCGCCGCAGCGTAGGCCAATGGGAAGTTAATCAATGGGTTAAGAAAGCAGTTTTGCTCTCTTTCCGCCTAGAAGACAACAAACCGATGGCTGCCGGGGGTTATACCCAGTTCTACGACAAGGTGCCTAGTAAGTTTGAAAATTACACCCCAGAAGATTTTGCTAAGGGTGGATTTCGGGTCGTACCCCCAGCCATAGCACGCCGTGGCGCCTTTATCGGCAAGAATGTGGTCCTAATGCCTTCCTACGTCAATATTGGCGCTTATGTGGGCGAAGGCAGCATGGTAGATACCTGGGCCACGGTTGGTTCTTGCGCTCAAATCGGTAAAAACGTCCACCTTTCGGGTGGCGTAGGCATTGGCGGTGTTTTAGAGCCGATTCAGGCTGGTCCAGTCATTATTGAAGATAACTGCTTCATTGGAGCGCGCTCCGAAGTGGTTGAAGGTGTTGTCATTGAAGAGAACGCAGTACTGTCAATGGGCGTCTACATTGGTCAAAGTACCAAGATTTATGATCGCGAAACTGGCGAAGTGCATTATGGTCGCGTGCCAGCGGGCTCGGTAGTGGTTCCTGGATCTTTGCCTTCAGCTTGTGGCAAATACAGCTTGTACGCTGCCATCATCGTGAAAAAAGTCGATGCTCAAACAAGAGCAAAAACCGCCATCAACGAACTTCTCCGCGAATAACTTAGTCCATATGAGTGCCACACTTGAATTAACTGAAGCGCTGATTGCCTGCCGTTCGGTTACCCCCGTAGACGGTGGCTGTCAGGAGTTGATAGCGCAGCGACTTCAGGCCGTTGGCTTTTATACTGAAAGCATACTGAGTGGTCCAGAAGATTTTCAAGTCACCAATCTGTGGGCGATCAAAAAAGGGGTAGCGGGCGATGAAGGCAAAGTCTTCATGTTCGCCGGTCATACGGATGTGGTTCCAACTGGCCCCCTAGAAAAATGGGCAAGCGATCCCTTCACCCCTACCTTGCGCGACGGCTTCTTATTTGGCCGTGGTGCCGCGGATATGAAAACTTCGCTCGCCGCCTTCGTAGTCGCCACTGAAGAATTTGTGATCACGCACCCCAATCACGCTGGCTCAATTGCCTTCCTGATTACCAGCGATGAAGAAGGTCCCGCACACGATGGCACCGTCATCATGTGCGAGCGCCTCAAACAGCACGGTCAGCGCTTAGATTACTGTGTGATTGGCGAGCCTACTTCAGTAGATCAATTGGGCGACATGATTAAAAATGGCCGCCGCGGTTCTTTATCGGGCAAGCTCAAGATCAAAGGTATTCAGGCCCATATAGCCTACCCACACCTCGGCGCTAACCCAATACATCTCTCAGCCTCAGCCATTCAGACCTTGGTGGAAACCCAATGGGATCAGGGTAATGAATATTTTCAGCCGACCAGTTTCCAGATTTCGAATATCCATGCGGGTACTGGTGCGAACAACATTATTCCGGGTGAGCTAGTAGTAGATTTCAATTTCCGTTTTTCTACTGAAAGCCAACCTGAAACATTGCGCAGTCGCCTTGAACAGATTCTGCAATCAGCCAATCTTGATTTTGAAATCGATTGGTCTTTGAGCGGCAGCCCCTTCATTACGAGCGATGGCGCTTTAGCCAATGCACTGCGTCAGGCAATTCAAGCTGAGGTACAGATAGAGACTGAACTATCCACCACTGGTGGCACCAGCGACGGCCGTTTTATTTCCAAGATCTGCAAAGAAGTAGTGGAGTTCGGCCCAATCAACGCTACCAGTCATAAAATTGATGAGTCTGTTCTCATCGACGATATTGAGCCACTCAAAAATATTTATCGCAAGACCCTTGAGCAATTGCTCGCTTGAAACAGCCCCACCTAACCCAATCAATTTATGGACCCTGAGCCTCAAACCCCCGCTAGCCTTACCCTTGAACAGTGCATTGAAGAAATAGCGCAAAAATTAGAGGCTGCTGATTTGCACTATGGCCACGGTGCTATTGATGCTGATAGCGAGGCACTCTGGATTTGTAGCAAACATTTAGGTCTTAGCCCCACCGATGCCTTGCAAGCATTAGATCAAGTGATGGGCGCCGAACCATACGCACAGGCGCTTGTGACAGCAGAAACCCGCATCACTAGTCGCAAGCCCTTGGCTTATATCCTGGGAGAAGCTTGGCTCATGGGCATTCCCTTCTATAGCAGTGAGCAAAGCATCGTGCCGCGCTCTTGGATAGCTGAACTCATCGTCGATGGGAGTTTAGAACCTTGGTTGCCAGCCGCTGGTACAGCCTTAGATCTATGTACCGGGAATGGCTCTCTCGCCATCTTGCTAGCCTTAACTTGTCCCGATATTCACGTGAGTGCTTGTGATCTCAGTCTTCCAGCACTGGCGCTTGCCTCACGCAATCTGGATCGTCATGGTCTTAGCTCTCAAGTAGAGTTATTCAATGGTGACTTATGGGATGCGCTACCAGAGCCCAATGACGACAATCTGTTTGACCTCATTATTTGCAATCCCCCTTATGTCAATGCGCATTCCATGAGTGCCTTACCAGCCGAATATCAAGCAGAACCTGCTTTGGCATTAGCTGGTGGAGAAGATGGCATGGACTTGATTCGGAAAATTATTGCTTCCGCCCCAGACTATCTGGCCGAGCGTGGCGCTATTCTGATTGAAATTGGCAATGAGTACGAATACTTTAAAAAAGCCTTTCCACAGATTCCGGTGATTTGGATGGAGGTCTCTGCGGGAGACAAGCAAGTATTGTTAATTCAAGCAGAAGACTTGCACTAAGTTTTAGGATAATTCGATAGCAGCAGCTATCGCCTGATCAATGCGTTCTACCGGAATGACTTTTAATCCTGCGATCTTGCTTTTGGGCATATTGGCTTTTGGAATAATAGCCACCGTAAAGCCCAGCTTCGCAGCTTCCTTTAGACGTTCTTGACCGCGTGGGCATGGACGAATCTCTCCCGCCAAACCGACCTCACCGAACACAATTAATTCTTTAGGCAGGGCCTTATTGCGCAAGGAAGATTGAATAGCTAACAATACGGCTAAGTCAGCCGCTGGTTCAGAAATCTTCACGCCTCCTACCGCATTGAGAAAGACATCCTGATCAAAGCAAGCAATCCCAGCGTGACGATGTAGCACTGCCAATAACATGGCTAAGCGGTGTTGCTCAAGACCAACTGCCAGCCTCCGTGGATTGGGCACATGGGCTGTATCGACTAAAGCCTGAATTTCAACCAAAAGTGGACGGCTACCTTCTTGGGTAACGAGAACACAGGCACCCGGAACCATTTCTGCATGTTGCGACAAAAAGATGGCAGAGGGATTGGCAACCCCACGCAAGCCTTTTTCAGTCATAGCAAATACGCCCAATTCATTAACAGCGCCAAAGCGATTCTTAATAGAGCGCACCAAGCGGAAAGAAGAGTGGGTATCACCCTCGAAATACAGTACCGTATCCACGATGTGCTCAAGCACTCGCGGACCTGCTAAATGACCATCTTTAGTGACATGCCCAACCATCAGCACGCATATGCCACTGGATTTTGCAGCTCTGGTCAACTGCGCTGCGCACTCTCTTACTTGAGCCACGGAGCCAGGCGCAGAGCTGAGTACATCGGAATATAAAGTCTGAATCGAATCCACCACCAAGACTTGGGGTTTTACTGTCTCCATAATAGATAACAATTTTTCCAGCTGAATTTCCGCCAACACCTCCAATTGAGGTGCGTCTAGGGAAATCCGTTTTGCTCTCAGGGCAATTTGTGAAGCGGACTCTTCACCACTGCTGTACAACACACCCATGCCTGCAGAACTCATTTCTGCACACGCTTGAAGCAATAGGGTTGATTTACCGATTCCGGGATCGCCGCCTAAGAGCACTACTCCGCCAGGAACTAAGCCCCCACCGAGGACGCGATCAAACTCTTCGACTCCCGTACTAAATCGCGGCAAGTCTTCAGCGGTAATGGCGGATAGTTTTTGCCTAGGCAACGCTTGGGCCAATCCCTGAAATCGAGAATTCGAGCTTACCTCTGGCAAGCCCTCCTCAAGAGTATTCCACTCCTGACAACTGGGGCACTGTCCCTGCCATTTGGCGGAGGTTCCGCCGCAAGATTGGCAGATGTAAACGGTTTTTATTTTCGCCACAGAATTAATCTAGTTGAGTGCCGGCTTTATTCTCTTGCGAACGCTTAGCCGCATCCTTACGGCGCTGCTCTAAGTCTGCTGCGCGCGCGGCTGCATCCTTTTGCTTGTCTTCATACTCTTTTTGGTTAGTAGCCCGATCTGCCGCTTTTTCTGGAGATGCGCGCTCAGCAATCTTCTTGGCATCACGCTGATCCTTGAGGCTTGTTCGTAATGCTCTTTGCGCTTCGTGCAATCGCACCTGCTGCTCGCGAATAGGGTCAATCTCTTTGCGATAGAGTGCACGAGCTTCTTTGAGGCAATCATTAACCCAATACGTTTGATAGCAATTGTGCACCGAGGTTCCCCAGCGATACTTAGCCCAATCGCGTTGCAGTTCAAGCTCTTGATCAATCTTATCGAGTTGAGCCAGTTCATCCTCTTGAGCAGGCGTCGCCATGGCCAAACCACTCCATGCGCAAAGGAATAAGGCTGCCCAAAGAGCGGCCAAGAAGCGCCAAGAGAAATCCAATTTCAAATTTCAACCTTTGCGCCTAGCTCAACCAAGCGGTTCGCTGGAATCTTAAAGAAGTCTGATTGACGTGCGGCATTTTGATACATCCATGCATACAAATGCTCACGCCAAATAGCCATACCTGGGAGCGAGGTTGGAATAATGGTATCCCTTGAAAGAAAGTAGGAAGTTTGCATCCGATCCATCTTCAGGCCAAACTGGGATTCCAGTAAATCCAAAATTTGATTGGAGTCGGGGGTTTCTTTAAAGCCATACACCGCCCTCACTACATAAATATTGGGAGCCAGCTCTTTCAGTGTCAAGCGCTGACTATCATTCACAAACGGGATATCCCAAATACTAATTTTCATGAAAAACACGCGTTCATGGAGGATATGATTGTGCTTTAAGTTGTGCAAGAACGAAACGGGCAAATAGTCTACATGGGCCGTTAAGAAAATTGCCGTGCCTTCAACGCGATGTGGAGGATTTTGGAGCAAAGAGGTGATGAATGTATCTAAACGAATACCGTCATCCAAAGCGCGCTTACGCAGAATTTGACGCCCCTGATACCAGGTGATCATGAGCAAGAAGCACGCCGAGCCGATAACGATGGGGAACCAACCGCCATCAAGAATTTTACTGAGATTGGAGGCGAAAAATCCGAGATCAACAATCAGGAATAAACCGATCACGGCCGTAACCAAGAAAGTATTCCATTTCCAGACCGCTTTCATTACCACCGCTGCCAGCAAGGTAGTCATCAACATCGTAGTAGAGACCGCAATGCCATAAGCAGATGCCAGATTCTCTGATTTTTTGAAGGCCAAAACAATGGCGATCACGACAAAACATAAAATCCAATTAATTAACGGCACATAAATTTGCCCCTTCTCCTTCTCCGACGTAAAAGAGATCTTCATGCGAGGCAAAAAGCCTAGCAAGATCGCTTCACTTGTCATGGAGTAAGCTCCCGAGATACATGCCTGCGAGGCAATCACCGTCGCCACTGAAGCTAGGATTACCAAGGCGAGGGTGTAAGCCTCCGGCACCATCAGAAAAAATACATTGGATAGCGTTTCAGGATGCGTCAGCAACAATGCGCCCTGACCAAAGTAGTTAATGACCAAGCAAGGCATCACCAGTAAAAACCAAGCAAACTTAATTGGCTTGATCCCAAAATGCCCCATGTCGGCATACAAGGCCTCCGCCCCAGTCAATACCAAGAAAATAGATCCAGTGACAATAAAAGCAATGGCTGAATCTTTCACCATGAAATCAAACGCGTACATAGGATTGAAGGCCGCCAAAATCTCAGGGGCATTTTGAATTTGATAGAGCCCCATTACTGCCAGCGAGCCAAACCAAGCTAGCATGATCGGCCCGAAAAGCGCACCAACAATGCCAGTCCCCTTTTTCTCAAAAACAAATAAGGCTAAAAGTATGACGATAGTTAGGGGCAAGACGTAAGGCGTAAAGTTGGTAGACACCACTTCCGTACCTTCAATTGCCGATAAAACGGAGATGGCCGGCGTAATCACAGCATCGCCGTAAAAAAGACAGGCTCCGAGTACACCAGTGATCATCAATAATACAGATCTCTTTGAGCCTGATTTGGCGGTACGCAATGCGAGGGCCATCAAAGACAAAATGCCGCCTTCGCCATGGTTGTTAGCACGCATCACAAAGAGCACGTACTTTAGAGACACCACCACCACAAATGCCCAAAACACCATGGATATGACTCCAAAGATAGACTCAGTCGTCATTGGAATGCCATGCACGGGATCAAAGCAGGCCTTTAAAGCGTACAAAGGACTTGTGCCAATATCGCCAAACACAATTCCAATTGCCCCCAAAGCCAAGGCTGCTAAGCTGCCCTTCTTGTGACCTTCTTCGTGTTCAATTTCAACGGGTCGTAATAATTCAGAGTTTGAAAAATCAGGATTACTAACTGACATATTCTGGCCTTATTCAAGATTGATGCTGAGCTTTGTTGCGTGGCAATATATTACTCCTTCTAAAGCGCCTTTTAAGGAAGTTCCCTCCCAAAAAAGCAACCCAGTATCAATGCTTCCTTAAAGGAACCCTAGACAGAGTAGGTAGATAAGTGCTATGATGTCAGACTCAGACGCGGGGTGGAGCAGTCTGGCAGCTCGTCGGGCTCATAACCCGAAGGTCGTAGGTTCAAATCCTGCCCCCGCAACCAGTATTACAGCGCTAAGCCCTTATTTATAAGGGCTTTTTGCTTTTCTGACTTCGCTGTAAAAGGGGTTAAGCCCCTAGAACAGCCTTATTTAAGGCCTTAGAGAGAACATCAAACCGCTTTTTAGCTAATGACGTAGGTATCAAATACTTCCTTCTCGCGTCAGCCTGATCAATTCTCACGCTGAGGTATCCGTTAGCCGTTAATCTTTTAATTCGATTATGTATAGTGGCTTGAGAGCCTAATTGGGACAAAGCCAGCATCTCACCAATTTGCACATGGGTTCCACTCAAAGCGTTGATAGCAATTCTATCAAGGAGATGCGCCTCTAAGTCGTCTAACTCGGGCGATAGCTTCATTAAGCCAATACTTTCCACCAACTGAATAAACCTCAAATATGAAGGCAACTCTTTCTTAAATCTAGTGTTTTCCATGATGTTTATAAATTCCATGTTTAATATAATAATTATTCATTGATAAAGGGTATCCATTGAAGCAACCAGCCTTTCAATTTCAAACGATTATTTTTGAATTGTCTCTTAGTGCTATTTTATACACTTTGTTCTATTTTTTGAATTTATGGCTGACTAGTAGGATTTCACCAGAGGTTGGTGCTCACTGGATTTTTATTCCAGCCGGTATCTCTCTCCTTCTTTCGCTAGTCCTTCCCATCACAGGCCCATTAGGCATTACGTTAGCCGTATTTCCAATTGCTTACTTGGTACGCTTTCCAGGCGAGCTTATTCCATCAATAGGAATTGCCATCATCGCAGGTTTTGCCCCTTACATTTCTCGACATGTGGTGGTTGATGGTTTAAAAATTAATCATGACCTTAGTAACTTATGCGTCAAAAATCTCGTTTTATGCGTCCTCATTTACTCGACCATCCGAGCAATGCTTCATCATTACTGGTACGTTTTTGTGAACCTACGAGATTTAGGCTCTGATGGACTAATAATTGAACTTGTTGGAAATTCCGTTGGAACACTGCTTGTTTTATTGGTGTTCAAGTTTTTTGCTGGCTTATATATCAATCGCAATACAAAAATCAGATAGAATAATATATAGATATTATAAATGCTTTCTATATGAAATATGTGCTGGTCCTCCTCTCACTGATTGTTCTCTCTGCTTGTTCCCCAAGATTCAAATAACTTTAGCTTTCAATGCTATGGGCATCAATCACTAGCAGTGGATAGCAAGCTAACTGAGTCAAAAGATAAAATACTGACATATCAATTCCAAAATCAGTCCTTGCCTGAGCACTCTTGCACTGCAGCTGAAAAAACAATTCAATGCTCAAAAACTCAAACTGAGGGCGACCTCAACATAAATCACTATCACATTCTTAATCGAAGCCTGGGCATGCTCTACGAATCAACTATTACGATACAAAAAATAGCAGGTGGTGAAAAAATATCTGAGGTAATTTTTCTAGGAAAATGTGACACATCAATCTTTGACTAATGTCCATACTCAGAATTAACCATCTTAAGCATCAACGGATGGATTTGTCTGGCCGACGATGCCAGATACGCAGACCCTGATCTCTTGAGGTTTTCAAGGTCCAACCTTTTTTACTGAATTCCCAAACCTGAGTTCCCGTTTTAGGAGTCTGCAGAAACGGAATGTCTAATTCCTCATAGCGTGCAGTAACAGTCGGATGCGGGTGTCCATAGCGATTGCGATATCCATTCTGCGCAAAGGCTTGATCTGGGCTCAACTTGTTTAATAGGTCCCATGATGAAGAGGTCTTACTGCCATGATGGGGCGCCATCAATATCAGGTTCTTATTTTCTAAGTTTTTTAGGTGTTGGCCGGTCAAACGCCTGACCATCTCAGCCTCCCCTTGTTTTTCAACATCGCCCGTCAACCAGAAAGAAGTGTCTTGACTACGAACTTCTAATACACAACTCATCTCATTTGGTTTTCCAGATGGATTGCTGGTGAAGTAACTTTGTTCATCAGGATGCCAAATCACAAACTCCACTTCATCCCAAACCCACGATTGCCCAAAACGACATGGAAGGCTCGGGATTTTTCTTGTGTTGAGATTGTCTAATAAAGGATTATTGGCGGGTAATGAGCCCATCATGGAATGTACCGAAATATCCTTTAAGACGGATGCCGCGCCACCAATGTGATCGCTGTCACTGTGACTGATCACCATTCGATCAATGGAGTGAATCCCTCGGCCCCGCAAAAATGGCACGATCACTCTTTGTCCGGCATCCTCTTTTTTTCCCTGACTTGGTCCGGTGTCATAGAGTAAGTTTTTGCTCTTGGTCTCTATCAACACGGCGGTCCCCTGCCCGATATCCAATACGGTAGCTCGGAATGCTCCTACGGGAAGCTTTCCCTCAATAGGCTTGATGAACACCACGGCGCATAGACTCAGACCGAATATCCTTGATTTCCGATGCATGGCTAGTGGGCCTGGACGAATAGCCAAAACAACACCAATACTTGAGATGACTAATGCCCACCACTGGGGTTGATGAGAGTGCCCCACTGACCAGCGCCAGCTCGCCATCCAAGCAAGGACAATTGCCAAATACTCTAACGAAGCGTGTGCTGCAATTAACAACCACTTACCAAGAAACTCTGGAAGCAGGGCGCCGCTTATCGCCAATGGCGTCACGATGTAACTGACCAGCGGAATGGCAAATGCATTCGCTAAGGGGGATACTACTGAAACTTGATAGAACCAATATAAGGTAAGTGGTAATAATGCCACCGTGACTACTGCTTGCACACGGCAGGCTTCAAGCAAGGCCTGCTGAGTTCTCTCTTGCCAATGCATCTCCAATTCTTTGCCAGTAGGAATTCCTAATAGACCTCCAGAGTCTTGCATGGCAAATAAGATGGCTGCGACTGCGCCAAAGGATAACCAAAAACCAGGCGTGTAAGGCGCCATCGGATCAATCAATAAAACAAATGCTAGGGCCCACCACCAAATATCAAAAGAGCGCGGGTTTCTGCCAGACCACAGGGCAAATGCAACCACTCCCACCATATACATAGTCCTCTGCGCCGGAATCTGAAAGCCCGCTAACCAGGCGTACACAAATGCGGTAATAAATCCTGAGGCAGCCGCTACCTTCGTCACTGGAATAAACAAGGGCAAGGTATTACGTCGCCAAATAAAGGCCGCAAGGCCTGCACCAAGACCCGCCAGCATAGTGACATGCAAACCAGAGATAGAGATCAGATGGCCAATACCGGTGATATTAAATACTCGCCAATCTTCCTGATCTATGGCGTTTTGATCCCCCATCACCAGCGCAGCAATGACGCCCCCGTAACGTGCACTTGGCGATAAGAGATTCTGAATCTTTTTACGAAGTTGCCAGCGACGGTATTCCATACCGAGAGCGAGCTCGAACAGCCCAATATCTTTGCCTTTGAGAAGCTCCCCAGATTTAATAGACCCACTAGCACCAAAATTTTGATGAAAGGACCAGCGCTCAAAGTCGAAGGTATGAGGATTTAAAGATCCGTAAGGTCTTTTGAGTTTCACCTTAAACAGCCAGCGCTGACCAGGTATAACTTCAGGAATAGCTTCAGGATTACGCCAGGCTGGCTGCCAGCTCAAATAGACTTGCTTGGGAAAATCATTGACTAGCTCTCGGCGCACGAAAGCCCGATCGACTGCGAAGGCAAACTTAGCTCCTGACGCATTACTTTGGGGCAAGGCATTCACGCGCCCTTCTATCGAGATCTCAGCCCCCTCAAGCGCAGAATCCAGAATATTACTTAAGCGCCCCTCAGCGTAATGTGCATTCCAAGCAAAACCCAATACGCAGAAAAAAAGTATTGCACAGAGATTGGCTGAATAGGAGGGAAGCAGCAATTTCTTACACAGAAGGAAAGCAGCGGAGCAGGTCATGCTGAATACACTGCACCAAAATTGCCATCCCTCTGGTATCGCCGATAAAAAGAGAAGGAGTGATCCCCCGGCGATAAACGCCGCAATAGCCCAGCGCAATACTTTAAGAAAGGGTAGAAGGGTTTGAGGTGTTGGCCATCAAGGCTGACCAGCGAGGGAAGGCTTGCAATGTATTGCCCCACACTGCTTTTGAGAATTCTTCGATGGGAACATTTCTTATATTGCTCAGTTCTTGCGCTATGCGAGGTAAATAAGCCGGCTCGTTAAAAAGTCCATCCTCCTCCTTCAGCCAAGCTGGGGGGATATCTGGCGCATCTGTTTCAATCACAATGCTTTCGAGGGGGAGCTCTTTTAGTAAGCGTCGAATTTGTAGTGCGCGCGCATAAGTAGCGGCTCCTCCAAAGCTCAATTTGAATCCCAAGCCGATAAATTGTTCTGCTTGTTGAATGCTGCCATTAAATGCATGAACCACCCCACTGATCTTTGCACGCAGACGCAAAGCTTTTAAGATCTGATCATGGGCTCTGCGCGAATGTAACACCACTGGCAACTGAAATTGTTCCGCTATGTCTAATTGGGCTCGAAAAATGAACTCTTGTTTTGCAACGTCGACTCCTGCCACAAAATAATCCAAACCGATCTCACCAAGACCCACAAAGCGTGGATCAGGTAAAGCATGTTCAATCTGCTTTTGGAGCATGACTAGATCATCCTCTGTTACCTGATCTACATACAGAGGATGAATACCTAGCGTGTAAACCAAACCTGGAATTTGATCGCAATGAGTAGAGGCTAAGGTCTTTAATTGCGTGCAGTCAGCCGTCGTGATCGATGGCATCAGTATGGCGTTGACGCCCTGCTGCGCTGCCCGCTCAAGCAGTTGCGGCAGCATCAAAGCAAACGTGGATGAATTTAACTGACAAAGTGTGTCAGCCCAAATGAGCCCGGCTTTCATGCTGAGAACGTCTTTAATACCCCACGCTCTAAATGCAAAATCCGGTCGCAGCGTTTTGCACGAATGGGGTCATGGGTCACGATGACAAAGGCTGTACCTTGATCACGCGCAATATCCAGCATTAAATCAAATACGCCATCAGCGGTTTCAGTATCTAAGTTTCCGGTAGGTTCATCTGCAAGAACGCAGGCGGGGTTACCTACCAAAGCTCGGGCTACCGCTACGCGTTGTCGCTCTCCTCCTGATAACTCGCCTGGGGTGTGAAGTTCGCGATGTGCCAAACCTACAGCATGCAACATCTTGCTTGCTCGCGCCAAAGCTTCAGCAGGATCTAAGCCACGAATCCGCAAGGGTAAGGCAACGTTTTCAATGGCACTGAATTCATCTAAAAGATGATGAAACTGATAAATAAATCCTAAGCTCTGATTGCGTAGACGATTTAATTTAGCCTCAGGCAAGGTATTTAAATTTTCCCCGGCCAAAATCACCGATCCAGCCGAGGGGGTATCTAGGCCTCCCAACAAGTGCAAGAGCGTGCTCTTGCCTGACCCTGATGACCCTACGATAGCGACCTTCTCCGATGGCGCCACTTGCAAATCAATCTCCTTAAGAACGGAGACCGCGGTAGAACCCTTACCGTACGTTTTGGCTAAGCCCTTGGCATCAAGGATCAGCTCATGAGAGGTATGTACTGGATTACTCATAGCGCAAAGCCTCCGCGGGCTGAACCTGAGCAGCCCTTCGGCTAGGGTAGATCGTAGCTAACACAGAGAGACCGAAGGCCATTAAACCCACGGTCAGCACATCAGAAAAGTGAACATCAGATGGAAGCTCGCTAATAAAATAGACATCGCGGGGTAAGAAACGCACCCTAAATAGGGCCTCTATCGTTGGGACAATCACATCAATATTGAGAGCTATTAAGAGACCTAGGCCAACTCCTGCCAAAGAACCCATGAGGCCAATTGCCAAACCTTGTACTAGAAAAATTCTTTGGACCAATCCAGGGCTTGCACCCATGGTCCGCAAGATGGCAATATCGGCCTGCTTTTCATTGACGGTCATCACGAGTGTGGAAACCAAGTTAAAGGCGGCAACAGCGATGATTAAGGTCAAAATGATAAACATCATTTTCTTCTCGGTTTGCACGGCTGCGAACCAATTGCGATTGGAGCGCGACCAATCCGTAATCCACAGTTGAGGAGGAAGCGCTTGCGAGAGTTCAATCGCCACCTCTGGGGCACGTTGCATATTGTCTACTTTGACTCGGAGTCCAGAGGGGTCTTGTAAACGCAATAAGGCTGCAGCATCTTTCCAATGCATGATGACCAAAGAACTATCAAACTCATAGTGCCCGCTATCCACAACACCGACTACCTGCAAGGTACGCATTCTGGGCATCGCTCCCGCAGGGGTGAGATCACTCTCGGGTACGATCAAATTGACGCGATCACCTACGTGTGCACCCATCATGTTGGCTAACTGAGCCCCTAAGGCAACACCAAAGCTCCCTGGCTGCAGATCATTAATGCTGCCAGCCACAAATTGTTTGGGCAAATCGGATACCTTACCCTCCTCAGTTGGCGATACACCACGAATCGACACGCCACGCATTGCCGAATCGCGACTTAACAGCCCTTGCGAACTCACCATAGGTGCCACGCCAATCACATGCGGCTGATTGGCTACTTTGAGAGCAAGCGGCTCCCAATTGGACAATCCATCTGGGGAAACAATTTCCACATGAGAAAGTACGGAAAGCATACGATCACGAACTTCCTTCTGAAAGCCATTCATTACGGATAGCACGACAATCAAGGAAGCCACACCCAAAGCAATCCCGGCGGTAGAAATTCCGGAGATAAAGGAGAGGAAGCCATCTCGCTTACCCACAGTCTTACGACGCTTGGAGCGGGTGTAACGCAGGCCGATTTCTAGTTCTAAAGGAAGTCTCAACATAACCACAGTGTAGACAATTGAGCAGGCATTCACATGGTTTCCACAATTGCCCCCTAAAATAAAGGGAATGACCGCGACCAAACTCCTTCCTAAGCGCTTTACCCTGATGCTTTCAGGGGAGGATGCCTACGATCTAGATGATCCTCAGCATATGGGCCCCATGAGCGGCTTACCGCATGAACGCTTTCTTCTCGGAGAAAAACTCCCTGCTGCACCCGTATTGCTACTCGGGCAGACTAATCAGGCTTTTGATCCGGATCAAAGTATTGCCTGCCTACAGCCCGTGCATTTACACGCAACCCGCGATCATCTTATTTTGATGGCACAAAGTCAGGTTGATCTGACAAGCGAAGAATCCGCCAATCTACTTAAAGTTGCCCTCCCTCTAATTGAGGAAGACTTTCAGCATCCACTCTTATTTCAGGGGAGCAGAGAGTGGTTCATTTCTGCTGGTCCTTTTGCTAGCCTAGCGACCCATTCCGTAGATCAATCCCATGGACGCAATATCGACTGGTGGATGCCACACGATACCCATGAAGTAGGCCTAGCAAAGCGTTGGCGCAAAATTCAAAATGAGATTCAGATGCTGTGGCATGTCGACCCCACAAATGAGGCGCGCGAAGCACGGGGTCTGCCTAAAATCAACTCAATTTGGTTAAGTGGCATTGGCAAGCTCAACGCAGTTGAGGCGCCTCAGGTCTTAAAGCAAAGCGCAGTCATTTATGGTGGACATCCCTTATTGGCCGGTTTAGCTAAACACCTAGGGATTCCTCATCAGCTTACGGTTGATCTTTCAGCCATGGAAAACGCATTTGCTTGGCTAGAGGATCCGGCCCAACTTTGGCCAGAGCTGCTCAAAGCTTTGGATACAAAAGCGCTCCAAGAAGTAGAAATCATTGATTTCAAAAAAGGGGCTGCGCGTCGTCGTGTTTTTACCGCAAAAGACTTAAGCACTTCTGCTTGGGCTTTTTGGCAAAAACCCAAAGTCTTGACCTGGGCTGATATTAGTCAGTCATGAGCCTTTTTCCACAGCGGCCCTACTCCGAACGCACCTCAAGCTGGTTAGAACAAAGCGGTCTGCACCCTCTGTTAGCAAGACTATTTGCCGCTCGAGGTGTCGACGCACCAGAAGAATTATCCCTTGATCTAAAGCAATTACTCTCGCCGCTCGAGCTGAAGAGCTGTGTAAGCACGGCCAGCTTACTCGCCGATATTCTGGAGCGTAAGGAACCCATATTAGTGGTGGCGGACTACGACTGTGATGGCGCTACCGCATGCGCAGTCGCTGTGCGAGGTTTGAAAATGTTGGGTGGAGAGGATGTGGCAATTCAGTTTTTAGTCCCCAATCGTTTTACGATGGGCTATGGACTAACCCCTGAGGTAGTGGAATTAGCCGCGCAACAAAACCCTAAACCCAAGTACCTCATCACTGTTGACAATGGTATTGCTAGTGAGGCCGGCGTCGATCACGCGCATGCACTGGGCATGCAAGTAATTGTGACGGACCACCACCTGCCCGGCGACCGTCTTCCACAAGCGCTCGCCATCGTCAACCCGAATCAACCTGGCTGCACCTTTCCGAGCAAAGCGTTGGCGGGTGTGGGCGTCATGTTTTACTTATTGGTAGCCCTGCGCGCTGAACTACGAAAGCGTGGCAAATTCACAGCTGCAACCCAGCCAAAAATCGAGAGTCTCTTAGATTTAGTGGCTTTGGGAACCGTTGCTGACGTGGCTCAACTGGACCGCAATAACCGCATTCTTGTTGCGAATGGCTTAAAGCGTATTCGGGCAGGAGGATCGCAAGCGGGTATTGCTGCGCTCTTTCAGGTGGCAATGCGGGATGCACTTAAAGCCAACACCTTTGATTTAGGCTTTGCAATTGGTCCTCGCCTCAATGCTGCCGGGCGACTCGCAGATATGAGCTTAGGCATCCGCTTACTAATTAGTGATCAGCCAGAACAGGCAATTGAACTGGCCCAAGAATTGGATCGCATTAATCGTGAGCGTCGCGTCATCGAAACCGGGATGCAAGAAACTGCCCTGGCGCATTTAGCGGAAGATCAATTGGCAAATACGATGGCGGAGCGGAATAGTATTTGTCTTTGGCACCCTGAGTGGCACCAGGGCGTAGTCGGCATTATTGCCTCCCGCTTGAAAGAACGCTTTAATCGCCCAGCAATTATTTTTGCTCCGGCAGATGGGTCGACTGGAGAAGAGTTACGCGGCTCGGGACGTTCGCTGACTGGCTTTCACCTGAGGGATGCGCTAGACATTGTGTCTAAGCGAGAGCCTGGCTTGATTCTTAAATTTGGTGGGCATGCGATGGCTGCAGGGCTAAGCATTAGGAAGATGGATTTTGATAAGTTTGATAACTTATTTCAACAGGTAGCTAACGAGCTACTCAACGATGAGTTGCTCGAGCGGCGCCACCCCCACGATGGCGCTTTAGCTGCCTCCGAATTAACTCCCGAAATAGGCGACCTGTTAGCCGAAGAAATTTGGGGGCAAGGTTTTCCACAGCCCTTGTTTTATGGCGAGTTCGAAATTGCTCAACAAAGTTTGATGAAAGAAAAGCATTTGCGTCTGCAAATGCGCCCCTTAGGTAATGGGGAGTCCCTCAGCAAACCCTTGACAGGAGTTTGGTTCAACCGCACACAAACCTTACCTAAGCGGGCCAAGTTGGCCTATCGCATAGTGACTGACCGCTATCAAGGGGTAGCGCGGGTGCAGTTGATGATCGAAGCGCATGATGACAGCGAATTGGCTGTAGGCAAATAACCCCCTTATAATTGAGGGATGGAAGCCGAACAACTCAATACTATTTCTAATACCCTTTCCGACCTGCTCGTTCGTGAGCAAGCGCTTCGGGGGTATCTTTGACTTCGAAGTAAAGTCACGTCGCCTTACCGAAGTCAATTCGATTCTTGAGGATCCCACCATTTGGGATGATCAAAAGAAAGCCCAAGCCCTCGGCAAAGAAAAGAAAATGCTCGATGGGGTGGTAGCTACCCTCTCCGACCTCAATAGCAATCTCATTGGTGCCATCGAATTATTTGATATGGCCAAAGAAGAGGATGATTTTGAGACTATCACTGCCATTGCGCATGATGTTGAAAGCTATAGCAAGACGGTTGGTGATTTAGAGTTCCGCCGTATGTTCCACAATGAGATGGATCCATGCAGTTGCTTTATCGATATTCAGGCGGGTGCGGGTGGTACTGAAGCCTGTGATTGGGCCAGCATGCTCTTTCGTCAATATCTGAAATACTGTGAACGCAAGGGCTATAAAACGGAAATTCTAGAAGAATCTGATGGTGATGTTGCTGGCATTAAAAGCGCCACCATCAAAGTCGATGGTGAATATGCCTATGGTCATCTGCGTTCAGAAACCGGCGTTCATCGCTTAGTCCGCAAGTCTCCTTTTGATTCCTCCAACGGGCGCCATACTTCCTTCGCCAGTATCTATGTCTATCCTGAGATCGATGATTCGATTGAGATAGATGTCAATCCTGCGGACATCCGAACAGATACCTACCGCGCGTCGGGTGCTGGTGGTCAGCATATTAATAAAACGGACTCCGCTGTCCGTTTAACGCACTTGCCCACCGGCATCGTTGTGCAGTGCCAAAACGACCGCAGTCAACACCGCAATCGTGCGGAAGCCATGACGATGCTGAAATCGCGCTTGTACGAACACGAAATGCAAAAACGCCGAGTAGAACAAGACAAGTTAGAGGCGAGCAAAACCGATGTGGGTTGGGGTCATCAAATCCGCTCCTATGTGCTAGACCAAAGTCGTATTAAAGATTTGCGTACCAATGTAGAGATCTCCAATACTCAAAAAGTATTGGATGGTGATTTGGACGCTTTCATTGAAGCCAGCCTGAAACAAGGCGTATAAACCCATTTTCGTGATACTGAAGATATGAACGATAAAGCCACTCCACCCAATACTACCGAAGCACTGGATGAGAACCACATCATCTCGGAACGCCGTGAGAAATTAGTGCAACTTCGCAAAGGAGGCATTGCCTTCCCAAATGATTTTGTGCCTACCCACTTAGCAACGGATCTGCATACTCACTATGACAGCTTGAGCAAAGAGGAATTGGCAGAGAAAAAGATTTCTGTCAAAGTGGCGGGACGCATGGTTCTCAAACGGGTCATGGGCAAGGCTAGCTTTGCGACGATTCAGGATCGGACTGGCCAGATTCAGTTTTATATTAGTGATGAGCTCAGTGGCGCCGATATTCATAATGCATTTAAGCATTGGGACATGGGTGACTTTATTGCCGCCGAAGGCAATCTCTTTAAAACCAATAAAGGCGAGCTCTCTGTCGAATGCAGTCAGCTGCGCTTGCTGAGCAAATCATTGCGCCCCCTGCCAGACAAGTTTCATGGTCTGTCTGATCTGGAAACAAAATACCGTCAGCGTTACGTCGACCTTATCGTCAATCCTGAAAGTCGCAATACTTTTAAGGCCCGTAGCAAGGCAATTGCTTCTTTGCGGAATCATATGCTCGAGGCGGATTTCATGGAAGTGGAAACGCCGATGCTGCACCCTATTCCTGGCGGCGCTACGGCTAAGCCTTTCACTACGCATCACAATGCTTTAGACATGCAGATGTTTTTGCGCATCGCGCCTGAGTTGTATCTCAAGCGCTTAGTCGTGGGTGGCTTTGAACGTGTCTTTGAAATTAATCGCAACTTCCGCAATGAAGGCGTTAGCCCGCGTCACAACCCTGAGTTCACGATGATGGAGTTCTATGCGGCCTACACGGATTACCGTTGGTTGATGGACTTTACTGAGGGCTTAATTCGTGCAGCGGCAGTCGATGCCCAAGGCACTGCTGTATTAAGCCATCAAGGTCGTGAATTAGATTTAAGCAAACCGTTTCACCGCCTTTCTATTAGCGAGGCGATTTTGCAATATGCTCCGCAGTCCAATAAAACCTACCAAGCCGCTCAATTAGAAGATGCCGATTTTATTCGTGGTGAGCTAAAAAAAGGTGGGGAAAATCCTGACAGCCCAACCTTGAAAAATGCCGGTCTCGGCGCACTTCAGCTCGCCTTATTTGAACTGGTAGCGGAAGAGCATCTCTGGGAACCAACTTTCATCATCGATTACCCCATTGAAGTCAGTCCGCTTGCCCGTGAATCCGATACCCGGCCTGGCATCACCGAGCGCTTTGAGTTGTTCATTACCGGTCGTGAGATTGCCAATGGCTTTTCAGAGTTAAACGATGCTGAAGATCAAGCCAATCGTTTCCGTAAGCAAGTAGCTCAAAAAGAAGCGGGTGATGAAGAGGCCATGTACTTTGACCATGATTTCATTCGTGCCCTTGAGTACGGCATGCCCCCAACTGGTGGTTGCGGTATCGGTATTGACCGCTTGGTAATGCTCTTAACTGATTCCCCCAATATTCGCGATGTGATCTTGTTTCCGCATTTACGGCGCGAAGAGGAGTAAGTCTAAGTTAGTGGTTTAGCTGGCGTTGCGGGTGCGGGCTTTTTCATTAGGGTGAGCGAGAGCACCACTAAAAATCCACCAAACCACAGCAAAGACCATTCGGGCACTTGCAAACCTAAAATGGCTGGCAGTTGCGCAGAGCAAAGGCCATCCGCCTTGAATAACATGGGAAAACTCTTTGCCAATTGAAAGCGATTGATCCAAGTTTCTAAAGGATCAATGCCGCAAGAAGATGCTGGATGCGATAAGAGCCAAACCTGATGAGCCGCTACTGAAAACCCATAAATAGCCGTCATGAGTGCGAGCACATGAAAGTACATTCTCAGGGAAACTGTGTTGGCAGCTAGTAGGCAAAATAAGGCAATTCCTAAGTAACCTACTCTTTGCAAAACACATAAAGGGCAAGGCAAAAAGCTGACTCCCTGATAGCCTACCTGTTGCAAGATGACCGCGAAGATCACTAGGGACAAACTGCTTAAGGCGAGAACATAGTATTGACTTGGCTTCATGCTTAGATAATAGTCAAAAGTGCAAAAGCACTCAGGAATTAGATCTTTATTACTAAAAGTTGCTTTGATATAAGAACTTAATCCAACATTGCGCAATTGGTATGGGTATTTATGAGGATAATCAAGCCTTTGCAACATTTATTAAGTTGATTAAGTTTTTTCTATGGCCTCATATCACACCGAAACCGTTCTCTCCGTTCACCATTGGAACGACACCCTGTTTAGCTTTACCACCACCCGCAATCAAGGTTTGCGCTTTCGGAGTGGGCACTTTCTCATGATTGGTTTAGAGGTTGATGGCAAGCCTTTAGTGCGAGCCTACAGCGTGGCCAGCCCTAACTATCAAGAGCATTTAGAGTTTCTCAGCATCAAGGTGCAAGATGGTCCACTTACTTCGCGCTTGCAAAAGATTCAGGTGGGCGACCCTATTTTGGTAAGTCAAAAGTCCGTTGGCACTTTGGTCATTGATGACTTAAATCCAGGAAAACATCTCTACCTCTTGAGTACTGGCACAGGATTGGCGCCGTTCATGAGCATCATTCGAGATCCCGATACCTACGACAAATTTGAAAAAGTTGTGCTCGTACACGGTGTGCGTCTAGTGAACGAATTGGCTTACAGTGAGTACATCAAAGAAGATCTCAGCCAAGATGAATTCTTGGGCGACATCATTCGTGAAAAACTAATTTATTACCCCACGGTTACTAGAGAAGCCTTCAAACAAACAGGTCGCCTCACTACCGCTATCGAATCAGGTCAGCTCTTCAAGGATATTGGCCTGCCTCCTTTAGATCCTGCAGTGGATCGCGCAATGATTTGCGGCAGCCCCTCCATGCTGAAAGAAACCTGTGACATGCTTGATGCCAAGGGCTTCAAGGTCTCGCCCAGCTTGGGGCATTTAGGCGATTACGTCTTTGAGCGGGCGTTTGTTGAGAAGTAATTCTAGAAGTAGCTTTGGGGTATGAAAGCTATATACCCAAAAGTAATGTAGATATCGCTATATATTCCTTGTGGATATATAGATACCTTAGTAAATTGTCCATAACGGCCTATTTACTAAGGAATCGAAATGTCTCCGGTGCGCATTCAGTACAACCCCATCATTACCCAGCTTCTACGTGAGCATGATCAACTGCCCCACGACAGGGTCGCGGAGCGCAAAAGCTTTCAACGCAAGATTCTGTTTCTGATGGACATGATCAAGTTTTCAGAAGACGAGGCCGCATTCGCTTAAGTTTGCGAGACCTAACCATGCTGGAATTTTTCTTAAACTCTTCTCAATACATTATTTCGGGCGCGCTAGTAGGCCTCCTAGTCGGCATGACTGGCGTTGGCGGCGGCTCATTAATGACCCCCTTACTAACGATTATTTTCGGGGTTGCGCCTGCTACAGCCGTCGGTACTGATCTCGCCTTTGCAGCGATTACCAAAGGCTTCGGTACCGCAGCGCATCGCCTCCATGGCAATGTGCGCTGGGATATTGTGAAACTGCTGTGCATTGGTAGCTTGACTACTGCCGTGCTCTCTATTTTGGTACTGAAATTTGTTGGGCCAGTTTCGAAGGACTGGAATCATGTCATCAGCTTAGCCATTGGCGTTTCTGTTTTATTGACAGCGGCATCACTCCTCTTCCGTGCGAAGATTCTACGGTGGGTAAAAGACCATCCTCAGCGTTTACCTAGAGGTGGCCATCTCAAGATAGCCACTATCTTGGTAGGAGCGATCATTGGTGTTTTGGTCACCATTTCTTCGATTGGGGCTGGCGCTATTGGAGCCACACTCATCCTCTTGCTCTACCCACACTTAAAAGCATCAGAGGTTGCTGGCACAGATATTGCTTATGCAGTACCGCTGACTGCCCTAGCTGGTTTAGGCCACTGGTGGCTTGGCAATGTCCATTTTGATTTGCTCTTCGGATTATTAATTGGCTCTGTACCTGCCATTTGGTTGGGCGCCAAGTTAACCAGTATTGTTTCCGAGCGGGTTGCGAGAACAACCTTGGCTGGCACGCTTTTTCTCGTGGGAATTAAACTAGTTTCATCATGATGTCACCAAAGTTTTGGACCATACCTAAGAGCACTCTTACTGCGCAACAACTGGCTGAGAAGTCTGCCATTCTTCAAGGTCGCTTGACTGCAATTACGGCACGTTTTAGTGACGTACGTTTTGCAACCAGCTTAGCTGCCGAAGATATGGTGATTACCGCTGCCATAGTCAAAGCCAAAGTGGCTATTCATTTATTTACTTTGGCCACCGGTCGACTCCATCAAGCCACGGTGGATATGGTGAACACGACCGAAGCGCATTATGGCGTTCAGATCTTAAAAGTCTATCCAGAAGAGAGCGATGTGGAAGCCTTTGTGGATCAATACGGCATGAATGGCTTTTATGATGGCGAAGAGGCTAAGAAAGCCTGTTGTGGTGCTCGTAAGATTAAACCCTTAAATAGCGCCCTGCTTGGTGCAGATGCATGGCTCACAGGTCAAAGACGCGAGCAATCCACTACCCGCACCGAGCTGCATTTTGAGGAACTAGACGATGCTCGCGGGATCGCCAAGTTCAACCCCTTGTTCGACTGGACTGAAAGCGATGTTTGGGCCTATATTCAGCAAGAATTGGTACCCATTCATCCACTCCATTTGCAGGGCTACCCTAGTATTGGCTGTGAACCATGCACGCGTCCAGTCAAGCAAGGTGAAGATATTCGCGCGGGTCGTTGGTGGTGGCTACAGAGCGATAGTAAAGAGTGCGGCCTGCACGCAAACAAATAATCAATAAGAAAAAAAGTGGGTATGTTAGAAACAAAATTATTGGATGATCACTTGGACTGGCTTGAAGCAGAGTCGATTTTCATCATCCGCGAAGTGGTGGCTCAATGCGCTAATCCTGCAATGCTCTTCTCGGGCGGCAAGGATTCGATTGTGATGTTCCACTTGGCGCGTAAGGCGTTTCAATTTGGCGATCGGCCAGTAAAGCTACCCTTCCCCATTTTGCATATTGATACTGGGCACAACTATCCAGAGGTCATTGCATTTCGGGATCAGGTGGTTGTCGATACAGGGGTAAAACTGATCGTTGGGCACGTAGAAGACTCCATTAAAAAGGGGACTGTGCGCCTGCGCAAGGAAACAGATTCTCGCAATGCGGCGCAAGCAGTCACCTTATTAGAAGCTATCGCAGAATATGAATTTGATGCCTTAATGGGTGGTGCACGGCGTGATGAAGAAAAGGCGCGCGCTAAGGAGCGCATCTTTTCTTTCAGAGATGAATTTGGTCAATGGGACCCTAAGGCGCAACGGCCTGAACTGTGGAAGCTCTATAACGCCCGCATTGCTCAAGGAGAGAATATGCGCGTCTTCCCAATCTCCAACTGGACTGAACTCGATATTTGGCAATATATTTCTCGCGAGCGCTTGGAGCTCCCCAGCATTTATTACACCCACCAACGTGAGGTTGTTAAGAAAAATAACCTGCTAGTTCCTGTCACCAATATCACTCCGAAGGCCGCTGGTGAGATTAGCGAGATGCTAGATGTGCGTTTTCGCACTGTGGGCGACATTAGCTGCACTTGCCCAGTGTTGAGTACGGCAAGCAATCCCATCGAGATCATTGCAGAAACCGCCATTACTGAAATTACGGAGCGCGGCGCCACTCGAATGGACGATCAAACAAATGAGGCCTCTATGGAGCGTCGCAAAAAAGAGGGTTACTTCTAATGACGCAAGTAAGCAAGAACACGACACACCAAAATGTGGTCCGTTTCATTACTGCCGGCAGCGTTGATGATGGCAAGAGCACCTTAATCGGCCGCTTACTGTTTGATACCAAATCGATTTTGGTAGATCAGCTTGAGTCCCTGGCGAAAACGAAACACGCCCGCGTGACCTCTGCTGATGCAGGAGTCGATCTTGCTCTTTTGACAGATGGCTTAGAAGCGGAACGCGAACAAGGTATTACTATTGATGTGGCGTATCGCTATTTTTCAACACCTAAACGCAAGTTCATCGTGGCCGATGCTCCAGGGCACGAGCAATACACCCGCAACTTAGTCACCGGCGCCTCTCAATCTGATGTTGCCGTTATCTTGGTTGATGCGAGTCGCGTGGATTTCAACTCCACGCCAGCCACCTTATTAGCCCAAACCAAGCGTCATGCCGCTATCGTTTATTTGCTCGGACTACGCCACATCGTGTTTGCGGTAAACAAAATGGATTTATTTGACTTTGATGAAAGTATTTTCAATTCCATCACCACCGCCGTTACTGAATTAAGCGAAAAAATTGGCTTGCCCAAGCCCACGCTGATTCCTATCTCTGCCTTGCTGGGTGCAAATGTGGTTAAGGCTAGCAAAGATACTCCCTGGTATTCAGGTCCGACACTATTGGAGTGGTTGGAGTGCCTAGATACCAGCCCCCAGTCTGAAAAAATAGCTTTACGTTTTCCGGTTCAATATGTGGCGCGTCAGGATGGCAGTGCCTCAGACGATTTCCGGGGCTATCTTGGACAGATAGAATCCGGCAGTATTCATAAAGGTCAAAAGATTCGTGTGCTGCCTAGCAATACTGAGGCTACCGTTGCTGAGATATATCTTGGCAATCAGTCAAATCGTGGGCAGTCCACTGCCAATAATGCGGTGGAATCCGCTAAGACAGGGGATGCGGTAGCCATTCGTTTACTGGAAGATATTGATGTATCGCGCGGCTGCCTCTTCATTAGTACAGATGACGCGACGCCCCCTACCCTGAGTAAGCAGATTTCTGCGGACCTCTGCTGGCTTGATAGCGAGCCGCTTTCCCTGAGTCGAAAATATGCTTTGCAGCACACTACCAATACCGTTGGCGCCAAAGTAAAAGAGATTCGGCAAGTTCTAGACGTGCACACCTTATCCCATGCCAGCTCTACGCATCCTCTAAAGACGAATGAGATTGGCAAAATTGATTTGGTCCTACAAAAGCCCATTGCCGCAGATCTTTTTACTCAATCGCAAGCGACCGGTGCATTTATTTTGATTGATGAAGCTACAAACCATACTGTGGCGGCTGGCATGATCAGGGCGACTACCCCACTTTAGGAACTGAAGCGTTTTCTGCAAAGAAAAAAGCCACCCCGAGGGATGGCTTAAAAGAAAACTATGGAGGTACTACCTAAAGAATGAACTACCCAGTCATACTACTGACTTATTTCTTTACTCACAATATGATCGGCGTAATTTAGGTGCACGCTGCTCTAAATTGGTGCAGCCCGTGTGATGAAATTAATGATTCTCTTTAGCGTGATTAACGGTGTATTTTGGAATCTCGATCACCAAATTCTCACGGGCAACAATCGCCTGGCAAGATAAGCGAGATTGAGGATTCAAACCCCAAGCACGGTCAAGCAAGTCTTCTTCATTCTCATCGGGTGCATTGAGACTCTGAAAACCCTCTTTCACAATGACATGGCAGGTAGTGCAAGCGCACACCATATCGCAAGCATGTTCAATGGGAATATTGTTTTCCAATAAAGCTTCGCAAATAGAAGTTCCAGGGCTAACTTCAACTACCGCGCCTTCGGGGCAATATTCACTATGAGGTAGAACAACAATCTGGGTCATCTTCGTAATTCTCTTTTCTTAAATTTCTGCAACATTCTTACCGGCCAAAGCCTTCTGAATACTCGCATTCATACGCATTTGTGCAAAATCGTCCGTTGCCTTGGCTGCGTGATCTACGGCTTTGCGTAATACATCACTATCACTTTCTTCAATCAGGATTTTTTGCAAGGTCGCCATTGCTTGGTCCACTACCACTTGCTCCTCTTGGTTTAGCAAAGAGCGGTCGCTAGCTAAGGCACTTTGCACTGCATCTAGCAAGCGCTGCGCATTGACCTGCTCTTCGCGTAAGGACCTAGCTACGAGATCTACTTGAGCGGAAGCAAAGCCATCTTGCAGCATGCGAGTAATCTCCGCATCGGTTAAGCCATAGGAGGGCTTGATATCAATTGAGGCATGCACACCAGAAACCTGCTCGGTCGCACTGACTGAAAGCAAGCCATCCGCATCCACCTGAAAGGTCACCCGAATACGAGCAGCGCCGGCGGCCATCGGTGGGATGCCACGTAATTCAAATTTACCTAATGAGCGGCAGTCTTGCGCTAACTCGCGTTCGCCCTGCACTACCTGAATTGCCAAAGCCGTTTGACCATCTTTAAAGGTCGTGAAATCCTGTGCGCGTGCAACAGGAATGGGGGTGTTGCGAGGAATAATTTTTTCTACCAAACCACCCATCGTTTCAATACCTAGCGAGAGCGGAATGACATCCAGCAAGAGCCACTCATCGTCTTTACTTTGATTGCCAGCGAGCAAATCAGCCTGCATTGCCGCGCCTAAGGCAACTACTTGATCTGGATTGAGATTATTTAAAGGCTTTGTGCCAAAGAGTTCCTCGACGGCACGCTGCACTTGGGGCATGCGCGTTGCACCACCCACCATGACCACACCCTTGACTTCATCGGGCTTCAGGCCAGCATCACGCAAGGCTTTTTTCACTGCAACCACCGTTTTATGAATCAGGGTCTGCGTAATCTCAAAGAATTGCGCTTGGCTTACACCGACATTGACTACGGTGCCATCGGAGAGTGTTTCGTGAACGCGTGCCAAGGGGTTGTGACTCAATTGCTCTTTGGCATGCTTGCAAGCTAGTAGCAATTTGCGGTGATCATGAATAGAGATCGGCGGTAATTTCGCTTGCTCAAGCACCCAGCAATACAGGCGATGATCAAAATCATCCCCACCAAGAGCGGAGTCTCCCCCAGTAGATAAAACCTCAAACACCCCTCTGCTCATGCGCAGAATAGAGATATCAAAGGTGCCGCCACCCAAGTCATAGACAGCATAGATACCCTCGGAAGCATTATCCAAACCGTAGGCTATGGCAGCTGCAGTAGGTTCATTGAGCAGACGCAGGACTTCAATGCCTGCCAACTTAGCCGCATCTTTAGTCGCTTGACGCTGTGCATCATCGAAGTACGCTGGCACGGTAATCACTGCGCCAACGATCTCATCATTGACGGAGTCTTCAGCCAATTGTCTTAGGCGCGCTAAGATCTCCGCCGAAACCTCAATGGGACTTTTATCCCCCGCAACAGTTCGAAGCTTCAACATCCCCGGCTCGTCGACAAAGTCGTAAGGGGCATCTTCTAAATGGGCTACATCACTAATCCCACGACCCATAAAGCGCTTTACTGAAGCGATAGTATTTTTAGGATCGGAAACCATGTTTTCCAAAGCCTCAAAGCCAGCTTGTGTGCGGCCATTAGGTAAGTAGCGTACTACGGAGGGAAGCAATTCTCGACCTGCGGCATCTGGGAGTACTTTTGGTAGCGCATCGCGCACAATCGCCACTAAGGAATTGGTCGTACCCAAGTCGATGCCAACGGCAATGCGCCTTTGATGTGGGGCGAGCGATTTACCGGGTTCGGAGATTTGTAATAAAGCCATGGGGATCGAGTGTAAATCTAATTGAATGTGTCTATTGCATCATCAAGTTCAACAGCGAACTTATCGATGAAAAGCAAGCCGCGCAATAATTCGGCGGCACGCTGATAATTTTTGGCTGAGTCAATGGCTTGGCGGATTTCGGCAAGGGTATCTTTTTTGGATTGCTCAACCTCTGCCTGCAAGGCTTCTAAGGAATTCAGATTCTGGGCATGCTCATCTAGGCTTTCACGCCAATCCATTTGCTTCATTAAAAAAGCGGCTGGCATGGCGGTATTGGTTTCTAGGTGAGCATCAACTCCATGCAGCTTGCAAAGATACAAGCCACGTAAAGTAGGATTTTTCAAAGTTTGTAGGGCGGTATTCGCAAGGGTCGTCATCTGCATTGCGAGGCGCTGATCGGCTTCACTGCCACGCGAGTGGCGATCAGGATGAACTTCTTTCTGTATTGCTAGATAAGCCAGGTCTAAGGCAGGCAAGTCAATGTGAAATTGCTGATCTATCCCGAAGAAACGAAAGTAATCGTCAGACGCGGAAGGATTCACCGCAACCACACTCATCTTTGACGTTCGGGTTTTGAAACTTAAAGCCCTCGTTCAATCCTTCGCGTACAAAATCCAATTCTGTTCCATCTATATAAGCCAAGCTTTTTGGATCTACAAATACCTTAATGCCATGCGACTCGAAGAGCGTGTCTTCAGCAGCAGGTTCATCGACATATTCCAATTGATAGGCTAAGCCAGAGCAGCCAGTGGTACGCACACCGAGGCGTAAGCCACAGCCCTTGCCGCGCTTTTCTAAATTGCGGTTGATGTGCACTGCCGCTTTATCCGTTAGGGTAATTGCCATGATGAATTTACTTTTTCTAAAATCCTTGAGATTACTTAGCGGGATGCTTTTCTTTGTAATCTTTCACTGCCGCTTTGATCGCATCTTCAGCCAATATAGAGCAGTGAATCTTTACTGGTGGCAAGGCCAATTCTTCGGCGATTAAAGAGTTCTTGATTTCTAAAGCCTGGTCAAGCGTTTTGCCCTTCACCCACTCTGTAACTAAAGAAGAAGAGGCAATTGCAGAGCCACAACCGTAAGTCTTGAATTTAGCATCTTCGATCACGCCTTGGTCATTCACGCGAATTTGAAGCTTCATAACGTCGCCACATGCAGGTGCACCCACCATGCCTGTTCCAACTTGATCATCGTTCTTTTCAAATGAGCCCACATTGCGTGGATTTTCATAATGGTCGATTACTTTATCGCTATATGCCATGGTATTTTCTCGCTATCTTTTATCTTGTTTAGTTGTACTGTTTAATCTTGGTTGGCTCACTTAATTAGTGTGCAGCCCATTCGATTGTGCTCAGATCAATGCCATCCTTGAACATTTCCCAAAGTGGGGACAGTTCCCGCAACTTAGCGATCTTTTCTTTCACTAACTTGATTGTGAAATCCACTTCTTCTTCGGTGGTAAAGCGACCGAGCGTAAAGCGAATCGAGCTATGCGCCAACTCATCATTGCGGCCTAAGGCGCGCAATACATACGACGGCTCCAAAGAGGCTGAAGTACAGGCTGAACCAGAAGAGATGGCCAAGTCCTTCAAGGCCATCAACATGGATTCACCTTCAACATAATTGAAGCTGATATTCAGATTATGGGGAACACGATTTTCCATATCGCCGTTGACATAAACTTCTTCAAGATCTTGCAAGCCTGCGAGTAAGCGATCACGCAAGGCACGAATGCGCGCATTCTCTTCGTCCATTTCGATACGAGCAATACGGAAAGCTTCACCCATTCCTACAATTTGGTGTACCGCTAGAGTGCCAGAGCGCATACCGCGCTCATGACCACCACCATGGATTTGAGCCTCAATACGAATACGGGGCTTGCGACGCACAAATAAGGCGCCAATACCTTTAGGGCCATAAGTCTTATGAGCGGAGAAGCTCATTAAGTCGACCTTAGTCTTTTCTAAATCAATCTCAATTTTTCCGGTGGCTTGCGCTGCGTCTACATGCAATATCACATTACGTGAACGACACAATTCTCCGATACGCGGAATATCCTGAATCACACCGATTTCATTATTGACGTACATCACGGAAGCCAAAATCGTGCCTGGCTTCATCGCTGCTTCAAGTTGGGCAAAATCAATTAGGCCGTCTGGTAAGACATCTAAGTAAGTGATTTCGAAACCTTCGCGCTCCAGATCGCGGCAGGTATCTAAAGTCGCCTTGTGCTCAGTCTTTACGGTAATGATGTGGTTACCACGATCCTTGTAAAAGTGAGCGGCGCCTTTGATGGCTAAGTTAATGCTTTCAGTGGCACCACTCGTGAATACAATTTCTCTTGGGTCAGCATGAACCAATTGCGCAACCTCTGAACGCGCCCATTCCACCGCTTCTTCAGCAGCCCAGCCATAAGCGTGACTACGAGAGGCGGCATTGCCAAACTGCTCACGCAAGTAAGGCAACATCTTGTCGACAACGCGTGGGTCAATCGGCGTAGTGGAGGAGTAATCCATATACACAGGGAAGTGTTTAGGACTAAACATGGGTACTGATTGCTCAGAGATTTCTTGTGTCGCGTTCATGGTGTGCTTATCAGTAAAGTAGCTTGCTAGGTTAACCGTATTTGGCTAACTTTGTTGAGCCAGATTAAAAACGGAATTGATCAGAGGTCGCTTTGGGGCAATCTCTGGTTTAGGCGTGATGGCAGTCACCGGCTTTTTGGCCTTACTGCTTTCCACCTTAATTTTTTTGTGACGCAGATCATGCAGTATCACGCCGCGATCTTCCTGCTGCTGCGCTAAGTCGCGCAGAGAAACGGAGCTGAGGTACTCGACCATCTTGGAATTCAGGTTTGACCAAAGATCATGGGTCATACAACGGCCCTGATTTTCTTCGTCGCTATGGCACGAACCTTTACCGCCACATTGGGTGGCGTCTAGTGGTTCATCAACAGCAACGATGATGTCGGCTACGCTGATTTCATCTGACTTGCGGGCGAGGGTATAACCGCCTCCAGGACCGCGGGTACTGTCGACAATATTAAAACGGCGTAATTTGCCGAATAACTGCTCAAGATAGGAGAGTGAAATCTTCTGTCTTTGGCTAATTCCGGCTAACGTTACGGGACCGTGTGCTTCACGGAGGGCTAAATCAATCATTGCGGTTACTGCAAAACGGCCTTTAGTTGTAAGTCTCATATGTCACCTTGGTAATGGATTGTTATGGACAGCTCATAGTCAGGTGGGTAATACCCGACCATTCCACTCAAGTTTATCACAAAACCCAGTAATTCAGTCGGGTTTACCACGAGAGTGGGCCATATAACCCTTAGCCACAAATGGTCTAGATGCCATCCCTCGAGCGGGCTCCAAAGGCCATTTCTTTTACCTTGGTCAAACGATCGCGGGTAGCAGCGGCGTTCTCAAACTCTAGGTTTTTGGCTTCCGAGTTCATTTGTTTTTCTAGGCGCTTGATTTCGTTGGCGAGATCTTTTTCACTCATATCCTCGTAGCGCGCACGCTCCTGCTCCACTTGCATCTCGGAACGCTTCTCCTTGACGTCATAGACGCCATCAATAATGTCCTTGATGCGCTTCTTCACCCCACGCGGCTCAATCCCATTAGCTTTGTTAAAGGCGATTTGCTTAGTTCTGCGGCGTTCAGTCTCTCCCATGGCGCGTTTCATGGAGTCTGTGACGCGATCGGCGTAGAGAATGGCCTTCCCCTTAACGTTTCGGGCTGCCCTACCAATGGTCTGAATTAAGCTGCGTTCGGAGCGCAAGAAGCCCTCTTTGTCAGCATCCAAGATCGCCACTAGAGAAACTTCAGGAATATCCAAGCCTTCTCGCAATAAGTTAATCCCGACTAGAACATCAAAAATCCCGAGACGTAAATCTCGCAGAATCTCTACCCGCTCCACCGTATCAATATCGGAATGGACGTAGCGCACTTTGACCCCGTTATCAGACAGGTAATCTGTTAACTGCTCAGCCATGCGTTTAGTCAACACAGTCACTAACACGCGCTCATGCACCTTCACTCGCTCGTGGATTTGGCCAAGCAAGTCATCTACCTGAGTGCTCGCTGGTAATACTTCAATTTCCGGATCCACTAAACCGGTAGGTCTGGCCACTTGCTCCACTACCTGACCTGTATGGGTATTTTCATAATCGGCCGGCGTTGCAGAAACGAACACTGTTTGACGCATCTTCGTTTCAAACTCTGAAAATTTCAGGGGGCGGTTGTCCATTGCGGATAACAAACGAAAGCCAAACTCTACAAGCGTGCGTTTGCGTGATTGGTCACCGTTGTACATTGCATTAAGCTGACCAATCAGTACGTGGCTTTCATCCAAGAACATCAAAGCGTCGCTGGGCAAGTAATCCACCAAGGTCGGCGGTGCCTCGCCTGGTAAGGCGCCAGAGAGGTGGCGCGAATAGTTTTCGATGCCTTTGCAAAAACCCAACTCATTGAGCATCTCTAGATCGAAGCGCGTACGTTGCTCTAAGCGCTGCGCCTCAACCAGCTTACCGGATTTCACAAACTCATCTAAGCGCTCGCGCAACTCCACCTTGATTGTTTCAATGGCCTTAAGGACCGTCTCACGTGGTGTTACGTAATGCGAACTTGGATACACCGTGAAACGCGGAATCTTTTGGCGGATACGTCCGGTTAACGGGTCAAAGAATTGCAGGCTCTCAATCGCATCGTCAAAGAGTTCCACGCGTACGGCCAATTCATTATGCTCAGCTGGAAAGATATCAATCGTATCGCCTCGCACCCGAAAGACACCGCGCTTAAAGTCGGTTTCATTGCGGTCATACTGCATGGCAATCAGACGCATCAAAATATCACGCTGACTCATCTTGTCGCCAGGACGCAAAGTCATGACCATGCTGTGATAGTCGCCAGGATTACCAATACCGTAAATAGCCGACACCGTGGCCACGATGATGACGTCACGGCGCTCTAAAAGACTTTTGGTCGCCGAGAGCCGCATCTGTTCAATATGCTCATTGATTGAGGAGTCTTTTTCAATAAACAAATCCCGTTGCGGCACATAAGCTTCAGGCTGGTAGTAGTCGTAGTAACTCACAAAATATTCCACCGCATTGCGTGGAAAAAATTCCCTAAACTCGCTATAGAGCTGAGCAGCCAAGGTTTTGTTAGGGGCGAAAATAATGGCGGGACGTCCCATTCTGGCAATCACGTTGGCCATCGTGAAGGTCTTACCCGACCCCGTTACCCCGAGCAGCGTTTGGAAAGTCAAACCATCCTCAATGCCCGCGACTAATGCGTCGATCGCTGCCGGCTGATCCCCTGCCGGTGGGAAGGGTTGATACAGCTGGAAAGGCGAATCCGGAAAGCTAACAAATTTAGCTGGATCCAGGTCGTGACCCGCTTCACCCAGTGGGTCAACCACTGGTGCTTTAGGACTTTCGTCTACTGGGGATTTGGCAGAATTTTTAGGGGGCTTAGGGGGCATCTCGGCTATCATTTCATCTGCGCTTGGATTCACAGCGAATTTTGTACAAACGTTGATTTTGCCGCTTTTATGAGGAAATAGTTGAATCAGTCACGGAAATTGGCTAATTCACTAAAATGGAGTTGAATTTCTCGTTAATCCACCTAGATAAACCCCTTAATTACTACTTAATTCCAATATGACCCTCTTCACCTCCGTTCAATTAGCCCCTAAAGACCCTATTTTTGGCCTCACCGAAGCCTACGTTGCCGATCAACGCGCAGATAAAGTGAACCTCGGTGTTGGGGTGTACACCACTGACGAAGGCAAAATTCCCTTGTTACAGGCCGTTATGCAGGCTGAAGAAACCTTGGTCGCCAAACATGCGCCCCGCGGCTATGTGCCGATTGAAGGGCCAAATCCATTTAACTTAGCCGTGCAACAACTTCTATTTGGTGCTGACTCTGACTTAATCAAAGAGGGTCGCGTAGTGACTGCAGAAGGCATTGGTGGTACCGGTGCTTTGCGTATTGGTGCGGACTTCATTAAGCGTCTGAATTTAAATGCTCCCGCCGCAATCAGCAATCCCACTTGGGAAAATCATCGCGGCATTTTTGAGTCTGCTGGTTTTGAGGTAATCGAGTACACCTACTTCGATGGCAATACCCGCGGCGTTGACTTTGCTGGCATGGTGAAATCTTTGGAGTCATTTCCAGCGAACACCACCGTGGTGCTCCATGCTTGCTGCCACAACCCTACTGGCGCAGATATTACCGAAGCGCAATGGGTTCAAGTGATTGAGATTTGTAAAGCGAAAAAGTTGATTCCATTTTTGGATATGGCTTACCAAGGTTTTGCTGACGGCATCGAGCAAGATGGTGCGGCAGTTCGCCTGTTTGCCAAGTCCGGTATGTCCTTTTTTGTATCAAGCTCTTTCTCAAAATCGTTCTCACTCTATGGCGAACGGGTAGGTGCTTTATCCATCATTACCGAGAGCAAAGAAGAATCCACTCGAGTGATGTCACAGCTTAAACGCGTTATTCGTACCAATTATTCAAATCCCCCTACCCATGGCGCCGCAATTACCGCTGCCGTTCTCAATTCTCCTGAATTAAGAAAGCTCTGGGAAGATGAATTGGCGCAGATGCGTGAGCGCATTAAGTCCATGCGTGAAGCCTTGGTAACTAAATTGGCAGCAGCGGGTACTAAGCAAGATTTTTCTTTTATTAATGAACAGCGTGGCATGTTCTCTTACTCCGGCTTAAGTCCTGAGCAAGTTGAGCGCTTACAAAAAGAAGATGGTATCTACGCCCTTTCAACAGGCCGTATTTGTGTTGCAGCTCTCAATACTAAAAACATTGATAAGGTTGCAACGGCCATTGCTCGCATATTGGCATAACTAGTAATTCCACAGGAGGTCACATGCTCTATCAGTTACACGAGTTTCAAAAAGCATTATTGCAACCCGTCAGCTCATGGGCGCATGCCGCCTCCGAGGCATTTATTAACGCTTCCAATCCTGCTTCTAAAGTTCCAGGGTCGGAGCGTTTAGCCGCTAGCTATGAATTGCTCCATCGCTTAGGCAAGGAATACAAAAAGCCCGAGTTCAACATTCGCTCCATCCAAGCGCATGGTAGCGAAGTTGCCGTTCATGAAAGAATTACACTTGCTAAGCCCTTTTGCAATTTGATTCGCTTTAAGCGATTTTCTGATGACCTTGAGGTTATTAAGAAACTTAAAGACGATCCTGTCGTGCTCGTAGTGGCACCTTTGTCCGGACATCACTCCACCCTATTGCGCGACACTGTGCGCACGCTCTTGCAAGATCACAAGGTCTACATCACTGACTGGATTGATGCCCGACTCATACCTCTATCCGAAGGTGACTTTAGCTTAGATGACTACGTCCATTACATCCAAGAATTTATTCGCACCATTGGCGCAGAAAATCTGCATGTGGTGTCTGTTTGCCAACCTACAGTACCGACCTTGGGTGCGATCTCTCTAATGGCCTCTGCAGGGGAGACCGTTCCTGCCTCGATGATCATGATGGGCGGACCGATTGATGCTCGTAAGTCGCCTACCGCCGTCAACAACTTGGCCGAGAAAAAATCCTACGATTGGTTTGAAAGCCATGTTGTCTACAAAGTACCGCCCGGCTATCCTGGCGCAAATCGCCGTGTTTATCCCGGCTTCTTGCAACACACAGGCTTTCTGGCAATGAACCCGCAAACACATATGCAATCCCATTGGGATTTTTTCCAGAACTTAGTGCGTGGCGACGAGCAGGACGTAGAGTCACATATCCGTTTTTATGACGAGTACAACGCCGTCTTGGATATGGATGCGAAATACTACTTAGATACTATTAAGACGGTGTTTCAAGATTACGCCCTGCCAAATGGCACCTGGAAAGTAGCTGGCGAGCTTGTCAAGCCACAAGATATTAAGCGTACCGCCCTCCTGACTATTGAAGGCGAGTTAGACGATATCTCCGGTAGTGGTCAAACACGCGCGGCTCATGATTTATGTGCTGGCATTCCCAAAACGAATAAAGCCCACTATGAAGTTGCTGGCGCAGGTCACTATGGCATCTTTGCTGGTCGTCGTTGGCGTGATAAGGTGTATCCAAAAATTAAGTCCTTTATTCGTGAGCATCAGCCTGTTCAAGCTAAAACTAAGGCCCGATTGCCGAAGCTAGCCGCTAAATAATTTGTGAAGATAACTCCTCTGCAGATCACTGATTTAAGTAATCGGCTAGAAGATCTTCTTCCACAAACGCAGTGCACTAAATGCGGCTACCCGGACTGTCGCGGGTATGCCGAAGCACTGGCCACCGGGGATGTACTACCAAACCGCTGCCCTCCGGGCGGAGTTGAAGGTATCCAGAGCTTAAGCGCCATCTTGGCACCGCTATATCCCCAAGATGCTTTTGCCCTCAATCCAGATATCAATCCAGAGTGTGGCTACGAGCGTCCAAGAGCGATCGCCTTCATTGATCCCCAGCGCTGTATCGGTTGCACCTTGTGCATTCAGGCCTGTCCAGTCGATGCGATCGTAGGCGCCTCAAAACAGATGCACGTCATCCTAGGTGAATGGTGTACTGGCTGCGATCTCTGTATTCCACCCTGCCCAGTCGATTGCATCAGCATGATCGAGGTGACCGACGACCGCACAGGCTGGAATGCCTGGTCAAATGCGCTCGCTGAGATTGCGCGCACGCGCTACCATGCCCGCAACCAACGCCTCATACGCGAAGAACGAGATAACGATGCACGCCTCGCCAAGAAAGCGGCGGCGAAGTTAGTTGTCGTTAATGCTGAACAGCCAGACTCTGACGAGGCTGTCCAAGAGCAAGCTCGCAAACGCGCCATCATTGCCGCCGCGATTGCCAGAGCACAGCAGAAAAAATGATGAATCCACAAAAACGTCAAGCCTTCTTTGCGCAACTTAAAGAAATTAACCCCCATCCAGAAACCGAGCTGGAGTACGGCTCCGCTTTTGAACTCTTGATTGCCGTGCTGCTATCCGCTCAGGCGACAGACATTTCGGTGAACAAAGGGACGCGTGAATTATTCAAAATTGCCAATACTCCGCAAGCCCTGCTGGATCTCGGCGAGGCAGGGGTAAAGCCTTACATTCAGCACATCGGCTTGTTTAATGCCAAAGGTCGGCACATTCAAGAAACCTGTCGGCTTTTGATCGACTTACATGGTGGCGAAGTTCCTGAAAATCGAGAGGCGCTTGAGGCGCTACCTGGCGTTGGCAGAAAGACCGCTAATGTCATTCTCAATACCGCCTTTGGTCACCCAACGATGGCGGTAGATACTCATATCTTTCGGGTTGCCAATCGCACTGGTTTGGCCCCAGGTAAAGATGTTGTAGAGGTAGAACAGCAGTTGCTCAAGCGCATTCCAAAAGAATTTTTGCATGACGCCCATCATTGGCTTATTCTGCATGGCAGGTACACCTGCAAAGCGCGCAGCCCCGATTGCGCTCAGTGCATTGTTGAACCACTCTGCAGCTTTAAACAAAAAACTGGCGAAGGAAAAATCCGTGGCGATATTCAACCCAACTCGTGAAGAAGTGCGGCGGTTTTTCTGTGATACCTGGAAGAAGCGCTCTGAAAATCAAGTACTCACCCCCATGGAAATGTTGGCCAGTGATTGGATGGGAGAGCACCCTGAATACCACCCTCAACTAGCCGATCCCGAAAATGCAGTAGCGCAAGATTACACGCCTGAGCGCGGGGAAACGAACCCCTTCTTGCATCTCTCCATGCATTTATCGATTAGCGAACAAATCTCCATTGATCAACCCCCAGGCATTAAAGCGATTGCAGAAAAGCTCACTCAGAAATTAGGCTCTAAGCATGAAGCCCAACACCTGATGATGGACTGCCTAGGTCAGGTAATGTGGGAGGCGCAGCGTGAAGGCAAAGCTCTGAATCCAGACAACTATTTGGAAGCCTTAAAGAGGTTAAATTAAATCAAGTACTGATTTAGATAATCATGACAGCATCCTTAAGATGAATTTTTATTCTCTACTGGCCAAGCAATGCATTTTGTTGATAGCGATTGTCTTAACTTGTCCCTTCGCACTGGCTGGCATCGAGCTTGGTTCACCAGCCCCTAATATTGAAGGTACCTTGTTGGACGGCAAACCTTTCGATCTCAAAACGTATAAAGGGAAGGTCGTATTGGTAAACTTTTGGGCTAGCTGGTGTGAGCCCTGCAGAGAAGAGATGCCAGCAATTGAAATGTATCTCAAACAAAACAAATCCAAAGGATTTGAAGTTTTGGCTATCACTATGGATAAGCCATCTTACATAGAGCAAGCTCAAAAAATCCTGCAGAGTTACTCTTTCCTGTCTGCTGAAAAAAAACAAATGAACTGTTCTGCTTACGGCAGAATTTGGCGCATTCCCAGCACCTTCATTATTGATAAGCAGGGGATTCTCAGGAAGAATGGCATGACCGGCGATCCAAAAGTCGATACCAAACTACTTGAGGAAGTGGTGTCCCCGCTTTTATCTAATCAATAATTAAAAGCTTACTCGTACGCCCATAGAGGCAATATACGAAGGGACAAGCTGAATACCGTTCACATTTTGATATACAGGCAGCTGTACGTTGGCGTAGACCTGAGTTTTATCTGTGAGGCGGTAAAGCAATCCAGGTGTCAAATAAGCCAAGGTTCCACCAGTAGCCCATGTGTCAGCAGCTGTCCCGCTGTCTGCGGTCTTGTTAATGACATTCAACTGCAAGGTTGGAACCCACTTTTCGAAAGCCTGGTAGTTCACACCCAGATTCAAGTTGGCGGCATTGCCTGGACGATAAGTACCACCAGCGCTATAGCCTGCTGAGACTAGGGAGCCCGGTATGGATTGCACCATCACAGCGGCCTGATATTGAGCTTGTGCAAAATAAGCCCAATTATCAGAATCGTTAAAAAACCCAAATTTATAAATACCTGCGATGAGATCCGTCGATCCTGAGCCAGCCTGCAAGGCTGGATCTACTGCTACCTGTCCACTCCCATTAGATAAACTTCCCGTTTGATTTCTACTTCCTGTCGGCAACTTGATGCCATATTGAAAGCCCCAATCTTTTTGTTCTGCAAGCCCAAAGTAGCGGCCGATCATTTTTATATCGCCAATGCCAGCAGTTTTAGATGAGTAAGCACCAGTACCCGGTGTTGGAGGCATTGCACCATTTGTATCCTCCCCGTAATTACCGAAGGTGTTGTGATTACGCATGATGTAAGGAAGAGAGGCTGTTACACCCCAACTCACGCCATCGTTGTAATCCAATGAAGCTGTTAAGTAATTATTTTGCGTGTAGTTTTCGACTTCAGCAGGTCCACCAGTCTTTGAGTTCGTTGTCGCTGCAGCCTGCGACTGAGAAATACCATTGCGACCATATCGCAATTTATTTTGATTCAACGTGTCATAGCGGATATCTAGAGTCCAGCCTTCATTCATACCCATGCCTTGAGTACCAATGTCTGTATTCAAACTACATCCACAACTGGCACACGCCATTGCACCTGCGGAAGGTATAACTAAGCCCATCGCGATGATGAGTTTATTCAATTTCAACATGATTTCTCCAACTGATACTGCTAATTCATTGCAACTAAATAGCTAGGCTATTTCCTAATGACGAAATTAGGCTTGTGCTGGAGGGGCTGCTGAGGGAGGAGTCACCCAAGCCGAGAGTGGCGTGGGCGATTGGTAGAACAATGCTGGGAAAAATGCGAAGTTGGCTGTATTAGTGAATTCTAAATTGATTGCTAAGGGAGGAGCAACATCGAGGTGCACGACACAATAGGGGCAATGCTCTTGAGAAGCAGATGTTTCAGATGATGTGCCAGCTGGGACTTTAATTTGCAAGCCATGGCCATCTGCAGAGCAAATATCCATGACGAGATTATTACCGCCATTGCTTGCCGATATTGCTTGGGAAACCGCAGGCGCAAGGGCACTCAGCAAGATCGCCAATGCGGCTATCCAGTGAATCAGGCTGCGGTTTTTTGGGAATTTCATACCTTCGGAATTTTATAGCACTTCGTCCGCTGGGTCTGCAACGCCCGTTCAGAGTTAGTGCAGCGCAGCTATCGCCGACTTAATGGCCTCAGGCAGCGCTAAAGCCGCTTGTTCACGATTCAATAGTATGTCTGCGGGGGTTTCTTGAGCTCTAGCAGACCAAGCAGAACCGGGGAAGAAAGCATCATCCCGATAACGTGGAATAACATGCCAATGAATATGGGGGTGCATATTGCCTAGGGCTGCCAAATTGACTTTGTCGGGTTGCATCACATGACGTATGGCTTGTTCCACGGCAAAAACCAAAGCCAACACGTGCTCACGTTCGCCTACACTTAAATCGGTCATTTCAGCAACGTGGCGATTCCAGATCACACGACAAAATCCGGGTAAATCGGCATCTCGCACAAGAATCACCCGGCAGTCGTCGCCTCGCCAAATCAGCTGACCGTCTTCAGGATGAAGTTCTTCTTGGCAAAGCGCACAATTTTCCATGGAGTCAATGTAAACGAAATCGGCATCTGAGTCACTCCCCTTATCCCCTATGCTTACCAGGAGTTACTGAGATGCCGAATGAGTGATTGAAAAATAGCTTACTTTTTCTTATCGAAAATAAACGCACCTTGTTTATCCACATCGACCGGCACAGTATCTTTAGGGCCAAAGTGTCCCTCTAGAATCATTTTGGAGACAGGATTTTCAATATATTGCTGGATGGCCCGCTTCAGTGGCCTAGCACCAAAGACGGGATCAAAACCTACCTCGGCAATCTTATCCAGTGCCGCGTCGCTAACTTCAAGCTGCATATCAATCTTAGCCAAGCGATCTGACAAGTTCTTGAGCAGGATTTTGGCGATGTTGGCGATGTTGCCCTTATCCAAACCATGGAACACTACAATCTCATCAATCCGGTTTAAGAACTCTGGACGAAAGTGACCCTTGAGCTCTTCGAATACGGCCTCTTTAATCTCCAACTGCTTCTTGCCCACCATTGACTGAATCAGGTGTGAGCCGATATTACTGGTCATCACAATGACCGTGTTTTTGAAGTCAACGGTGCGACCTTGGCCGTCTGTTAGACGACCATCATCAAGCACCTGCAAAAGAATGTTGAAGACATCAGGATGGGCTTTCTCAATCTCATCAAACAAGATCACGCTATATGGATGGCGACGCACTTGTTCGGTCAAGTAACCACCCTCCTCGTAACCAACATAGCCAGGAGGTGCGCCAATTAAGCGGGCCACACTATGCTTCTCCATGAACTCACTCATGTCGATACGAATTAAGTGATCTTCACTATCAAACAAGAAGCCTGCTAACGCTTTGCACAACTCCGTCTTACCAACGCCCGTAGGACCCAAGAATAAGAATGAGCCATAAGGGCGATGCTCTTCAGATAGGCCTGCACGTGAACGCCGAATCGCATCTGATACTGCTCGAATGGCCTCTTCTTGACCCACTACCCGGTTGTGCAAAAGCGCTTCCATCTTGAGCAATTTATCGCGCTCGCCCTGCATCATCTTCGATACCGGAATACCGGTAGCGCGTGATACTACCTCGGCAATCTCTTCGGCGCCGACTTGGGTGCGCAAGAGTTTATTTTTGACAACGCCATTTTTATCGCCCTTGGCTTCTGCGGCTGCAGCAGACTTCAGCTTTTCTTCAAGCTCCGGAAGTTTGCCGTACTGCAGTTCAGCGACTTTCTCTAACTTGCCTTCACGTTGAAGTTTGACGATTTCTGCTCTGACCTTTTCAATTTCTTCTTTGATGTGAGCGACATCAATTACTGCGCCTTTTTCAGCTTTCCAGATTTCTTCTAAATCTGCATATTCAGAACCGAGGCGCTTGATTTCATCTTCAATTAAGGCCAAACGCTTTTGCGAGGCTTCATCTTTTTCTTTCTTGACGGCTTCACGCTCAATCTTGAGCTGAATTAGACGGCGCTCTAATTTATCCATCACCTCTGGCTTGGAGTCGATCTCCATCCGGATGCGAGAGCCCGCTTCATCAATTAAATCAATTGCCTTATCAGGTAAGAATCGGTCAGTAATGTAGCGATGGGATAACTCTGCCGCCGCCACAATCGCTGGGTCGGTAATTTCGATACCATGATGCAGTTCATAGCGTTCTTGCAGGCCCCGCAGAATCGCAATCGTCGCCTCAACGCTAGGCTCTTCCACCATCACTTTTTGGAAGCGACGCTCAAGTGCGGCGTCTTTTTCAATGTACTTGCGATACTCATCTAAGGTGGTGGCGCCAATGCAATGTAGTTCACCACGCGCTAAGGCTGGTTTGAGCATATTGCCTGCATCCATTGCGCCCTCGCCCTTACCCGCGCCCACCATCGTATGGATCTCATCAATAAAGATGATGGTGCGGCCTTCATCTTTGGCTACGTCATTCAATACAGCCTTAAGGCGCTCTTCAAATTCTCCGCGGTATTTGGCGCCTGCTAATAAGAGTGCCATATCTAAAACTAGGACGCGTTTGTCTTTTAGAGTCTCGGGTACTTCACCATTCACAATACGTTGCGCCAAACCCTCGACAATGGCCGTCTTACCTACACCAGGCTCACCAATCAACACCGGGTTATTTTTTCCACGGCGTTGCAAGATCTGGATGGTGCGACGAATTTCATCATCACGACCAATGACTGGATCGAGCTTACCGATGCGCGCACGCTCAGTTAAATCGATGGTGTATTTTTTTAAGGCTTCACGTTGACTTTCAGCATCTGCACTATTCACTGCTTCTCCTCCGCGGACCAAATCAATTGCCGCCTCTAATGATTTACGATTTAAGCCGTTTTCACGAGCGAGTTTCCCTAACTCACCCTTATCTTCCGAGGCAACCAATAAGAAAAGCTCACCTGCGATAAATTGATCACCCCTTTTAGTCGCCTCTTTTTCAGTTAGATTTAAGAAGTTGGTGAGATCGCGACTCACCTGAACTTCACCTCCAGTCCCCTGCACTTCAGGCAAGTTACTGATGAGCTTCTCTAAACCTTTTTCTAAGCCTGAGACATTTACCCCTGCTCTGGTCATCAGGCTCTTGGCGCCACCATCAGAATCGCGCAACATGGCCAGCATTAAATGGGCTGGCTCAATATATTGATTGTCCTTGGCTAAGGCTAAACTCTGGGCTTCGCCGAGGGCTTCTTGGAATTTAGTGGTGAATTTTTCTATTCTCATCTGGATATACGTTAATTAAGATAGGGAGATAAGCTACTAAATTATTGGCAAGGTTTTTAACAATGTCATAGCTTATAGAATATAGGGGTAATATGAAAAATATCAAGCCTCCAGACCCCCTACTTATCAAATTTTCTTTGAAAAAATTGCTCTTTTGACTTGGCTGGTTTATCTCCTCGAATGCGCTGATGGCAGCTTCTATGCTGGCATTACCAATCGCTTGGAGCATCGTCTAGAAGCTCATAATTCAGGTCAAGGCGCCCGTTACACTCGGTCTCGCAGACCAGTCATCCTCTTGGCTACGCAAGCCCACCCTGATCGCTCTGAAGCCTCTAAAGCGGAGGCTCGCTTGAAGCGTTTACCAAGATCTGCCAAGCTGGGGTTTTTTGAGACCTCGGCTTCTGATGCCTAAACTCCGACCTACGCCTACATCACTTAGACTTATTCCAGCGCGCTAGGGCTGCTTCATCGGTAACGCGGGCATCCACCCAACGTCCGCCATCAGGCGTTTCTTCTTTTTTCCAAAACGGTGCGGCTGTTTTCAGAAAGTCCATGATGTACTCGCAGGCAGCAAAAGCCTCGCCGCGGTGGGCGCTACTGACTGCCACAAGCACAATTTGGTCTTCAGGCAAGAGTGGCCCCACCCGATGAATCACTACTGTATTGCGCAGATCCCAGCGTTGCTGCGCTTGAGTCACGATATCTTCTAAAGCCTTTTCGGTCATGCCGGGGTAGTGCTCCAAGGTCATCCCTCGAACTTCTTGGCCCTCGTTCATATCCCGTACGGTACCCAAGAAACTGACGATTGCGCCAACTTGCAAATCGCCTTGGCGCAGGTTTTTTATTTCGGTCGTTAAATCAAAATCGGCTTCTTGAATGCGGATCGTTGAACTTGCCAACTTAGCCTCCTGTAACAGGGGGGAAGAAAGCGACCTCGGCATTCTCTTGTAGCAAGGCGGCATCCGAAACCATTTGCTGATTTAATGCACAGCGAATCACTTTACCTTCGGCCATGACTTCTGCCCAAACGGCTCCACGCTCAGCCAAATGGGATCGCAGATCAGCTATCGTTTTAACGGTATCTGGAATGACGATAGTCTCCTGAGAAATGCCCAGACTTTCACGTAAGGAGGCAAAGAAACGCAATTGGATAATCATTGTGAAATCCTATCCCAATTAACTTAACAGAGCACTAAAAGGAATGTATTTGACCATCTCACCAACCAGAATAGCCTGCCCTGGTGGGCAATCTACTAAGCCGTCACCCCAAGAAGCACTGGTGAGAACCCCAGAACTCTGATTAGGGAAAAGATCTAAGCCGCCCTGCGCATTGATCTTCACACGCAAAAATTCATTACGGCGATCTGCTTTGAGCCAATTAAAGTCGGCACGCATCGGATAGCTTGGCATTGGCTCAACAGTTCGTCCTTGCAACTTCAGGATGAAAGGTCGAACAAATAGTAAGAAAGTTACAAAGCACGAAACGGGATTGCCGGGGAGGCCGATAAACCAAGCTTCACCATCAGTCGGATCATTTGATTTACGCACCGCACCAAATGCCAAGGGCTTACCGGGTTTGATCGCAATCTGCCAAAGATCTAAACGGCCTTCTGCTGTTACTGCAGGCTTGATGTGATCTTCCTCACCGACAGATACGCCACCGGAAGTAATAATCAAATCATGATCCCTACTTGCCTCTCGCAAGGTTGCGCGAGTAGCCTCTAGGCGATCAGGAACAATGCCTAAATCAGTCGCATCGCAGCCCAATGAACGTAGACATGCCAATAGCGTGTCGCGATTGGAGTTATAGATACCGCCTAGTTTAAGAGGTTCACCTGGTAAAGATAATTCATCGCCGGTAAAGAATGCTGCTACCTTAACGCGGCGCTTGACCTCTAAATGCGTGTGGCCAGCGGAGGCCGCTACACCCAACTCTTGTGGGCGCAAAAATGTACCCGCTAATAGGGCTGTTTTACCAGCACTTAAATCTTCCCCACGTCGCCGTACCCATTGACCTGTCATGGGGGCAATATTGATTTGAACCTGATTGCTTTGATCGGGAACACTAGTGCAATCCTCTTGCATCACCACTGCATCAGCCCCTTCAGGCACGGGTGCACCAGTGAAGATGCGTGCAGCGGTACCAGGCTCTAAAAATGTGCCTACGGAACCTGCTGGAATGCGCTGCGCTACAGTCAAAATAGCGCCAGCCGCTGCAATATCAGCGCTACGAACCGCGTATCCGTCCATCGACGTATTGTCCAAGGGTGGGACGTCTACCAAACTGTTGACGTCTTGCGCCAAGACCCGAGATAGGGCTGCCTGCATGGGCACCTTCTCGCTCTCAACTACCGCATGGGCATTCTTAAGGAGATGTTCCAAAGCCTGCTGAGCAGTCAACATAGGCGGCTTGGTCATGATGATGTTGGGGTGGTGATAAACAGATTAAGTCAGATGGGCAGTGATAAAGGCTTTGACCTGCATCACATCTGCCGCAATATTTTCAACCCGTTGAGGTTTGGATTTGATATCTTTAAACGCTGCCGGGCACTCTGCTGGGCGACCTAAAGCAAGTTCAATGGTTTCTTCAAACTTGATTGGCAGAGCAGTTTCTAAAACAATCATGGGAATGCCTGCTTGCAAATGGTCGCGTGCCACTTTGACACCATCCGCAGTATGTGTATCGATCATCACCCCATAACGCTGGTCAATGTCTTGAATCGTCTCAATCCGGTTCTGATGACTGCTGCGTCCCGACTGAAAGCCATATTTACCGATGTCTTTGAAGATGGCTTCTTTAGAAATATCGAAGCCACCCACTGCATCTACTTGCTTGAACATCTCTGCAGTGGCTTTGCCATCCTGACTCAAAAGATCATAGACAAAGCGCTCGAAATTGCTCGCCTTAGAAATGTCCATGGATGGACTGGAAGTGTGCAAGGTCTCAGCCGACTTGCGCGCCCGATAGACGCCGGTGCGGAAAAACTCATCGAGTACATCATTCTCATTAGTTGCGGCTACCAAGTGGGCGATCGGCAGACCCATCATGCGGGCAATATGGCCGGCGCAAATATTACCGAAATTGCCGGAAGGCACTGTGAAGGACACTTTTTCAGTGCTCGTTTTTGTAGCAAGTAAATAACCTTGAAAGTAATACACCACCTGCGCGACCACCCGCCCCCAGTTAATGGAGTTCACAGTACCAATCTCACTTTTGAGTTTGAAGGCGTGATCATTGCTGACTGCTTTCACAATGTCTTGGCAATCATCAAATACGCCATCTACTGCTAAATTGAAAATATTGGGATCTTGCAAGGAATACATTTGCGCTGCTTGGAAGGCGCTCATCTTGCCGCGGGGCGACAACATAAATACCTTGATGCCCTCTTTGCCGCGAATCGCATACTCAGCGGCACTGCCTGTATCACCCGAGGTAGCGCCCAAAATATTGAGCTTCTGCCCCGTTTGCTTGAGTGCATATTCAAAAAGATTACCCAAGAACTGCATGGCCATATCCTTAAATGCCAAGGTAGGGCCATTGGAGAGACTCAACAATCCGATACGCGTGCCTTGCTCTTCACCCAACCAATGTAAAGGCGTAATGTCCTGGGCATTGTCTTGTGGGCGGCCATTGCAATAGACTTCAGCGGTATACGTTTTACGTAATAAAGCACGCAAATCATTCTCAGGAATATCTGTGCAATACAGGCTTAATACTTCATAAGCTAGATCAGCGTAGGGCAGTCCGCGCCACGAATCTAACTGGGCGGTTGTGACTTGCGGGTACTCTGTGGGCAAATATAAGCCGCCATCAGGCGCTAAACCCCCGAGGAGGATTTCTAAAAAGGATTGCTGGGGACTATTGCCCCGCGTAGACTGGTAACGCATTTTTTAGGATAACTCTTCCAAACGAATTTTCACGACCTTACCCAGAACCGTTTTAAGGTCCTCAATATCCTGAATAGCTGCCAACATCTGCTTTTCTTTTGTCTCGTGCGTGAGGACCACTAAATCTGTTTGGCTCTCACCCTCGTTTGCCTCTTTTTGCAAGAGCGCATCGATAGAGATGCCATGAGTTGCAAAGATCTTGGTAATTTCTGCCAACACACCGGCCTGATCAGCCACACATAAGCGCAGGTAATAGCTCGTTGTAATTTCACCAATCGGTAGTACAGAAATCTCGCGCACCGCATCTGGCTGAAACGCCAAATAAGGCACCCGATTTTCTGAACTCGCGCCCATCATCCGAGTGATATCGATGAGGTCAGAGATGACGGCCGAGGCAGTGGGCTCAGAACCAGCGCCTTTGCCGTAATAGAGCGTAGTGCCAACTGCATCACCAAAGACTTGCACCGCATTCATAGCGCCTTCAACATTAGCGATCAAACGCTTCGCCGGTATCAAGGTCGGATGCACTCGCAACTCCACCCCAACCGTTGTCTTTTTTGCAATGCCTAAAAGCTTAATGCGATAGCCAAGCTGTTCAGCGTATTTAATATCGATCGCATCTAATTGTGTGATGCCTTCAACATAGGCTTTATCGAACTGCATTGGAATACCAAAAGCAATTGCACTCATGATGGTGGCTTTATGAGCCGCATCCACACCTTCAATATCAAAACTAGGATCAGCCTCTGAGTAACCTAAACGTTGCGCCTCTTTCAGGGCGGTTGCAAAGTCCAAGCCCTTATCGCGCATTTCAGAAAGGATGAAGTTGGTGGTGCCATTAATAATGCCGGCGACCCATTCAATACGGTTGGCCGTTAAGCCCTCACGCAAGGCTTTGATAATCGGAATACCGCCAGCAACAGCCGCCTCAAATGCGACCATTACTCCGTGCTCGTGGGCGGCTTTAAAAATTTCATTGCCGTGCACTGCAATTAATGCTTTATTGGCAGTCACCACGTGCTTACCTGCGGCTATTGCTTCGAGCACTAGCTCTTTAGCAATGCCATAGCCGCCAATCAATTCCACCACAATATCGATCTCGGGGTTGGCAATGACGGCGCGAGCATCATTCACTATTTGCGCATGGTCTTTGACCAAGGCTTTGGCCCGCTCTACATCTAAATCGGCAACCGTATGAATACGAATACCCCGCCCGGCGCGACGCAAGATCTCATCTTGATTGCGCTCGAGAACAGTGAAAACACCACTACCAACAGTACCAACACCTAATAGACCTACTTGAATCGGTTTCATAATCACTTTGTAGCTATTGAATTAGCCGCTTTACGACTATGTTTTTGACGGTAACGCTCCAGAAAACGGGCAAGGCGTCCAATGGCTTCTTTTAAGACATCTTCATGGGGCAAGAACACCACACGGAAATGATCTGGCTTATCCCAATTAAAGCCTGAGCCCTGAACTAGTAATATTTTTTCTTCTTTTAATAAATCCGCAACAAATCGCTGATCATCTTCAATCGGATACATCTCTGGATCTAATTTAGGAAATAGATACAAGGCGGATTTTGGCTTCACGCAAGTCACTCCAGGAATAGCGGTAATGAGATTCCAAGCCATGTCGCGTTGCTTTGCCAAGCGGCCACCTTCGGCAACCAAGTCATTAATACTTTGATAGCCACCAAGCGCCGTTTGAATGGCGTACTGACCAGGCACGTTGGCACATAAGCGCATGGAGGACAGCATATTGAGTCCTTCAATATAGTCTCGCACCATTTCTTTATCGCCTGATAAGACCATCCAGCCGGCACGATAGCCGCAGGAGCGATAGTTTTTAGATAAGCCATTGAAAGTAATGACGACAACATCAGTCGAGAGTGATGCCAAAGAAACATGCTTCTCTTGGTCATACAACATCTTGTCGTAGATTTCGTCAGCAAACAGAATTAAGCCATGCTCACGGGCGATCTCGGTCAGCTCCATCAAGACTTCGGTCGAGTAGATTGCCCCTGTAGGGTTGTTGGGGTTAATCACCACAATGGCCTTAGTGCGTGGCGTAATCTTGCTGCGCAAATCCGCTAAGTCCGGTGCCCACTCTTTGGCTTCGTCACAAAGATAGTGAATTGGTTTACCACCAGACAAACTTACTGCCGCAGTCCACAGCGGATAGTCAGGCGCTGGTACCAATACTTCATCGCCATCGTTAAGCAAGGCATTCATAGACATCACAATTAATTCTGATACCCCGTTACCGGTGTAGATGTCATCTAAAGTAACGCCTTGTATGCCTTTTTCTTGGCAATACTGCATGATAGCCTTGCGCGCCGCAAAAATTCCTTTGGAATCAGAGTACGCTGAGGCATTCGCTAGGTTGCGAATCATGTCTAACTGAATTTCTTCCGGAGGATCAAAGCCGAAAACACCCACATTACCAATATTTAATTTGATAATTTTGTGACCCTCCTCCTCCATGCGCTGCGCAAGCTCGAGCACTGGACCGCGGATGTCGTAACAGACGTGGGTGAGTTTTTCAGACTTTAGGACGGGTTTCACAATAAATTAAAGGGTAAGTTCTTGAAATTTGAGAAAAAACAGCTAGCTATAATCTACACAATTATGACAGAGAGTCCCCATGAAGCTTCAATCTGACCCCCATTCAGGAACAAATACCATCACCGCCTACGGGGAGGGTTATGTCGAGATCAATAAACGGCAGTACGGTCATGCTGTTTTGCTGAGGTCGGATGGCGAGATTCTGGAGTGGCCCGTTAAATCGTTTGACGACTTAATGGCTAGCAATTTCGAGGAAATGGCCGCTCTCAAGCCCGAATTAATCCTAATTGGCACTGGGAACCGCCAGCGCTTTCCCAAGCACGAACTCATGAAGGCAGTCATCGAAGCCAAAATTGGCTTTGAGTTGATGGATTCCCAGGCTGCCTGCCGAACTTTCAACATCCTCGTAGGCGAGGGTCGACGCGTTTTACTGGCCCTGATCGTGGAAGCAGCTTAATGCAGCTGAATCAAACTCGGCAATTGAATAGTTTCAGTCCCATACAAATACTGATTCTTGTTCTGATTTACGCTTTACTCTGGTTTGCCACCCTGAACTACCGCCACCTCATTCCCTCGGATGAAGGTCGGTACGCCGAGATAGCACGGGAGATGCTTGTCACTGGAGACTGGATCACCCCGCGCTATAACGGCTACCTCTATTTTGAAAAACCTCCTTTACAGATTTGGGCGACCGCCTTGTCATTTCAAGTATTTGGAATCGGTGAATGGCAAGCCCGTCTTTGGACAGCCCTAACGGGGTTTTTAACCATCTTGATGGTGGGTTTTACAGGCGCCAGCCTTTATAGCGCTCGCGCTGGTTTCATCGCCGCGCTCGCCTTAGCGTCTTCCCCAATCTGGGTTATCGGGGGTCATGTCAATTCTTTAGATATGGGTCTGTCAGCTTTTTTGGTCGCGGCATTGTGCAGCCTGTTGTTTGCTCAAACCTCATCTAACTCTAGCAGCGGGCGCTACTGGATGTGGCTCTGCTGGGGATGCATGGCTTTAGCGACACTCTCCAAAGGCGTGATTGGCGCGGCCATTCCCGGAATGGTTCTCGTAGCGTATTCGATCAGTAACTGGGATTGGAAAATCTGGCAGCGGCTTCATTTAATTAGTGGGCTGTGCATTTTCTTCGCCATTACTGCCCCTTGGTTTGTCTTAGTTGCCCAACGCAATCCCGCCTTCCTAGAGTTCTTCTTTATTCATGAACACTTGCAGCGCTTTACAGAAAGTGGTCATAGTCGCACTGGACCTATCTACTACTTTCTCCCGCTCTTATTGATCGGCTTCTTACCTTGGTTGGCTCAAGTTCCCGGGGCGCTTGTCCTAGCATGGCGCGCACGGCGGCAGTACTTTTCCGGACAGTGGTTATTAGTATGTTGGGTTGTGGCGATCTTTGGATTCTTCAGCATCTCTCAATCTAAGTTACCGGGTTATATTTTTCCCATTTTTCCCGCTTTAGCATTGCTGGTGGGTTACCACTTGGATCGCGTGCTCAACTTGAAAGGTAGCCTATCACTGGCATGGCAACTGCAAGTACTCTTCTTTGCCATCTTGGCTGGTATTGGTTTTTTCTTTTTGGCGTCTATTAGCCAACAAGCAAAGCCAGATGAAATCGCTTCTTACGCGCAATATACCTATTGGGTTATTGCTGCGCTAATGACCTTATTATCATTCAGCCTGTTTTCCTTTGCTATTGCGAAAGTTCAGGGCTTAGTCAGCATTACCTGCTTTGCTATTGGATTCTTCTTGTGCGCGTTGATCGCTGGGACTGGCCATGAAACGCTCGGCCGCGCAGTGTCAGGGGTTGACCTTGCAGAACGCGTTAAAGGCTTGATTCCTCCAAATGTGAACGTCTATTCAGTACGTATTCTTGACCACACGGTGCCCTTCTATTTAGGCAGAACCATGACCATGGTGGAGTTTCCAGATGAACTCGGGTTTGGCGTGGCGCAACAGCCCGAGCTTTGGCTACCCACCTTAGACGCATTTATTCTGCGCTGGGAAGAAGATCAAACTGCATACGCGCTGATGGTTCCAGAGCAGTATGTAGAGTTACAACAACGCCAGGTGCCCATGCAAGAAGTGGGCAGAGATGCGCGCCGTGTCATCGTGAAGCACCCCAATGTCATATCCACCCCCCAAACTCTTGCCCACTAGGTTCATCATGCCAGCCGACAAAAGTACTACTCCTCCCCTTCCCTTCATTCCCTTCACGCGCCCGCACTTTGATGAAGCAACGATTGAAGCAGTCTCTGAGGTTTTGCGCTCGGGCTGGGTAACGTCGGGTCCCAAGCTCGCTGAATTTGAGGCTGCCTTAAGTGCTTATTTTGGCGGTCGCCCAGTACGCTGTTTTGCCAATGGCACCGCAACCATGAAGATTGCATTACAAGTGGCCGACATTGGTCCTGGCGATGAAGTCATCACTACGCCGATTTCTTGGGTAGCCACTTCAAATGTGATTTTGGGGGTGGGTGCCACACCGGTGTTTGTCGACATTGATCCAGTGACACGGAATATCGACTTAAACAAGGTGGCCGCCGCCATCACCCCTAAAACACGTGCCATCATGCCCGTCTATTTGGCTGGCTTGCCTGTCAATATGGATCAACTTTATGCACTTGCGAAGCAATTTAATTTACGCGTGATTGAAGATGCCGCTCAGGCCTTTGGTTCAACGTGGAAGAATCAGAAAATTGGCAGCTTCGGTGACTTGGTGAGCTTTAGTTTTCAGGCGAATAAAAATTTGTCGACGGTGGAGGGCGGCTGCTTAGTTCTCAACAATATTGAAGAGGCTCAGCTCGCAGAAAAATTTCGTTTACAGGGCTTAACGCGAACCGGCATGGACGGAATGGATGTCACCGTGCTGGGTGGCAAAGACAATTTGACTGATTTAAATGCTGTGATTGGTTTGCACCAGCTTAAGCATTTGCCGGCATTTCAGGCTCGCAGGACAGCACTCGCACGCCAATACTTTGCAGCCATTCCTCAGGCAATGAAAGACGCGAACATTGAGCATCTGGCCCTCGAACTCGCAGTGGAAAACTTTACCGAGAGTAATTGGCATATGTTTCAAGTGGTCTTGCCACTCGACCAGTTAAATGTAAGTCGCGCACAAGTCATGACTGAGCTCAAAGAGTTGGGCATTGGTACTGGTGTTCATTACCCATGCATCACCACATTTGCGCTATATCAAGAGCGGGGATATGCGGTAGCTGCCACCCCCATCGCTGAGCGCATTGGTCGTGCCATTTTGACTTTGCCACTCTTTCCAGGGATGGCAGATGACGACGTCAGCCGAATCGCCAAGGCGCTTGCTGGCGTTCTCAAAAACCATCTCAAACCCTAAAATTCTATAAAAATGGGGTTCGGGACAAGATCAGGCAAAATTGGGCTATGACTGCAAACCTCGCAAGCCAAGCCGGCCAACCCCAACTCAGCATCGTCATTCCAGTCTATAACGAGGCTGATGGGCTACAGGCCCTATTTGATCGACTTTATCCCGCGCTAGATGCGGTCGCTATTAAATACAAACTGCAATATGAAGTGGTGTTCGTCAATGACGGCAGTAAAGATCGCTCCGCAGGTATGTTGGCAACGCAAGTAGAGCTACGCCCTGATGTCACTCGCGCCGTGTTGTTCCAGAGTAATTTTGGTCAACACATGGCCATCATGGCTGGCTTTGAATACGCTCGCGGTCAATACATCATCACCCTAGATGCTGATTTACAAAATCCCCCAGAAGAGATTGATGCCCTGACCCATGAATTACTCAATGGTCATGACTATGTTGGCACCATTCGCGCTAATCGTCGCGATACTTTTTTTAGAAAATTTGCCTCACGTGCCATGAATGGTCTGCGTCAAAAAATTACGCATATCACCATGACAGATCAAGGCTGCATGCTACGGGGTTACAGCCGCAGAATTGTGGATTTAGTGCGTCAGTGTAATGAGAGCAATACCTTTATTCCAGCACTGGGTTACACCTTCGCGTCCAATCCCACTGAGATTAATGTCAAGCATGAAGAGCGCTTCGCAGGTGAGTCTAAGTACAGCCTGTATCAGTTGATTCGCTTGAACTTTGATTTGGTTACTGGCTTTTCAGTCATGCCTTTGCAAATCTTTTCTATCTTGGGTATGTTTCTCGCCTTAGCAGCTGGTAGCTTGTTTATTTACTTGTTAGTGAGGCGCTTTTTATTGGGCGCAGAGGTGGAAGGTGTCTTCACCCTATTCGCTCTAACCTTCTTCCTTATTGGCGTGATGTTGTTCGGGCTAGGCTTAGTCGGCGAATACATTGGCCGGATTTATCAGCAAGTTAGAGAGCGCCCCCGCTATGTGGTGCAAACTGTTTTAGAGAAATCCTAATTGCGCGCAGTTGTCTTTGCTTACCATGATGTGGGCGTGCAATGCTTGCAAGCCCTTTTGACTGCTGGCATTGAAGTTGACTTAGTAGTGACACACCAAGATGATCCCCATGAAAATGTTTGGTTCTCTAGCGTCGCCAAACTCTGCGAAGAGCGAAAGATCGCATGCATCACGCCCACCAATACTGAATTAATTAGCCTGATTCCGCAGATTCAGGCATTGGCACCAGACTATCTCTTTTCTTTCTATTACCGTCACATGCTGCCCGCCGAATTATTGGCTTGCGCTAAGATCGCCGCACTCAATATGCATGGCTCACTTTTGCCAAAGTACCGCGGTCGAGCACCCGTGAATTGGGCCATTCTGCATGGGGAAACGCAGACTGGCGCCACTTTGCATGTCATGGAGGCGAAGCCTGATGCAGGCGCGATTGTGGGTCAGGTTGCAGTTCCTATTGGTCCTGATGAGACGGCCACTGATGTCTTTGGCAAAGTGAGTCAGGCTGCGCGCGCGGTCGTTCAGCAAGTTTTGCCTGAGCTCCTGCAAGGAATAGTACCCAAACAAGCTAATGACCTGTCTAAAGGCAGCTATTTTGGCGGCCGCAAGCCTGCTGATGGGGAAATTCATTGGCAACAGACTGCCGCCCAAATCCATAATCTGGTGAGGGCTGTGGCACCGCCCTATCCAGGCGCATTTACTGATTGGCAGGGGCAACGCATGATCGTGGCTTGCACCAGCCTAAATGGGCCTTTTCCGGCCGAACTACGACTTGAGACCCCTGGTATCCAAGTGGTTGATAATCAAGTATTTGGAATTGGTGGCGACCACAAAGCAGTTGCAATACTGAACTGGTATCCAGCCAATCCGTAAGCAGTTCATTTATTCGATTAAAACGGGGTAGTAGCAATGAAAAAAGTACTCATTCTGGGTGTTAATGGCTTTATCGGCCACCATCTTTCCAAGCGTATTCTGGAGACAACCGACTGGGATGTCTACGGCATGGATATGCAAAATGACCGCCTAGGTGACTTAATCAATCATCCGCGTATGCACTTTTTTGAAGGCGATATCACCATCAATAAAGAATGGGTGGAATATCACATTCGTAAATGTGATGTGATCTTGCCTTTGGTTGCAATCGCTACCCCCGCAACTTATGTGCAGCAACCACTGAAAGTATTTGAGCTGGATTTTGAGGCCAACCTTCCCATCGTCCGCTCTGCTATGAAATACAAAAAGCATTTGGTCTTTCCATCGACCTCCGAGGTTTATGGAATGTGCGAAGACGCCGAATTTGATCCTGCCACTTCCAACTTGGTCTACGGTCCTATTAATAAACCCCGCTGGATTTACGCTTGCTCCAAGCAATTGATGGATCGCGTCATTTGGGGCTACGGTATGGAAGGCTTACGCTTTACACTCTTCCGTCCATTTAACTGGATTGGGCCTGGACTCGACAGTATCTACACTCCAAAAGAAGGCTCTTCTCGTGTGGTGACCCAGTTCTTGGGTCACATTGTCCGCGGTGAACCTATTAATCTCGTGGATGGTGGTGAGCAAAAACGCGCCTTTACTTACATCGATGATGGTATCGATGCGCTGATGGGCATTATTGATAACCAAAATGGCATAGCCAATGGGAAGATTTATAACATCGGCAATCCAAAGAACAATCACTCTGTGCGCGACTTAGCAAATCAAATGCTGGAAATCGCACGCAGTATTCCGGAGTACGCTAAAACAGCTGACGCAGTAAGCATCGTTGAGACGACTTCAGGCGCCTACTATGGTGAGGGTTATCAAGATGTACAAAACCGCGTGCCAGCAATTGACAATACGATGGCCGAACTCCACTGGCAGCCTACTACCAATATGACTGATGCCTTAAAGAACATATTCGAAGCCTACCGCGAAGATGTTGAAAAAGCGCGTCACCTAGTTGACCAAGAATAATTTTTAGTCATTCATGGCAAAAATTGCTCTCAAAGTAGATGTCGACACCTTGCGCGGTACAAAAGAAGGCGTGCCCAACCTCGCTCGCACATTGGAGCGCTTTGGTTTAAAAGCAACCTTCTTATTTAGTCTGGGACCGGATCACACTGGTCGCGCCCTCAAGCGCGTCTTTCGTCCAGGCTTTCTGAAGAAGGTTAGTCGCACTTCGGTAGTAGAGCACTACGGCATTAAAACCTTGCTGTACGGAGTCTTACTGCCCGGACCTCAGATTGGGCAGCAAGCGGCAGCGGAAATGCGTGCCATTGATAAGGCCGGACATGAGACAGGCATCCATACTTGGGACCATGTGGAGTGGCAAGATGGCGTGCGTCACAAAGATGCGCAGTGGACCACAGAGCAAATGCAAAAAAGCTGGGATCGTTTTATTGAGATCTTTGGTCATCCACCAGCCACTTATGGTGCGGCTGGCTGGCAAATGAATGAAGCGGCTTTTACCCAACTAGATCAGTGGGGCATCAAATATTCTTCCGACGGTAGAGCAGAGCCTAATCTGATGCCTTACCGCTTTGCCCTGCCTTCAGGCAAATTAAAGCATGTGCAGTATCCAACCACCCTGCCCACCTTTGATGAATTAATCGGGGTTGATGATGCCAGCGAGTTTGATGCGGCAAAGAAAATATTGGACATCACCCAAAGCAATCCCAACGATCAAGTATTTACCTTGCATGCTGAGCTTGAAGGCCAAAAACTGCTGCCCGCCTTTGAAGCACTGCTGGCTGGTTTCCTAAATCAAGGTCATGATCCCGTTACCATGGGCGAACTGCATCGCTCTTGGGAGGCCACTAAACAACTCGATAAAATAGCGCAACTTCCGCTGACGTGGGGTGAAGTGGCAAATCGTAGTGGTGAACTGATTATGCAAAAGAATTAAAGTAAGCTTTAATCAACAGATAAGAAACATACAAGAGGATTGATCATGACAGTAGAAATTGGTAAACCCATGCCCGAGTGTTCAGTGCCGGCAACTTCAGGCCTGATGTTTTCTCCCGAGTCTGCTGCAGGCAAAAAGTTGGTTATTTATTTTTATCCTAAAGATATGACTCCAGGATGTACTGCTGAATCTGGAGAGTTCCGTGATCATATCGACGCCTTCACCGCTGCCAATACTTTGATTGTCGGAGTTTCACGAGACTCCCTCAAATCCCATGACAACTTTCGTAGCAAACTAGAGCTCCCATTCGAATTGGTTGCTGATACAGAAGAACAGTTGTGCCAATTGTTTGGTGTCATGAAGATGAAAAATATGTACGGCAAGCAAGTGCGTGGTGTGGAGCGTAGTACCTTCCTCTTTGACTCCTCCGGTAAGCTCGCAAAACAGTGGCGTGGAATTAAAGTAACCGGTCATGTGACAGAGGTATTACAAGCCGCCAAAGAAACACCTTAATTTTTTAAATTAATTTAATTAGGGGTGCTTGCAAAGCTCCAATTTTGGGGTAAAGTGAAGCATATGCATCAGAAACGACGGGAAAGTCTGACCATCCGTTTGACTCATCAGCCTGTATTGTCAGTGACAGGCTCGGTAAACAACCCACTCCGTTTTTCATCCGCCATATCACCCATTTTCGTAATCGACCGTCACAGCAGCCCGCTTGACGGTTTTTTCTTTTAGGAGAGTCTGCATGCCATTGCCCCCCATCCCAACGCAAATTGCTGGTCAAGTCAAACTGAGTAGTAAGGACACCCCTGATTTAAAAAAACGTCCTGCTCCAGCAAAGCCAGTTGTGATGGAAGATCATGCATCTGATTGGAATGAAGAGCTTGAAGAAGATCTCTCAGCGGCTGAGGTCGCATTAGAAAAAATTAAGGGCACACGCCAATCACTCCAGCAGGAGCAAAGCAACATTAAGGTTAGCGCCCCAGAAAAGCCAAAGCGGTTGGCTCGTACCGGCCCACCAAGCTTATTTGTGCTCGATACCAATGTATTAATGCACGATCCTAGCTCGCTGTTCCGTTTTTCTGAGCATGATCTCTTTTTACCCATGACCACGCTTGAGGAATTGGATAACCACAAGAAGGGCATGACCGAAGTTGCGCGTAATGCCCGTACGGTAAGTCGCTCCTTGGATCAGCTCGTCACGGGCACTAGCGGTAGCCTGGATGAAGGTATCCCTCTAAATAAATTGGGTAACCACGATGTGAGTGGGCGCCTCTTCTTTCAGACCAAACTCACCACCCAAGCCTTGCCTGAGGGATTGCCTGAGGGCAAAGGCGACAACATGATTTTGGCAGTAGTTAGTGAGCTCCAGAAAACCCACAAGGGGCGAGAAGTAGTCTTGGTATCCAAAGATATCAATATGCGTATTAAAGCCCGCGCACTTGGTTTAGCTGCAGAGGATTACTTCAACGACCAAGTCCTCGAAGACCGTGATCTCATGTACTCCGGCGTCATGACTTTGGCTGCGGATTTTTGGCCTAAGCATGGCAAGGCGATGGAAAGCTGGGCAGATAGCCGTTCCGGAACCATGTTCTACCGTGTGACCGGACCTAGCGTACCAAGCATGTTGGTCAATCAGTTTGTGTATCAAGAAAATCCTGATGGCTCTACCCCTTTCTACGCCCAAGTTCGAGAAATCAACGGCAAGACAGCCCTGTTGCAAACTTTAAGAGATTTCTCCCACCAGAAAAACAATGTGTGGAGTGTGACCGCACGTAACCGCGAACAAAACTTTGCGCTGAATCTTTTAATGAATCCAGAAGTGGATTTCATTACCTTGTTGGGGCAAGCGGGTACTGGTAAAACCTTACTCGCCTTGGCGGCAGGCTTGGAGCAGGTGCTTGATAGTAAGCGCTATAACGAAATCATCATCACGCGCGCTACCGTGCCTGTTGGTGAGGATATTGGTTTCTTGCCTGGTACCGAAGAAGAAAAGATGCAGCCTTGGATGGGCGCCTTTGACGATAACCTCGAAGTACTCCACCGCAATGAAGATAATGCCGGAGAGTGGGGTCGCGCTGCTACCCAAGAACTGATTCGCTCACGCATCAAAGTGAAAAGCATGAATTTTATGCGCGGTAGAACCTTTGTGAGTAAATTTGTCATTATCGATGAAGCGCAAAATCTCACCCCCAAGCAAATGAAAACCTTAGTGACCCGTGCGGGCCCTGGTACCAAGATTGTTTGTTTGGGTAATATTGCGCAGATCGATACACCTTACTTAACCGAAGGTTCGTCGGGTCTCACTTATGTAGTGGATCGCTTCAAAGGCTGGAGGCATGGCGGGCATGTCACGCTCGCTCGCGGTGAGCGTTCACGTTTAGCGGATCATGCTGCCGACGCACTCTAAGCAAACTCACTCATGCCGCACTCTCATAGGGTGCGGCATTTTCGTTTGTGCGTCCTTGATACTCACAGGATGCGGTACCTTTGGCGGGAAGCAAGACAGCAACCGCTTATCTCAATTCAAGAAAGATACTAGCGCCGGTACGGAAGACATCTCGATTGCAGCTGTGGGCTTAGTGGGGGTGCCATACCGTTATGGTGGCAACAACCCCAAGGCAGGCTTCGATTGCAGCGGGCTCATTGCGTATGTCTACGCTAAATCAGCCAACATCAAATTACCTCGCACTATTCAAGAGATGAGTAATAAAGGGCAGAGTCTAGAAAATCAACCTCCAGCACCTGGTGATTTAGTGTTCTTCAATACCACCGGTGAAAAGTATTCGCATGCGGGGATTTATGTAGGGCAAGGCCGCTTTGTGCATGCGCCTAGTGCGGGTGGAACTGTCCGCTTGGAATACATTACTTCGCCTTATTGGGCGGCAAGATACACTGAAGCAAGAAGATTAGTTACCTCAAACCCATAATCACTAAAGGACTTTGCTGTGAAAGAATTTGATTTCTACAAACTCCAGGAGATGTTGATTACCATCGCGGCTCAAGCAGGGCTAAAAATACTGTCAGCCCTGGTACTTTGGTTGCTTGGACGATGGTTAATTAACCTTGTCCAAAGACTGATTCGTGCCGGCCTAGTGCAAAAAAAGCTAGACCCGACCCTCTTGCGCTATGTTCACTCTATCGTATCGATTACTTTAAATATCCTCTTAGTAGTTGGCATCTTAGGTTATTTCGGCATGCAAACCACCAGCTTTGCCGCTTTGTTTGCTACTGCCGGTATTGCGATTGGCGCAGCTTGGGCTGGACTACTCTCTAATTTTGCTGCGGGCGTCTTTCTGATTGTTCTGCGACCGTTTAAGGTAGGTGATGTCATTACTGCTGGTGGAGTTACGGGCATCGTAAAAGAGATTGGCATCTTCTCCTCCATCATTAATACCGCGGATCATATTGTTACAACAATTGGGAACAATAAAATTCTAAGTGACAATATTCAGAATTACAGCAGTTCAGAATTTAGGCGTGTCGACCTTAAATGCCAACTTTCTAGCGATACTGATCCCGAGGCTGCCATGCAACTTCTTCGTGAAAAGATATCAGCTATTCCGAACGTCTTAAATGACCCGGCCATTGAAGTGAATATTTTAGAATTTAATCTCGTCGGCCCTGTTTTAGCAGTGCGCCCTTACTGCCTGAATGCTGAGTACTGGGCAGTCTATTTTGAGGTGAACCGCATCATGGCTAAAGTATTAACAGAAGCTGGGTTCCCTACCCCAGTGGCCTCACACAATATGATCGTGAAACAAAGTTAATGTAGTGTTGAGGTTGAAGTTGCTTTAGTTTTCTTGAGTTTGCTTGATGTTGCATGAGGTTGATTTTTATCATTATTGCGTTTCATTTCATAACCTAGGAGAGATCTTCATGAAAAAAATGATTATTGCTTTGAGTATTGCGCTGAGTTTCGCACTACCTTCACTCGCATTCGCAGACCAAGCGGAGTGTGAAGCTAAAGCTGTGAGTAAAGATGGTAAGCCACTATATGGAGCCGCTAAAACCGCATCCATGAAGAAATGTATGGGCGATGTGAAGGTAGACGATTGCGAAGCCAAGGCCGTCAGCAAAGATGGTAAGCCTCTATATGGCGCTGCTAAAACGGCCTCTATTAAGAAGTGTGAAGGCAGCAAGTAAAACGTATTCGCTGTAATGACAAAGCCTCACATTGTGAGGCTTTTTCTTTTTTTCCCTTAAGGGGAATTAGCTCAAGCATCAAGCTTAAAACGGCTCGTAACCGCCTGAAGAATAGCCACTCGAGCCCATCGCTAAATTATCAAACTTAGTATAAGGCCCTTGCCAGCTCAGGCGAATCGTCCCAATTGGGCCATTACGCTGTTTACCAATGATGATTTCAGCGATGCCTTTGTCGGTGGTGGTGTCGGGGTGATACACCTCATCGCGATAGATAAACATAATGACATCAGCATCTTGCTCGATCGCGCCTGATTCACGCAGATCGGACATGATTGGACGTTTATTTGGGCGTTGCTCAAGACCGCGATTTAACTGGGATAGCGCTACTACAGGACACTGCAATTCTTTTGCGAGAGATTTTAAGGAGCGGGAGATTTCAGAAATTTCAGTTGCTCTATTTTCTGAACCTGAGCCACTCATCAGCTGTAAGTAGTCAATCACGACAAGCCCGAGCGTACCACCAAAGTTTCGGGCAATCCGTCTCGCTCTAGTGCGTAACTCAAGGCTAGATAAAGCACCAGTTTCATCAATCAAAATTTGGGTATTACTTAAACGGGCAATGGCATCAGTCACGCGTGGCCATTCGTCATCTTGCAGTTTTCCAGTACGCATGCGACTTTGGTCTACACGCCCAACTGATCCCAGCAAGCGCGAGGCCAATTGCTCACCAGACATCTCCATCGAGAAAATCACAACCGGCAAGCCCTCAGCCAAGGCAACGTTTTCAGCAATATTGAGTGCCATCGCGGTTTTACCCATCGATGGTCTGCCCGCAACAATCACTAAGTCGCCTTTTTGGAGGCCACTTGTCTGCTTATCTAAATCTATAAAGCCAGTTGCAATGCCAGTGATGTCGCTGCCGCCTTGACGGTTATAGAGTTCATCAATCCGCGCAACTACAGTTCTGAGTAGGGGTTCAATCTCAAGATAGTCAGCTTTACGGCTACCCTCTTCCCCGATTTGCAAAATGCGGGCCTCTGCTTCATCCAGCAAGGTTCTGACTGAACGCCCTTCAGGAACAAAAGCCGAGCTCACAATACTGTCGGAGACTTCAATCAAGCGCCGCAAAATACTGCGATCACGCACGATGTCAGCATACCCTTTGATATTGGCAGCACTAGGGGTGTTTTGCGCTAAAGAATTAAGGTAATCAATGCCGACTAAATCACCGCCCTGTTCGGATTTGACTGCCTCATGCACCGTGATGACGTCGGCCGGGTGATTGTCGCCAACTAAACGAGCGATTGCCTTGTAGATCAAGGAGTGCTCTGGGCGATAAAAATCTTTATCCGTTAGTATCCCGCCGAGACGATCCCAAGCGGTATTGTCGATCAGTAAACCACCAAGCAGAGATTGCTCAGCTTCTACGGAATGGGGTGGGACCTTTAAGGCCTGCACGACCGAATCCCCAGAGCCCATCATGCCAAGATTGGTCGTAATGGAACGTATAGGAGATTCAGCCATGAGGCTATTGCTAAATGTAAAACTTAAGCTTGCTCGCCAACTACGCGGACAGTGATATCAGTCACTACATCGGTATGAACAGCAACCGCTACAGGGTGATCACCAACCATTTTTAATGGGCCAGTAGGTAAACGAACAGACGCTTTTTCGAGATCAAAGCCTTTTGCTTTTAAAGCATCAGCAATATCGTGGTTTGTTACGGAACCAAACAAGCGACCATCAACACCAGCTTTTTGACCGATTTCGAGTACGAGATCCTTGAGCTTCTCACCAACAGCTTGCGCAGCAGCTAATTTCTCAGCAGCTAACTTTTCCAACTCGGCACGACGTACTGCAAAGTCAGCAATAGCTGCTTCTGTAGCGCGACGCGCTTTGCGTTGTGGAATCAAGAAATTGCGAGCATAACCGTCTTTAACGCGAACTACGTCGCCAAGGTTGCCCAGGTTTGTTACTTTTTCTAAGAGAATGATTTGCATTGAGGGCTCCCAATTATTTCTTATGTTGGTCAGAGAATGGCAGCAGGGCCAGGAAACGAGCACGCTTGATAGCGGTGTCTAACTGACGCTGATACTTTGCTTTTGTGCCTGTCAAACGAGCAGGAGTGATCTTGGCGTTCTCGCCAACAAAGTCCTTCAAGGTGTCGACATCTTTGTAGTCGATCTGTTCAACACCAGCAACAGTAAAACGGCAATAACGCTTACGCTTGAACAATGGGTTCTGAGCGGGTTTCTTTTTGAAATCGGGTTTCTTTCCAAACGCCATGATGATTTCCTCTTTAATTTTTCAATTGAATGTGGGTGATATGGAATACCAGTCTTTGATTACGTAGAGTCTTCGCCGCTAAGAATCCTTCGAACACCGCCTTAGCTCCTAAATCCATTTGCTCAAGCCCTCTTTGTATGGGGCCAATCGCTATGGCTTCAACACTCATCTGAATTTTCCTTGCTACTCCTACCTCGTTTACTTCACCGCTATGTTCAAGCTGGCAATGCATTACGGGTATTCCTGCAGGGGTAAATCGAATCGCGTCTTTAGAAATTAAGATCGCAGTGAGGGTGAAATGATTCAACGCCGCTCCGCTTCTCTAATTCGTTTTCTAGTCTGTCTATTCCTCTTCAAATTTTTAGCTTAGGCTGCCGCTACTGGAGCTTCAGTTTGAGCAGATTTACGCGCTTCTTCACGATTCACTTCTTTCATCATGATGGAAGGCTCAGTTTCAGCTTTCTTCGTCTTGATGATGAGGTGACGTAAAACAGCGTCATTAAATTTGAACGCATGCTCAAGCTCTTCCAGAGTCTTCTGGTCGCACTCAATATTCATGCAAACGTAATGGGCTTTAGCAAGCTTGTCGATCATGTAAGCCATCTGACGACGGCCCCAGTCTTCAATGCGATGCACTTTGCCACCTGCGGTAGCTAATGTCGCTTTGTAGCGCTCGATCATGGCGGGCACTTGCTCGCTTTGGTCCGGATGGACGATAAAAACGATTTCATAATGACGCATCTAACACTCCTTAAGGATAAAGTCACCTGGGCGTCTTGCTAACTTCCGATGGTTGTTGAAGTTAGCGCCAGTGTGACAAGGTAGTAACAAATTGTAAGTACAACATACAAGGCTTTTAAAACGCTTACCTAAACTCAGGCAAGTTGGCTATTCTAGCAAAAAAATCCTGCCAAGTCAGGGCTTTACCAGATATTTTCAGTGTTTCTGCGGCATTTAAGGCCAATTGAAGGGCGATTCTGGCTCGTGGAGCAGATAAGGTGCCCGAGGCCATGCAACCATGCGCGTCTTTTTCAGGAATATGGGGGTAAGTAGCGCCACTCCCTGTGCGGCTGGTTCTCACCAAAGCAATTCCACGATCTATAGCTTCATCTAAGGGCTCGGACCAATCATCATGAAAGCCCCCCGCCCCCGTGCCAGCAAGAACCAAGCCCAGTACTTCGCTAGTGAGCCAATGCTTAATCGTGCGCGCCCTTGCCCCCGCATGACTTGTCAAAATCTCTACCCAAGGCCATTCTTCAGCCTTCGGAATTGGCAAATCCTCCCCCCAAGCTGCTTGCACCGCTTTCACGCAGGATAGCCATGAGGGATTAATCAAATTGACGGGGCTCGTTGGCGAATCTCGCAATGGGGCATTTAAAGCCGATCCGTGGCGCTTCGCCAAATCCATTGCTAGGCAGACTTTGCCAGACATGACTGCGTAAACACCATTAGGACAGTTCTCCAGCGGCATGGATGCCCAGCTAATGGCATCAACGAGATTTCTCGGACCATCAGCTGCCGGCGCGTTGGCCGGCAACATGGCGCCGGTAATGACGATTCTTTTGCCTAATATTTGGGCACGATGGCCGCAGGTCGCTTGCAGAAAAAGGCCTGTTTCCTCCATCGTATCGGTACCGTGAGTAATGACAATTCCCTTTACTAGGAGATCATTGAGACATTCTTGAATGCGGTTTCCCAAATCCGTGAGCAGCGATTCAGAGAGATTTCGGCTATTCATATTGGCCAATTGCTCTGAAATCACCGCAATATTCTGAGGTAAAGCTGATGCAATATGGGCTAAAAGTGAGTCTATGCCGACCTGCCCAGCCTTGTACTTATTAGGGTTACCCTCTGGGTCTGCCGCCAAACCAGCGATGGTGCCTCCCATCCCTAAAACCAAGATATGGGGCAATTGTTCGGTGGCGTTGGAAATTTGGCTCATGGCTTATTATCTACCGCCAATTTGCTTGAACTATACAAAAGTGCTGTATACAATGACAGTATGGATATAAATACAGCTAATTTCTCTGAAGAGCTCCTGGCATTGCCAAAACTCACAGCGCGTCAACGTGAAATCCTCGAGCTCATTACCAATGCCATTGACGATAGTGGTTCACCACCCACACGCGCAGAAATTGCCGCTCGATTGGGCTTCGCATCGGCCAACGCGGCTGAAGAACATCTTCGGGCGCTGGCAAAAAAAGGGTACATCGAACTCACGCCAGGAACCTCGCGTGGCATCCGTATTTCGCAGCCCTTTAATCAGCAACAAAATAAAAATCATTTCCGTCAGATGTCATTACCGTCTGGAGCACTGCAACAGCTCACCCTACCCTTAATCGGTCGAGTGGCCGCTGGCTCTCCCATCATGGCGGTGGAACATATTGAAAAACAGATTCCAGTCGATCCCAGTTTATTTAGCAAGGGCGCCGATTACTTACTCAAAGTAGTGGGCATGAGCATGCGTGATGCGGGCATTTTGGATGGCGACTATTTGGCAGTGAAAAAGGCTACCGAAGTTCGCAATGGCGATATCGTGGTTGCCCGTTTAGATGACGAAGTCACCGTGAAGCGCTGGCATCAAAAGACCACCGCAAGCGGCATCGTCATTGAACTGCAAGCTGAAAACCCAGACTTCAAAAATATCCTAGTGGATAGTCGACAGGCCAACTTTGCTGTTGAGGGTCAAGCGGTCGGGCTTATTCGTTCCGGCGGTCTTTAAGTCTTGCTTCCCTAATTGAAAAAGGCCTCTTATTTGAGGCCTTTTTACTATGTAGCGCCTAGATTATTTAGCGTTTGATAGGTGCGATCACATTTGCGTTTTTAGGCGAAGAAGTAATGGTGATAACTGATTTGGGGCCGCCGAGTGAGCCTTCATTGATTTCAACGGTGGCGGTTCTATCCCCCTTAGTAAATACCAAGATACTGGTTTTAGCCTTCACCGCACTCACGGTATTCCAGCCGGCTTTGGGATATTCGGATTGAAAAAAAGCATAAACCTCGGTAGCGCTCTGAAGAGCATTGATTACCGCGCGCCCAACCCAAGAATCACCGCCGCCAATAATGATTGAGTCGGCACCTGAGATGCGAGCCCCTTGAGGTAAAGGCATATCACCCAAAAGCTGGGTTTGAATTTCTTGAACTTCTGCAGGGGTGCCTGAAAGTGAAGAGCCAGATGAAGCGCAGGCTGCCAAAAAGCTGGAAAGCAACAAGGTTGCCGCGATCATTTTGACTTGCTTTAATGAATTCATATTTTCACTCTAAAAATTAATAGATTCTGTTCACCTAACTATCGCATTTTAGGGAAAGCTCATCAATCGTCAAGCTAAATCACTGGAGGCGCGTGAGGGAATCGAACCCCCGTACGAAGCTTTGCAGGCTCCTGCCTAACCACTCGGCCAACGCGCCAAATACTCAAAATCAAAAATGGGAAGCTTTTTAGGGCTTCCCATCGAACATGGAGCGGGAAAGGAGGTTCGAACTCCCGACCTATACCTTGGCAAGGTATCGCTCTACCAGCTGAGCTATTCCCGCATAACAGGGCAGTAGTTTAACAAACAATTTTCTGAAAGGTATTTTTTGTTTGTACAACAGCCAAGAAGTAAAACCAATTAAACACGAAAGCCTTATGGCAATTGAACTTCCAGCTTTACTTCTGATGCTCGACCAACTGAGGAAGCGCCTTCTTCATGTAATAAAACATGGACCACAAGGTTAAAAAGGAGGCAACCCAGATCAACCAAGTGCCCACGCGAGCGCAATCTAACCAACCAAATAAAGTGTCATTCAGCAATAAAAAGGGAATCGCTATGAGCTGAGCGGTGGTTTTTAGCTTGCCAACCATGTGCACAGCAACGCTTTTACCCGCCCCTAAAAGTGCCATCCATTCTCTTAAGGCGGAGATAGTGATTTCACGACCGATGATGATGAGTGCGACCCAAACTTGGACTCGGTCCATATTTAATAACACCAGTAGTGATGCCGCGACGATGAGCTTGTCCGCTACAGGATCTAGAAATTGTCCAAAAGCAGACTCTTGCTTTAAGAGACGCGCTAAGAATCCATCCAGCCAGTCTGTCAAAGCAGCAAAAACAAAAATAATGGTGGCAATCAGATTTTTCTCAAACGGAGAAAGCCAAGTGTTGGGGAGATAGAACACAATCACCATTAAAGGAATGGCCGCAACGCGCAACCAAGTCAGGGCGATCGGTAGATTAAATGGCATATTGCAAGCATAAACCAATGTCGGAATACATTAGCCAGCCTTAATGAAGTTGCTGGTAGATTTGTTCAGCTAAGGCGGTAGAGATTCCCTCTACACCCGCTAATTCTTCGATAGTGGCGCTCGCCACACCGCGGAGCCCGCCAAAACGGGCGAGTAATTTCTGCCGACGCTTGGCTCCAATACCCTCAATCTCCTCCAACCTGGAAACCGTCCGCGCTTTGGCTCGCTTGGCCCGCATGCCTGTAATTGCAAAGCGGTGTGCCTCATCCCGAATCTGCGCCACCAAGAGTAAGGCGGGACTACCGATACCCAGCTCGAGCGCTGGGCGGCCATCCGCAAATATTAGAGCTTCAAGGCCCACCTTACGACCCTCGCCTTTAGCAACCCCTACTATTAAACCAATATCCATACCAAATTCCGAGAGTACTTGTCGTGCCATCTCTACTTGACCCTTACCCCCGTCAACCAGAATGACTTGCGGCATTTTTTCCACTGGTAATTCCTGAAAGTTGGCATAGCGTCTCTGCAGTACCTGGCGCATCGCTGCATAGTCATCTCCCGGGGTGATACCGTTAATATTGAACCGACGATATTCGCTCGATTGCATGGCATTTTTTGCGTACACCACGCAAGAAGCCTGCGTCGCTTCGCCAGAGGTGTGGCTAATATCGAAACATTCAATCCGCAATTGCTCAAGGCTCTCTAGCTCCAAAGCTAAGATATCGGCTAAAGCTCGCGCCCGCGCGAGTTGGCCGCCCGTTTCAACGAGCCGTTTGGCAATCGCAATTTTGGCGTTGCCTTCTGCCATCGATAACCAGTGGCGTCGTTGCCCTTGGGGTTGGTGCAAGAAGGTGACTTTTCTGCCGGCCTGAGTATTTAAAAGGTCATGCAAACTTTCAGGGGGGGATTCTGGGATCACGGCACCATCATCCGCCGCCGTTTGCAGAGCATGATTTAGGATTAGTACGGGCGGAATCAGTTTGGCATTTAAACCAGCATCGCCCTCTTTATCTTCTAAGTAATGCTGAGCAATAAACGCTTCTAAAATTTCAGGGGCAGGCGGAAGCTCTCCCGAAGTGGAACGCAAACCCTTCGGAAAATAAGCACGATCCCCCAAGTGACGGCCACCCCGCACCATGGCCAGGTTGACGCAAATTACGCCCTCCATTTCTGCGACGGCAATAATGTCGACATCCCCTTCACCATCAGCAACTGTGTCCATAGACTGCTGCTGCAGTACGCCCGACAAATCGGCAATGCGGTCACGAAGAACAGCCGCCATCTCAAATTCCATCGCATCGCTATGTAGATGCATTTCTCGCTCGAGTTCAGACAAGACACTCGTGTGGTCCCCTTCCAAGAATCGAGTTGCTTGAGCTACATCTTGCCCATATTGCTGAACACTCAGACGCCCAACACAAGGGGCGCTACAACGATGAATCTGGTGTAAGAGACAGGGACGACTACGATTCTTAAAAACAGAATCTTCACAGGTTCTGAGTCGAAACACCTTTTGCAGAATTTGCACGCTATTACGTACTGCCCAAGAATTTGGGAATGGGCCGAAGTAATGGTTACGCTTATCCACTTTGCCGCGATACGAAGCAAGCCTAGGAAATTCATGGCCAGTCAGCATGACGTAGGGGTAAGACTTATCATCACGAAACAGAATGTTGAATGGCGGCGCCAATTCCTTGATGAGATTGTTCTCGAGAAGTAAAGCCTCGGTTTCCGTCCGTGTTACTGTTGTCTCATAGCGGGCAATCTTGCCCACCATCAGGGCAATACGCGGAGATAATTGCTTACTCTGAAAATAACTGGAGACCCGCTTTTTAAGATTACGCGCTTTACCGACATACAGAATCTGGCTCGCTTCGTCAAAAAAACGATACACTCCCGGCAATCCGGGCAACCCTTTTACATCTTGCTGAAGGTTTTCAAAAAGCGAATTACTCATGCGTTGGGATATTTTCTGTCATATCGTTGATAACTATGGTGATGCAGGTATTTGTTGGCGTCTTGCGAGAAGCTTAACAAGCCTTCATCAGCAAGAGGTTCGCATTTTCTGCGATGATCTGCCAACCCTTAATTTACTCGCATCTGGAGTGGATCAGTCTATTCGGGACAAAATCGACCTGCAGCCCTGGGAAGCCAGCGAGCATATTCCAAGAGACTTTCCACAAGCGCCCGATGTGGTCATTGAGGCATTCGGCTGCACCCTTCCCGAGAGATATCTCACTAGCTTAATCATCGCCCCCAAAAAGCCCCTCATTATTAACTTGGAGTATTTAAGCGCCGAGCCTTGGGTGGTCGACTTTCATGGCAAAGCATCACCCCAGGCCCACGGCATTCCTAAATATTTTTTCTTTCCGGGTTTTCAAGAGAATACGGGGGGACTATTGCTCGACCCAGTACCCGCTGTATCGACTCAAACAGGCGAACTCATTCCTCAAAGCGTGCAGTCGACTTGGCAACAACTTAGACCCAACACCAAAAGAATCAGTCTGTTCTGCTACCCTGGAGCGCCTTTGGCAAAGTGGCTACAAGACTTAGGCGGCACTGGTCAGAACGTTGATGTGATTCTGACCTATGGACTACGCGAGCAACTCAACCTGACCTTAAGGGATCCCGCCCTAATCCCCCCGCAAATTCAATTAGTGTCGATGCCTTTTGTATCGCAGGATGACTATGACTGGGTGCTTGGGCAATGCGATTTCAATATTGTGAGAGGTGAGGATTCCTTTTTACGAGCCCAGTTAGCCGGCAAGCCCTTTATTTGGCACATCTACCCCCAAGCAGACCAAGCGCATGAGGTGAAATTACAGGCCTTTTTAGATCTTTACCTAGCCTTGGCAGATGACAACCTGCAGACCAGTTGCAATCAGGCGATGTCCTGGGCAATGCCCTCTGAGTGGATTGGGGGCTTAGATTCTTGGACTGAGCATGCCAAGACTTGGAGAACCCAATTACTAGGTAGTCAAGCAGATGGGGGCCTGGCTGCCCGTTTAATGGCATTTGTAGCCTAAGCTTAGGTCGAAAGTAGCGCTGGGCGGTTACAATCTTGTTTTTGACAAAATTCGCAGAAATTCAGCTCTGCACCCAGGAATAGCAAGATGAAAACAGCACAAGAACTCCGCGTTGGTAACGTAGTAATGATCGGCACTGATGCCATGGTCGTTTTGAAAGCCGAATACAGCCGCTCAGGCCGCAACTCCTCAGTTGTCAAAATGAAATTTAAGAACCTGATCTCGGGTGCGCCTAATGAAGGTGTATACAAGGCGGACGATAAGTTTGATGTGGTGATTTTGGATAAGAAAGAATGTACGTATTCTTACTTCGCAGATCCAATGTATGTCTTTATGGATACTGACTACAACCAGTACGAAGTAGAAGCTGAGTTCATGGGCGATGCACTCAATTACCTCGAAGAAGGTATGCCTTGCGAAGTCGTTTTCTATGAAGGCAAAGCCCTTTCCGTTGCCATGCCCAATTCCTTAGTTCGTGAAATTGTTTACACAGAACCTGCAGTCAAGGGCGACACCAGCTCAGGCAAAGTTCTGAAGACCGCCAAACTTGCTACCGGTTACGAATTACAGGTTCCCCTGTTTTGCAATACTGGTGACAAGATTGAGATTGATACGCGTAATGGTGAATATCGTAGCCGCGCAAACTAATCTAAGTTTGCAATAGTTTAAAAGCCCGGCATGCCGGGCTTTTTTATGCCTACCGTATTCCAGTGACGCTTATTGAATCAGGGCCAACTTCTTTAATAGTGCTTTAGCATGCCGATACTCAAGCTCATCCTGCAATGCATTCCAAGAGCTAGCAGGTCCCTTGGGCATTAAACGATTTAAACGCCTGGCAGATTCTGCTTGCTTGGCTTTTGATACCTTGAGTTGAGAGAGTAGCTCGTCAGCCAAATCAGGTCGGTTGCAAATCAATACTGCATCACATCCAGCGTCGAGTGCCATTTCAGCGCCCTTAACCACGGAGCCTGCAACACTAGCACCCTCCATTGACAGATCATCACTAAAGATTACCCCTTCAAATCCCAACTCTTGACGAAGAATAGAATGTAACCAAATCTTAGAAAATCCAGCTGGATGCTTATCCACCTTGGGATAGATCACATGGGCTGGCATCACTGCTGCCAAACTCAGATCGAGCCACTCATAAGGTTTAGCGTCTGCATTCAAGATTTGCTTGAGTGAGCGCTCATCTACCGGAATAGCTACATGCGAGTCAGCCTCAGCCCAACCGTGACCCGGAAAGTGTTTGCCGCAATTAGCCATACCGGCTAAACGCAAGCCCTCATTGAGACTTTTCGCCAATGCAAAAACAAGTTGTGGATCGCGGCTAAAGGAGCGATCACCGATCACCTCACTGCGACCAAAATCTAAATCCAACACTGGCGTAAAACTGAAATCCACACCACAGGCACGAAGTTCGGCGGCCAAGATATAACCACAGGCAGTTGCTGCAGCCATTGCTATCGCAGCCGATTCAGCGGCGTGGGTCGATTTATTTTTCTTCTCCCAGAGTTCACCAAGCTTGCGCATTGCAGGTAAATGAGTAAAGTCGTCAGACCTGCAGCGCTGCACTCTTCCGCCCTCGTGATCAATGGAGATTAAAACGTCAGGGCGTAACTTCTTAATATCGGCAGTTAGTTTGGTCAGTTGCTTGCGATTAGCGAAGTTTCTGCCAAACAAAATAACGCCGCCAGTAAGCGGGTGACTGATACGGCGTCGATCCTCGGCTTTCAGCTCTAAACCTAAGACATCTAATGTGATGGGGCCTGGTTGCATTTTTGCTTTAGTCATGTACCTTCTTTCAATTCTACTTTTGCGTCACAATCACAAAGGCAATCGCCATCTCTTTTTCATCGCTTACTGTGACTTGAGCTTCCCAGTTTTTCTCAGTCATAAATTGAGCGAGTACGCCCAAATAGGATGTCACCGGTTTACCGCTCGGCTCATTAAGCGTTTGCAAAAGACGCCAGGTCATTGGCATTCGCATTCCTAGTCCAATGGCTTTCGAAAATGCCTCTTTGGCTGCAAAGCGGGTGGCCAAGAAAGCAATGCCACGCTGATGATTGCGAGCCAGCCGCTGTCGAAAGACCACCATCTCATCTGGCCCTAAGATCTTTTCAGCCAAACGACCTTGCGTGCGCTCATAAGCGGCCTCTAAACGCTGAATCTGCAGAATGTCAGTGCCAATACCAATAATCATGCATGACCCGTCTGCGCTTGAGCCCTACCCTGTTGCATTAGGGTCTGCATATCCTTAATCGCGCGCTCCCAACCTTTAAATACTGCCTCAGCCACAATGGCATGGCCAATATTTAACTCAGAGAGCTCAAGCAGCGCAGCAATGGGCGATACATTACTTTCGTTCAGGCCATGACCCGCATTGACCCGAAGTCCTAAACTTTTTGCAAATTGCGCCGCACGCTCAATGCGCACTAATTCTTGTGCTTGCTCACCATCACTGAGATTGGCATAGCGCCCAGTGTGAAGCTCCACTACCGTTGCACCCAGCTCTTTTGCCGCCGACAATTGCTTTTCTTCTGGGTCAATGAATAAGGACACCCGAATCCCCGCATCTTGTAGTTGCGCAGTAGCCGCTTTTACTATGGAGAAATAATTCACTACATCCAAGCCACCCTCAGTGGTAACTTCTTCGCGCTTCTCAGGCACTAGGCACACGTCATGGGGCTTTACTTTACAAGCAATTGCCAGCATCTCAGGGGTGACAGCACACTCTAAATTCATGCGCGTCTTGATCAATGGGCGGATTGCAAATAAGTCCGCATCTTTAATATGACGGCGATCTTCACGTAAATGTAAAGTAATCACATCTGCCCCATACTCCTCCGCCAGCATCGCCGCCTTGAGAGGGCTGGGATAAACAGTGCCCCGCGCATTTCTAAGGGTCGCTACGTGATCTATATTGATACCAAGCTCAATTACTGATGGAGTATTCATCTTGCTAGATTACTAGATTTTCTTCAAATCAATCAGGATTTGTCGGGTGGTAAGGACTTGATCTTGCAAATGGAGTCCAAGCAAGAAGCGCATTAACTGCTTGCTCTCTGAAAGCGTTTCCGGATCAGAAAAATCTCCCAGCGCAATTGCTAATAAGGAGCGGCCCATCAAAACGGGCCAATGGCCTGGATCATCCGCTTGGATAGGGCGCACGCCTCGCTCAGGTTGATAAACATAGCGCTCCTTGGCAATCGGGGCTTCATTGGTTTCAACACAGTAATCTAAAGCGGCGGCATAACCTGTTTCTTGTAAGAGGGTTAATTCAAAGGGGCGTAAGATTTCTTCTAGACCCTTGGATTCAAACTCTAAGTTAGAGAGCGCAGTGATGGTATCTAGGTAATGATCGTAGAGCGTTTCATATTGATCTTCGCGCGCCAAGAACTTGACAAGCAATTCATTTAAATAAAAGCCGCACAGCAGAGCATCGCCAACTAAGGAAGGCACTCCCCCAACCCATTCGGATTTAGTCAGCGTACGTAACTCGGATTTGCCACTCCAAGAGACTAGCAAAGGCTGAAATCGTTGAAGTACTGGCCGGAGAGTAGAGTGGGGTCGTTTAGCGCCTTTAGCAATTAAAGCCATGCGGCCATGCTGGCGCGTAAACACATCCAGAATCAGGCTGGTTTCTTTATAGGGAATGCTATGCAATACAAAAGCGGGTTCGTCAGCGACACGAAGATACGCCATAGCTATTTATTCCAAACCCTGCGCCCGAAGTTCGGCTCGGTCGTCAGCCCAACCGCGCTTGACCTTAATCCAAGTCTCCAAAAAGACTTTGCCATCAAATAATTTTTCCATATCAATTCGTGCATCAGTGGATATTTTCTTGAGGCGTTCACCCTTTTGACCGATGATCATCGCCTTGTGGCTATCGCGATCTACCAAGATGGTTGCAGCAATGCGGCGCATCTTGCCATCCATCTTAAATTGGTCGATCACAACTGTGCTGGTGTAAGGCAACTCTTCACCGGTGAAGCGGAAGACTTTCTCACGCAATATCTCTGCGGCCATAAAGCGCTCACTGCGGTCAGTCAGGGTATCGCCATCGTAGACTGCTTCAGCCTCAGGTAAGTACCCTTCTAAAACATCCAAAAGTCGCTCAATATCTCCAGGACTCTTTGCGCTCATGGGCACGATTTCTTTGAACTCGCACTTGTTTTGATCTTCACGTCCGCCTAATTCATTCCAAGGCTGACTCATTTTTTTCATGAAATCCAATAAGGCCTGATCACGCTCGCCAGGAGTCTGAAAGCGACTATTAAACAAATCTAGTTTATTTAGCACCAAAACGATGGGCAGATCATCAGGCAATAAACGCAGTACCTTTACGTCATCATCACCAAAATAGCCCGCCTCAACCACAAAGCAGGCCACATTGACATCCTGCAAGGCTGTTGTCACCGTACGGTTCAAGGCCTTATTGAGGGTGTTGAGTAAACGCGTTTGAAAGCCTGGTGTATCAATAAAAATAAATTGGGCCTCCTCGCGATTCTGAATACCCAAAATACGATGACGTGTGGTTTGCGCCTTGCGTGACGTAATACTAATTTTTTGACCAACCAGCGCGTTCAGCAAAGTCGACTTGCCCATATTAGGGCGCCCAACGATCGCAATTGTGCCGCATCTAAACATGATTAGCCCTTCAGCTTAAGATTTAACTGCTCTTCGGTTACTTCTTTTTGCGCTGCCTTCTTCTTGGCGGAGCGCGTCTTCTTAGGTTTACGGGATTCCTGAGGTAAAGCTTTTAGCACCGCCGTCAGGGCGAGCTTGGCGGCCGCTTGTTCAGCCGCTCGACGCGATGCACCCCCACCTTTTACTTCGATTTTTAAACTCGTAATCAGGCACTCGACTTCAAACTGCTGATTGTGGGCAGCGCCTGTCGTGCCTGTAACGTTGTAAGTAGGAAGCGGTAATTGAAAACTTTGCAAACACTCTTGCAGCAACGTTTTATCGTCCTTACCTAAAGTCTTGGGATCGACATGGGCCAAGATAATGGAATAGAGTTTGCGTAAACACGTTTTAGCAGCATCAAAGCCACCATCCAAAAAAATAGCGCCAGTCACTGCCTCTAAGGTATCAGCCAAAATGGAAGGACGACGAAAGCCGCCGCTTTTGAGCTCGCCTTCACCCAGGTGCAGATAGTCAGACAGGGAGAGTGTTTGGGCGATTTCATATAAAGCTTGCTGCTTCACTAAATTTGCGCGCACCCTAGAAAGATCACCCTCATCTAAATCAGGGTAACGCTCGTAGAGCATTTCCGCCACTACGCAGTTCAGAATAGAGTCACCTAAAAACTCCAAGCGCTCATTATTCTTTTTACTATGACTGCGATGCGTTAAGGCCTGATTTAAGAGTTCAATTTTTTTGAACGTATAGCCCAAGCGCTCTTGGAGTGGGTTGGTGCCGATGACGGCGCGGGCGTTCATGAGCTTATTCGAAGCCGCCAATGCGGCCAAGATTACCTAAATTGAGCCACACAAAGAATGCTCTGCCAACGATATTTTTATCAGGCACAAACCCCCAGTAACGCGAGTCAGCACTATTGTCGCGGTTGTCACCCATTGCAAAATAGTGGCCCGCTGGTACTTTGCAAGTTAAACCCGCATTTTGATATTGGCAATTTTCAAATCCGGGAAAACGCTCGGTAGGAAAATTCCCTGCAGGGCGATCAGGATCATTCAGAATCTCATGCTGTAAGCCACCCAAGTCTGCAGGGAAGGCCTCTGTAAACCGTTTCGCATAGCGCATATTTTCAGGATCAAGATAGGGTTGTCCGCCGCTGTACTGAAGGGGTTGGCCATTAATTGTTAAGCGTTTATCTTGATACTGAACCACATCGCCTGGCAGCGCGACTATGCGCTTGATGTAATCCACCGACTCATCGCGCGGGTAGCGAAACACCACTACGTCACCTCTTTTTGGCGAGCCAAGATCGACTACTTTTTGATTAATCACCGGCAATCGAATTCCATAAGTGAACTTATTCACCAAAATGAAATCACCGATCTGCAACGTGGGGATCATCGATCCGGAGGGAATTTTGAAGGGCTCAACAATAAAAGAGCGCAAGACAAAGACAGCGCAAATTACTGGGAAAAATCCAGCCGTATATTCAAGCCATAAGGGCATCCGCTCGATACCAGAGAGGCGTCGTTGGGGGGCAAAATACAAGCGATCCGCAACCCAAGCAATACCAGAAATAATTACTAGAATAAAAAGAATGAGTGCAAAGTTCATTAATCATCAACCTGTAAAATAGCCAAGAACGCTTCTTGTGGAATCTCCACATTGCCTACCTGCTTCATGCGCTTCTTGCCTTCTTTTTGCTTCTCTAGCAACTTGCGCTTACGAGAAATATCCCCACCGTAGCATTTAGCCAAGACGTTTTTACGTAAGGCCTTCACATTCTCACGTGCAACGATATTGCTACCAATCGCAGCTTGAATGGCGACGTCAAACATTTGACGGGGAATGATGCCGCGCATTTTAGCGACGACTTCACGTCCTCGATGCTGACTATTGCTTCGGTGCACAATGACGGACAGCGCATCAACGCGCTCGTTATTAATCAAGATATCTACCTTCACCACATCAGCTGGACGGTATTCTAAAAACTCATAATCCATCGAAGCGTAACCGCGCGAGATCGACTTCAAGCGGTCAAAGAAATCCATCACGATTTCAGCCATGGGTAATTCATAAGTGAGCTTTACTTGACGGCCGAGATAATTCATATCCGTCTGAATACCGCGCTTGCCTACACATAAGGTAATGATGGACCCCACATACTCTTGCGGCATGTAGAGGTTGACTGTCACAATCGGCTCCAAGATCGTATCAACCTTACTTACTTCAGGCATCTTGGAAGGGTTATCCACCATCAAGATCGTGCCGTCAGATTGTGCGACTTGATACACCACGGTGGGAGCAGTCGTAATCAGATTCATGCCATATTGACGCTCTAAACGTTCTTGCACAATCTCCATATGCAACAACCCTAGGAAACCACACCGAAATCCAAACCCGAGCGCCTGTGATACTTCCGGTTCATACAGCAAGGAAGCATCGTTAAGTTTTAATTTCTCAAGAGATTCGCGCAATTGATCGTATTCATTCGCTTCAACCGGATAGAGTCCAGCAAATACTTGGGATTTCACTTCCTTAAATCCGGGTAAGGGCTCAGACGCAGGAGTGCGGCCCTGTTGACCTGTAGCGTGAGTCACTGTGTCGCCCACTTTGGCTGCTTTTAATTCCTTAATGCCCGCAATGATGAAGCCCACTTGCCCAGCGCTGAGTTCGGGTCTATCCACCGACTTAGGGCTAAAGACACCCACATGTTCGACAAGGTGAGTTGAGCCATTTGCCATCAAAGTAATTTTGTCTTTAGGCTTTAAGGTGCCATTGAAGACGCGCACCAACATCACCACACCAACATAATTATCAAACCACGAATCCACTATCAAGGCTTGCAGCGGCTCTGTAGCGCTGCCCGTTGGAGGGGGCACGCGCTTGATCATTTCTTCAATGACATCGATGACGCCAAGCCCAGTCTTAGCGGAACAGGTCATGGCGTCTGTGGCATCAATGCCGATCACATCTTCAATTTCTTGTTTGGCGCGCTCGGGATCAGCTTGCGGTAAATCGATCTTATTGAGAATAGGCACTACTTCAACGCCTAATTCGATAGCGGTGTAGCAGTTAGCTACGGTTTGTGCCTCGACGCCTTGACTAGCGTCCACTACCAATAAAGCACCCTCACAAGCTGATAAGGAGCGACTTACTTCATAAGAGAAGTCGACGTGCCCCGGGGTATCAATGAGGTTGAGGTTATAGACCTTGCCATCTTTGGCTTTGTAATTTAAGGCCGCCGTTTGGGCTTTGATGGTAATGCCGCGCTCACGTTCGATATCCATCGAATCAAGCACCTGAGCCTCCATCTCCCGATCTGAGAGTCCGCCACAGAGTTGAATAATTCGGTCGGCCAAGGTCGATTTACCGTGGTCGATGTGGGCGATGATAGAGAAATTACGAATTAAATCCATGGCGTCTTATTTGGTCACTCAAAAAACGCCTTATCAGAACACACCACAATGATGCGCTGCAAAAAGCCGTCTTATGGTGATTGTAATGGTTAGCGCCAAATTGGCGCTGAACCCGCTTTTTTGCCAATAGAATGCTGTTTTTACTTATTTCAGCTTTATGGGAATAACCAGTGTGCTGTCAGCCCGACGGATAAATATAGGCACCGACTTGCCGGCATCTAAGCCCTTCAAAAGGGCCTCAAACTGCTTTACCCCAGTAATATCGTTATCCGCTAAGCGAATAATGACATCCCCAGGACGAATTCCAGCCCTTTCTAATGGGCCATCATTCAAACTCACTACCTCAACCCCATTGCGGATATTAAGCTCTCTCTTTTTAAGGTCGGAAACTTCATTCACCGTCACCCCAAGAATGCTTCCTGAAGCAGGATTTGCGCTTAACTGCTCTGGTTTTTTGCTGCTGGCGTGCGCTGTGGCATCAGCGTCGATTACCACTACGGTTAAATCACGGCTTGCCCCTTTACGCCAAACCTGGAGATTGGCGCTCGATCCGGGCTTGGTTTCTCCAACCAGTCTTGGCAGATCGGTAGATTTGGCAATATCGCGGCCGTTAAAACTCAAAATGACATCGCCGGACTCAACACCCCCAAGAGCAGCTGGACCACCTGGCTCAACATTACGAACATAAGCGCCACGTGGTTTGCCCAATCCCAAGCTTTCAGCCACCTCTTTAGTCATGTCACCCAAAGCAACTCCAATGCGACCCCGCGTCATTTTGCCGTTGCTACGGAGCTGATCCGCCACCCTCATCGCCTCGTCAATAGGAATTGCAAATGAGATGCCCATATACCCACCAGAGCGGCTGAATATTTGTGAATTAATGCCGACGACCTGTCCGGCAGTATTAACTAAGGGACCGCCGGAGTTGCCAGGATTGACCGCCACGTCAGTCTGAATAAAGGGCAAGTAATCGCCAGTATCCCGGCTCTTAGCCGAAACAATACCCGCTGTCACCGTGTTATCGAGACCAAAGGGAGACCCAATGGCAAGCACCCACTCACCTACCCTGAGCTTAGATGAGTCGCCTAAAGGTAATCGAGGTAAGTCACGGGCTTCAATTTTGATGACAGCCACGTCAGTGCGCTTATCCATACCAAGTAACTTGGCCTTGAATTCCCGCTTATCGGTCAGCATGACATAAATGGTGTTGGCGCCCTCAACGACATGGGCATTCGTGAGAATCAGACCATTCGATTCCATAATGAAGCCAGAGCCCACACCCCGATCGGCTTCTTGCGGTTTAGCGTTATTTTGCGGTGTTTGGCGCGAACCATTGGGAATGCCTGGGATAGGAACCCCAAAGAAGCGTCGAAAGAATTCAGCTTGATCTTCTGGAATGCCCGGAATACCACCTTGGGCTTGCTGCACCATGACCTTTTCAGTGGTTCGAATATTGACTACCGCTGGACTGGCCCGCTCCACTAAATCCGCAAAGTCAGGAATAGCCACTCTAGGTGACTGCGCTAAGGCTGAAGAAATAAAAACAGCCTGTCCCAAACTAACAATAGTAAGAAGCGAAATAAGGTGCTTTTTCATGATTCTGCTGGTCTGCTTGGTCAAAACCACTCCGTCAAATTAAGGGGTAACTTAATGAGGATATTAGCTCAACCGGGAAAAAATCAGGGTGCCGTTAGTACCCCCAAAACCGAAATTGTTTTTGACGGCATGGTCAATCTTGACATCCCTTGCGGTGTTGGCGCAATAGTCCAAGTCACATTCGGGATCTTGATTAAAGATGTTAATCGTGGGGGGTGATTTTTGGTGATGCAAAGCCAAGACGGTAAAGACAGATTCCAAACCACCAGCGCCACCTAGAAGATGACCCGTCATCGACTTAGTGGAATTCACTAGAACCTTCTTCGCGTGATCCCCTAAGGCCGCTTTAATTGCGCCAGTTTCGTTCTTGTCGCCTAACGGCGTAGAAGTTCCATGGGCATTGATGTAATCAATTTGATCTGCATTGAGGCCGGCATCACGCATCGCATTCAACATACAACGGCGAGGGCCGTCCATGCTTGGTGCGGTCATATGATAAGCATCACCACTCATACCAAAGCCAAGCAATTCGCAATAGATCTTTGCGCCGCGCGCTTTGGCATGTTCATACTCTTCAATAACCAATACCCCAGCTCCTTCACCCAAGACAAAGCCATCGCGATCTCTATCCCAAGGACGAGAAGCGGTAGCGGGATCATCATTACGGGTTGAGAGCGCACGGGCAGAGGCAAAGCCGCCGATTCCGAGAGCGGAGATCGTCGATTCAGAGCCGCCAGCCACCATGACATCAGCATCGCCATACTGAATCAAGCGCGCTGCTAAACCAATACTGTGCAAACCAGTCGTACAAGCCGTCACTGCAGCAACGTTAGGTCCTTTCAGACCAAACAAAATACTGAGGTGCCCAGAAATCATATTAATGATGGAGCCAGGCACAAAGAAAGGTGAAATCCGACGAGGTCCGCGCGCCAATAATTCTGCGCCGGTTTCCTCGATCATTGGCAAACCGCCAATACCCGAACCCACCATGACACCAACTCGCTCCGCATTCTCTTCGGTAACCTGCAAGCCACTATCAAGCAGGGCTTGAGCACCAGCAGCTATGCCATAGTGGATAAAGGTATCCATATGGCGCGCTTCTTTGGCGGAGACATATTCTTCGACATTGAAATCCTTCACTTCTCCAGCAAAATGCACGCTCAGAGCGGAGTGGTCGAATTTGGTGACGGTAGCAATACCAGATTTACCCTCGAGCAAATTAGCCCAAGCAGTATCAACTGAATTGCCAACAGGTGAGATAAGACCTAAGCCGGTAACAACTACCCGGCGTCGGCCATTTAACGCAGACACTGTACTAATAAGGCCGGGGAATTAACCCTGAGCTTTAGACGTGGCGAAATCGATAGCGAGCTGAACGGTAGTAATTTTTTCAGCTTCTTCATCCGGAATTTCAATTCCGAATTCATCTTCTAAAGCCATTACCAGTTCAACTGTGTCAAGAGAGTCTGCACCTAGGTCATTTACAAAAGAAGATTCATTTTTGATATCTGCTTCTGCGACGCCCAATTGCTCAGCGACGATTTTCTTAACGCGTTGTTCGATGTTATCCATTAATTGCCCCAAGGGTTGTAAAAAAACAATTGACAGATTTTATCAGTTAAGCAGACTAAAACAGCAAATCTGCAAAAAAATGATGAAATCCCTGTGTACTTTTAGGCCAGATAGAGTCCGCCATTGACATGTAAGGTGTTTCCAGTGATATATCCGGCTGCTGGAGAGGCCAAAAACGCCACTGCCTGAGCAACATCTTCTGGGCTACCGAGGCGCGCCAAGGGAATATTCGCCTTTAAGGCGGTTTGCTGCTCCTCGCTCAAAGCGCGGGTCATATCTGTATCAATAAAGCCGGGGGCGACGCAGTTAACGGTGATGTTTCTGCTGCCGATTTCGCGGGCTAAGGCGCGGGTCATTCCAGTCACACCTGCTTTGGCAGCAGCATAATTCGCCTGCCCAGGGTTACCCATGTGGCCCACAATCGACGTAATGTTAATAATGCGACCGCTACGCGCCTTCATCATCGGACGCATCACTGCCTGCGATAAGCGAAAAACTGCACTTAGATTGGTATCAATGACATCAGACCACTCATCTGATTTCATGCGCATCGAGAGTTGATCACGGGTAATGCCCGCGTTATTCACCAGGATCTGAATTCCGCCAAACTCTTTCACGATCAAATCAATGATGTCCTCACAGGCTTTGGAATCCGTTACATTTAAGGCTAAACCACGACCACCATTGGCCTGCAAACGCTCATTAATCGCTTTTGCACCGTCATCTGAGGTGGCTGTACCGATGACCTTGGCACCACAAGCCATTAGCTCATCTGCAATTGCCCGGCCAATACCGCGCGATGCGCCAGTAACCAAGGCAATTTGTCCGCTCAAGTCGATATTCATGTTTTTTCTTTCCTCAGGGCTTAATTAACTTAACTCTGCCAAAGCAGCATTCAGACTAGCTTCATCAAAAATAGGGATGCCCGTAACTTGCGGATTAATGCGCTTGGTCAAACCCGCTAATACCTTGCCCGGGCCACACTCCGCCACTTGGGTTATACCTTGATGCGCCATGGCATTAATTGTTTCTTGCCAGCGTACAGGACTGGCCGCTTGCCTGACTAAGGCATCTTTAATAGCTACCGGATCAAATAGACTAGTGACATCCACATTGTTAATAACAGCGATAGTGGGAGATTTGAATTCAATATCCCCCAAGTACTCTTTAAGCTTTTCGGAGGCAGGCTGCAGCAATGAAGAATGAAACGGTGCTGAGACTGGTAAGGGTAAAGCCCGCTTGGCACCTGCCGCCTTTAATAACTCACAAGCTTTCGTAACGGCTTGGCTAGAACCCGCAATTACCACTTGACCAGGGGCGTTAAAGTTCACCGCTTCAACCACTTCCCCGGCTTCAAGAGCAGCTTGTGCGCACACGGTTTGGACGATCTCATCTTCCAAGCCCAAAATTGCCGCCATGCCACCGGTTCCGATGGGGACTGCATTTTGCATCGCTTCAGCGCGAAAACGGACTAAGGGCACTGCGTCTTTGAAGGCAATCACTCCCGCAGCAACTAAGGCGGAATACTCACCCAAACTATGGCCGGCCATGACCGTAGGAAGCACACCGCCAGAAGCCAACCAAGCTCGATAAAACGCAATTGCCGCAGTCAACATCACGGGCTGAGTATTGGTAGTTAAGGCCAAGACTTCGGCAGGACCCTCGGCAATGAGTTTGCCGATATCTTCTCCCAAGGCTTCAGAAGCCTCTTGCAAAGTTGCGCGCACTTCAGGTCGCCCCTCGATCGTGCTGAGCATACCGATGGATTGCGAACCTTGTCCTGGAAATACAAATGCAAATGTCATGGGATTCAATTCGTTAATTAAGGGCTAATACTTGACGACCACTGCACCCCATGCAAATCCGCCGCCAACACCCTCTAATAAGAGACGATGTCCACGCTGGATTTGACCAGAGCGTACCCCACAATCCAAAGCTAATGGAATCGAAGCGGCCGAAGTATTGCCGTGTTCGTGCACAGTTACGATGACCTTTTCCATACCCAAGCCCATTTTGCGGGCGGTACTTTCCATAATGCGAATATTAGCTTGATGTGGCACCAGCCAATCAATCTGTTCTGGCTCGAGATGGGCCTTTTCCAAAGCCTCGCGCGCTACTTGCTCAAGCACTTTCACGGCTAACTTAAAAACCGCTGGACCATCCATGGTCATAAAAGCAGAGCCTGCTATGCCGCCTTGTGTACTGCGCCCCGGGACACATAGAATGGCGCGCTGGCTACCATCGGCATGAAGTGCGGTCGATAAAATACCGGGCTCAGAAGACGCCTCAAGGATAACTGCACCAGCACCATCACCAAACAAAACCGAGGTCGTGCGGTCCTTAAAATCCAAAATCCGAGAAAAAGTTTCAGCACCTATCACCATCACTTTTTTATACGTACCCGTGCGAATAAAGGCATCAGCAGTAGCAAGGGCATACATAAAGCCCGCGCAGACTGCTTGCACGTCAAAAGCAGCGCACTGATTGTGGGCCCCCAATTTATCTTGTACTACGCAAGCTGTACTCGGAAATCCTCCCAGATGATCGGGGGTAGAGGTTGCCAAAATAATGAGGTCAAGCTCGTCAGCGTTTACCCCGGCGCTAGCCAGTGCAGCTTGTGCAGCCTTCACTGCTAAATCACTAGTAAGTTCATTTTCTGCTGCGAAGTGACGTGCTGAGATACCACTACGCGTGAAAATCCATTCGTCACTTGTTTCAATATTTAGTGCGGCTAAGCGTGCAACCATGGCGTCATTGTCTAAACGCTGCTCAGGTAAGTAACTGCCGGTTCCTGCAATACGTGCGTATAGCGTCATTCTTTTACCTCAAGTGCAAACGCTTGAGCAATACGATCTACTAAGCGATTTTTAGCTGCTTCATAAGCCCTGTCTAAGGCAAATCCATACGCAAAGCGATCTGCGGAGCCATGGCTTTTAATCACACAACCCCGTAAACCGAGTAGGACAGCTCCGTTGTAACGGCGGTGATCGACTCGCTTGCGGACTCTTAACAACGGTACCATGGCGCAAATCGCCATTACCTTGGTCATCAAAGAGCGATTAAATTCCTCGCGGATCATGCCGCTCATCATTTTGGCTAAGCCTTCGCTGGCCTTCAAGACAATGTTTCCCACAAATCCATCACACACCACGATGTCAGTAGTGCCTTTATAGATGTCATTACCTTCGACATTGCCGTAAAAGTTCAAGTTGGTTTGGCGCAAGAGTTCACTGGTTTGCTTGACCACCTCATTGCCCTTAATTACCTCCTCACCAATATTGAGAAGGCCAATGGAAGGATTGGCGGTGCCGTCGACCACTTGCACCATCACATTTGCCATTTGGGCAAACTGAACTAAGTGCATGGGTTCGCAATCGGCATTCGCGCCTAAGTCGAGCATGGTGGTGCCGCGCCCTAATTCATTGGGAATTGCGGTCGCAATCGCAGGGCGATCGACACCCTCTAAAGTTTTCAAGATGTAACGTGAAATCGCCATGAGGGCGCCAGTATTGCCTGCTGAGATGATCGCATCGGCTTTGCCGTCCCTGACCCACTCAATCGCTACCCGCATCGAAGAATCTTTTTTGCGACGCAGAGCGACCTCAATGGGATCGTCCATTAAAACTACCTCGGTAGCAGGCACGATCTCAACCCGCTGAGTAAGCGCATTGGGAAATTGACTTAAGGCCTGCTTAAGTAGCTCCGCATCACCAACTAAGGCGATCTTGACGTCGTCATGCTTTTCGAGGAAATCACAACAAGCAGGGACTGTGACCACAATGCCATGGTCGCCGCCCATGGCATCAATGGCAAGAGTGACACTCATAAATGTATGAATTGCTGCAATTGGTTTATTCAAGAAAAAAGCGGCTTTTAAGGGAGCCGCTTCGATCTATTTGACTAAGAAATTAGTCGTTTTTTGTTTTAACTACCTTACGACCACGATAGTAGCCGTTTGGTGAAATGTGGTGACGCAAGTGAGCCTCACCAGTTGTGGCTTCAACAGCCGTAGCAGGTGCGGTTAAAAAGTCGTGCGCACGGTGCATGCCACGTTTGGAAGGTGATTTTTTATTCTGTTGGACGGCCATATTGAACTCCTAAGCAAGGCGATATTCTAACATAAGAAATCATGCAAAAGTGCGTACTACAAGGAATATTCGCTGAATTGCAGATACCGACTCGCCGCAGACTTATTCTACTTTTAGCTTATCTTTCAAGGCCTTAAAGGGGTTTTGTGGCTTTTCAAGGGCCTCTGCGGCAGGGTCATCTTCGCCGAAGCTTGTACTCAATGGAGCGCAGTTTGCGTCAGGATGTTTCGGTATCAAAGGCAAGGAAAGCAGGATTTCATCTTCAATGGTGCCCAAAAGATCAAACTGCTGGCTCGCCACCAAAGGCTCGCGGTGGTCATCTTCAATGGGGTAGGCGTCCGCCTCAGCCTCGTTCTTTAACAGCACAAATTCGCTGTTGGCCTTTAAGTTAAAGGCGAAATCCTTTAAGCAGCGCTGACAAACCAGCTCAATCCGACCCTCAAGCCCCAGTTGCAGGATTTGAATGGGTTCGCCTCCAGGCGCTGCCTCAAAATGGGTCGCCACCGTCCAATGAAAGCCATCCTCCTGACTGATGGTCGACGCCTCGGCCGCCACTCGCGGGAGCGCAGACAAAGCTAAGAATCCCCTCCCTTTATAAGGATGGGGAGCGCAAAAATCGACCTTGCCTAACATGACGGGATCTGCGGAAAGTTCGACTTGAGTTAAAACTTGATTACGATTCATAGTATCAGTCTAAATGAAGCCATCCATGAAAGTAGCCGCAGCAATGAGCGATTCCCCAAAAAATCACCTAATTTTGGCCTCCACCTCCCCCTATCGGCGTGAATTACTCCAGCGACTGGGCATCCCTTTTGAGGTGATCTCTCCCAATGTAGATGAAACCCCCTTGCCCGGCGAGAGCACCGTCGCTTTGGCGCTTCGTCTCGCTCAGGCAAAAGCCGCAGCAGTTGCCAAAGATTATCCCCATGCCTGGGTCATTGGCTCCGATCAAGTGGCGAATTTTTGTGGTGCAGCGATTGGTAAGCCTGGGAACTTTGAACGTGCCATGGCACAACTCCAACTAATGCGGGGCGCCACGGTTATTTTCCAAACTGCACTGTGCTTAATGCATGGTGCAGCCGAAACTACTATCAACATTCCTACCGAGGTGCGTTTTCGGAATCTGCCTGATGAGGCTCTAGAAGCCTATCTACTCACTGAGCAACCTTATGACTGTGCAGGTAGCGCCAAGTCAGAAGGTCTTGGCATTAGCCTCTTAGAGCAGGTAAAAAGCGATGATCCCACGGCGTTAATCGGTTTACCCTTGATTGCGCTCAGTGGCTTGTTACGCGCTGCAGGCTTTGCAATTCCACCAAAACCAACCAACTAAAGATTGCACCATGCCAAACCCAACCTTAGGGACCCTCTACTTAATTCCCAATACCTTAGGTGATGAAGCGCGGACAGAACAATTGCCTTGGGTGCTGCCAAACGAGACGTTGCTTCATACCGCCAAACTCCAGCACTGGATTGTGGAGGATGCCAAAACGGCGCGGGCTTTTTTGAAAGCAGTGGAGCAGTTGACGCCACTGATTTGCCCTATTCAAGAGATGCAGATGAGTGAATGGCGCGGGGCTGCACGCAATGCCAAGTACGCAGACGCGGTGAAGCCACTCGACTTATTAAAACCATTACTAGCGGGGAATGATATGGGCCTCATGTCGGAGGCTGGCGTCCCCGGCGTGGCTGATCCCGGTGCGGAATTGGTGCTTGCCGCCCATCAGATGGGCGCCATTGTGAAACCCATGGTGGGGCCAAGCTCAATCTTGCTCGGCTTGATGGCCAGTGGACTGAATGGTCAACGCTTTGCTTTTCAGGGCTATGTTCCACATGACGCCCAAGAGCGTATTACTAAACTCAAGCAACTGGAAGTTGAATCCCGAAAATTGCAACAAACCCAAATTTGGATTGAGACACCCTATCGAAATGTGGCAATGTTGATGGCCTGCTTAAATACTTTGGCGCCCCAATCACTGCTCTGTCTAGGCGTAGACCTCAGCCTGAAATCGGAAATGATTAGCACCTTGAGTATTGCCGACTGGCGCAAGCGCTACCCAAATGAGGCGGCTTGCGCAGTCTTCCAAAACAGACCGGCGATATTTTTGTTGCTGGCCTGAGTTGATTATTTGAGGTCAGGCGTTTTGATAAGTGCCTTACCAGCGGCTGCGCCGGCCTCTGCGCCAAAGCGTTTTGCAACGCGTTCGGCAAAGTTTTCTTTCACGGTGTAATCCAAAATATCTGGCGCCTTAATAATATCCCGCGCTACGGAGTCGACTGTGCCGTAGCCGTCTACTAAGCCTAATTTGACAGCTTGCTCGCCATTCCAAACCCGCCCTGAAAACAGTTCTGGCGCATCTTTTAAACGTGTGCCGCGCCCCTCTTTGACCACCGCGATAAATTGCTGATGAATCTCATCAATCATGGTTTTTAACATCTCCACCTGTTGGGGGTTTTCTTTGGAGAAGGGGTCGAGCATGCCTTTATTAGAACCAGCGGTAATCATGCGACGCGTAACGCCTAATTTATCCATTAAACCCGTGAAGCCGAAGCCTTCCATGATCACGCCGATGGAGCCCACCAAGCTGGCTTTGTCCACCAAGATTTGGTCGCTAGCAACAGCAACGTAATACCCACCAGAAGCGCAAATATCTTCAACCACAACATAAAAAGGTTTGCTGGGATAGAGCTTGCGTAAGCGATGAATTTCATCATTCATCATTCCAGCCTGCACAGGAGAGCCACCCGGGCTATTAATTTGTAATACGACGCCCGCACTGTGCTCATTTTCAAAGGCGGCTGCCAATGAAGAATTAATATCCGATGCATTGGCGAGCGTGCTGGAAGCGATCTCTCCCTCCAGTTTCACCAAGGCGGTATGCCTCTCCATACTCAGGCCGCGGCCTGGTAAATGAAAATCAAATACTGAAAGCACAATCCCAATCAAAATAATGAAGGTAAGGATACGGAAGACAGCCTTCCAACGCCGAGCTTTACGAGTCTCTTTTAAATTCTCTAAGAGAAGATGCTCTAGAGCTTGACGCTCCCAAGGCTGGTTTTGATCCATCGTTTAGCTCTCTATTTCTTTGAATACGACTAGGTTAATGACGATTGATGATTATTTATGGCTAGTTAGGAATAACTCATCATATTTAAATTGTTATGCAACCATTGAGATAGTTGGGGAACATTGTCCACGTGTACTAATGAAGGCGCTGTCTCAAGGGTGCTGGCTGGATGGGCGCCATAAGTGACCGCCACCGCATCTACCCCTGCATTAGTCGCCATTTCCAAATCATGGGTGGTATCACCAATCATCAGCATTCGACGCACTGGCACCAAGGTGGCATCAGATAACTCCAAAAGCATGCCAGGGTGGGGCTTAGAAAATGATTCATCTGCGGTTCGAGTTGCATGAAACAGATGTCCAATTTCGTGATGGGCAATCGATCGGTCTAAGCCGACTCGAGATTTGCCAGTTGCCACCCCCAGTAAATATCCCTCATCACGTAAGTCTTGCAGCAATTCACGAATCCCCGCAAAGAGATGTAGCTCATTGTCTTTTGATAGATAGTGATAACGAAAGCGTTCAGTTAATTTCGGAAAATGTGCTGGCTCAATCCACGGTACTGCCCTACGTAAGGAATCATGAATACCCAAACCAATCACTGAACTAGCCAGCGAGTCGTCGGGCTCCTTAAAGCCAAGATCCCTGCAAGCCTGTTGTATACATTGCACGATCGTGGGCGTGGAATCCAGGATGGTCCCATCCCAATCCCAAACGATCAGGTCATAGCGTTTTTCAGGCTTACTGTCTTCAATCATAATCGGTATTTTTACTCACTTGGTTTACTTACTTCGTCTTTTTCAGCCAGCGGCTTAAATGTCTTCATCATTGCTGTAAATGGCTCGGGCAAGGGAGATTCAATGCGCATTTTTTCTCCTGTACGGGGATGTATAAAGCCAGCTAAATGCGCGTGTAGATATAAACGTTTGGATTTAGTAAGCTTATCTTGATCCTCAAACCCGTACTTATCGTCCCCCAGAATGGCATGCCCCAATTTTTGCATGTGCACCCGAATTTGATGGGTGCGCCCTGTCTTTAGCTGAGCTTCAGCCAAAGTAATGGCCAACTCAGCGCGCTTTAGTGTTTGCACCACCCGCACAGCGGTATGGCTCGGCAAACCATTGGGATCAACTCGTACCCGTCTTTCACCGTTGGGGAGCAAGTACTTATGCAGGGGATATTTCAATTGCAGAACGCCTGCAGCTTGCTTTACCTCACCATGGGCTATTAAGTAATAGCGCTTGTCTATTTGGCCTTCACGAATTTGCCGATGCATCTCTACAAGGGCGCTGCGTTTTTTAGCTAAAAGCAGGACGCCTGAAGTATCTCGATCCAAGCGATGGACTAATTCCAAGAATTTCAGCTCTGGGCGGGTAATACGCAAGGTTTCAATGACCCCTAATGCAATACCTGAGCCACCATGCACTGCCAGTCCAGCCGGTTTATTAACTATTAATAAAGCCTCATCCTCAAACAAGATGGGCATATTGTCTGAATAGCCACGTGCCCGAGATTGGGTTTGAGCCGTATTAACTGCCGCCATTTGGGCGGGTTCAGCCAGTCGAACCGGGGGTAATCTAACAATGTCACCTTCAATCAGGCGGGTAGTGGGTTCAGCCCGTTTTTTATTGACCCGCACCTCACCAGAGCGAATAATGCGGTAAACATGGCTCTTGGGAACGCCTTTGGCCCACCGCAGAAGATAGTTGTCCAAACGTTGACCGGCCTCTTCAGGGCCAATTGTCTGTAGGAGCACGGCAGCGGGAGCTGATGCTTTTGCCTTTAAAGGCTGAATTAGGGGGTCGGGTTTCATTTTTTATCTCTCTCGCCACCTCAGCGAGGGACTTAACAATACCCCATTGTCATTCAACTTGTGCCGTATAATCAACGCTCTAGCCAATTTATTGGCCCGAGCCCAGCCTGAAGTCAGGTTTGACTCGTGGAGCTTGGAGTCGCCCTTAATAGACTCCCGGGGTTGCCCCTCCCCCGTTTTAATGAGGCGCAGGGTTGGTGTGCCGTATGCCGCGACCCGCGATTAGAAGACAGTTTTCAGGCGCGCGCCTGCATTGATGACCAAAAGGAGGTCTCTGCGGCGAGCGTCAAGTGTGGCACCGATAGAAACAAAATGGACATCGGTGTACTAAGCAAAAAAGCTTAGACTTGCTTGATCCACACTCCAAAGCCGCTGCTGGGCAATGCCCCAAGCGGTATCTAACTTGTCCCCTAACGCACCGCGCAGCGACACATTCCCCAATAGGAGAGTGTTATGAAACGCATGTTATTTAATGCAACTCAGCAAGAAGAGTTGCGCGTGGCCATTGTTGATGGTCAAAAGTTAATCGATATCGATATTGAAGCTGCTGGTCGCGAACAACGCAAAGGCAACGTTTACAAAGGTGTTATTACGCGCATTGAGCCATCGCTCGAGGCCTGTTTTGTGAACTACGGTGAGGAACGTCATGGCTTCCTCCCATTTAAAGAAGTCGCTCGTACTTACTTTAAAGAAGGTATTGATGTTCGCACCGCTTCCATTAAGGATGCCCTGCGCGAAGGTCAGGAAATTATTGTTCAGGTAGAAAAAGAGGAGCGCGGCCAAAAAGGTGCGGCCTTAACTTCATTTGTCTCTCTGGCAGGTCGCTATTTGGTATTAATGCCAAATAATCCCCGTGGTGGCGGTGTTTCTCGCCGCATTGAAGGCGAAGACCGTCAAGAGTTGCGTGAAGCCATGTCTCAATTAGAGGTTCCGGATGGCATGAGCATCATTGCGCGTACCGCCGGTATTGGGCGCGATGCTACTGAATTGCAATGGGACTTAAGTTACCTCATGCAGTTGTGGACTGCCATTGATGAAGCTGCAAAAGGCAATTCAGCCCCATTATTGATCTACCTTGAGTCGAGCTTAGTTATTCGGGCAATCCGCGATTACTTCCAGCCTGATATCGGTGAGATTCTGATTGATACGGACGATATCTACGAACAAGCTGCGGCATTCATGTCCGTAGTCATGCCAGATAATTTGCCTAGAGTGAAGCGCTACCAGGACGATGTGCCTTTGTTCTCACGCTTCCAAATTGAGCATCAAATTGAAACTGCGTATTCCCGTACCGTGCCATTGCCATCTGGTGGCGCCATCGTGATTGACCACACCGAGGCCTTGGTTTCGGTTGACGTCAACTCCGCACGTGCTACTCGTGGCTCCGATATTGAAGAGACCGCTACCCGCACCAACTTAGAAGCTGCCGATGAAATCGCCCGTCAAGCGCGTTTACGTGACTTGGGTGGTTTGATTGTGATTGACTTTATTGATATGGAATCGAGCAAAGCACAAAAAGACGTTGAAAATCGTCTGCGTGATGCCTTGCGTCATGACCGTGCTCGCGTCCAAATGGGCAAGATCTCTAAATTTGGCTTGATGGAAATGTCACGCCAACGTTTACGTCCGGCCCTATCTGAAGGTAGCCATGTCACCTGTCCTCGCTGTAACGGCACAGGTCACATTCGGGATACTGAATCGTCTGCCTTGCAAGTCTTGCGCATCATCCAAGAAGAGGCCATGAAAGAAAATACAGCGGCGATTCATACACAGGTGCCTGTCGAAGTGGCGGCCTTCCTGTTAAATGAAAAGCGTCCAGAAGTCATCAAAATCGAGACTCGTTTCAAAGTCAACGTCTTAATGATTCCGAATAAGCATTTAGAAACACCGCACTACAAACTAGAGCGTTTGCGTCACGATGACCCGCGCTTAGATGACCAAAAAGCCAGCTATGTGATGGCAGAAGAAGCGGCTCGCGAACTCGAGACTGACACGACAGTGAGCCGTAAAGATGCAGACGTCAAAGCGCGCCCTGAAGCAGCGGTTAAAGGCATTACCCCTAACCAACCTGCCCCAGTCAGTCAGCCACGTCCTGCGCGCGCTAGCGCTGCAGCTCCAGCCGAAACCACTGGTGGATTCTTGGGCTTTATTAAGAAACTCTTTGCCTCATCACCAGCGCCTGAAGTGAAACCTGCTGCAAGCGTGCCCCGGGGTCGCAATCCGAATAATCGCAATGGCAATACAAACGGTAACCGTAATCGCGGTCGCAGAGGTGAGCGTAACGAGCGCACTGACCGCCCAGCAGCTAGCGCGGATGGTGAGACTTCCACAACCGAAACTTCTGCTCCACGCGAAGGTCGAGGTCGTCAAGATGGTCGCAATCGAAATAATCGCAATGCGAGCAATCCAAAACCTGAAAACCAAGCCGCTACTACTACGACAACTGAGGCAGCGCCAGGAACTGAAACCACACCGAAGTTAGAGGGTGAAGGTGGACGTGGGCGTGGACGCAATCGCCGTGGTCGCGGTCGCGGTCAACGAGGTGAGCGTTCTGAAGTGACTGGTGAAGCAAATCCAGAGGCAACTGATGCTCTAAATTCTGCGTCTTCCGACTCTGCAGCAGCAATGCCTGATAGCGCTTCACACTATGAAGCTCTGCCAGAAGCAAAAGAGCGGACACCCAGAGAGCCACGCGCGCCACGTGCACCACGCCAAAGCAATCGCACTGACAATGCTTCGACTCAAGCAATGCCAGAAACTACTGTTGCGCCTGCACCAGTGGTTGCTGCGCCCATCGCTGTGATTGCAAAGCCGGTACCAGAACTTCCTAAGGTTGCTTTCAAGCCCTTAGAAGAAACTCCTTTGCAGAGCGTAGTTCAATCTGCCGGCATGGTTTGGGTGGGAACTGACACCACTAAGCATGCTGAAGCACAGTCGCAGATCCAAGCTAAACCGGAAGTTGCCAATTTGGGCAGAGCGCCTAAACCGCCTGTTAGCCTCAACGATGCTCCTATGGTCTTAATCGAGACTGGCGGCAAAGAAAAATCGGTGTAATGCTTTTTTCTCCAGATCGTCATTTATCCCAAAAGGATATTTGGCGATTTGGCAGAAACTCTGTTTCACAGCCATAATCCACTGATGCAAAAAGTCATCCCCATTCGCATTGATGAAGGTATGGGGTTGACTCCGTCCATCCCTGACGTGCTTTCAGCGGCCAAAGGGGCAATTAAAGATAAACGGGCTCGCCCGCTGCGTGATTTACGGATTTCCGTAACTGATCGTTGCAACTTCCGCTGCACCTACTGTATGCCCAAGGAAGTCTTTGATAAAGACCATGCCTATTTAGCGCATGATGAACTCCTTAGCTTTGAGGAAATTACGCGCTTAGCCACCATTTTTACCTCCCTTGGCGTTGAGAAAATTCGCCTTACGGGCGGAGAACCCTTGCTAAGAAAGAATCTCGAAATACTAGTGCAGATGCTGGCCGATATTCGCACGCCAGCAGGCAAGCCTCTCGACCTTACACTCACTACCAATGGCAGTATCTTGCGCAAGAAAGCGGCGGCTTTAAAAGCAGCTGGCTTAAACCGAATTACCGTAAGTCTTGATGGCTTGCAGGATGACATCTTCAAGCAAATGAATGATGTGGATTTTCCGGTGACCGATGTATTGGATGGCATCAGCGCCGCGCAAGAAGTTGGCTTCTCTAATCTCAAAGTCAATATGGTGGTGAAAAAAGGAACGAATGATCAAGAGATCGTTGCCATGGCAAAGCACTTTAAAGGTAGTGGAATAACACTGCGCTTTATAGAATTTATGGACGTTGGCAGCTCGAATGGTTGGAATATGACTGAAGTTCTCCCCTCGAAAGAAGTGCTGGCAAAAATTCATGCGGTCTTTCCATTGGAGGCGATTGAGGCCTCTTACCCTGGCGAAGTCGCTCAACGTTGGCGCTATGTCGATGGTTCTGGCGAGGTCGGCGTGATCTCTAGCGTGACCCAAACTTTCTGCCATGAATGCACGCGAGCACGAATTTCTACTGATGGACAACTCTATCTCTGTTTATTTGCAAACACCGGCTTTGATTTCAAAACGCTATTGCGCTCGGGTAAGACAGACTTAGAAATCACGAATGCCATTATGGGCGTTTGGTCGAATCGAGATGACCATTACTCTGAAATTAGAGGCGCCAATACTTTGGAATCAAGCTCTAGCCGCAAGGTTGAAATGTCTTATATTGGCGGCTGATGATTGCAGCTAAGCAAATCACGGGATTAATTTTGGCTGGCGGTCGCGCCCAGCGTATGGGCGGCATCGATAAAGGTTTAATTCTCTTTTTAGAAAAACCTTTAATCGAATCTGCGATTGCTCGCCTCAAAGAGCAAGTGGGTGCGATGCTGATTAATGCCAATCGCAATATTACTAAATACGCTAGCTACAGCTACCCGGTATTAATGGATGAAACCCCTGACTTTTCGGGGCCCTTAGCCGGCTTTGCCATTGGCCTAAAGCATTGCCAAACACCCTACCTCTTAGTTTGCCCTTGCGACTCACCACTACTACCGCTTGATCTTGCATCTAGAATGGCCGCCGAATTAGAACGTACGGAATGCGATTTAGTCTACGCATCAACCCGAGCGCTTAATGGCAAGATATGGGCACAACCCGTGTTTTGCCTGATGCGTAGTGATCTTGGAGAATCGTTAAACGCTTTCTTAAAATCGGGTGATTTGAAAATCGACCACTGGTTTAAAGCCTTGCGCAGTACTACAGTGATATTTGATGATGAAGCGGCATTCGCAAACGTCAATACGCCGGAAGAACTGCTGGCATTGGAGAAGCTAGCACCATGACCGACTCGTCCAAATTGTCCCCCAACGACCCGTTGCTACTTACCTCATCGCTATCTGTTATCGATGCTCGAAAAGCCATCGCACAATTAGTAGAAGACCTCATCGCAGAATCCAACTTACTTAAACATGCTGATGCTATTGACGAGGTTCCCTTAGATCAAGCGCTCAACCGAATTTTGGCGGTGGATTTAGTGTCACCGATTGATGTGCCAGGTGCAGATAATTCAGCCATGGACGGCTATGCTTTTTCTGGTGACGCTTTGGGAATGGATGATGTGACAATCTCTTTCAACGTGGTTGGCACTGCTTATGCTGGCAAGCCTTTTGATGGCCCAATCGGCTACGGGGAATGCATCCAGATTATGACTGGCGCTGTGATGCCTAAGGGCTGCGATACGGTCGTGCCACAGGAGTTTTTATTGCAGGCTCATTCTGCAAATAGGCCAACAATCGAACTAAAACAAAATTTGCTTAAGCGTGGCGATAATCGGCGCTTGCGTGGTGAGGATTTACAAATGGGTAAGCCTGCCATTAGCGCTGGCCGATTCTTACGGCCCTCCGATTTAGGCTTAGCTGCATCCTTAGGCATTGCCACTCTTCAAGTGCGCCGTAAATTGAAGGTAGCCATTTTGTCCTCTGGTGATGAGCTCCGCTCAATTGGGCAAGCTTTAGACGCTGGCAGCATCTATGACAGCAATCGCTACAGCCTGATGGGGATGCTGAATCGCCTCAATCTAGAAGTCATGGATTGCGGCATCGTACGGGATGATCCTGTCGCGCTGAAAGAAGCATTTTGCGCCGCTGCCAAACAAGCCGATGTCTTGATTTCTTCTGGGGGTGTTTCCGTTGGTGAAGCGGACTTTACCAAACAAATCCTCCAAGAATTAGGTGATGTGGGTTTTTGGAAAATCGCTATGCGCCCTGGACGTCCCATGGCTTTTGGCGCTCTTAAGTCGATTCCGGGTGCGCAGCAAGAACATAAAACACTATTTTTTGGGCTGCCCGGTAACCCGGTTGCGGTCATGGTGACCTTTTATCAGTTTGTGCGTTCTGCCTTATTGCAACTGAACGGTGCCGAGCAAACTGAACCCCTCCTAACCCAAGCGATTGCCGAATCAGCAATGCGCAAAAAGCCTGGGCGCACAGAATTTCAGCGCGCCACGATGAGCCGAGGGCCTGACGGCAAGCCCATGGTGAAGCTCACAGGTAGTCAAGGCGCCGGAATTCTAAGGTCCATGAGCGAAGCAAATTGCTTTGTAATTCTTGGGCATGAGCAAGGTAATGTAAGCGCTGGAGACTGGGTAGATGTGGCGCTTTTTGATGGACTGCTTTAAGATAAGCCCATCATGAAACTCACCAAAAAAGAAATTGTCTTCTTAGACCCAATGCATACCGCCAAAACCCTCGTTTTGGTTTATCTTTGCTTCTCCGTACCCATCGTCTTATTGGCTCTCTTTGTGGCCTTCATTCGGGATGGCGCCATTCCAGGCTTTACGGTGTTATCTGCGCTTGTTCTTAATGCCTTACTGGGCTTTGCGCTCTTATGGATTGCCTGCAAAGTTTATAACTGGGTCGCTACTAAATTCGGCGGCATTGAACTGGCGTTACGCGAACTTACAGAAGAAATTGAAGCGGACTGAGTCGCAACTAGTACTCAGCCCGTTTTTATTACCCCTTAAACACTTCCTCATTAATTAAGCTCGGCGGTTTCTTGCCAGCGAGTGCAGCACTTAAGTTATCAATGGCAAGGTCAACCATTGCTCTGCGGGTTTTTTCTGTAGAGCTCGCAATATGCGGGGCCAAGACCACATTGCTCAACTTGAGTAACTCCGGGTGAACCTGAGGCTCCCCTTCAAAAACATCCAAGCCAGCAGCAAACAATCTTTTCTCTTTCAGTGCTTGCGCTAAAGCAGCATCATCCACAATCCCGCCCCGCGCAATATTAATCAGGGTAGCAGTAGGCTTCATTAAAGCGATTTCTTTAGCGCCAATCGTGTGATGGTTTTGTGCGGTGTAGGGTAATACCAAAACAACGTGATCAGCAGTACGGAGCAATTCTTCTTTAGAGACGTAGGTGGCTTGGCAGGCTTTTTCATGAGTCTCGGATAGACGACTGCGATTGTAATAAATCACGTTCATGTCAAAACCAAGGGCACGCTTAGCAATGCCTTGGCCAATCCGGCCCATACCAATAATACCAAGGGTGGTGTGATGTACATCCACACCCAAGGGGTTGGAAGCAATTGACCACTTCAACCAGTTCCCAGCACGTAACCAATGTTCGGATTCAGTAACTCTTCTAGCGGTTGCCATCAATAAGGCGAACCCAAAATCTGCTGTTGTGTCGGTGAGCACTTCGGGTGTATTTGTTGCCATTACCCCTGCTGCCGTTATGGCTTGAATATCAAAATTGTTATAGCCAACAGAAATATTAGCCACAATTTTTAGCTTAGCCGCTTGAGAGAGCGCGCCCGCATCAATGCGCTCACTACCCGTTACCAATGCCCCCGCCACGCTAGCGAGTTCTTTTTTTAACTCTTCAGGCGTCCAAACATGATCGGCTTGATTTGAGCGAACCTCGAAAGATTCTTCTAATTTGGCTAAGGCCTCAGGAAATATGGCTCTTGCAACGAGTATTTTGGGCTTTGGGGAGGGGTTGTCTTTGGTCATACACCGCACTTTACCTCAACTAAACCCGCTCTTTTACCGAAAAAATGGGCTTCGGCTAAAATGGGCTTTTATAACTTGCTAGCTAATTAAACAATTTCGTTTAACTATCAGCCGAATGCCAAAACCATGACTTACGTCGTTACTGAAGCTTGTATCCGCTGCAAATACACTGATTGTGTTGATGTCTGTCCCGTGGATTGTTTCCGCGAGGGGCCCAATTTCTTAGTGATTGACCCCGATGAGTGCATCGATTGCGCTGTTTGTGTGCCCGAATGTCCAGTCAATGCAATTTATGCAGAAGATGATGTTCCTGGCGATCAGCAAGAGTTTATTAAGCTTAATGCGGACTTAGCTGCTGGCTGGCCCTCCATCACCAAATCAAAGGCTGCCTTGGCAGATGCCGAAGAGTGGAAAAGCGTCACAGCCAAACTGGATCAACTTGAGAAGTAAGCCCTCAGTCATTAGATTGAGCTAAGGAATCAATTTTGCAGACCCCCATTGAAACCGATGCTGTCATTATTGGCGCAGGGCCAGTGGGACTTTTCCAAGTATTTGAATTGGGGCTGCTAGACATTAAAGCTCAGGTGATTGACTCGCTGCCCGAGGTTGGTGGCCAATGTATCGAGCTTTATCCTGATAAGCCCATCTACGATATACCAGCGATTCCCGTTTGTACCGGGCGGGAGTTGACCAATAATCTTCTCAAACAAATTGCGCCCTTTAATGCTCAATTTCATTTGGGTCAAGAAGTCTCTACGCTGGAGAGACAAGCAGATGATCGCTTTTTAATCACCACCTCTACTGAGCAACGCTTTCTTGCGAGAACCGTTTTTATTGCCGCAGGTGTAGGTGCATTTCAGCCTCGCACCTTGAAATTAGATGGACTTGAGGCGTTTGAAGACAGTCAGGTTTTCTATCGTGTAAAAAACCCCGAGCAGTTTTCTAGCAAACACATTGTGATCTGTGGCGGAGGAGATTCCGCTTTGGACTGGGTGCTGTTTTTTGTGGGCAAGGCGGCAAGCGTGACACTCATTCATCGTCGCGATGAATTTAAAGCGGCACCTCAGTCCGTCGCTAAAATGCGTGCCCTGTGTGAAGCGGGCGAGATGCAACTCATCATCGGGCAAATCACCGGCTTTAATGCCGTTGACCAGCAACTCACTGAAATTGCCGTCACCAACATCGATGGTGAAGTGCAAACCATTACCGCTGATGCCCTCTTACTCTTTTATGGTCTCTCCCCGAAATTGGGGCCCATCGCTGAATGGGGCTTGGATATTGATCGCAAACAAATCACTGTAGATACGGCTTGCTTTCAGACTAGTGAATCCGGTATTTATGCTGTCGGCGACATCAATATCTATCCAGGCAAGAAAAAGCTCATTCTGTCAGGCTTTCATGAGGCAGCGCTTGCCGCCTTTGCTGCAGCCGCTTACCTGCATCCAGAAAAGCAAATTCAACTGCAATACACCACGACCTCCCCTAAGCTACATAAAGCCTTGGGTGTCAGCCCAGCAACATTCGAGTAAGCTCTATCTATTCCAACCCTTCCTTACATTTTTAAATAGCCAAGAACCATGCATCAATACCATGACCTAATGAAGGAAGTGCTCGCTAAGGGCGTTAAAAAGTCTGATAGAACGGGTACGGGCACCATCTCCTTATTCGGACACCAAATGCGCTTTAATTTAGCGGATGGCTTTCCGATGGTAACCACCAAGAAGCTCCATCTCAAATCCATCATTTTGGAATTGCTGTGGTTTCTCAAGGGAAGCACTGACAATAACTGGTTAAAAGAGCGCGGCGTTTCTATTTGGAATGAGTGGGCTGCTCCCGACGGTGATCTAGGCCCAATTTATGGTTACCAGTGGCGTTCTTGGCCGGCTCCCAATGGCGCTCATATTGATCAAATTTCTGAGGTCATCTCGACCATTAAAAACAATCCAGACTCACGCCGCATTATTGTGTCGGCTTGGAACGTAGCCGATATTCCGCGCATGGCTTTGGCCCCTTGTCATGCCTTGTTTCAGTTTTATGTGGCTGAGGGGAAATTGTCCTGCCAGCTCTATCAACGCAGTGCAGACATCTTTTTAGGCGTTCCGTTCAATATTGCTAGCTATGCCCTGCTCACCCACATGGTGGCGCAGCAATGCAATCTTGAGGTGGGTGACTTTGTTTGGACGGGTGGTGATTGCCATTTGTATAGCAATCATTTAGAGCAAGTGGATCTCCAACTGTCTAGGGAATTCTTTCCCCTGCCAAAGTTGCGTATCTTACGTAAGCCCGATTCAATCTTTGATTATGAAATTGAAGATTTTGAGATCGAAGGCTATCAATCTCATCCCCACATTAAAGCTCCAGTAGCTATTTAAGAAAACCGATATGACTCAGCCTGCTATTTCCATGATCGTTGCCCGTTCGCGCAACCATGTCATCGGTCGTGATAACCAAATGCCTTGGAAGATCTCTGCTGACCTGCAGTTTTTCAAAAAAGTGACTATGGGTCATCCTGTAATTATGGGTCGCAAGACTTGGGAGTCCATTGGTCGGCCATTGCCTGGACGGCGCAATATTGTCATTAGTCGCAATCCCGATCTGCAACTCACTGGTGCTGAAGTCGTAGATTCATTAGACGCTGCCCTCAATAGCTTGAGCGAAGTCCCCCGTGTTTTTGTCATCGGCGGTGAGCAAATATTTACTCAGGCTTTTGCTAAAGCAGACCGCCTTTACCTGACTGAAATTGAGATGGATGTAGAGGGTGGCGATACCTTCTTTGAAGTTCCTAACCCAGCGCAGTGGCAAGAGGTAGAGCGCACCCCAAGTTCAGAAGGTGAGATTCACTTTAGTTTCGTAACGCTGGAGCGCAAATAATTTCGCGCTCCTTAATCTAAAGAATTAATTTCCGCCGACGGTCATCGATCCAATCAAGATCGAACCAGTTTCTTTAGTGCCGCGAATGAGTGAGTCACTACCGATCATCTGAATATCTAACAGCATCTCCTTGAGATTTCCGGCGATCGTTATTCCCTCGACTGGATACTGAATCTCGCCATTCTCAACCCAATAACCAAAAGCCCCGCGCGAGTAATCACCAGTCACGTAATTTACGCCCTGACCCATTAGTTCAGTGACTAGCAAACCTTTACCCATTGCTTTTAGTAGCGCAGGTAGGCCGCCTCGAGGCGTCTTAGTGCTGCTTAAATTCAGATGATGCGAACCACCAGCATTGCCTGTGGTTTTCATGCCCAGCTTTCTGGCTGAGTAAGTGGATAAGAAGTAGCCCTCAAGAATGCCTTTATCCACTACCGTACGAGCAGACGTCTTCACGCCCTCCTCATCGAACGGAGCACTACCAGTCAAGGATTTGAGATGGGGATTTTCAAAGAGGCTGATGTGCTTTGGCAATACCTGTTTACCCAAGCTGTCCAATAAAAAGCTTGAGCGGCGGTACAGCGCGCCACCCGAGACAGCCTGCACCAGTCCACCCAATAGGCCCGCAGCTAAGGGGGCTTCAAAAATCACTGGGCAACGGCGGGTAGTTAGTGAACGTGCATTTAAGCGAGACAGCGCACGCTGTGCAGCATATTGACCAATGGCGGCTGGATCAGCTAATTCTTGGGGGTTGCGTGAGCTGGAGTACCAGTCATCTCTTTGCATTAGCCCTTTTTTACCCAGCTCACTCGCAATGGGTGCGCAAGAAATGTAATGACGAGAAAAGGGATAACCCCCCATAAAGCCTTGCGTGGTTCCCATTTTGAAATGCGCGTGGTGAGTTGATACGGAGGCGCCATCGCTATTTTTAATTTGCTTACTCACTGCAAATGCCGCACCTTCAGATGCGCGGGCGATATCAATTGCGGTAGCGGAATCTAGCTCCCAGGGATGAAATAAATCCAAGTCCAGTGGATGCTTTTCAAGCAGTTCTTTTTCAGCAGGGCCAGCAAATAAATCCTCTGCCGTATGCTGGGCGATGTGATAAGCGGCCTCTACAGTTGCTCGTAAGGAGTCTTTAGAAAAATCACTCGTGCTGGCATTGCCGCGATGGTGTCCAAGAAAGACCGTCACGCCGACTTGCTTGTCCAGACTCTGCTCGATCGTCTCAACTTCGCCCTTGCGTACGGTTACTGAGAGGCCCTGCCCCTCGGAGATCTCCGCAATGGCATCCGAAGCCCCTTTGAGGCGCGCTTCAGCGAGCATGAATTCAATAATTTCTTCAAACTGATTGGGTGTATATGTAAACATGCCCTCAATAATAGCTAGAATATCGTCATGAAGCATATCGACGCTTGGAATCGCTCCACTCCCAATGAAATCAAAATTGGCCTAATCTCCATTTCTGATCGGGCAAGTCAGGGGGTCTATGTGGATGAAGGCATTCCTGCGCTGCAATCTTGGCTCCAAAACGCACTACTCACACCCAGTGTTTTTCATGAACGCTTAATTGCCGATGAACAGGAAATCATTACCAGCACCATTATTGAACTGGTGGATCAGTTAGGCTGCGATTTAGTCCTCACCACAGGCGGTACAGGCCCTTCGCGGCGCGATGTCACCCCTGAGGCCACCATCGCCGCTGGAACGCGGGAGATGCCCGGATTTGGCGAGCAAATGCGGCAAATTAGCTTACGTTTTGTACCCACCGCCATTCTTTCTCGGCAAACTGCAGTAATACGGGAGATTGAGGGTCACGCTGCCCTCATTATGAATCTGCCTGGACAACCCAAGGCCATCCAAGAAACTTTAGAGGGCCTCAAGAATGACGATGGCAAAGTCATCACCCCAGGAATCTTTGCCGCTGTTCCCTACTGCATCGACCTGATTGGTGGGCCGTATATTGAAACGAATGAAGCTGTCATTAAGGCCTTTAGACCAAAAAGCGCTTTAAAGAAATAATCCCCTTATTGCGGGAGCGGGACAATAAACTTGTCGCGGTAGTACTTCAGCTCTTCAATAGATTCTTCAATATCCGCTAAGGCGGTATGCGCCTGGTTTTTAGTAAAGCCTTTGACTAATTCAGGGTGCCAGCGTTTGCAAAGTTCTTTAAGCGTCGAAACATCGATATTCCGATAATGAAAATAAGCCTCTAACTTGGGCATGTATTTCGCCAGGAAGCGCCGATCTTGACCGATCGTATTGCCACACATCGGTGAGATACCCGCCTTAATGTATTGCTTGAGAAAAGCAATACATTCTGCTTCGGCTGTTGACTCGTCCAAAGTGGAGGCTTTGACCTTATCAATCAGACCCGAACGCCCGTGGGTACCCTTGTTCCAGGAGTCCATTGCATCCAACACCACATCGTCTTGGTGAACCACCCAAACAGGGGCAGTAGCAATCGTATTGAGGTGCGCATCGGTCACGATGATGGCAATTTCTAAAATGCGCTCTTTTTCAGGGTCTAAACCGGACATTTCCATATCAACCCAAACGAGGCGCTCGCTTGCTGGAGCTGTTTTTTCAGCGGGTGTCGTGCTTAGTGAATTCGTTATTTCGTTCATATCTATAATGATCTCATGACTTTCACAATCATCTTCCTCATTGCCTTCATTGCCAGCTTTGGCTTGCGCTACTGGCTCGCCCAACGTCAAATCCGCTTCGTCGCCAAGCATCGCGTTAGCGTGCCTGCCGAGTTTGCCAGTCAAATTACTTTGGCTGACCATCAAAAAGCCGCTGATTACACTGTCGCCAAACTCCAACTTGGTATTTTAGAGAGTGGCTTGGGCGCCATCGTTCTAATTGGGTTTACGCTCCTCGGGGGCTTGCAAATCCTCAACACCTTCCTTCTGGAATCATTGGGACCTGGCATTGTGCAACAGATCGCCTTGTTGATCTCGATTGTTTTGATCTCTGGCGTGATTGATCTACCCTTCTCTTGGTACAAACAATTTTCTCTCGAAGAGCGCTTTGGCTTTAATCGCATGACTAAATCTCTGTTTTTTAGTGACATGGTTAAAGGCGCTGGACTGGGGGCCGTGATTGGCATTCCGTTGCTGTGGATCGTTTTAAGTCTCATGGCCCGAGCGGGTGATTTCTGGTGGCTTTGGGCTTGGGGCGTGCTGTCTGTCTTTAGTTTGCTGATGCAGTGGATTTTTCCTAGTGTGATTGCGCCGATTTTCAATAAATTTCAAGCACTTGAAGAGGGCGCCCTCAAAACCCAAATAGAAGCCCTCTTAACGCGCTGTGACTTCGCCAGCCAAGGTCTCTTTGTCATGGATGGCAGCAAGCGAAGTGCTCATGGCAACGCCTTTTTTGCTGGTATGGGTAAAGCCAAGCGGATCGTCTTCTTTGATACCTTAATTGAAAAACTAAATCCAGGTGAGGTTGAAGCGGTCTTGGCGCATGAGCTAGGTCACTACAAATGCAATCACATTCGTAAACGGCTACTGGTTTCATTTGCCATGAGCTTTGCCATGTTTGCCATTCTGGGGTGGGTCAGTGCGCAACCCTGGTTTTACTCTGGCCTTGGTGTCATGCCCAATCCCAGTGGGTACAACGGCGGTCTTGCATTAGCCCTATTTATGCTAGTTGCACCGGTATTTAGCTTCTTCCTAACGCCTCTTTCCAGTCTAAGCTCACGTAAACATGAATATGAAGCGGATGGTTTTGCAGCTGAAAAATCTTCTGCGAATGATTTGATTTCCGCGCTAGTAAAGTTGTATCAAGATAATGCGTCGACCTTAACTCCCGATCCAATCTATACGGCTTTTTATAGTTCGCACCCCCCTGCCCCACTACGTATTGCGAACCTGAAACGCTTAACTTAATTGGCGATGGAACAACTACATGCGCTATTGACTGCTTCTTATGGAAGGCACTATTTAGCGCAGCGCTTGGTAAAGGATGAGCGCGGTCATGAATCCCCAGCGGGTGAGTTAATTCAGGTTAGTACCCCAGCAAAGCAACATATTGGCGCAGTTGGGGATCGACTCCTCATTGAGATGACGTCTCTTAATCAGGCACGCATTATTCGGATTGAGCCTCGAGAGAATCTGCTCTATCGCTCAGATGCATTTAAAAGTAAGTTGATCGCTTCAAACGTAGATCAAATATTAGTAGTGCTTGCTACACAACCAGCGTTCTCCCCCGATCTTTTGGGCAGAGCTGTGGTGGCAGCCGAAGCCAATCAAATTGGCTTGCATATCTTATTGAACAAATGCGACCTCAAAGACAATCTCGAGCATGCTCGGAAAATCATCGCGCCCTATGCTCGCATGGGCTACCCAGTGAGTGAGGTCTCTGCCAAATTTGACGCTGAATCGATTCAAGCTTTACAAGCAGCCATTCAAGGCAAGGTCTCGGTGTTTGTTGGTCAATCGGGCATGGGTAAATCGAGCCTACTCAATGCCTGGGTACCTAATGCCGCTGCCCTTACACAAGAATACTCGGTGCGCCTCGATACGGGCAAACACACCACTACCGCTTGTCGCTATTTTGAATTACCTGAGGCTTGGGGTCGGGGCGCCAATGGCAAACTGGGCGCCCTCATTGATTCTCCAGGGTTTCAAGAATTTGGCTTAGCGCATATGTCTGTCAGTGAGCTCGAGCATGCCTTTAGAGAATTCAAAGATCTGCTTGGCCAATGCCATTTTCATAATTGCGCACATCAGACTGAGCCGGATTGCGCCGTTCGAGCAGCTGTTGACCGCGGTGAAATTGCTCCGGAAAGGCTGGCACTCTTTAGGCAGTTACGCTCAGACTCAAAAACTGCAGATACGCAAATTCAGGGGATTAGCCAAGCCAAAGAGCGGTGGTCGTCATTAACAATAAAGCCATCCAAACGATAACCAAACGCCAAACTAAGCCCACTGCGGAGCGCATCGCACGCTCATTGGGTTCTGAGCCCACTTCATAAATCACTGGCTCACCTGCTTCCGCCATCAGCAATGCTTGATTGCTATCAGGCGCACTCAGGGGCTCACCAAGACGGACACCCAAGGCGCCGCTACCGGAGGCTAAGATTACTGCAGAAAGAGTATCCGACCACTTGGAGGTCAGGTGGCGCCAAGAATAAACGGCACCTTCAAAATTGCCTACAACGGCAAAGCCAATTGCGGTGATGCGCGCAGGGATCCAATCTAAGACATAGAAAAAATGACGGGCGGCTTCACTTAAATTAAAGTCCCCTTTTTCAGACCAACGCTGTGCCGCAGTAAATGCCAAGCGATACAACACCATTCCTGCTGGGCCCATCGGCATTAAAAACCAAAACAAAACACCGAACACATGGTGATGAGAATCTAAGATGGCGCGTTCAAGCGCCAAAGAAATCACATCGGTTTCACTCAAGTTGGTCGCATCCAATTCGGGGCCATACCACTCCATCAGCGCCACACGGGCGCCAGGCAAATCATGGCACTTAATTGCTTCGTGTACCAAAGTAAAGGAGTGGCTAAATTGCCGAAAGCCGAAGAACAAATAGGCGATGAGTACATTCCACAGAAATGCCAAGATGGGATAAGTCAACATGCAAGTGACATAAACACCAAAGACAAAAAAGGTCGGCAGAATGAGCGCTACCAAACAGGCCAGCCTAGCGCCAATTGGGCTGGCACCTGCCTCAGTCTTACCACCAAATTCACCAGCAACCCAATCTAGCCAACGGATGCTGATACGCCGAATCCAATGACTAGCCGTTACCGGACGATACTGCTCGGCTATGAGGGCGAAGAGGATAGAAAAGAAAGTCATACTTTTAATAAATGATATAGGTTTCGTAACATTCCTGCAGTTGCTCCCCAGATAAAACGATTCTCATAAGGCATGGAATAAAATCGGCGACTGCCTTGGGCGCTCTGCCACACCCGCACCTGATGGTTGGCTGGATCCATCAAAAATCCCAAGGGAACCTCAAAGATATCTGCTACCTCGAACGCATCTAGAGGATATTCTGACTGAGGTTGCACAAAACCCACTACTGGCGTGACGCTGTAGCCCGAGACTGTTAAATATTGGGGGAGATGGCCAACGATGCGGACATTCTCCCGCTGCAAGCCGATCTCTTCCTCGGATTCTCGCAAAGCGGCATCATCTGGCCCGCTGTCCTCTGGGTCTATGCGGCCACCTGGAAAACTAATTTGACCGGCATGATCGTGCAAGTGATCCGTTCTTTGCGTCAATAGCACGCTTAAGCCCTCTGGCTTTAGTAACAAAGGAATTAGCACTGCAGCCGTAGTAACTTTGCCTGCCGCCTTGCGCTGAGAAATAATATCGGCCGCAATCACATGGCGATTCTCATCCGTAATTTCTGGCTGCCAAACGGGTGGATTTTGAAAGCGATGTTGGATGCCGGCCTCACTTAATAAAGCTGCGGCTACCTGAGGTTGATCGGCACAAACGCGATCAATGGGAACACCCGCAGCATCAAAATGCAATGGCACGCCAATATTGATTGGATGTTGCTCTGGCTGCGCGGTTTTAGTCATGAAGCTATTTTAGGACAATAAAAAAGGCGACCTAAGCCGCCTTCTTTTTTATGGTGCCGTAATTACTCAGCAGCTGGAGCATCTACAGTCTTTACCTTACGTGCAGGCAACTTCTCTTTAATACGAGCAGATTTACCTGAACGATCGCGCAAGTAATACAACTTGGCACGACGCACATCACCACGACGCTTCACTTCGATACCAGCGATCAAGGGTGAATAAGTTTGGAATGTCCGTTCAACGCCTTCGCCAGAGGAAATCTTGCGCACGATGAAGCTGGAATTGAGACCGCGATTGCGCTTGGCAATCACAACGCCTTCAAACGCTTGAGTACGCTTACGTGTACCTTCAACGACGTTTACACCGACAACAACAGTGTCGCCAGGAGAAAAGCTTGGCAGCGTTTTGTTGGCTGTAAGACGAGCAATTTCTTCTTGCTCAATTTTTTCTATCAAATTCATAATCAATCCTTAAACATCTTGTCAGCGTTTAATCCCGAGACTTTCATCAGCGGACCAGACAGAGGATGTAGTTAATACCATTTCACTAAACCAAAAATAAAACGCTTTATTCGAAACTGAAATTACTCACAGCGTACGAAGAAATTGCTCATCTTCCCGGGTTAGCAACCCATTTGCTCGGGCCACTTGAATCAAATCGGGCCTAAGCTTCAACGTCAGCTCTAAAGACTTTTGCCGACGCCAGTCCGCTATTTTAGCGTGATGTCCGCCTAAAAGCACGTCTGGCACGGATAAATTTTCGTATATTTCCGGGCGCGTGTAGTGGGGATGATCCAAAAGACCATTTACAAAGCTATCTTGCACAGCAGATTCGCCGTCACCCAAAGCTCCAGGAATAAGGCGAATGACTGCATCCATCATGCTCATGGCAGGCAATTCCCCGCCAGAAACCACAAAATCGCCTATTGAAAGCTGTAAATCCACATTGCGCTCAACAAAGCGTTGATCTACCGCTTCATAGCGACCACAAATAAAAGTGAAATTACCCCGCGTCAGAATATCGGCGGCTAACTTTTGCGAAAATACCTCCCCTTGTGGCGCCAATAGGCAAATAGGCCCAGAAACAACACTTTGAGACTGATGCGCTGCTTTGATGGCTGCAAGAGTGCCCTCTAAGGGCTTGGCCATCATGACCATCCCTGGTCCGCCGCCATAAGCCCGATCATCGACTGTTTTGCGTGGGTCCGTACAAAAATCCCGCGGATTCCATAAGTTGACGCTGGCTAAACCCTGTTCGCAGGCTCGGCCAGTAATGCCCCATTGCGTTAGAGCTGAGAACATTTCTGGAAAGAGGCTCACAACGTCAAAACGCATGGTCAATATTTTATTAATTAGTTGTTGATTGAAAGCAGTTTGACCTACAGCCAATCTGCCTGCCAATCTAGTGTGATTAACTTGTTCGGCAAATCTACCTGATGCACGATTTCTTTCACAAATGGCACTAGGTATTTCACTGCTTGAGATTCTGCATCTCCAATAGCAATCACCCCATGGGCGCCGTTATCCGTCATCTCAATGACATCGCCTAGACTCTCACCTTGGAGATTATTGACCTGGCAGCCGATGAGATCGACCCAGTAATAACTATCACTCTCCACCTTAGGAAACAGTTCGCGCCCCACCAACAGACGCGCTCCCTTTAAGGCCTCAGCCTGATCTCGATCCGCAATGCCATCTAAAGCGATCAGAACCGTACCGCTGTGGAACTTAGATTGCTTTACGCGGTATAGGCGCAAAGAGGCTGGCTCGAGAGAGGGATCAACACCAGCACTGCGGCGTGGAATAAGGGAAAGCCAAATTTCTTTGCAGCTCAAGAGGGCAACTGGATCAGACGCATGTGGTCGAACCTTAATTTGCCCCTGCAAGCCTTGGGCATCTTGCACAACGCCAAGCTCTATCAATTGATCCAAGGTAGGTGGATTTGTCATGAGACCAAGCTCTTACCCTGAAATAGCACTGCTTGTTATTTCAATCACCAAAGACTTTGTCATCGAAAAAGTCTTTGGTAATGAAGTCCTTAAACAGCAGGATTGTTTTTGATCAAACGAGATACTGTTGGTGAAATTTGCGCACCAACGCCAGTCCAGTAAGTCAAACGGTCTTGAGCAATGCGCATTGCTTGCTCGGACTCAGCTGCTTGTGGATTGAAATAACCAATACGCTCGATAAAGTTCGAGTCGCGACGATTGCGCTTGTCAGTAGCCACAATGCTGTAAAAAGGGCGCTTCTTTGAACCGCCGCGTGCCAGTCGAATGACGACCATACTTATTCCTTAAAATCTAAAATGAAAACAGGCTGTAAACAACCCACTGAAATGATTACCCAATTTTTGAGCCTGCAACACTAGGCAAATCGATCTTTTGAATGATTAGTATTGCGGAAAACCTCATATTCTAGACGAAAACTGCTAATTCATCCACCTTAATTAATGCTGATGTTGCTTAGGGAGTGAGTAGAATAGAAACAAGCAATATTCAATATAACCAATAAAAACAATGACTTGCAAAATTTTTATGCCCAAAAATACGCCTGCTGGACCCAAAAAAAGGTCTTTAAATAGGCTATTTCTTGGTATTTCCTGCCTAGGATTGGCGTTTTTAACCGCCTGCGCGAACGTGATTCCACCTTGCGGAGCAAAAACAAGCCCCCCAAGTAGCGAATTCAGAAATACCAAATGGGAACTAGTGCGCTGGAATCTGCCGCCCAATGGATTAGGCGAAGTCAGCGCTCGCCAAATTCCTCAGGGTGAGGCAAGCAACCCGATTTACCTTCAGTTTGATAGCAACGGCACCCGACTCAGCGGCTCAACAGGCTGCAATCGGTTCACTGCGGAACTCAGTGAGGATGCCCGCGGCTTTACTTTAACTCGCATTGCCAGTAGCAAAATGGCCTGCAGTCCACAACGGATGCAATTAGAAAATGACTTCCTCTACGAACTCAATGACTATCGCAGCATCGTACGCAATGGAGATCAACTACTCATGATTGGCACCGATCGCGAAGTACTCAGCTTTATGCAGCGCCCTAATTCAGCTAAATAATGAAAAAATACAAACTACTCTTTTGCGCCTTGGGCTTATTTTTGCCAGGAACCGGCCTCAACTGCTTCTACTTAAAAGGGATTCGTTTCTTTTGGGGATGGGCCCAGTTATTTGCCTTGATCGGCGGAATCGCTGGCTGGTTACTACTCAAAGAAGCGCACTTTCATTCTGCGCCAGGTTGGGTTCTCATCACCTTTGGCTTTATCGCTATTGAAGCGAGCTGGCTTACTACTATCGCCCTTGGTTTGCGGCCAGACGAAAAATGGGATCAGCAATTTAATCCCGGACTAGATCCTCTAAATGCAACGCAATCAGGTTGGCCCGTCATCCTCACCGTCATTTTTTCCCTAATGCTGGGTGCTGGGGTAATGATGACCTTTCTTGCAATTTCGTTTGAGCAATTTTTTATCTCTCAATTACAAGAAGCAAAAAAGTTGTCTCAATAAAGTGGCGGTTGACTGATTGCCTAGCTAAATATCTGCCAGCGCTTTGACGTGAGCAACGACGCTGCGCCCTAAGGCAGACAGGTTGTAACCCCCCTCAAGGCAGCTTACGATCCTACCTTGCGCATAGTCATTGGCAACTTCTTTTAAGCGCTTAGTCATCCAGACGTAGTCATCCTCTACCAGCCCCATTTGACCGAGGTCATCCTCGCGGTGGGCGTCAAACCCAGCAGAAATAATGATCAGCTGCGGCTCAAAATCCCTGAGGCGCGGCAGCCATTGTTCTTCGACAATAGAGCGCACCACATCACCACGTGTCGTGGCAGGCAAGGGCACATTCACCATATTGGTAGCGCCATCAAGACCGCTGTAGGGGTAAAACGGATGCTGAAAGAAGCTGCACATTAAGACATTGGGGTCGTTAAAAAAAGCTGCCTCAGTGCCATTGCCGTGATGAACATCAAAATCAATAATCGCAACCCGCTCAATCCCATATTGTTCCATTGCATAGCGAGCAGCGATGGCGACGTTATCGAAAACGCAAAAACCCATTGAGCGGGTTGGCTCCGCGTGGTGACCCGGTGGGCGTACTGCACAAAATACATTTTCCACCTCACCCTTCATCACCGCATCCACTCCCGCAATAGCAGCGCCAGCTGCACGTAGAGATGCCTGCCATGTATATGGATTCATAATCGTGTCGCCATCCAGCATGTGATATCCGTTACTTGGAGAGCACTCCTTAACAAACGCAACATGCTCGGGGCTATGCACTAATTCCAACTGGTCTTCTGTGGCTAATGGCGCTTCTAAATGCTGTAAAAAGCCGTCCACACCGCTTCTAATCAGCTGATCATTGATTGCTTGGATTCGCTCTGGACACTCTGGATGGTGGCTACCCATCTCATGTTTGAGGAAATCGGAGTGCGTTATGTATCCTGTAGTCATGACACTGCTTTCTGAATAGATATACGATGCTATTAAATAATCAAACGCGCTCAGTTTAACGCCCAATAACGACACTACTACTTATGAATTTTCAAGCCTTCCGTTACCTGCTCTTATTGTTGCTGGCTCTATTCTTAAGCGCTTGCGGTAGTGCCCCAACACCTAAAAATACTCCAAACGAATCCATTTCAAGCCAAGCTGAGGATACAAGCTCCGAAGTGCTTTTTTATCAGAACCTCAATCAGCTTCTGAAGCAGGTCTCGCAAGATCAAGGAATTCCGCTACCCATACTTGAGGCTAGCTTCTTGGATACTAAAACGATTCCGTCGATTCGCAAATTGGTATTACCCCCATCTGTGACGTTTAAAAAGAATTGGACTGCGTATCGCAAACGCTTTATTGAACCCATCCGTATTAAGGCTGGTAAGGCCTTCTGGGATGAAAATAGGGCCTACCTACAACAAGTTGAGCAAGAGTCTGGTGTGCCTGCTGAGGTGATTGTTGCCATCATCGGGATCGAGACTATTTACGGACGACAACTGGGGAACTTTAGAGTTAAAGATGTCCTATCGACCCTAGCATTCAGCTATCCAGATACCCCCAATAAGACAAGTCGTGAACAGTTATTCAAAAAGGAACTGCAAGAATTAGTCTTGCTGTGTTGGTCTGAAGCTGGCGGTAGTTTGCCTGCCAATAATCAGATTCAAGGCCTAAATACGAGTTACCTCAATGCCTGCCTAAACCAAAATAGCTCATATGCAGGTGCCATTGGATTACCCCAATTTATGCCCAGTAGTATTCGACAATATGCTGTCGATGGCGATGGCAATGGGCGCATTGATCTCAAAAAGAGTCCCAAGGATGCGATTGCCAGCGTTGGTAGCTTCCTCAAAAAACATGGCTGGCAACCTGGGATGCCTATTTATTTCCCAGTCCAAGAAGATAGTCTTTCAGCGACAAAATCTCTGGCAGATGGCGAGCCTCAACTTAAACAAACTGTTGAAGATCTGATTCAGCGGGGGATTCTTAAACCAGCACAAGGTGACTTACAAGCGGGGGGAGTAGCCCCTCAGAGCAAGGCTTTAATAGTGGACTTGCCTTATGTAGATCAAGATGGAATAGAACAAGTGCGCTACCTAGTGGGTTTAAATAACTTCTTGACGATTGTGCAATACAACCGAAGTTACTTTTACGCGCAAAGTGTTGCTGAATTTGCCGAAGCTTTAGGATTTAAAAATGTAAGCGCGGTACCGACATTGACCCCCGCTTCGGAAAAGCCCAAGAAACTGGCGCCACCAAAAAAGAAGCGGCCTACTTAGGCAGGAAAAACCCCGGTCGATAAATAGCGATCACCTCGGTCACACACAATAAATACGATCGTTGCATTTTCTACTTGGCGGGCAATACGCAAGGCGACTACCAAGGCTCCACCAGCGGAGATGCCGCAGAAAATGCCCTCCTCGGAAGCTAGGCGCCGAGCCATCTCTTCAGCATCTGCCTGAGAAACGTATTCAATCCGGTCAATCGCATCTCCTTGATAGATTTTGGGCAAATATTCAGGTGCCCACTTACGAATACCCGGAATCTGCGAGCCCTCTTCGGGCTGCACCCCAATAATCTGAATGGCGGGATTCATCGACTTGAGATAGGTAGAGACACCAGTAATCGTGCCAGTGGTCCCCATGGACGATACGAAATGCGTCACTTGACCGTCGGTATCCCGCCAAATCTCCGGCCCAGTTGTTTCCAAGTGTGCGCGAGGATTATCAGGATTAGCAAACTGATCAAGCAATCTACCTTTACCCTGCTTTTGCAATTGCATTGCATAGTCACGCGCAAATTCCATGCCGCCAGAAGCTGCAGTCAAAATCAGTTCGGCACCATAGGCAGCCATGCTTTGACGGCGCTCAATACTTTGATTTTCTGGCATGACGAGTAACATTTTGTAGCCCAACATTGCAGCAGTCATTGCCAATGCAATGCCAGTGTTACCGCTGGTAGCTTCAATTAAAGTGTCGCCAGGTTTAATTTCACCGCGCTCTTGGGCACGCATGATCATGGACAGCGCGGGTCGATCTTTCACCGACCCTGCAGGATTGTTACCCTCCATCTTTCCCAGGATCACATTATTTTTACTGTTGTTCTCTAAACCCGGAATGCGTTGTAATCGAACTAAGGGCGTGTTGCCCACAGTTTGTGCAATGGTTAAGTAGGAGGGTGTGCTCATAAGACCATTTTAGCCATAAGCAGGGTCATACATACAAACGCTTAATTTCGACGAGCTGGTCCCGTACGATCTGCCTGATGGCGCGAGCCGCCTTGATTACGCGATCCACGTCTACTAGCACCTGAGCCCTCTTTATTGGTGCGTCCGTTTGGTTCACGGTAGGAGCTTGGCGCCTCAATGGTCAAACCATTGTCGACCATCTTTTCAACGGATTTCATGCCAATGCCGCGTACCCGCTTTTGGAGGTCATTGGCATCTTGAAAATGGCCGCCGTCAGAACGCTCTGCAAGGATTGTTTTCGCTTTTGCTGGACCAATCCCTTTAATACTCTCCAGCTCGGACTGAGTAGCCGTATTGACATTCACTGGCGATGCGCTTGCTATAGAAAAATTAACACTGCCTAATGCTAATAAACTGGTGAAAGCGCAAGCCTTCATCAAGCTCTTAAAACTACTTTTCTTAAAAAATTGAACCATTTATTCTCCTTTGATAAATAAAAAAATCCACACGCAGTTAATGCGCATGGATCATTCATAACGAAGGAAAACGGTTGGGGTTGACTGCTTTAAAGTGCTTAGAGTGGGTTGGCTAAATAATCCGCATTGGCTGATAGCCAGTCAATATAACGGCTGACACCCTGCTCCACATTCAGGAAGGGCTCCGCATAACCAGCTGCCCGTAGTTTAGTTAAGTCGGCCTGAGTAAAGCATTGATACTTTCCTTTAAGCGCTTCTGGAAAGGGTATGTACTCCACAGCCTTGATGTTCACTAACTCATCTATGCCCAATGAATTAGCACCATCTTGCTTGCGCAAGGCATTCACAACCGCGTGTGCAACATCATTAAATGGTTGAGCTTGACCACTACCAAGATTAAAGATGCCGCTCACTTGCGGGTGATCTAAGAAGAAAAGGTTTACCTTGACAACATCTTCTACAGAAACAAAGTCACGGCTTTGCTGACCCGCTTCGTAACCACCATACTCACCAAACAATTTGACGAGTCCGTCTTTTTTGTACTGATGGTATTGATGAAAGGCCACCGAGGCCATACGACCCTTGTGAGACTCACGTGGTCCGTAAACATTAAAGTAACGGAAGCCAACCACCTGAGCGGTATTGGCGTTTTCAACAAAGCGTTTGCGCATCACCTGATCGAACAAAAACTTGGAGTAGCCATAAATATTGAGAGGCTTCTCACACTCACGGCTCTCTACAAAAGTATCAGAGCCGCCATAAGTCGCGGCAGATGAGGCGTAGAGCAATTGAACCTTCTGAGCAGTGCAGATATCAAGCAAATCCATGGAATAGCGATAGTTGTTGGCCATCATGTAAATGCCATCAGTCTCCATCGTGTCAGAACAGGCTCCTTCATGAAAAACAGCCTGCACCTTACCAAAACGACCACTCTTAAATGCTTGCAAGAACTCATCTTTATCAAGATAGTCAATGATGTCGAGATCCGCTAAATTGCGATATTTATCAGCAGGACGTAGATCATCGACCGCAATGATATTTTTCTCGCCACGGGCGTTGAGAGCCTGCACGATATTGGCACCAATAAAGCCGGCCGCTCCAGTTACGATAATGGTCATTGCAATTCCTCTGAGCTTACAGTCGCTGTTCCTAATTTACCGACAACAATGCCGCCAGCGCGATTGGCTAATGCCATCGCTTTTTCTAACGGCCATTGGGCTGCTAGGGCAACCGCCAAAGTAGCGATCACGGTATCGCCAGCGCCAGATACATCAAAGACTTCACGCGCTTGGGCTTTGACGTGACTTACGCCAGCGTCAGTAAATAAACTCATGCCTTCTTCGGAGCGTGTGAGTAATAAAGCCTTTAAGTCAAGAGAGCGGCGAAGCTCTTGGGCTTTGTGAGTCAACTCTTCTTCGGTAGACCAATTGCCTACAACTTGACGCAACTCGCTACGGTTAGGAGTGAGTACGGTGGCGCCGCGATATTTAGCATAGTCGTCGCCTTTGGGGTCTACTAAGATGATCTTATTCTGAGCACTTGCCTGCTGAATCATTAAAGCCACTTGACCCAAGGCTCCTTTGCCGTAATCCGACAAAATCACTACATCGCTATCACCAACCAGTTTTTCATAGCGCTCAAGCTTATGAGCCAAGGCAGCTTCACTCGGAATCTCTTCAAAGTCTAAACGGATCAATTGCTGCTGACGCGCAATCACGCGCAACTTTACTGTCGTAGGTACTTTGGAATCAATTTCTAAATGACTTTGAACGCCACTCGATTGCAGTAATTGTTCAACGCGTTGACCTGAATCATCATCACCCACCACACCCAATATAGTGGTTTGAGCCCCTAGCGCGGCCACATTACGGGCTACGTTAGCAGCGCCACCTAAACGCTCTTCTACCTTAGCAACCTGTACAACCGGCACAGGTGCTTCAGGAGAAATGCGGTGGGTATCGCCAAACCAATAACGGTCAAGCATGACATCGCCCACTACTAATAAGCGGGCTTGGGAGAATTGTTCGCGGTTCGCTTTTTCCAAAATGGGAACGATCTTTCTAATCTTTGTTTCTAGGCTTAATTATGACGGCCAATACCTTGGTACTCAATACCCAATTCAGTCATGGCTTGTGGCTCGTAGAGGTTACGGCCATCAAAAATAATAGGATGCTTCAGCTTTTGCTTAACCACCTCAAAGTCCGGACTTCTAAATGCTTTCCACTCTGTGACAATCACGAGTGCGTCACAATCGTCAATTGCTACCATGTAGTCATCTACTAAAGTGACTTGCTTTAAACCTGCAGGATTACCCTTAAAGTCGACATCGAGGCAATGGCGCGCTTCGTTCATGGCAACGGGATCGTAGGCGACCACTTGGGCGCCGCGCTTGACTAACTCCTGAATGATGACACGGCTTGGCGCTTCGCGCATATCGTCGGTGTTGGGCTTAAAAGCTAGACCCCAAAGAGCAAACTTCTTACCTGCTAGGTCTTTGCCAAAACGCTTTTCAATCTTTTCCACCAAGGTGTACTTTTGCGCCTCATTGACTGCTTCAACGGCATCAAGAATCTTCAGATCACGGCCATACTCAATCGCGGTTTTAGATAAAGCAGAAACATCTTTAGGGAAGCAAGAGCCACCGTAACCGGTACCAGAATATAAAAAGCCATAACCAATGCGAGAATCTGAACCGATCCCTTGGCGGACTGCTTCAATATCGGCGCCTACTAAGTCGGCCAAATTGGCCAACTCATTCATAAATGAGATACGGGTCGCTAGCATTGCATTAGCGGCGTACTTAGTAAGTTCGGCGCTTTTGACATCCATGTAATAGGTACGCTCATGATGACGATTAAAAGGGGCGTAGAGCTTGCGCATCTCTTCTTTGGCATGCAGGCCAGCTGGCGAGCTCTCCGTGCCAATCACAATGCGATCTGGGCGCATAAAGTCTTCTACTGCAGCGCCTTCTTTCAGGAACTCAGGGTTTGAAACTACAGAGCAAAGTTCTGGATCAATCTTGCGCTTGACCAACTCTTCTTTAATCGCGGCAGTGACCTTATCCGCAGTGCCAACAGGCACGGTCGACTTATCCACAATCACTTTAGCCGTGGTCATGTTACGCCCGATATTACGTGCTGCCGCTACGACATACTGCAAATCGGCCGAGCCATCTTCATCAGGAGGAGTGCCAACAGCAATAAACTGAATATCGCCATGGGCTACTGAGGCGGCAATATCGGTAGAGAAATGCAAACGTCCTGCAGCGCGATTACGCTCAATCATCTCTTTGAGACCTGGCTCATAGATTGGCACACCACCTGAATTCAGAATCTCGATTTTTTTAGGGTCCAAGTCTAAACAGAACACATTGTTGCCTTGCTCCGCAAGACAAGCGCCAGTAACTAAACCGACGTATCCACTACCGATAATGGTGACTTTCATAATGACTCCGAAGATTGATGCATTTTGATGGTTTTATTACAACTAAGTTACATGACAAATTGAATACTATAACTACATCGATGGGCCGCTTGGAACGGCACCCTCACTCCGCCTCGGAGAATATGCCTCCCAATGACTGCAGCCAGGACATTGCCAATAAAAACGTCGCGCCCGAAAGCCACAGTTATTGCAGGTATAGCGAGCCAAACTGGTAGTGCGCTGCTTTAAGAGGCTCAACGTTGCCTTTAAGTCAGAAATTCTTTCGGCTGAACCGTGGTCGTTCGCTAATGCTAAGCGGGTTTCAGCAAGCTTAGATAAAGCACTCAAGCTCGGTGAATATTGCATCACCTCTACCAGCATCACCTCGGCAGCCTGCGGACCCCGAATCTGGGTCATGTGCTTTTGCACGATATCTAGTAACTCACCAGAGGCCTGAGTTTTCAATAAAGGGCAGAGGCGAGATAAGCCCTCATCTGCTTTGTTCAGGGCGGTATGTGCCGCCATCCAGCGATCCGCCAATAAGTGCATATAAGCAGGGTGGGTTTGTGCAATGATTCCCCAAGCTTCAATAGCTTCAGCGGGACGGCCTAGCGCAACCAAGTAATCCCCCTGCAAAATCAATGCACGAGCATGATTCGGAATCGCCACTAGCGCCTGCTTTATCGCAGCATCTAACTCAGCTAGGTTATTGCTTTGTAATGCTTCTTGCCCCAACTCGCAGTAAAACTGAGCTATCTCAGTTTGATGTGACTTCTGCTGCAAAGCCTCTAACTCATGCGCGGCAACGATGGCTTTTTTCCAGTCGCGTTCAACCTGATACATTTCCAGCAGGCTTTCTTTCGCAGGCGCTGCAAACTTCCCCTCACCAACTCGATTTAATGAAGCCTCCGCACGGTCCAGCAAGCCAGCCCGTAAGAAATCACGTCCCAATTCATAAGCTGCGCGATTACGATCGCGCGGCTTAAGATCATCGCGCTCGGCCAAATGTTGATGCACCCGAATAGCACGCTCGGTTTCACCACGACGGCGAAATAAATTTCCTAAAGCAAAATGCAGTTCAATGGTTTCTGGATCCAATTGGGCGATCTTGACCAAGGTTTCAATTGCCTGATCGGGTTGCTCATTCAGTAAAAGGCTCAGACCTTTAAATGTGGAGCGCTGTTGACGCAGTCTCTCCAACTCATCCATACGATTCTCAAGACGCAAGTCCCAACGCGAAGCTAGCCAACCTAAGCCAAAGAGCACTGGTAAGACGAGTAGCCAGGAAGTAGCAAGATGAATCATGCTTTAGTGGACTTGAATAAAAAAATGGCCCAAGTGGACCACTGCTTCAGCGCTAAATATCTAGGCACCGGAACCCTCTTTGGGGCCCGCTTGTTTTAACGGCTTGTAATCAACCCGTTCACGCAACTCTTTACCGGGCTTGAAATGAGGCACACGTTTTTCAGGGATCAGTACCTTCTCACCTGATTTTGGATTGCGGCCAGTACGTGCAGAACGATGATGCAAAACAAAGCTACCTACTCCACGCAACTCAATACGCTTGCCTTGGGCGAGCGCATGGATCATGGTATCTAATAAAGTCTTCACGGCCAACTCCACATCCCTAGGAAGAAGCTGCGGGAACTGCTCCGCTAAGCCCTCCACTAATTCGGAGCGCGTGATTGCTTGTTGCTCTTGATCTGACATGATCTTTCAATACAAAACCACCGCCCTCCCATTGGAGGGCGGCGATATTGATTTAGCCTTGATTGTCCATCTTTGCTTTTAACAAAGCGCCCAAGTTGGTTGTGCCGGACTGCGCATCACCTTGGAGTTTGCTCATAGCATCTTGTTGGTCAGAGCTGTCTTTTGCTTTGATTGAAAGATTGATCACACGTGACTTACGATCGATATTAATAATCATCGCTGTAACGCTGTCGCCTTCTTTCAATACATTGCGAGCATCTTCAACGCGATCTGTGGAGATCTCAGAGGCACGCAAGTACGCTTCTACTTCATCAGCCAAGTGAATGGTGGCGCCTTTAGCATCGACTGCTTTAACAGTTCCTGTTACGAGACTACCTTTATCACTTACAGATGTGTAGTTGTTGAATGGGTCGCCAGACAACTGCTTGATACCAAGCGAGATACGCTCTTTCTCAACATCAATTGCCAACACGGTTGCCTCAACTTCATCACCTTTTTTGTATTTCTTCACTGCTTCTTCGCCAGGCTCATTCCATGAGATGTCGGAGAGGTGTACCAAACCATCGATACCGCCAGGCAAGCCAATGAAAACGCCAAAGTCGGTAATCGACTTGATGGCGCCAGTCAACTTGTCGCCTTTTTGCTGAGCACGTGAGAATTCTTCCCATGGATTTGCTTTGCACTGTTTGACGCCCAAGCTAATACGACGCTTGTCTTCATCAATATCCAAAACCATGACTTCAACTTCGGTTCCCAATGCCATCGCCTTACTTGGAGCAACGTTCTTGTTGGTCCAATCCATTTCGGAAACGTGTACCAAACCTTCGATACCGCTCTCGATTTCAACGAACGCGCCGTAGTCAGTCAGGTTGGTTACTTTGCCGAATAAACGGGTATTTGGTGGGTAACGACGTGCAATACCGACCCATGGATCATCACCCAGCTGCTTCACGCCAAGTGAAACACGGTTCTTCTCTTGATCGAACTTCAAAATCTTCGCGGTGACTTCTTGACCAACTGTCAACATCTCGCTTGGATGACGCACACGACGCCATGCCAAATCGGTAATATGCAAGAGGCCATCAATGCCACCGAGGTCTACGAACGCGCCGTAGTCAGTAATGTTCTTCACGATACCTTGAACAACGCTACCTTCTTTGAGGTTAGACATCAACTTGGCGCGCTCTTCGCCTTGGCTAGCTTCAACCACTGCGCGGCGTGATAACACGACGTTATTGCGCTTACGATCCAGCTTGATAACCTTGAACTCCATCGTCTTACCTTCGTAAGGGCTGGTGTCTTTAATTGGGCGTGTATCAACCAATGATCCAGGCAAGAATGCGCGGATACCATTAACCATGACAGTCAAGCCGCCTTTAACCTTGCCAGTAACAGTACCGGTAACGATTTCAGCTTGCTCGAGCGCCTTTTCTAGGTTCATCCATGATGCCAAGCGCTTCGCTTTATCACGGGATAAGATGGTATCGCCATAGCCGTTTTCGAGGGCATCGATTGCGACAGAAACGAAATCGCCAGGAGCAACTTCAATCTCGCCAGCGTCGTTATGGAATTCTTCAACAGGAATAAACGCTTCAGACTTCAAGCCAGCGTTAACAACGACGAAGTTATGGTCGATGCGAAGGACTTCAGCCGAAATAACTTGGCCGGTCTTCATATTCGATCGGGTTAATGATTCTTCAAATAATTCTGCAAATGATTCAGACATGTATGTTCACTTTGTGCCGTCAGAAGGCCCGACGGGTTAGATTAAAAAAGCCCTTAGAAACACGCTAAATTAGATAATCGCGTTGTAGAGTTTCCAAAGACACCAAAACTACTACTTTACTGCTACCACTCGGTATCAAGGGTTTTTTGCTTGATACCAATCTAAAACTGCTTGCACTGCTTGATCAATCGATAATTCCGAGGTTTCAAGCACTAGCGCGCCGTCCGCTACTACCAAGGGTGCTGCGCCTCGACTACTGTCTCTGGCATCGCGCTCCTGTAAATCTTCCAGCAAGTTTGTTAGTTTAGCAGGAATTCCCTTAGCTATCAATTGCTTATACCGACGTTCTGCTCTGGCAGCGACACTGGCGGTCAGGAAAACCTTGAGGATCGCATCCGGAAAGATCACGCTCGCCATGTCTCTACCATCCGCTACCAAGCCTGGGGAGACCCTAAATCCATGCTGGACCCCAACCAAAGCCTGCCTGACCTCTGGATGAACGGCAATAGTCGATGCCAATAATCCAATGTCTTCCGTACGAATGGCTTCAGTGACATCTTCAGAATTGAGCAAAATCAGTCCATTTTTGAAGGAAATCAGCAGTTTTTGAGTCAAATCCCCTAATTCTTGGGGATGATGAGGATCTATGCCCTCTTTTTTACTTGCGAGGGCCACCAAGCGATAAAGCGCGCCGCTGTCCAGATAGTGAAAGCCCAACTTTTCAGCGACTAGTGAGGCAACGGTGCCCTTGCCAGACGCAGTTGGACCATCAATAGCAATCACAGGGGGTAGGAATACATCACCCATACTCAGGCTACTACCGCATTAAATTCAGTGAAATAGCTCGGAAAGGTTTTAGCGACACAGCTTGGGTCATTAATTTTTAAGGCATTTGGGCCAAAAGCTGCTAAAGAAAAACACATCGCCATGCGATGATCATCATAGGTATCGATTCCCTCAACTGGTACTTGCCAGCCCGAAAGAGTCTGTGGCGCTTCGATCTCAATATAGTCAGCACCCTCTTCTACGAGTGCACCAACCTTACGCAACTCCTTAGCCATTGCCGCAATGCGATCGGTTTCTTTCACACGCCAACTAGCGATTTGATTGAGTCGAGTTTTTCCTTCGGCAAATAAAGCCAAAACCGCTAAGGTCATCGCTGCATCAGGAATAGCAGTGCAGTCCAAGGTGATGCCGTTAAGCCTGCCATTGGCATTGTTCACGCCAGTCACTTCAATCCAATCGGGTCCCGATAACACCTTAGCGCCCATCAATCCCAGCGCATCAGCGAATGCGACATCGCCTTGAATGCTGTCTCTACCCACGCCTAATACTCGCAGAGGGCCTTTGCCAATTGCGCCGAGAGCTAAAAAATAAGAAGCTGAAGAGGCATCACCTTCAACGGCTAAGCTACCTGGACTTTCATACACCACTGATGAAGTCTTTTGCGGGATAATGAAGGATTGCGAATCTGGGCAAGCAACAATCACTCCAAAGCGTGCCATCAACTTCAACGTAATATCGATATAGGGTTTTGAGATCAGCTCACCGACCACCTCAATACGGATTGGCTGGTCAGCGACCAATGGTAAGGCCATGAGTAAAGCGGTCAAGAATTGGCTTGAGACATCACCGCGTACTTTGACGACCTCTTTAATCTGAATCTGCGCTGCAGAAATCACAATGGGCGGATAGCCCTCTTGCAACTCATAAGTAATCTGGGCGCCAACTTGACGCAGCCCATCCACCAAATCCCGAATAGGTCGCTCGTGCATACGAGCCACACCGGATAAGCGGTAATCGCCGCCCTGCATTGCCAATGCGGCTGTTAATGGACGAATGGCCGTACCCGCATTGCCCATAAAGAGATCAGCCGAGCGCACCGGAAATACTCCGCCACAACCGTTCACCACACAAGTTTGATCCGCATGATCAGTCACGCTCACGCCCAATGCACGCAAAGCATTGCGCATCACCTGCGTGTCATCTGCATCCAAGAGATTGTGTAGCGTTGTCGTGCCAGCGGAAAGTGCGGCCAGCAACAAGACACGATTAGAAATACTTTTGGAGCCCGGCAAATGAATAGATCCCTCCGCTCGGGTAAGGGGGCCCAGCTCGACAAACTCACTAACACTCATTCCTTCGAGCCCAAAGTATTGCGTGCCTGGCTGGCTTTAGTAAACATTTTCTCAAGCCCAGAAGCATTGTTATCTGCAATCAATTGGCGCAGATGCCCCAGAATCGCCATGTACTGATCCAACTCTTGCAGAATGGCCGTGCGATTACCTAAGCAGATATCACGCCACATTTCTGGGCTAGAGGCAGCAATGCGCGTGAAATCCTTAAAGCCAGCACCCACATGCTGTAACTTCTGCTCGCCATCCTCAGAGTTGAGCACGCTCACCATTAAGGAGTACGCAAGCAGGTGAGGTAAATGGGATACCGCCGCGTATATAGCATCGTGCTGGACAGCAGAAATCTTTTTGACATGAGCGCCAACCGCCTGCCAAAAGCCTTCGATTAAATCGATATCTTGTGCAGAATTTTCTTGCAGCGGACAAATAATGGTTTGCTTGCCCTGAAATAAATCGGCTCTTGCGGCACTCGCACCGTGTTGTGCTCCACCCGCAATCGGATGGGCAGGCACAAATTGACACACCTTCTTACCCAGCACTTCTTTAGCTGCCAAAATCACATCGCCTTTGGTGCTTCCAGCATCCGTGAGCATGGTTTTGGGTTCAAGGTAAGGCTCAATAGTGATGAAGGCGGCACGCATCTGAGCAACGGGAACACACAACACAATCACATCAGACTGTTTGGCTGCTTCGATTAAATCCACCACTTGATCAATCGCACCCATCTGTAGCGCCTGATCTAAATTCGCTTGACTACGCCCCACTCCCAAAACACGTTGTACGATGCCAGCTTGCTTTAGGGCTAAACCAAGAGAGGCACCAATTAAACCCACACCCACAATGGCGACAGTACCGTATTGATTTTTAGCAGCGATGTTTGTCATTTCGTTGAACTCACAATGTCACGCAGTGCTTGAATAAAAGCAGCATTTTCCTCTGGCAAACCAATGGAGATACGTAGCCACTGAGGCAGACCATAGTTACCCACTGGGCGCACAATGATTCCGCGCCTGAGTAATGCCAAGTTCATCTGCGCACCCGCGCCATCATCATCGCCCACCTTAACCAAGACAAAATTGCCAGCTGAGGGTAGATAAGGTAAATGAAGTTCATCAAACGCCTGGGTCAACTGCGCCAAACCAGCACGGTTGAGTTCATAGCCCTGCTGCAAAAAAGCTTCATCTTGTAATGCGGCAACTGCGGCTGCTTGGGCTAGGCTGTTGACATTAAATGGCTGACGAATACGATTAAGTAAATCCGTCAAAGCTGGTTGTGCTACACCGTATCCTATTCGCAAGCCCGCCAAGCCATAGGCTTTAGAAAAGCTGCGTGACAAAATCAAGTTTGGGAAACGCTTCACCCAAGCGATTGCGTCGTAACGCTGTTCAGGCGCTAAATATTCGTTATAGGCTTCATCCAGAACCACCACCACGTGAGGTGGAACCGCCACTAAAAAGTCTTCAATCTCTTGAGCAGACAAATAACTGCCAGTGGGATTATTCGGGTTAGCGACAAATACTAATTTTGCTTTTTCGCCTGAGGCAATCACCGCCCTAAGCATCGCTGGCAGATCATGTCCAAATTGTGCAGTTGGGTCGACTTCGATGGCTTTAGCCCCAACAGACTGCGAGGCTAAGGGGTAAACAGCGAAGGCATGGCGCGAAAAAATAATTTCATCACCCATCTGCGCTACTGCGCGGGCAGATAACTCCAAAATATCGTTACTACCATTGCCCAAGGTGATCCAATCCGTTGGCACTCCTAAGCGTGCGGATAAGACTTGCTTTAATTCAAAACCATTGGAGTCGGGGTAGCGTCCCAGCTCGTTAGCAGCTTTGAGCATGGCTTGCTGGGCAGACTTTGGCATACCCAAGGGATTCTCATTGGATGCCAACTTCACGATCTTACTTTCGTCAAGGCCGTATTCCCGTGCGACCTCGCTAATGGGTCGCCCGCCAACATAAGGCGCAATGGCTTGAATATGTTTAAGGCCTAACTTCTTTGTCATGAATAATTGCCTGCAGATTAAGAAGCAGAATGCGGATAAGAGCCTAAATTCTTAAAGTAAGCTGCGCTTGCCTTCAATGCCTCTAGCGCCTTGGCGACTTTGCTATCGTCCGCGTGCCCGGCTACGTCAATATAAAAATGGTATTCCCAAGTGCCCTTACGAGCAGGGCGAGACTCAAAGCGGTTCATTGAAACACCGTGCTTGGCAAGGGGCTCTAAGAGTTGATAAACGGCACCCGGCCGGTTATCTACCGATAGGACTAAAGAGGTTTGGTCTTGTCCAGTGGGTTGGCATTGATAACTACCAATCACTACAAAGCGTGTGCGATTGTGCGGGTCATCCTGAATTTGTGATGCAACCGCCTGCAGATCGTAAGCCACCTGAGCGGGATCTCCCGCTATTGCGGCTAGACTGGAATCTGCCGCTGCCATACGCGCTGCTTCTGCATTACTACTGACCGCTTGACGCTTGAGATGGGGGGCATGTTGACTCAACCATTGTTGGCATTGTGCTAATGCCTGGGCATGAGCACAAACAGAGGTAACCCCTTCTAAATTCCCATTTTTCGTTAACAGGTGATGACGAATAGGTAGAACAACTTCACCACTGATGTGCAAAGGGGAATCTAACAATAAATCGAGCGTGCGAGAGATGGCGCCCTCACTCGAGTTTTCAACAGGCACTACGCCAAATTGAGCGGCCCCTTTTTCTACTGCCGAAAATACCTCATCGAGACTATTGCAGGGCAAACCGGCAATGGAATGGCCAAAGTATTTTTGCGCGGCTAACTCGGAAAAAGTGCCAATGGGGCCTAAGAAGGCGATGGTTTGACGCGCTTCAAGTGCTCTGCAGGCGGACATCACTTCACGCCAAATCGATGCTATGCCATCAGGCAACAATGGACCCGTACTACTGGCCTGCAAACGCGCAACCACTTGTCGCTCGCGCTCGGGCCTGAATACCGGTGAAGAAAAACCACCTTTTATATGACCAACTTCCTGCGCCGCTTGCGCACGCTGGGATAGCAAATCTAAAATCTGCGTATCTAAGGTATCGATCTTTGCTCGTATTGGCGCAAGGCGCTCTTCTTCAGTAGGCATTAGGCACGTCTTTCAAAATCACGCATGAATTCTACTAAGGCTATCACGCCCTCGAGAGGCATGGCGTTATAAATGCTGGCACGCATACCACCTGCCGCTTTATGACCCCGTAAGGCTAGCAAACCGGCAGCTTTGGACTGCGACAAGAAGGCGTCATTGAGGCTTTCATCCCTTAAGAAAAAGGTCGCATTCATTCTGGAGCGATAAACTTTGTTTACGCGGTTCTCATACAGAGTGCTTTGATCTATGAAGTCGTAGAGAAGATTCGCTTTTTCTTGATTGCGCTGTTCAATCACCTTCACTCCACCTTGTTTCAGGAGCCATTTAAATCCGAGGCCTGCCATATAGATAGAAAATGTTGGCGGGGTATTGACCATGGATTGATTGGCAGCCTGTTTACCCCAATCCCAAATCGAGGGGGTAATCTTCATACTGTGGCCAAGCAGGTCTTTGCGGACGACCACGATAGTGACACCAGATGGGCCAATATTTTTTTGCGCACCACCAAACCAAACTGCGCCCTTGGAGATATCCATTTCTTTTGAAAGAATATTGCTGGAAATATCAGCCACTAGCAATCGATCACCGACCTCTGGGGTATCAGGAAACTCTACGCCCCCGATGGTTTCATTTGAGCAGTAATGAAGATACGCTGCGTCATCTGATAAATCCCAAGAGTCTCTTGCTGGAATAGTATTAAATTGCTCAGTCGCAGAGGATGCTACGAGGTGAGCAACTCCGTATTTTTCTGCTTCCTGACGGGATTTTTCAGACCAAATACCTGTCACCAGAAAGTCGGCCTTCGGACCATTTTTTCCAAGCGCCATTAAGTTCATGGGTATGCCTGCATTTTGACCAATACCGCCACCCTGGAGCAATAAAATCTCGTAAGAATCAGGGATATTCATCAGGGTCCGCAAGTCATGCAAGACCTCTTCATAGACTGCCATGAAATCTTTGCTGCGATGACTGATTTCCATCACGCTGGTACCGAGGCCATGCCAATTCAGTAGCTCGGCTTGAGCCTGCTTGAGGACCTCCTCGGGAACGGTCGAAGGCCCCGCTGAGAAATTAAAGATGCGGCGCTCAAACGTCATGATAATTAATTAATCCTGTAAAGATGCCAAATTAGGCATCACCTGCTTCATCAGAATTATTATCTACCGTTGGATCTGCTGCAATATCTCCATCTTCTTCTAAATCGATTTCACTGTCGTCTTCTACATCACTCTCAGCAATGCGTTGCAAACCAGATAAACGAGTACCTTCGTCGACGTTGATCAAGGTAACGCCTTGAGTAGCGCGGCCCATTTCACGAATTTCAGAAACCCGCGTGCGCACCAAAATTCCGCCCGTTGTAATCAACATAATCTGATCTTCTGGTGAAACTAGAGAAGCGGCGACCACCTTACCATTACGTTCCGTGGTCTGAATCGCAATCATGCCCTTGGTGCCGCGCCCATGGCGGGTGTATTCCGCGATAGGTGTCCGCTTACCAAAGCCATTTTCAGTAGCAGTCAATACACTCGTTGGAATCGCATTACCTTCAGCGTCAACGGTGGCTGCAGGTTGGCCTTCGATCTCTGCAACCGCCACTAACATGGCAATCACTTGATGTCCTTCGCCTAAGTTCATACCGCGCACACCGCGGGCAGTACGACCCATTGGGCGAACATCATTTTCATCAAAGCGTACTGCTTTACCTGCATCGGAAAATAACATCACATCGTGCTTGCCATCCGTAACAGCAGCGCCAACTAAAAAGTCATTCTCATTTAAATCGACCGCAATAATTCCTGCCTTACGAGGATTAGAAAAATCCGATAAACGGGTTTTCTTGACAGTCCCTAAGCTTGTCGCCATAAAGACGTAGTGATCATCTTGGTAGCCTTTGATTGGCAGGATCACGGTGATCTTTTCACCCTCGATGAGGGGGAACATATTCACAATGGGTTTGCCACGTGCATTACGGCTGCCCTGAGGAACTTCCCAGACTTTAAGCCAATACATGCGGCCGCGGTCGGAGAAGCACAGGATGATGTCGTGGGTATTGGCAACGAATAAGGTTTCAATCCAATCCTCATTCTTCGTGGTCGTGGCTTGTTTACCACGGCCGCCACGCTTTTGCGCCCGATACTCGCTCAGGGGCTGGCTCTTCATATAACCCGTATTGGAGAGTGTCACCACCATGTCTTGCGGCGTAATTAAATCTTCGGTGAAGAGTTCAGTGGCGTTTATCTCAATGAAAGAACGACGTCCGCTATCGCCACCAGCAATACCAAACTCCGCTTGCACTTCCTTCAGTTCAGCTTCGATGACTTGCGTAACACGCTCAGGCTTAGCCAATAGGTCGAGTAAATCAGAAATCTCTGACATGACTTCTTTGTACTCATTCACAATCTTGTCTTGCTCAAGACCAGTCAAACGCTGTAAGCGCATCTGTAGAATTTCTTGCGCCTGACTATCAGACAAGCGGTAAAGACCAGTAGTCTGCATGCCGTACTCAGGCAAAAGACCCTCTGGGCGATAGGCGTTACGCCCACCCGGAGTGTCTGTTTCGGCCCGCGCCAACATCTCGCGCACCATAGAAGAATCCCATGCTTGCCCCATTAACTCCTGCTTAGCATCTGCTGGATTAGCGGCTGCCTTAATGATGGCAATGAAGTCATCAATATTAGCCAGAGCAACAGCCAAACCTTCTAATACGTGACCGCGTTCACGCGCTTTACGTAATTCGAAAATCGTACGGCGGGTAACCACTTCACGGCGATGCTGCAAGAAATACTCGAGCATCTGCTTGAGATTTAAGAGGCGTGGCTGGTTATCCACCAAAGCCACCATATTCATACCGAAGTTGTCTTGTAACTGGGTACTCTTATAAAGATTGTTTAGCACCACCTCAGGCACTTCACCCCGTTTGAGTTCAATCACGACCCGCATGCCTGACTTATCCGATTCATCACGCAGATCAGAAATGCCCTCTACTTTTTTCTCATTCACCAACTCAGCAATTCGCTCAAGCAGGTTCTTTTTATTTACTTGATACGGCAGCTCATCAACGATGATTGCTTGACGCGAGCCTTTATCTAAATCTTCAAAATGGGTCTTTGCGCGCATGATGACGCGGCCACGACCAGTGCGGTAGCCTTCTCTGACACCTTGCACACCATAAATGATTCCAGCTGTTGGGAAATCTGGCGCCGGCACAATCTCAATCAACTCATCAATCGTGCACTCCGGGTTGTGCAATACATGCAAACAGGCGGCAATGACTTCATCCAAATTATGGGGAGGAATATTGGTGGCCATACCAACTGCAATGCCTGAGCTACCGTTAATTAACAGATTAGGTACTTTGGCGGGCAGAATCAGCGGCTCTTTTTCGCTGCCGTCGTAGTTGGGCCCAAAGTCGACTGTTTCCTTATCCAGATCAGCCAAAAGGTCGTGCGCAATCTTGCGTAACCGAATTTCGGTATACCGCATGGCCGCCGCGTTATCGCCGTCTACCGAGCCAAAGTTACCCTGGCCATCGACCAACATATAGCGCAACGAGAAATCTTGTGCCATACGAACAATCGTGTCATACACCGCAGAATCGCCATGTGGATGGTATTTACCGATTACATCGCCAACTATACGGGCAGATTTTTTGTAAGCACGATTCCAATCGTTGTTTAATTCATACATCGCAAATAAGACCCGGCGATGGACCGGTTTGAGGCCATCACGTACGTCTGGCAGGGCTCTGCCGACTATGACGCTCATAGCGTAGTCCAAATAGGACCGCCGCATTTCGTCTTCTAGGGATATTGGTAGTGTTTCTTTAGCAGCTTGTTCCATTTAGAAATAATATCATTTTGATGAAGGATGACCCCTATGCTAAGATTCTGACAGTTTGTAAGGAATTGAGATGTGTCGCTTTGAAGGTAGGGCGAACTACATTTAAGTTGACTTTAATTAAAAAAGAGATTTTTGAGGACTAAAAATGAACAAAACCCTAAAAGTGTTGATCGCTTCTGTTATTACTGTTTCTGCATCCGCAGCAATGGCTTCTGATAACTGGCAAAACGGCGACGGCGCCCTGAACTGGAAAAATGGCGATGGCACATTGTGCTGGCGCGATAACAGCTGGACTCCAGCTACTGCTGCTGCTAATTGCGACGGTTGGATCGGTCCTAAAGCCGCCCCAGCAGCTCAAGGCGTAAGCCAAAGCAAGATCACCCTGCAAGCTGACACTTTGTATGACTTCGATAAAGCAACATTGAAGCCAGAAGGTAAAGCTACTTTGGACAAGATCGCTGCTGACTTAAACAAGATCAAGTTAGAAGTAATCGTTGCTGTTGGTAACACCGACAGCGTTGGTACGGCTGAATACAACATGGCTCTTGGCCAGCGCCGCGCTCAGTCTGTAAAGGCTTACTTGGTTAGCAAGGGTGTTGATGCAAGCCGTATCTACACAGAATCTAAAGGCAAGAGCAATCCAGTTGCAAGCAACGCAACTGCTGAAGGCCGCGCTAAAAACCGCCGTACTGACATCGAAGTTGTTGGTACAGCTGCAATGAAGTAATTCGTTTTACTATTAAAAAAGCCCGGTTCTGCCGGGCTTTTTTATTTCCGCTATATTCGTAGTTCACTAATTCACACGCTTTTGTTGCGTCAAGACCCTATGAACGTCGATCAATCTGAAATTGCTAAATTTAGCGCCTTAGCCAGTCGCTGGTGGGATCCCCACAGCGAATTCAAACCCCTGCATGCCATCAATCCCTTACGCCTCAATTGGATTAAGTCCATTGTTAACATCGAGGGGAAGAAGGTATTAGATGTGGGCTGTGGTGGCGGCATCCTAGCGGAGTCAATGGCTCATTCTGGGGCGATTGTTTGCGGTATTGACTTGTCCGATAAAGCGCTTAAGGTTGCTGAGCTTCATGCTTTAGAGGTTGGCGCGACTCTTACCTACCGATCCATCTCCGCAGAAGATTTGGCGGAAGAAGAGGCTGGTCAGTTCGATGTGGTGACCTGCTTGGAGATGCTTGAGCATGTTCCCGATCCCGCATCCGTTGTGCGGGCCTGTGCCAAGCTATGCAAACCTGGTGGCACCCTCTTTTTTAGCACTTTGAATCGCAATCCAAAGTCCTACCTATTTGCGATTATTGGCGCTGAATACCTTCTTCGGATGCTTCCCAAAGGTACGCACGAATATGCGAAATTTATTAAACCTTCGGAACTCGTCACTTTCACACGTCAAGTGGACTTAGAGATGCTCGACATCAAAGGTATGACTTACAACCCCTTTACCGAGGTTTATCGCCTAGGTGATGATGTGGATGTGAACTACATGATTGCAGTGCGTAAATGAGCACTGAGGCCTCTTTAAGCCCCTTTAATAGTGTGTTTTTCGATTTAGATGGCACCCTAGCGGATACCGCGCCTGATTTAGTGGCAGCCGCCAATCAAATGCTAGCAAAGCGCAATCTACCGCTCAAACCCTACGACCTTCTGCGCCCACGTGCTTCAGCGGGTGCTAGAGGTATGATTTTGGGTGCTTTTGGGATCAATACAGATCACCCCGAATTCCTTGCCCTACGCGATGAATTCCTCTTCAATTATGAAAAGGCTCTTCTAGTCGATAGCGTGCTATTTGCCGGTGTTGATGCGCTATTGGACCGATTAGACGCTGCAAAACTGCCCTGGGGCATTATTACCAATAAAGCCGAGCGCTTTACAAACCCCCTTACCGACTTAATGGGCTTGCGTCAAAGGGCGGCGAGCACAGTTTCTGGCGACACTACTCCCTTTTCTAAACCCCACCCTGAACCCATCTTGCATGCCGCGCGGCTTGCCAAAGTTGATCCCAGCAAATCCTTATATGTAGGGGACGACATTCGGGATATTCATGCTGGTAAGTCTGCAGGAATGCAGACCGTAGCAGCAGCTTACGGCTACTGCGGATGCGAAGAGCTGCCTGAGAACTGGGGTGCAGACTTCCTCGTCACGCACCCTAGCGAGCTCCTAGAAATCATCTTCCCGAGTAGGGCTTAATCAGACATTCGTAAGATATTCAGCAATTTAAGGCTGACGGCCTTAAAATACTAGCTCCAATGTTAGCAATCTGGGGTCGACATGGTTTCGACGTGGATTACAAAGCATCAAGGGCATACCGAGGACCCGTTATCTCGTAAATCAATGGGAATGTAATAACTGCAAACGACGAACGTTTCGCACTAGCCGCTTAATTGCGGTTGCCCCTGAACTGATTCTCTCTTGGGTTAGGTAGCGAAAGCTACATCAGGGTCATTTACAAGAGATAAGACTATTTCATGTCACGGGGAATAGTACGAAAACCAAGTGAATCGCCTGCGTGGAACATGTCAGTCTGTGACTAGCCGGCTAAATTAAATGATATGACTAAGTATGTAGAACTTGCTGTGGAGGATTTGCGGACGCGGGTTCGATTCCCGCCGACTCCACCATTTTGATGTAAGTAATTGTGCAATGCCACCCTATGGGGTGGCATTGTTACTTTCTAGCCAGTAAATATTTTTGCTTTTGGAAAAACCAAAGGGGTGACCGAACATATATCAACTACATCGAGCTTGATATCGTATAGCTTCTCGATCGGCGGAACGACATCGTAGCCAGTCGGATAATCACCAACAACAGAGCCCTCTTTCACTAATATCAGCCTGTCAAAATGCTGCAGCGCTTGATTAATGTCATGCAAGATCGCCACTATCGCATGCCCTCGCTCTTTTGCAAATTGCTGCATGCCAGCCATGATGTCGATTTGTAAACCTGGATCTAATGAGGCCAGTGGCTCGTCAACAAAGATGCAGCCATTTTTTTCATCTGATAATTGCGCAAAGACTCTCGCAAGTTGAACGCGGGCCTTTTCCCCTCCGGAAAGCGTATCAAAGTTGCGCTTTAATAAACCACCACAACACGCCAAACGCGCTGCTTCAATAATCACCTCCTGAGTCTTTGCGTTTTCTGGCAAAGCAATGCGTCCCATACGAATCACCACTTCTACCGGCAATCCAAATGCGACCTCACTTCCTTGGGGTAGAACAGCCCTAACCCTACTAAGCCCGAATGCAGTCAAGCGATGAAGATTGATCCCTTTTAATCTCAGCGAACCTAAGTGCGGTTTTATTTCGCCCGATAATAGCTTGAGCAAGGTGCTCTTCCCCGCCCCGCTAGGGCCCAAGATCGCAATACGCTCACCCTCCTTAATCTGAAGGCTAAAGGGTCCAAACGATTTTTCCCCCAATTTAATCAGGGCTGATCTTGCCTCAAAAATAATACGCATTAGGCAATTCGTTTTCTTGAATTACGCAACAGGAGCAGGAAAAATGGCGCTCCCAGTAAGGCAGTAAAAATACCAACTGGTAATTCAGCAGGTATCGCCACGCTTCTAGCAAGCGTATCTGCCACGAGTAGCAGCACCGCACCTAACAATATCGACGCCGGAATTACCTTTCTCTGATCGCCGCCGAGACAGGTTCTCGCAAAATTAGGCGCGATTAAACCTATAAAGCCAATCATGCCGCACCAAGACACTGCAAAGCCTGAGAGAAGCGCTACCCAAATAATCATCTCTATTCGTAATCGACTTACCTCCACCCCTACATGGGCTGCAACAGATTCACCCAAGGCCAATACATTGAGCACTGCAATCATCGCCCTTAAACGCCACCATGCCATAAGCAGCAGCAATGCAATAGCAATGACTAAGTTCCAATTAGATCCTGAGAGTGAGCCCATAGTCCAAAAGGTTAAGCTTCTTAATTGCTCATCAGTGGCTAAATAAGTACATAAACCGATGATGGCCGCGGCAAGCGCATTTAGGGCGATGCCTGTTAGCAGTAAACCCGCTATCGAGCCTGGAGTAATCCAGTGTGCCATCCTATCCAATAGATAACAAACAAAGATTGCCCCAATAATAGCAAGTGCCGGGGTAGTCCACATTTTCCAATGCTCATTTATAGGTAAGCTTAAATCAGCAGCAAATACAATCCCCAGTGCTACAGCACAGGCCGCCCCTGCGGATACGCCAAGTAAGCCAGGATCAGAAAGGGGATTACGAAACAAGGCTTGAGTTAAGGCTCCGGAAAGACCTAGTGCGGCGCCAATACCCAAAGAAAAAATCACCCTTGGAAGACGCAATTCCCAAAGAACATAAGCGCTACCTAACTGCGATGATTGCCCACTCAAAAACGGAGATGCCCAATCATCGAAATTGACCTTAAGCGCACCAAATTGACTAGCTAATAAAACCGCGCCAACTAACGACAGTAATATTAGGACGCGCTTAACTAGTACACTCATTTGACACAACAAAAGCATATTCATTACCTAAAAATCACCCACTCTAGCTAGTGCGACTCATGTGCAAATGGCGATGCAGCTCAACGACTGCCAATGGCATGCGGGGTCCAAAACCCAACAAATACATTGCCTCCATTGAAATAATCTTTTTATGCCTACCTGCATCCGTTCGACTTAACCCCGGAAATTGCATCACTCCAGCAATGCCGCCGACGGCCCTCATGCCTTGATTTGTTAAAAGGATAATTTGGGGATTGGCGGCAATAACCGCTTCAGGTGTAAGTGGTCGATATCCAGAAAATTGGGTAATCGAATTCTGGGCCCCGGCATAAGCAATCATTGCATCAGCACTGGTGTTAATCCCGCTCACCAGCAGTTGCGAGGGATTTTGAGCCAGGATGAACATGACTCTCGGTTTATCTGTAGCACTCTGATCAATCGTGTTCTGCGCTACCTTCCATTCCGAATGCAATTTTTCAACTAACTGTTTTGAAGAGGATTCTTTCTTTAAAAGTGATCCGACATGATTGACTCGATCAAGAACACCTTGAAATTGAAAGTTGGCCCTCAGAATAGCAATCGGAATTCCTGCCGCTTTGACTTGCTGAAGAACTAAAGGTGGCCCAGCATCTTCAGTGGCAATAATTTGTGTGGGCTTTAATGCCAGGATACCCTCAGCAGACAAGGTTCTGGCATACCCCACATTCGGCAGTAGCGTCGCTGCACGTGGATAAAGCGAAGTAGAGTCTACCCCCAACAAATATTGCTCTTGCTGCAGGGCATAAATTATCTCAGTCAAAGCCCCGCCGATACTGATCAAGCGCATTACCCCCTTTGCCTGTGGCCGTCTTCCATCCGCAAATGCGCATGGAATTAATGCCCAAGAGCTAGCCACAGTAAAGGAGTGAAGCATTAACTCTCTGCGTATTGCATTCGGCCTAAGCATCAGCAGCTACGATTTGAGATGCAGTGATTAAATTACCAACTAGAGCGCGCCAACTCTCGAGTTCGGGCTTACCTGGCTTTCTTTCTCCAAAGAACATCACAATGGACTCACCTTCGGCATCAAATAACTCCACCGAGGTCACTATTCCATCTACAGTAGGCTTACGAACAACCCAAGCACTTTTAATATAGTCTTCACGCAAATGAAGATTAAAGCGGGGGTCCATCACGTTAATCCAGCTACCCGAATGAAAGACCTTCTTCACCGGACCCGAATGAATTTGAATCATTCCCGAGTTTCCAACAAACGCCATAATAGGTGTGGCATTCTGTGCCGTGGACTCTAAGAGTGACTTACAGCAACTGATCGGTATCGCTTGTATAAACTCAGGTTCACCCAAGCGCAGTGCTTGGGTTCTGCTTAGTTGATACCTCTTGAGCAAGCCATAAAACTCATGGGTATCCTGCATAGCTCGCCAGTCCTGCCGAAAACCGACTACATCAATCTCATGATCGGCCAACTCAGATTTAGATTCAGGCGCCGGCTTGATCGCAACGCCGGGAGTTTGATCCTCGCCTTTAAAGCGGCTTACAAAGCTTTCAAACTGAGGAACATCACTCTCAGGCCTCATGAAGATTTTATGAATGGCGCAACCGGTCTTATCAAAAAATTGTAGGCTGCGCTTCATTCCCGCTTTACTCATTTCATGCACGGCAAATCCATGAGCCCAAGCATGATAAAAAATACGCAGATCAATCTCCCCCAGTAGAATCCCAACATGACCTTCGGAAGAAGCGTTGAGATAACAGCCAATTTTTTCGTGCACACAAGCCTCATTACGCGTGAGCGCCATGACCTCGCCTAATGGCTCTATTCTTGTCATCATTTCGGGCCAAGTTGGCTGCAGTCGAATAACCTGCATTTCACCGATTACTGAAGGTAGCTTTTCAATGCCCACATGAGCTGCGATTAATTCACCCTCTGCAATCTGAAGCTTTTTGGCAATATCGCAATTACGTAAATGATCCTGCTGACGTAGCTCTCGTACAGATTGGCGTATCGTTTCAATAGACTTATTCATCACGCCCCCCTTAGAAATCGTAGCGCACTGAAATTTGTGCGTTTCTTGGTGCAGAAGTGGCGGATTGTTGAACGGCATTGGCGTTGTATGAAGGAGTGCTGACCGTGGTGACCGTCTTTTGGACGGAGGACCAATTCCAATAAGTTGAGTTGAATACGTTGTTTACATTGAAATTAAAGGTAAGTTGCTTAGAGGGCTTCCAGTAAGCTGTTAGATTGAGTACGCTGGATGCTGGGCTTAAAAATTGATTAGGAGTGCCGCCGGTATTTCCATTAAAGTTCACCTTGCTAGCCGACTTCCCTTGATTCCAAACCCAGTTGGCAAACCCACCCCACTCCGCTGAATCGTAACGTAGGCCTAATATTCCTCGTAATGGCTGAATAGTATTTAAGGGCGCGCTAACACCATCCTGTTTTTGCGTACCTTGGCTATACGCCATAGCTGCATTTGCCTGCCAGCCTTTTCTGAAAATCCAATCCGTGCGCAAATCCCAGCCGTTGATTGTCACTTGATTTAAGTTTTGATATTGAAAAATAATCGGGTTGGTTGGTGTAGATACTTGAGAAATAAAGTTACTGTAATTGTTGGAATAGACCGAAGCTTGGTAGCGCCATTGCTCAACCTTTCCCCGCATCCCGAGCTCATACCCAATTCCTGTCTGCGGCTTTAGATCTGGATTAGGAATACTTTTATAAGGGACGGGGCCTGCAAACCCAGCGTAACTTGGCAAAGCCTGATCTGGGGTTGGCGCGCTAAAGGCAGTTCCCCAATTCGCAAATGGTCTGAATTCTTTAGTGATATTCCATACTGCACCCACTCTTGGAGAGACTGCAGAACCGCTATTAATAGCAGATGCTCCAGATTGCGGCTTAATAGAATAAGCGTCGTATCTCAACGCGGGAATAAGACTAAGGTTCCCAAACTCCATTTCACTTTGCAAGAAGGCGCCGCTGAGTTCATAAATTGATTGTGGTGCAGGTGTGATTGAAACACCATTACCAGCAGCAGTAATTTGACTTGAAATATTGGCTGAGCTCCAATCAAATCCATAGGTCAAGCGTTGATTAACCAAGGCAGTAGTATTCGATTCCAAAGTCGAATTAATTCCATATGTGTTCTGAGAATAGCTATTATTTCTGGCTCTCCACGGCGAAGGAATCGTACCGCTCTGCATTTGGTATGACTGTTGCTTCACAGAAGCGTCCTGAAAATACAACATGACGTTCGCCTTTTGAATATATTCACCTGCACGGTCTTGATAGTTGTAATCTCCGGAAACACGATTTTTCGTAGTGGTGTCATTTGCTGTCGAGCTCACCACATTTAGTCGACCCCAGGCTCCCCCAGAAGAACCTAAATCACTCAGATTATTGACATTTCGGTTAACGCTTTGAGATTCATAGGTAAGGCCTAGCTTATTCGCCGAATTAATCGCCACCAATCCCTTAGATAAAACATACCAGTTTCCATAGTCAGCTGGATTAGGTGCCGAACGGGTAGTGCCCGTGGAATAGTCAGATCCCTGATTTTGATATTGGTGTCCTGCGCTTACATTACCGAGAATCAGACCTTGCACTTGATCGTTCTTACCCGCGTAACCAAAGGTAGTATTACTAGATTTATCGACACTCGAATAAGCTGTTTTAGCAAAACCTCCTTTGTCTTCCCCTGTTTTGATAAAGTCAGTTGGATTAAAAGTTTGGAAATTTACAATCCCCGCTAAACCGTCACTGCCATATTGGGTTGATGAAGGTCCGCGAACCACTTCTATCTTTCGATAGCCATCCACATCTAAAAAATTGCCTCTGCCCGTTGACAATGCCCCAAAAGAAAAAGCATTAGGAATGCGGATGCCGTCTACCAAAAGCAATACATTATTGCCTTGTAGGCCGCGAATATTAATACTCTCTTCAGCAGCCCGTCCCTGACTACCGACAGCCAAGCTAAAGCGGGCAGTTTGCTGAGGAACGGTAACGTCAACGGAGTTTTTAAACACATCACTAACGTTGCGTGCACCCAATTCCTGAATGTCTTCTGCGGTAGTCACAGTGACCACGTTAGGGGCGTTATCAACCCTTCTCATGGAGCGGGTAGAGCTGACCGTCACTTCTTTTAAGTCCTGCTCTGTTTGAGTTGCCTCTCCTTTTAATGCATTTACAGTTTCACCGTTTCCACTAACGTTTGACTGCGCCTGAGAAGCCAACGCTGAGCAGAACAAAGCAATCAATACGGCTATCTTACGAATTTCAAATACTGGACCCATATCACCTCTAGTTATTGACACACTAGCTAGCGGCGGCGGGCTGTGAAGTTTCAGAAATCACTGACATCAGATTGATGTCAACTTACATTTTAATACGAATCATTCTCATTAAAAAATTTAAGGCTATTTGTCACTGAAGCAACTACTTTTTTATTAATGCCTTTATTCAACAGTTAAAACAAAATTGATTGGCAATCGATAACACATCGGGACGTTTATTCCCTTGCTAGTTGCCGTTCTAAATTTCCAATTGCGAACGGTATTGAGAGCAGATCGATCTAAGGCAATATATCCTGAACTTTTCAGCAGTTCTAATCTCTCAATAAGTCCCTGTTGAGAAATGCATGCACTTAAAACAACATAGCCTTGCTCGCCATTTTCTCGACTAGAAATAGGATAGGGTGGCTTCGGATTATTCAAAGACTGTGAGGCAGCTGATGGAATATGATCGCCATGCTCGCCCCCTGAATTCTCCTGAACTAAGTTCTGCCCCTCCTCAAATGCACTGACAAACTCTTTTATAAATCTAGGGGGATTTTTTAGGAGAGGTGCACGGTCCGAGCTTGCCAATTGGGCTTTGGAGGGCTGACTAATGATTTCGCCTGATACCAATTGATGAGATTGATTATTGCTTCTAAGGGCATTGTTCACGGAGACTAAATACAGAACAACTGTATGAAGAATCAATACCGCAAGGCCCATCCTGAACCAGATTGAATAATGTGCAGAGCTCAACATAGAAACTTATTTAGTTAGAATCAGTTTCCCTAGCTGCGTGATCCTTAAGGTGTATAGCTCGCCGCGATGGTCAATCAGAATGGCACTCTTGCCACGAAATAATTGTGAGCTAATAAAAGCTTTCTCCTCGTTAGCATTGCGTGATGAGCTCTCCGTTGACGATAATTTTTCCCGATCCGTTTGCATCATTATTTTTCCCCAGGGGTTGTTACAAAGCCAATTTTCTCAATGCCAACGGAATTAGCCATACTCATGGCCTTAGCAACAAATTCATAGGGCACTTTTTTATCTCCGTAAATATGGAGTGTTGTTTGAGAATTCATTTGCTGAATATCTTGAAGAGCGGGATAGAGACCGCCTTCTTGAAGCGCTTGCTTATCGAGGACGTATGCTCCAGCATGATCAATATGCAATCTAATAATTTCAGGCTTAGCATCTAATGGTTTGCTCCCTGCTTGCGGCAAATTAACATCTACCGCATGCTGCAACATTGGGACAGTCATCATGAATACCACTAACAACACCAACATGACATCCACAAACGGTGTGATATTTATCTCATGAATGAGGTTGTCTTGTACAGTCTCGAAGCCATCGATGCTCATGACTTTCTCCTCCTAAGGGATTTAAATAGATTGATCGATCGATTGATGCTGATACGCTGCCTCCACCAAATACACATTACGCATATTCTCAGCGAATCGGTTCAGTTTGCTTACTATCAATTGATTACCTTGGCGGACGAAGTTGTATCCCAGTGCCGCAGGAATGGCCACCGCTAATCCAAATGCAGTCATCACTAGCGCCTCACCTATGGGACCCGCTACTTGATCAAGGCCATTTAGACCAACTCCCCCAATCACCATTAGGGCCTGGTAAATTCCCCAAACCGTCCCAAATAAACCAATAAATGGCGCCGTAGAGGAGACGGAAGCCAATATGATTAAGCCGCCCCCCAAGCTCTGCTTAAATTCATCAAGCACAACCCTAAGCTGAAGCACGAAGCTCTCTTGCGCTTCTCTGGAAGACTGCACTAAAGCACTTTCATGGCGTTGATGCTGCATTGTTTTTTGACCTTGTTTTAATATAAGAAGGAAGGGATTCTTATCTTGCTCGGTTGACTGGAGAGTATCAATCGCTTGAAGTGGATTGGGTGCATTCCAAAATCCCACCAATTTCTTAGCCTGCCCCATGGCGATATAAATTTGCCTGGCTTTGACCAACATGATGGTCCACGAAAACACTGACATCGACAATAAAATACCGGCGGTGGTTTTAATTACCAAACCACTATTGATCCATAAATCCACAAAATGACTACCTGAGTGCATGCGACCTTCCCAAAAAGAATGCAGTGAGTGAATGGCTTTTATTAAAGCCGTGCATCAGCCCAAAATTCTAATTGAGAATCATTTCTATTTACTTTTTAGCGAATAACCTCATTCACTTTGTGTTGAAAGGGTTGCTTACTCTGCCTGCAAACGCCATAGCGAGGTAAGTTCCGCCACCCTAGCGGCATGCAGGGCATCCTCTTGATCAAATACCTTACCGTGCTTTGGCCTGATGTCTTCACGCCCTATCACTTTTAATCCAGCTTCCCTTATCCAATTCAATAAAGTTTCTCTGGAACGTAAGCCAAGATGCTCTGCAAGGTCAGAAAGAATCAGCCACCCTTCACCTTCAGGTAATAAGTGCTCTCTCAGGCCATGTAAGAAACCTTTAAGCATTTGACTGTTTGGATCGTAGACTGCATGCTCAAGGGACGAACTGGGCCTTGCGGGCAGCCAAGGTGGATTACAGACGATCAGAGCAGCTTGACCAGCAGGAAAAAGATTGGCCTTGCGGATCTCAACCTGGTTTGTTAAACCCAAATGGGCCATGTTTTCCTTGGCGCACGCAAGCGCTCGATCATCGCTATCAGTTGCTATGACCCTTTGAACGCCTCGTTTGACCAGCAGCACCGAAAGGACGCCACTGCCTACGCCAATATCAAAGGCCAATGAATGCTGGTCTACTGCGTAAGGCAAAGCCGCATTCCAGACCAACTCAAGATACTCGCCCCGCACTGGTGAAAAGACTCCGTAATGCGGATAAATCCGAATAACTTCATTTTCATTAGCTGGAACAGGAACTCCCTTCTTACGCCATTCATGGGCGCTAATCACACCCAATAACTCTCGCAGTGAAATCACATAAGACTCGGTTGCTGAGCCATAAGCCTCAGAACAGGCCAAAGCCACATCAGGTGCCCGCTTCAAGGAAATACGATGCTCTGCATTCAGCTCAATCAAGATCATGCCAAGAATCCGCGCACGTTGTGATTGGGCGAGGCGATGGTGGTGAAATTGATCAAGTGCGCCATGCTCTTGAAGCTGATTTTTTGCTTTATTGCGCTTGGACTTTTTAGAAGGCTTATCTACCCTCCGAACCAATGCTTGTAATAGCTGGCGAGCATTTTGAAAATCTCCGCGCCAGAGCAGTGCCGTGCCTTCGCAAGCCAAACGATATGCCGCATCCGCAGTCAGCGTGTCGTCGGCCAGCACTACTTTCTGGTGTGCGCTAATTCCGTTCTCTGAATGCCACCCGGCAGAATGGGCTTGACTACCCTCTTCCCACTGAATCAGTCCATCTATTAGCACTCAGTCCACCGCAGCATATTTAACTGTGTTCTTCAGGGGTCACGTCCAAAGCAATCAAGAAGCGAGACACCATGTTGTAGGCGGCAATCACACTCACTAATTCCACCGTTGCGGTATTACCCAAAACCTCTTGAAGCCGCTGCATGAGAATCGGGTCCACCTTGATGAAACGCGTCATTTGTAAAGTGAGGGAGGCGGTATCTTGCTCTACAGAATTGAAGAGTTCCATCGGAAAGTTTGGTTCGCCCAGCAAACGCAGTGCAGTCACTTGCACCTCGGTGCCGCCCGCTTCCCTAAATGGGGGGGCGTGATGAATAAATTCATACTCAGCGCCATTTAAGACGGCAACTCCGCACATCGCTAATTCACGAAGCTTTGGACTTAAAGACAAATGGTTTCGAATCCCACCAATGAAATGATTCCAGCCCTCTGCAATGGGGACGCTATGCAATAGCATCCGATCCAAATTAATGAATTGACCGCCGCGCCTCTTGCGAATTGCGGCTACCAAATCTGCTGGCTCAGCCAAGTCCATTGGCTGATAAGGAATAAGACGTTTGGACATATAAACCTAATTAATTGGTTTCTTTAATATTATTTTGAATTACAAACTTACCCCAGGTGGCAATTTGCTTACCAATAAAATCTCTCAAGGTCTCTGGTCCACCTGCAACCACTGCAATTCCTTGGGTTTCTAACTTATTGGCTACCGCGGGGGATTTCAAGGCTTTAGTCGCAGCTTGATTCATGGCATTGACAATCGCTGGCGGTGTTTTACCAGGTGCCAATAATGCCCACCAAGCCGGCGCATCAAATCCAGGAAAACCACTTTCGCTAATCGTTGGGACGTTTGGAAGTGCTGGTGAACGCTTAGGCGTTGTAACGACCAATGGAATAACGCCACCACTATCAATATGGGGCTTAACCAAAAATTCAGAGCCTATAGCCAATTCTACCTGCCCACCTAAAACATCTTGCATCAGAGGACCGCCGCCACGATAGGGAATGTGGTTCCAGTCAAATCCGGATTGCTTTGCTAAGCGCGCCATGGCGAGGTGACCTAAGCTTCCGATACCAATGGAGCCATAACTAAACTGCTTTCCTTTTTTTGACTGCTCGACCAATTGCTTAAAGCTGGTAATTCCTGATGACTTACTTGCCACCAACACCATTGGGGAAGTGCCAATTAAAGTAACAGGAGCGATGTCTTTGATGGTGTCATAGGGGAGTTTGTCTTTGAGACTAGGGTTTACCCCGTGGGTATCAAACACCACGGCAAAGGTATAACCATCAGGTTCAGCGCGCGCCATTGCGGCAGTACCAATGACACCTGAAGCCCCACCAACATTCTCGACGATCACGTTTTGCTTCAATTCCGTTTGTAGAGCGGCCGCCAAAATGCGCGCCACTTGATCAACTGATCCACCCGGTGGGAACACAGCAATTAAGCGAATAGGTTTTTGGGTAGGCCACGAACCTACTCCCGGCGCTTGAGCGCTGGCAATACCAATCATTCCGATTACTGCAAGGCAGGTAAGTAAGGCTCTTTTGGCCATTTTCGATAAAAATTGCATGGATTGTCTCCTCCTATTTAAGCCATAAGATTAACACCCCTGCAATGGTGGCTTGTTTGATAATGTCCTTATGAGAAATAACGGAGTCGAAATGAAGCCCATCTTAAATATTGCTGCCTATTTATTTGTCAGCTTAGATGATCTGTCGGAGTTGCGAAACAAAATGCTTGACGAGTGCACCACTCAAGAGCTTAAGGGAACCATCCTACTCACCGGGGAGGGTATTAACCTATTCTTGGCTGGCAAAGAGGCCAAGTTGCGCGCATTTATGGACTGGCTGAGAAGTGATCCGCGTTTTCAGGCAATCGAAGTGAAGGAAAGTTGGTCGGATGATCAGCCGTTCAAGAAAATGCTCATCAAAATCAAAGCTGAAATCATTCGCATGAATCATCCCACCATTCGTCCAGAAACTGGCCGAGCCAATTTCATCGCGCCCAAAAAATTAAAAGAATGGCTAGATCGCGGTACCGATGACTTAGGCCGTCCGGTAGTGATGATAGATACACGCAATGCTTTCGAAGTGGATTACGGCAGTTTTAAAAATGCGATGCATTTCAATATCAATAAATTTACCGAGTTCCCTGCAGCGATTACTTCCCAGAAAGATGCCTTGGCTGATAAGACTCTCGTCAGTTTTTGTACTGGCGGTATTCGTTGTGAAAAGTCAGGACTGTACATGCGAGAAATTGGTATGGAGCACAGTTATCAATTAGATGGCGGCATATTGAAATACTTTGAAGAGGTGGGGCAGGCTCATTATGAGGGGAGCTGTTTTGTCTTTGATGAACGCGAAGCGCTCGAACCAACCCTAGACAGCATTCCATTGGAGCAATCCATCCGCAAGAAAATGAAGGCCTCCTAAGGCCTTATCAACTTGATCAAAATATGCCCCAAAAGACACTCTCCCCAAGGCAACTCTTTATCGGTTTTACCAAGATCAGTCTTTCTGGGTTTGGGGGAGTTTTGCCTTGGGCAAGGCGCACACTTGTGGAGCAAGAAGAGTGGTTAAGTCCTGAGGAATTTAATGCCATGCTTGGCATTTGTCAGGTTGTTCCCGGCCCCAATATTGTGAACTTAGCCGTCTGTGTTGGTAGCAAGTTTGCAGGCATTCCAGGGGCTCTAAGCTCAGTTGCAGGTCTTCTTTTGGGGCCTAGCATCATCGTCATTTTATTAGGCATGCTCTATGAGCATTACAGTTATCTACCGGAAGTTCACGGGATGCTGCGAGGGGTTTCAGCGGTTGGAATTGGCTTAATTGCGGGCACTGGTTTCAAAATGTTGCGCAGTGAATTTAGTTATCCACCGATGTTATTCGTTGTGCTAATTACCGTCCTTGCAACTGGCTACTTTCATTTAAGTTTGGCTTGGGTAGTATTGATTGCCTCCCCTGTAGCCCTCTATTTAGCTTGGCAAAAAGCAGGTAAAAAATGAATATCTTGCTTAACCTTTTTATCAAGCTTTCTGCATTTTCCGCAATTGCCTTTGGTGGTGTGAATGCACTACTCCCCGAGCTTTACAGACTCTCAGTTACACAAGAGCACTGGCTGAACACCCAAACCTTCTCCGATTTTTTTGCAATCGCTCAAGCAGCGCCAGGACCCAACTTGATGACGGTCATTCTGATTGGTTGGCACGTTGGCGGTGTTTTGGGAGCGGCAGTTGCCTCTGTAGCAATCTGCTGGCCTTCCTCCATCATGATTTATTTTTTACAGAACTACCTGAACAAGATAAGCAATCAAAGGGTCAAGAGCACCATTCAACTTGCTGCAAGCGCTTTAGCGGTAGGGCTAGTATTGGGTTCAGCCTGGGATATCTCGAACCAAATTCATCAAGGAATGCCTGCAATCGCACTCACTAGCGGGGCGATTTTGATATTACTTTTGACGCGCTGGCACCCACTGTATTTAATCATCGTCGGCGCCTTGCTCGGAGTGCTTGGGCTGATTTAGAAAAGCCCTTTACTTGAGGGCTTGATAAGTCAGAATTCCAAGGAAAGTTAAGGCTAGCGATCCTAATAAATGCAAGAGAGCAGTTCCCAGTGCCCAAGTCAATTCACCGCGCTGCATAAAGCCAACTACTTCCGCCGAAAAGCTCGAGAAGGTGGTGAGGCCGCCCAAGAAACCAGTAACAATAAAGAGTCTCCATTCTGGCGATAAATTGGGGTTATTGCCGAAGAACGCAATGGCGATACCAATCAAATAACCACCCACCAAGTTGGAAATAAGCGTGCCCAAGGGAATAATCAAGGCTACGCTCACGGTCGAGGCATTGAAGCCCGCCCTGAGTAAAGCCCCGAGTCCGGCCCCGCAGAAAATAGCTAATATCGATAACCACATATTCAAGATCCTATTGAATGGAAAAGCTCAACATACTGATAGAGCTCATTTCTAAGCCGTCCACAATGATATTGGCATGCTCCCCTTGCTCTTGTAATGCTAGAGCATACAAAGCAGGCCAATAGTGCTCAGGTGACGGTACAGCCAAATGTGCCGCCTCGCCCTGCTCTTCCCAATGAATCAATGCGGCATGATCATCACGGTGCATTTCTGCAACAAAAAAAGCATTAAAGTCCTTGGCCCAGAGATAAGGCTCGGCACCTTCTTCCCAATGCATCATGCGCAGGTTGTGAACCACGTTACCACTGGCCAAGATGAGAATGTTTTCAGCGCGCAAAGGGCGCAGTTGCTTTGCTAATGCGTAATGTTCAGCGGCAGACTTTGAGCCATCTAGACTCAACTGGACAACAGGAATATCCGCGCATGGATAGAGGTATTTCAGAACAGCCCAAGCGCCATGATCAAAACCCCACTCATGCTCTTCCAGCACCACCGGAATATCCAACAACTCTTGGATGCGATCGGCCAATGCAGGGCTGCCTGACGCTGGATACTGTACCTCATAAAGCGCAGGCGAAAAGCCACCGAAATCATGAATAGTTTTAGGTTTAGCCATGGCCGTAACCCAAGTACCGCGGGTAAGCCAATGGGCAGAAATCACTAAGATGGCATCTGGTCTACGAAGCGATTTCCCCAAAGAAGCCCAGGCCGCTGTATAGCGATTGGGCTCGAGGGCGTAGGTAGGACTGCCATGACCAATAAATATGGCGGGTTGGCGATGGCCAGTCATTTAATGCGAATTAGCCGAATACGTAACCAATATGGGCTGCAACTAATGCAAACAAGATGGCTAGGCTGGTTGCAGCTGCCAACATCACCACTAGGGTGAGGATCTTTTTATTGATTTCTGCCTTGGAATGCGTTTGCCACTCGTTCATTTCAACTCCTTAATAGGACCCACTAGGGTATTGGCGCAATTATCCACTATCGGCCGCGGCCAGCCTTGCGCATCATCGCCTTACCACCACCAAAGCCTGCTTGAGGACGTCCGCCTGGACCTGAGGGGCCTTTAGGGGCTGGTGGTCGAATCGCTTGCTTGCTAGCAACTGGCTTTGCTGGCGTTTTTGCTGCTGGTTTTTTATCATCAGTCATTTGTTTGCTCCTATAGATATCATATCGTCATGATTACTGACTATTCTATCCAAGCTGTCGCCATTAATGCGATTCCCTTGATTTTTGCCATTACCATCCACGAAGCGGCTCATGGGTACGCAGCTCGTCAATTAGGCGACAACACAGCCTATATGCTGGGGCGCGTGAGCCTTAACCCCGCAAAACATATTGATCCAGTTGGTACCATCCTGATTCCTCTGATGCTGATTTTGGCTGGCTCCCCCTTCCTTATTGGCTATGCAAAGCCTGTACCCGTGAACTACGGCAAGCTGCGCAAACCTAAAATTGACTCTGTCTGGGTTGCCTTAGCTGGGCCAGGCTCTAACTTCATTCAAGCAATTATTTGGATGGCGATTTGGGTCATTCTTTTGGGTACCCGCCTAGATGAGCCCTTTTTTACCTCCATGGCGAGGGCAGGGGTATTGTGGAATATTGGCTTATTAGTCTTTAATATGCTGCCCATTCCCCCGTTTGATGGCGGGAGAGTGTTATCGGGCTTATTACCCATTCGGCAATCCATGGCTCTTGATCGCCTAGAGAGATGGGGCTTTTTTATAGTCTTGGCATTGATGTTTACTGGCGTTATTGGAAGCCTTTGGATGGAGCCCTTGAGTCAATTCTTTTTGGGTTTGATCAACGTCATCGTGACGCCCTTACGCCTTATTTTTTGAGTTTTCTGCCTAAATCTGGTGCACAAAAACGAATTTTCGGGCCCTTTTCCTATAGAATTAAAAAATTGGATCGACTTGCGATCAGATGCCTAGGCGCTTAAAAAAACAAAACTATTCCATTCATGGAGTCACTATGACAATTACCCTGCATTCTTCAAAACTCCCTGCCGTTTTGGCACCTGTCATCACCCCATTTAATGAAGACGGCAGCCCTAACGCCAAAAAGTTACTTAAGCAATGTCAGTGGCTCGAGACAAATGGGGTGGGACAAGCTATTTTTGGCACGAATTCGGAGGCCAATTCCATGTCAGCAGTCCAAAAAATGGATACGCTGAGCGCTTTGGTTGAAGGCGGTCTCGATACCGACCATATCATGCCAGGTACTGGTGCCACGTCAATCGATGCCACGGTCAATATGACTCGGCATGCCCTGAATCACAAATGCACGAGCGTCATTATGTTGCCGCCGTTCTATTACAAAGACATCACCGACGACGGGCTTTTTGCCTACTTTTCTGAAGTGATCCAAAAAGTGGGTGACGCCGCTTTACAGATTTACATTTACAACATTCCGCCAGTAACACGCATTAACTTGAGCCTGTCTTTACTTGAGCGCTTAATAAAGGCCTATCCAAACACCGTAGTGGGCATCAAAGATAGCTCTGGTAATTGGCCTTATACCGAATCCGTCATTAAATTATTAGCGCCTACCGGCTTTAGAGTCTATGCAGGTAACGAGGCCTTTTTAGTACGTGCTCTGCGAGCTGGCGGCGCTGGCTGTATTTCTGCGACCGTCAATGTAAATCCCAAGGCAATTGCCCATCTAGCAGCTCACTGGCGCGAAGCTGATGCCGATCAACGCCAAATTGATTTAGACCAAGTACGGGCAATATTTGAGCAATATCAGATGATTGCCGGTATGAAAACTGCAGTTGCCCATTTCAGTAAAGATCCCGATTGGTTGCGCGTGCGTCCGCCACTAATGCAACTTAGCGAAGACCAGCAAGCTAAGTTACTCAGTGAATTACAAAATATTCACTTCAACATGCCTGGTCTCTAAGCGCAACAAGAGCATTACTCTCAGGACTAAGATTAGCCCATTTAGGCATCCCCACTAGCTACTTCCCTGCTGTCTGCACTCATTAGGCAACAGGCGGCATGGGGGCCTTTCCGTCAGACGATGAGTCAGTGAACATAAAAACCGGTTACACAATGTATCTTTTTCGAGCAGCGGTGCAATGCTTGGGATTAACCTTTTTGAGCCTAATCCTGCCATCGAATGTGCTGATGATTTCTCAAGCGCTTGCGCAAACTAGCAGCGCAACACAGCCAAAGAGAACTCCTAAACCCGTTGTACAAAAATCTAGTGGGACTGCAAATAAACAAATAGGTTTAAAACCTTCTGCCGTTAACCGCGTTTCCAATTACAACAGCATGAACCTGAATCCAGAGCTCTTCCAAAAAAAGGGGGAGAGTGAGCTCACAGGAAATACCACTGGTAACTTAGACTTTCGGGTAAAACGCGGTTGCTTACGTCGCAGCTACAGTGAAGACAAGCTACCGAACGCAATTGGTATTGACGATCGGGCATTTGCTGATTTTTTTAAGAGTAAAACGAAACGGTTTTTTGATGGCATGAGAGGAGATTGCATCCCTTACGCGGTAGCTTTTGGGAGTCGGAACCGTTTTGATTCCCTGAGCATTATGAATGGTCCTGTGCAAGATGCGAAAACCGAGGTGTGGACCTTTACGCCCTCCGCTGCTGGTAGCTTTCTAATTCAGCAAGAGTATTTAAAAGAAGAGGCGAAGCAACTTACTGAGATTCAGATCCCCTTGCGAGATGTTTTGTATGATCCACGTAAAGTTGGAGATAAGCTTCCGGTCGAGCTTGTATGGGAACTAAATGGAGTGATTAAGCAGATCTATCCAGAAGATAATAACTCGCATGAAAATACCAACAGCGTAGTCCGCATCATTGTTGACTTTGGGGATAAAGAGCGCTGGGCGCAAATTCGGGCTGTTGAAATCATTGACCCAACTACTAAAGAAATATTTTCCAGTGCGTTTTGGGTTGAGCGGGACGGCATTCCAGGCGGCTTCTTTACAAGCACTGGGGAGGCTCTTGAGCGATCCTTCTGGACTAACCCCTTAAGCTATCGCCGTATTTCACGAGGAGTCGGTAGTGTGCGAGTCACTTCGACATCTAAACGTGTCAGCAATAAAAAAGGTGCAGCCCCATCGAGCGCGGAGGCTCCTAGCAAACAAAAATACCGAGCCCATATGGGAATTGACTATGCAGCTCCGATTGGTACACCCGTTTTTAGCGTAGCTACTGGGAAGGTTGTTCACATGGGCTTTAGTGGAGCCTTTGGCAATCTCATTATTTTGGAGCATCCAGGCAGCTACCATACCTATTACGCCCATTTAAGTAAATTCAACTCCGAGCTGGAACTTGGCAATGAAGTGCGGCGCGGCTTTGAAATTGGCTATGTTGGCCTTACAGGTCGTTCCACTGGCCCGCATCTCCATTTTGAACTTAGAAAAGACGGGGTCTACGTAGACCCTTATGCGGCACGCATGCAGCTAAACCTGTGGTCCATGCGTGACGATGAGAGCGGCTTGTTAACGAGTGAGATCTTGCTACTAGGTAGTCTCGCTCCAAACTAAATAATCTGAAGTGGGTGTAAAAAAGGATCCAGCGAGGATCCTTTTGCTACGGGAATTAAACGTGCCGCTTAGCCCAGTACAAGCACTGGTAACTTCGAATGCACAATTACCTCATGAGTTTCGCTACCCAATAAGAAGCTCTTGATGCCAGTGAGTTTATGCGAAGCCATCACAATCACATCCGCCTTTGATTTTTTAGCGCCATCCAAAATACCCTCTGCTAAATTGACATTAGCAATATGAAGTGTCTTTACCTTGATTGTGCCAAATTGCGTGGCTGCTTTTTGAAAGACGCCATCAGCAAATACTTGGCACGCGTCTTTGTGCTCCTTCTGAGAAATCATATAACCCATCGTACTGTCTGCATACAACAAAGGGGGCATTGGATCGGAAACATAAATGAGCGTAACTAAGGCGTTATCTGCTTTGGCTAGACTGGCCACCTTCTTTAATGACTTTTTACTCAGGTCTGAACCATCTACTGGAACTAATAAATGCTTAAACATATATATCTCCTTTAATTAAACTTAGCAGTTCTTTTTTCCATCATAATACTGATTGATGGCACAGTGCTGCCTAAAGGAGAACTAAATTGTTAAAGTATTTTTTAGTTTACGCAACATTTCTGATCTCACTAGTCGCCATCGATTTAGTTTGGTTGCTCGGGATAGCGAAAAACCTCTATCGCACAGAAATGGGCTCCCTGATGGCAACCCAACCCAAACTCATTGCCGGCTTAGGTTTTTACTTACTGTACGCTTTGGGTGCCAGTATTTTTGTGGTGCTACCCGCCCTCACCAAACAGTCACTACTCTATGCTTTAGCTTATGGGGCCCTATTTGGCTTCTTCTGCTACATGACATATGACTTAACCAATCTAGCAGTCGTGCGAGATTTTCCTACGAACTTAGCATTTATCGATATGGCTTGGGGAAGTTTTGTAACCGCAATCGCCGCAGGATTGGCTTATTGGGTTGGCACGCGTATTGCTTAAGCGTTTGGTGCTCTGAAAAACTATTGCTGATTTTGAATAGGCGATTCCTGAAAACCGTTAGAGCGAAAAGTCAGAATTAAAGTATCCCTGAAACCGTGTGCCCCAACTGGCTGAATAGGCGTGGATTCATGAATCATGCGCTCATCATTCATCAAGAGTAAAGACCAAGGTTGGGTCAAAGTGAAACGCAAACCAGCCGACCCACCCGAGTCAAAAATTCGGGTCTCACCCCCTTTAATATTTTCTCGATTAAGCAAGAAGACGGCGACAAAATCAACACCATCGCGGTGCGCGCCCTCAGGGGTTGGCCGTCCAATACCATCTGTTGTATCAATTCGAAATTGATGCGCTTCAATAAACCAAGTCCTTACCGGTCTCAACTGATCTAGCAAATGGCACATACTCTTTATAAGCATTTGCCATGCAACGTTACCGGTCAAAGCTTGTTCCGCTGGCTCAAACCACCGCTCAATTCCACCATGTAAGGCGTTGTAATTTAATGATTGCCAATGAGCCCGGTGCGGCACCATTGTCAAGACGTCGCCAGTAACTTCGTAACTCACATGACGTCGAAAGCGGTAACGCCCACCATCCTTTAAATAAGGATCTCTTGGCAGATTTTCCCAAAAACGGGTTAAGGTTTGCAGCTCGGGAAGGTTTACTTTTGCTAGCGTAGCTACGTCTTCTGCGGAGAGGATGGCGTAGCCAAGATCATTTAATGAGTTAACCGCTTCTTTAGCTGACGTGAGTGGCGGTGCCAATTTCGCAATAGTCATCGCTTCATTTTAGGGCAATACTGCATAGGATGGTCAGTTTAGTACCAAGTTAAGCATTCATTGGGGCAGGTGCTGCCAGCAGTAGCTTGCTACTGCCGGACCTTGTCCACTAACAGATTGACTTGATTTGAACCTACCTTGACAGTCTGTACATCAGACATTAAATCGCCTACCGCAGGCATCGCCATACCCGACTCTGAAATACGCACCTCAATAGTGACCTCACTGAGTTGAGAAATCGGTTGATTCGGACTCATTGCCATAGAGTCATTCAAAACAAATTTCATCGGGAAACTTGTCACAGGTGTCTTCCAAACTGCAACAGGCATTCTCTCGCCAGGTTTGCGGGCGATCACCATCAGGATATCCGTTGGCTTCAGTTTGGCCTTCAAGGCAGAAGCGAGATCGATGCTACCACTCAGGGCCGCTCTTTCTGAAGGCATTGAGGTGGGTGTAGCGGGTGTGGGCAGCTTGCCTTTGGTACGCGCTTCAGCGATTGCCTTCGCAATGGCTTGGGCTTCCTCCGATTGCGGCTGAACCTGTGATTGCACCTTCTCCCAAGACTGGACGGCTGCCCGGTAGTTACCTGAATTAAAGGCGGCTGTCCCAGAAAGCCACAGAGCCAGTAAATTGTTCGGATCTATTTTTAATGCCTGATTAATGAGTTGTAATGGCTTGCCCGCAAAGTTGCCATTTGCATTACCTATTAAAACATCCGCATAATTGGCCAATAACTGTGGATCCGTATCCAAAAACGGGCCAGCGCGTTCGTAGGCTTTCGCCGCATCTTGATTGCGACCTAAAATTTGATAGGAGCGCGCAAGCATCGCCCAGCCTTTTAAATCACTGGGATTTTTTTCCAGTTTGAGAGCGAACTCAGAAACCATTTTTTCAACAGACGCTTGCGTTACCGGCTTTGATGTGTCGGCCTGCGAAAGACTAGATAAATCCCCAAAGGCCAAATAAAAACCAATTGAAAACACTGCAATAAAACTCACAATAGCAACGATGGTGATGCGAGGTGATCTCGAAATAGCTTGGTCGTCTTTTTCAAGCGTGTCCTGAAACAAGCGCTGACGAAGTTCGGCATGGGTGAGTTGATACATAGCCTCATCTATCGCACCTGATTGCCGCTCAACTTCTAACTTATCGAGTTCCTCACGATAGATGGCGGCATTCATTTGCTGACGGGAGACTGCCTTACTTCGCACCGTAAAAAAGAAGGGGCGTAGTAGCAAAAATAGCGTCAGCACTAACAGGAGGAGAGCGGAAATGATGAAGCTAGTCATGCTGATTTTCTTTTAAAAGCAGATCAATGCAATGATTCTCATCATCAGTGAGTTCTGCGGCAATAATTTCTTTATTTCTACGTTTTAAATATGTCAGCAAAGCAATCATACCCGCCAATAAGAGGGCGAATGGGCCCAGCCAAAGAAACCAGGTAATTGGCTTAACGGGGGGACGGTAAAGCATAAAGTCACCGTAGCGCTCAACCATAAAATCTCGAATCTGGGCATCACTTTTGCCAGCCTTAATTTGAACGCGAATCTCTTGTCGTAAATCATTTGCCAAATCCGAGCGCGAGCCTGCCAGGGATTCATTTTGGCAAACTAAACAGCGCATTTCTTCAGAAATAGTAATGAGGCGTTGCTCTAAAACAGGATCATCCGTTAAAGAAATGGCTTCCTTGGCGGATAGTGTATTTGCCGCAAGCCCTAAAAAAACCATTGCGCTCAGAACGAAGAATAAATATCTCACGCTTTATTTAACTCCCTAATTAAAGGGTAAATCGTCTTAGTGAGAACCTCTGGCGTGAGTGGGCCGGTATGTTTCAAGCGGATAATGCCGGCCTTATCGATGATGTAGGTCTCAGGAACACCGTAAACACCGTAGTCAATACCGACGCGCCCCTTAGCATCAAATGCAGATAAACGATAGGGATTGCCTTCTCGGGATAGCCTTGCCGTTGCATCAGCGCGTTGATCCTTATAGTCCAACCCAATCAAGGGTAGCGCCTGTTGTTGGGCCATTTCTAATAGAACCGGATGTTCTTCGCGACAGGAAATACACCAAGATGCCCAAACGTTTAAAACCCAAACTTGGCCTTTCATGCTCTCTGAAGAAAATGATTTATTAGGATCAGACAGAAGTGGCAATTCAAATGCAGGCGCTGGCTTATTAATTAGTGGTGAGGGAACCTCATGCGGATCTAGATTGAGTCCTACTGCTAGGAAACCCACTAGCGCCACAAATAAGACTAACGGAATATAGAGCTTGGCCTTCATGGGGCTAACTTAGGCAGTTTCTTAGAAAGTTTGAGGCGATACCGTTTATCTGTCATTGCAAATATTCCGCCTAAAGCCATTAATAGACAACCGCCCCAAATCCAATCGACGAATGGTTTGTAATACACACGTACAGCCCAGGCTTTATCTTCTAATTCTTCTCCTAGAGAGACGTAAATGTCACGCGTGAGATTGGCGTTAATCGCTGCTTCAGTCATCGGCATACTAGAAGAGAAATAGCTGCGCTTCTCTGGCAGTAAAGTAGCCTCAACCTGACCTTTGCGAGAAAGCAAGAATGTCCCGCGGATCGCCTGATAGTTGGGCCCAGAAACTTCGCTAACCCCTTGCATCTGAATCTGATAACCACCTACGGTGACTGTTTCACCCGGGAGCATGCGCACATCTTTTTCTTCTTGATAGCCACCTACCATCGTGACACCAATGACAAAAATGGCGATACCCAAATGCGCTAGTTGCATACCGATAAAGGAGCGCGTAGGCTTACCGCTCTTGGCCTGTCTCATCACTTGCATGAAGCCAGAAGCAATTACCCAAAAAGCCAATAGAAATCCTGCACTACTCAGCCAAGAAAAGCCGCCCATTAGCCATGGAATGAGAATTGCAGCTAGCACCGCTACCACGCCAGCAAACCATAAACGCTGGATCACAACAATTAAATTGGTATTTTTCCAGTTCGTCCAAGGACCGATTCCCATAAATACCAATAAAGGAATCATGATGGGCACGAACACACTATTAAAGTATGGAGGGCCCACTGAAATCTTGCCTAAATGCAAAGCGTCTATCAGCAATGGATACAGGGTGCCCAATAACACTGAGGCTGCAGAAACCACTAAAAAAACGTTGCCCATCAGAATAAAAGTCTCGCGTGAGCTCAGGTTAAATTTTCCACCTAAGGTACTTTTAGGGGCACGCCACGCATAGAGGGTTAAAGAAGAGCCCACTACCAGCGCAAGCAGAATTAAGATAAAAATTCCGCGTTTAGGATCATTCGCAAATGCGTGCACCGAAGTCAGGACCCCTGAGCGAACTAAGAAGGTACCTAAAAGCGATAGTGAAAACGCAGTGATAGCGAGCAAGACGGTCCAGCTTTTAAAGCCGCCCCGCTTTTCTGTTACCGCCAATGAGTGTAGTAAGGCAGTGCCGACTAGCCAAGGAATGAAAGATGCATTTTCGACTGGGTCCCAAAACCACCAGCCACCCCAGCCCAACTCATAGTATGCCCACCACGAACCCAAGGCGATACCGATCGTAAGAAATACCCAAGCGGCAGTGGTCCATGGACGCGACCAGCGAACCCATGCCGCGTCTAGGCGGCCAGATAATAATGAGGCAATAGCAAATGCAAATGCCACAGAGAATCCCACATAACCCATATAGAGCATCGGTGGATGAAACACCAAGCCCGGATCTTGCAACAAGGGATTTAAGGAGCGTCCATCTAGTGCAGCCGGTAATAAACGCAAAAATGGGTTCGAGGTTGCAAGAATGAATAACAATAGGCCAGTCATCAGCAAACCCAACACACCAATCACACGGGCGACCATAAAGTCGTCTAAGGCCTTAGAAAGTTGGGCAACCAAAACCGTCCATGTGGACAGTAAAAAGATCCACAGTAGCAAAGAGCCTTCATGGCCTCCCCAAACAGCGCCAATTCGGTAAAGTAATGGCAACTGGGAATTGGAATGCTCAGCCACATACAGAACTGAGAAATCGTTGACATAGAAGCTCCACGCCAAGCTAGCAAATGCTAACGCCAGCAAGCAGAAGACGGTTTGGGCAGCGGGGCGCGCTAACATCAGCCACTCACTTCGTCCCCTGTGCGCCCCCACTAAAGGCAGCACTCCTTGAATCAGGGCTACCCCTAAAGCCAAGATTAAAGCGTATAGCCCTAATTCAGGAATCATGGCTTATTTCCCATTTTCTGTGCCTGCTCAAGGGCGTGTTTTGCCTCAGGGGGCATATAGTTTTCATCATGCTTAGCCAATACTTCAGTTGCAATAAATTCACCGCTGTTATCTAAGCGCCCCTGAATCACTGCCCCTTTTCCCGCTTTGAATAAATCTGGCAGAATTCCTGTGTAGGCTACCGGGATATCCTTCACCAAATCCGTGATAACAAAGTGCACAGTAATACCATCACGTTTTACGGACCCCTCTTTGACCATTCCGCCAATCCGAAATGCCTGCCCCTGCGGCGCCTTGCCTGCAAAGACGTCGCTTGGAGTGACATACAAAGCGATATTACTGTTGAGGGCATTCATGATTAGCAACGCCGCTACGCCGACAACGCATAAGCCGCCAATAATTAACAGTAAGCGTTTATGTCGAGCTTTCAATCGCTTTCTCCATGCTCAAGGCGATCAGCTAAAACTTCCCGCTTGAGTCTGCGCAGCGTAGCCTTGATGCGGGCACGCAAAAACAATGGCTCCAAAATGAGTACCAGTGCAGTCATGCCAAAACTACTCCAGACGTAAAGAGCATAGCCTCCCATTGCCAGAAATTCAGAAGTTGTATTCCACATCACTGATTTACCTCAAGCAATTGCTTTACCCAATCCGCATGAGACTCACGCTCCAAAATAATGGCCCGTAAGCGCATAAGTCCAACCGCGATGGTGTACATCCATAAACTTAAAGCCATCAAGAGCATGCCCCAAAGCATGGTTTGCGCCATCGCCGGCGCCTTAGTCAATGAGACGGAAGCGCCCTGATGCAAGGTATTCCACCATTTCACAGAGAAGTAAATAATCGGTACATTAACGACCCCCACTAATACTAATAGGGCACCTGCTTTATCTGCTCGCCGTTTATTGTCTATCGATGATTGCAGAGCAATAAATCCCAAATAAAGAAATAATAAAATAAGTTCAGAGGTTAAACGTGCGTCCCAAACCCACCAAGCGCCCCACATTGGCTTTCCCCAGAAAGCCCCTGTCCAAAGGGATAAGAATGCCATCCATGCACCAATTGGAGCCAGCGCTTGAGCCATCATGGCTGATAACCTAGTATTAAAAACTAGGCCTAATCCAGCCCAGATCGCCATCACAACATAAATAAACATCGACATCCATGATGAAGGTACATGAATAAAGATGATCCGATAGCCTTGGCCCTGAACCGCATCGACCGGAGCAACAAAAAAGCTAATCCATAGCCCTGCTAATCCAAAAATGAATGTAAGGGCCCAAAACCATGGGATCATTTTTCCAGCCACTGGATAAAAAGTGCTGGGGCTAGACAACTGAAACCAGTTCAGCGCGCGATCGTTAATTAATTCTTTTTTGTTATTCATTCAAGTGCCATCTTTACTGCGGCGGTGCTCACCCAAGGTACAAATGCTAATGCCAAAATCAATAAGGCGCTTAATAAAGAAAAATAGTCAGCCACCTCTAGGCCGGCACTCTGCGCATACACTGCACCTGCCCCAAATATTAAAACGGGAATATATAAAGGCAGGATAAGTAGACTCATAAGTACATTGCCGCCACGAACGCCCAAGGTTAAGGCCGCTCCGATAGAGCCCATCAACGATAAAACAGGGGTGCCTAATAATAAAGTCAATACCAAGACTTTTAAAGCACTCGCTTCTAAATCAAACTGTAATCCAATCACTGGTGCTAAAAGGACTAACGGCAGTCCACAGATCAACCAATGCGCGATGATTTTACCAAGCACCAAGACAACCAATGGTTGGGGTGATAGGACCAATTGCTCCAATGTGCCGTCGCTGTAGTCTGTCGCGAACATGCGTTGCAATCCCAATAAGGTGGAAAGTAATGCTGCAACCCAAATTACACCGGGCGCAATCCGCCTAAGCAAGGCCGCATCAGCCCCAACCCCCAATGGGAACAGGCTGGTCACAATCACAAAAAAGAATAGGACCGTGAGTACTTCACTTTTACGCCGCATGACAAGCAATAGGTCGCGTCGAATCATGGCAAAAAAAGCGCTCATAAGTCCAGCACCTGAAGCTGAGGTAATTGGAGAACTTGATGCCCAGTTAGGATAATGATTCCGCCTTGTTGCAATTGTTCGGCCAGCAGATCTTGCAGCAGCTTTACCGCCACGAGATCCAATCCATTAAAAGGTTCATCCAAAATCCACACTACGGCTTTTCTAGTGGTCATACGCGCCATTAATAAGCGCTTTTTTTGGCCGGCCGATAAACAACTTACCGGAAGGTCTTCGCGCCCTTTTAAGTTAAAGCGCTTCAGGCTAGCAAGCGTAGTGGCGGTATTGAATTCAATACCATCTAGGGCAGCATACATCTCTAAGTTTTCGAGGGCTGTGAGATCCTCTTTAAGCGCATCGCGATGACCCATAAACAGTACATTTCGGCGATACGACTCTGATGCTTGAGCAATCGATATCCCTGAAAACAACACTTCACCAGATTCGGGTTTAGTGAGGCCAGTTAATAGACGAAGAAGACTAGTTTTGCCAGCTCCGTTTTCACCACGAACATGCAGACCTTGACCTGCGTGCAGACTAAAGTGGAGATTGGAAAATAATAACTTTTCACCCCGAATGCAATTCAAGCCACGCACTTCAAGTGATAACACGTGCTGGCTAGAGGGCGAGGAAGTAGTGGCTGTCATGAAGGTTGGCTGGCCAGCGATAAGCATTTAAGCCGCCTTTGGCATTGTAAGGCCCTTCGCAGCGCACTTATGTAGCTAAAACAGCTTCAAAAGGGGAAAATCCCTCTAAATTAGGGATAGAAGTCAAATGAAAGCTTCATGATTTGACCTTCAGTCATTGGGATCATTGCCAAGAAAGAGTTATTTTTTGGTTTTGATCCGATTTAATGCTGATGGTGCGTTTTTGAGAAACACCTTGATAGGAGGCATTTAGAGCGTACTCACCCGGCGATAAATTAATCAGCATGTAAGGGCCATCTGCCTGCGCATCAAAAACAAATTGTTGCTTAGCGTCGGTAATGCGAATCATCGCACCAAATATCCACACCCCTTTACCATTCTCAAGTTGAGAAAACTCTAGCAGTAAGGGCCATTGCTTTTGTTCTGCCAAAATAGCTTTAGCCTCCCCCTCTCCCACACCTCCAGTAATGTATGAAATACCATTGGCAGATCGCGTGTTCGGGATTTGAGCAAAAGACATGGCGCAAGAACAGGCCAATCCGAGAGCGATGAATAACTTCAAAACTAATCTCACGGAAAACTCCTTGGCCATGGCCTTAAAAACAATGGGTAAAACTAAAGATGGAGCTTATATTTGGACGCACCCTATTAAGGTGTCATCACAATAGCTCCTACCAACTTTCTGCTTTCAGCCGCCTTATGTGCCTCAGCCGCTTGCTCCAATGTAAAGCGCGCTCCAATTTGTACTTTGATGCGGCCTTCCGCAATTGCATCAAAAACAGCTTTGGCGTTCTCCTGTAACAACTCAGGAGTCGCATTGTGCGGAAATACCGAAGGTCTCGTTAAGAACAAGCAACCCTTCTTGCCCAAGATATCGGGCTGAATTTCTGGGGCGGGGCCAGATGCTGCACCAAATAGAGCAACAGTACCGAACGGCGCTGTGCAGTCTAGCGAACCCATGAAAGTGGTTTTTCCAACCGAGTCGTAAACAACATTTGCTTTACGACCATTCATCGCTTTGAGTACCTCTTCCACCCAATTAGCTGCCGAGTAGTCCACCACCGCATCACACCCAGCCTCTTTAGCTGCCGCAAACTTCGCTGGAGAGCCCACCGTGCCCACCACAAATGCCCCTAAGGACTTAGCCCAGCCAGCCAAAATTTGACCTACACCACCAGCCGCTGCATGGACAAGAACGACATCACCGGCTTTCACTCGATAGGTTTTTTGCACTAAATACTGCGCTGTCATCGCTTTAAAAAATACTGCGGCAGCCACTTCATCGGAAACCGTAGCGGGCACCGATACCAATTTATCTACTGCGACATTGCGGGCGCTAGCATAAGCGCCAATGCCTGCGTTGATATACATTACACGATCGCCTACTTTGAAGCGCGTTACATCTTCACCAAGCACCTCCACAACACCTACTGCCTCGTGACCAAGGCCAGTTGGCAATTCCAAGGGGTAAATACCTGAGCGCTGATAAACATCGATGAAGTTAAAACCAATCGCTGTTTGGCGAAGTTGTACCTCGCCCTCACCAGGAGCTGACAATTCTTTGTCGATTAATTTAATTACATCGGCATCGCCGAGCTCTGAGAGATTAACAATTCGTGCAGTAGTCACATTTAGCCTTTAATTATTTAGTTCAATATTTTCTTACTACCTATCTACCTATCCACTTATCTTACTGTAAGCGCATTCTCAGACTCGTCCTCGACAATCGCCCAAGTACTATCGCCTAGTTTCCTCACAGCCATAGAATAGGTCCAGCCGCCTGGAATACCGCAGGTCCAATCTTTTGGTCCATTTTGAATGAGTAGATTCACGGCATTGCGCTCATCGTAGTACAGGTGATAAGTTTTCCCGTGAATAGGATTAAAACCATATTTAGCGCTGTGGACCATTTCCGTGGCATCCAGTCTGGCCTGAAGCGACCGCGCTTGCTTCATCAACACCTCTGCCTGCTCCATGATGCGATCGTATTCAAGTTTGGCGTTTTGGCGTGCGACATTAACTGCCTTATCTTTTTCCTCAACTACCTTAATGGGGGCGAAGACCGGGGCTCCCACTTCCATGGGATATTCAATACCAGCATGTCTGGCCGGATCTTTGTCTTCAATTCTCATTTAGCTTCTGTCCACATTCAATTTCATAACTTGGGAGAGTTTGACATAAATTTAGGAGTCCTGTGCGCAACCCTAGCGCTTATAGAAACTTAGCGTTACTTCACCCAAGTCAAACCCAAATTTGCTCATTTTTGCCTTATTTAGCATGACTTTAGGCGTGATCAAATACATCCAGTCATTAAATTGCACATGGTAAATAGTGCCCTCAACCGGCAACGCCAAGGTATATGTCCAATTTAGAGCATTGCCCGCTGAATCTCCCAGAGCCTGGCCAACTACGTCATCAGCAGTACCAATGTATTTTCCTGGAGATGTTTCTACTATTGTCCAAATCCGCTTTTGCTTGCTGCCGTCGGCATATTCAAAGCTTTCATCCAATGTCCCGGTTTTTTTACCATCAACCATTCGCCAATTTGCCTTGATGAGTACTGTGAAACGCTTCTGAACTGCTCCACTGCGGTCGGTAAACATGCCATAGGCATCGAGTGTGCCATTAAAGTACTCACTCAAGTCAAGGGTGGGTTTTTCTGCGGCGTATTGCGTTACGGTTGGCGATGAACAAGCCAATAGACTCAGCAGGAAAATGCCACCAAGCAAGCACCGCAAAATTCTCATTTTTTTCATTGCCGCTTCCTTCAAAGAAATACTAACAACCCTCACCAATGAGTGGGGGTGGACAACCTTGCCCTAATAATGATGCCCTTAACTTTGGCACGCTCGTGTTTGAATCCAACCAAATTCCAAAAAAAGCTTTAGCAAAATCATTGCCTGGAACGACTGCAATCTTCTTCCCCTCGAACAGAAAAGTAGTGCCTTGTGTGGCGCTATAAATGGCTGTTAAGCTTTGACCAGGCTCCACGTTAGGGAAAAAACCTGCCATCTGTTTACCCCAGTTAGCCGCTTGCGGCTCAGCCACCCCTTGCTTTTTCATTTCCTCTGCAGCTCTGTTGGCAATGGTTGTGCCTGATAAAGACTTTTGATAACGTACATCCAAAGCGAAATCGGTTGCTGAATTCTTAACACCGCGATAAAAAGCGGCGTCGTAAATATGCAATCCAAAAAAGGTTAACTTACCAGCGCCTTGCAAACCCAATGACTGAGTTTCAGTTGCGAGATGAAGGGGCTCGGCAGAAATAGTCATGCTGATTGCCAACAGTGCAATGGCAAGTAATTGCTTTGGAATACTCACTTCCTGCCTCTTGCGTTAGAAAACGTGTGCGCCATCCATAATGCTGGTGGCCCAAACCACTTGGAAATAGCATGCCGGTTTTTAGCGAATAAGTAGTAGCCGCCATTCAAGATAGGCATCAGCAGCTTTCTAGAAAAAAGCCAAGCTAAAAAGGGTAGGTTAGCCCTGCTATATGCAGCTGAAAAAACAGGCACTCCATTAATTAGGGTGCCATCACTGAATTGCCCATACATAGAAGCAAGGGCTTTTTCGCAGGAGAGTCCGATGAGCTCAGGCCGGTACTCCGAAGAATGAACATCCACGAATTCCAATAATTTGGCTTGATTGCGTCCGGAAAGAAAAAGAATTTCTGCCTGGCACAAAGGGCATGACCCATCATAAAAAAGAGTGAGTTTTGGCAATTGGGAAATCATTCAACAAGTTTAAGACTTATTCAATAAACTAGTTGATATATAAATTTAAAAGATATCGACCCCATTGCCCCCTAATCCATTTCGCGCATTACTTATAGGCTCTTCAGGAACCATCGGATCCGCTTTTCTAGCGCTTTTGCAAAATGATCCAAATTGTGCCTCCGTCACAGGGATTCATCGCCACTCTGAAATCCCGATTGATTATGAGGATCTATCCTCAATTGAGTTGGCAGCCCAAGTACTATCTACGCACGCGCCCTTTCATCTCATTATCAATACCATTGGGATACTCCACAGTGAGGAGTGGATGCCGGAGAAAAGGTTACAGGATCTGAACGCGGAGCAACTCAGTAAGCTTATGCAGATCAACGCGATCGGGCCAGCACTCACTCTGAAATATTTTGCGGGCTTACTTGACCCCGAGTCCAGCACCATGGCAATTCTTTCCGCTAAAGTGGGCAGCATTACCGACAACCGCCTCGGCGGGTGGTATAGCTACCGAGCGTCCAAAGCTGCGCTGAATATGCTTATCAAAACTACGGCCATCGAATTCGCAAGAACTAAGCCAAATACGGTTTTAGTTGCCATGCACCCTGGTACCGTCAATTCCCATCTTTCCAAACCCTTTCGTGGGGAGCAAATTGGTAGGCCCGCCTTGGATGCAGCCGGAGACATGTTGAGTGTGATTAACTCACTAAACAAGGAAGATAGCGGCACCTTTATTACATACTCGGGTGAACGACTCCCCTGGTAAATTGATCCACTTTATTTAGAAAGTACATTGCACCATGCCTAATGAAATCGCCCTGAATGTTCTAGGTCAGCCGCTAGTAGCCTGCTCATTTGATCCCTTAACTGGCTTTTTCAGAGATGGTTGCTGCAAAACCAACGCCGAAGATGTGGGTAGCCACTTAGTGTGTGCGGTAGTAACGAATGATTTTTTACAATTTAGCCTAAAGCGAGGTAATGACCTGATTACTCCCAGACCAGAATACCGCTTTTCAGGTCTTGTTATGGGAGATCAATGGTGTTTGTGCGTTAAGCGCTGGGTTGAAGCACTTGAAGCAGGCTGTGCGCCGATGATTAAATTAGAGAGCACACACATTAAGGCGCTTGAAACTGTCCCGCTAACTGAACTCCAGAAATACGCTATCTAAGGGTGCTTGTTTGAAGGCTTTTTATAGCGATCATTTTGTACTACCTTTACCAACGGGGCATCGCTTCCCCATGGAGAAATATGCTCTCCTAAGAAATGCAGTTGAGGCTTTGGAAGAAGTTCAATTGGTGGAAGCGCCTGCGGCCACCGACACACAAATCTTGTATGCCCACGACCCAGCGTATTTGATAAAAGTAATTCAGGGTAAGCTCAGCGCACAAGAGCAAAAGGATATTGGCTTCCCGTGGAGCGAGCAAATGGTCGAGCGCTCACGCAGATCTGCTGGTGCGACCCTAGCCGCAGCTCAGGCAGCCCTTCATGACGGGCTGGCTGCAAATCTTGCTGGTGGCACGCATCACGCTTATCGTGCGCGGGGAAGCGGTTTCTGCGTCTTTAATGACTCGGTTATTGCGGCTCGGACTTTACAAAAAGAAGTGAGCCCCCATTTCCGTATTGCAATTATTGATTTGGATGTACATCAAGGAAATGGTACTGCCAGCATATTAATAAATGATGCTTCTATTTTTACCTGCTCCCTACATGGCGAAAATAATTTTCCCTTTGATAAGGAGCGCAGTGATTTAGATATTGGGCTACTAGACAGATGTGATGATCAGACATATTTAAAAGCCTTGAACGGGGCCTTGGATCAAATTGACGACCGCTTTAAACCCAATGCCATTATTTACTTAGCCGGTGCAGATCCCCACGAAGACGACCGACTAGGTCGACTCAATCTTAGTAAGGAAGGCATGCGCTGCCGAGATGAGGCGATTTTTCAATATGGGTTTGATCGGCAAGTTCCCATCGCATTCTCGATGGCCGGCGGTTACGGCAAAGAAATATTAGCAACCGTAGACATCCATTTGCAGACTATTGAAACCGCCGCAAGGTTTCAAGGGTTACTAAGGCGCAAGCCGTGAGGCGAGCGACTGAAAATAAATTATTGCTTTTTAGGTAGGCTATTCAGAGTAGCAGCGTCGTTGAGTTGTTCATCAACGTAATAAAGCGTGCCCCCATAATTGGCTTGCAAGTCATATCCAGATATACCAACCGTGTAAATTGTAATATTTGGATTAAAGGAGCGCACAGTTCCGCCAGGTCCTGCGGAGAAGTTTGCATCCACATCGATACCCCCTTGCTGCCCACCAATCGATGTCAGTAAAAATTGGTCGATCGCAGAGGTAGTCTTGAAGATAATGATCTGGTATTGATTCTGATAACCGACTCCCACGCCCTCACCTGTTTTCATAGCCTCCATAAAAACCGGCTCTTTACGACGCTTATCGTATAAAACTCCTTCACCACGAGCCACTACTAAAAGAACGATGTTGTAGTTTTTAGCGCTAAATACCGCATAGCCTGGCGCATCATCAATCTCTTTTTGAATCTTCGGGTTTTGCTTAATTAAGGCATCCAATCCGGTGGTAGCCATTTGCAGAGTAGCAGTCCGCTGCTGATTAATCTGAGTGCCTGTTAAGGGCTTGCCATCCTTGCCAGTGCTTTGACAGCCTTGAAGAAGGCAGAGCATCAATATGGCTGAGAAAACGAAGGCTAAAGATTTTTTCATTCTGGGATCAGTTTTCAAAGAAAAGAAATTAATGATTCAAAAAAATTACTATGTTTAAATTCTACCTGACGAACTGAGCAACATAGCCATTCACACGATTACTTTTTATGAGCCTGCATCACACCCCAACGACGACCCACATGCCTAGATGGATGGTTTTTCTGTTCGCGTGCTCGTGTGGATTAATCGTTGCGAATCTCTATTATTCCCAGCCGCTCATCGGTCTAATCGCTCCCGAAATTGGTTTAAGCGACTCCCTCGCCAGCATGATTGTGACTCTCACTCAACTGGGCTATTGCGCTGGATTAATCTTATTGGTGCCCCTAGGAGATCTTGTTGAAAACCGTCGGTTGATTCTCATGACGTTGTGCGGCGCAATTCTCGCCCTCTTCATGACTGGTCTGGCGCCAAATGCCGCTTGGTTTCTCTTGGGCTCACTATTGATTGGGGTTGGTTCGGTGGCAGTGCAAATGCTGATTCCCATTGCCGCGCATATTTCCCCAGAAAAAAATCGTGGGCGTACGGTAGGAAATATCATGAGCGGCTTGCTATTGGGAATCATGCTATCTAGGCCGCTAGCGAGTCTCATTGCGTACACATTTGGTTGGCGCGCCGTTTTCGGGGTATCGGCTAGCCTTTTAATGATGCTTACCCTCCTCTTGTGGTTTTTGCTGCCCGCTCGTAAACCTCAATCTCATCATCATTACTTTTCATTAATTGCCTCCCTCTTACCTTTGCTAAGGGATACGCCAATTTTGCGGCGACGCGCGCTCTATCAAGCGGCGCTGTTTGCCTCCTTCACCCTCTTTTGGACCACTGTACCTATTTTGCTGTCTGGTCCTGAATTTAATCTATCGCAACGAGGTATCGCCCTTTTTGCTTTGGCAGGTGCTTTAGGTGTCTTAGCCGCCCCAATTGCTGGGCGTTTAGCAGATAAAGGCTATACCAAAATCGCCACTGGAGTAGCCATAGGGGTAGTTTTCCTTGCCTTCTTCTTAGCCAAGCTTGGTGGTGCAGGATCTTTAACTGCCCTTGTCATCGCTGGAGTGCTGCTGGATTTTGGCGTGCAGGGTAATGTTGTCCTTGGGCAGCGTGCAATCTATTCACTCGGCCCAGAAATTCGCAGTCGCTTAAATGCCCTGTACATGGCTATTTTCTTTGCAGGTGGTGCAGTCGGTTCGGCAATTGCCAGCATCGCGTATCTTACTGGCGGGTGGAATTTAGTTACGTGGATTGGCTGCGCTTTTCCAGCCTTGGTGTTTCTCTTCTATTTGACAGAATAAAAACACTGCAAGTTCTAATTTAAAGAGTATTGTCAAAAGTGCAATAATGCTCCGCCAACTCCTCTCCGCGCGGTGCATTGCTTTTTGCGGGTTCTTGCAATAAAAAATTCATACTCATGGTTTAGCATGGGCCAACCTTATTAGGAGATGAAAATGTCATCCACTTCCAGTTATGCTGCTCAATCAGCCGCGTCACCCTTAGCTCCCCTCAAAATTGAGCGCAGGGATGTCGGTCCTAAGGATGTGCAGATTGCGATTGAATATTGCGGCGTTTGCCACACCGACATTCACTATGCAAAAAATGATTGGGGTATGACGAACTATCCCGTCGTTCCAGGTCATGAGATCGTTGGCAAAGTAACTGCCCTTGGGTCTTCAGTACATCACCTGAAGCTAGGCCAGCAAGTTGCTGTTGGCTGCTTCGTGAATTCTTGCCACACTTGCTCATCTTGCAAAGCAGATTTAGAGCAATACTGCCTTAATGGCTTTACCGCAACTTATGGAAGCCCCTCTAAGGATCCCGGTGGCTTTACTTACGGCGGATATTCAAAAGATATTGTGGTCGATGAGCATTTTGTACTCACGCTGCCTTCCGGTCTTGATCCGGCTGGTGCCGCGCCTTTACTTTGCGCAGGCATCACCACCTACTCCCCTCTGATGCATTGGGGTGTAAAGCCTGGCATGACGGTTGGCATCATTGGCCTAGGGGGTCTAGGTCACATGGGTGTGAAGCTATCGCATGCTATGGGCGCAAAAACTGTCATGATCACGACCTCCAAAAATAAAGCAGCCGACGCCATGAGGCTGGGTGCCGATGAAGTGCTGATCTCTACCGATACGGAAGCAGTTGCTGCCATGGCAAATCAATTTGATTTTTTGCTAAACACCATTCCAGTACCTCATGACTATAACCAATACATGAATCTTTTAAAGGTAGATGGCACCATGTGTATCGTGGGTTGCGTTGGACCTGTGGCAGAGCTAAATACAGGACCGCTCATTTTCGGTAGAAAAAGTGTGGCTGGCTCATTGGTTGGCGGAATTAAAGAAACCCAAGAAATGCTTGATTTTTGCGGGAAGCATCAAATCGTTTCAGACATTGAGCTCATTAAGATGGATGAAATCAATCATGCTTACGAGCGGATGTTAAAAAGCGATGTTAAATATCGCTTTGTCATTGATATGCATAGCTTGAGCTAATGCACCGAAATTAGAAATCACAAAAAGGTTTTGGCGGAATGGCAGAGTGGTTATGCGTGAGATTGCAAATCTTATTACCCTAGTTCGATTCTAGGCTTCCGCCTCCATTTACTATTGAGAGCACAAATGTGAAAATCAAGCTCCTAGGTTTCTTATTAATGATCGGCAGTCTTTCTGCCTTAGCTCAGACCGTGGAAGTGTTTGCCGCCGACCCAGAACATACTTTTGTGAGCTTGAGCTATCAACACTTGAGCTACTCTGTTCAAACAAGTCGTTTTGATCACGTTACCGGCACCATCTCATTAAATGAAGATAAGAGCGGCGGGAAAGTAGACATCATCATTGATACAAAATCGATTAGTACGGGTTCAGTTACGTTTAATCAGCGCATTCAGGAGGAAGATTTCTTTGCAACAGAAACGTTTCCAACCGCCACCTTTAAATCTGACAATATTGCCTTCAACGTTGATGGAATATCCACCATCCAAGGTGAACTTACAATTAAAGGCATCACCAAGCCCATCACCGTTGACGTTGCTAAATTTGCTTGCGCACGCAACTTGATTACCTTTGCCTATACTTGTGGAGCAAATGCTACTGCAAAATTAAAGCGCTCAGATTTTAATATGGGCAAGTACACTCCTTTTGTTGGAGATGAGGTAGCGCTGAATATTGTGATTGAGGCTTCAAGACAGTAAGCCAGTTTTACTAAGTTTGATTTGGCGGACTGTTTAGGCTTGCTTCTTTTTTCTGCAAGCATCGGAGCAGTACTTCACGGACTCCCAATTTTTTTCCCATGACTTTCTCCAAGTCATTTCTTTTTTACACACAACGCAAATTTTACTTGGTAAGAAACTTTTATTGCCTTTAAAACTGCTAGCCATAAAGCCCTCCCTTAAATTTCTTCGATGTGCTGAAAAATAGCCTGTGCATGTAAGGCAATAGCGGTTTGATCCTCAGCGCTAATTTTATTCAAATTAGCTGTCATTAAACGGGTTCGGGGATTGGCATCAAATTGTGTGCGGTGCTTCATTAAAAAATTCCAATATAGCGTAGTGATTGGACAGGCCGTTTCACCAAAGCGAATATCCGGCTTATATTGGCAGGAGTTGCAGTAGTTACTCATCCGCTTAATGTATGCCCCGCTTGCCACATAAGGCTTGCTAGTGAAGCGTCCGCCGCTCGCAAATAGTGCCATTCCAGCTGTATTCGGTAGCTCTACCCATTCAATCGCATCTATATACACAGCCAAATACCAATCACATACCTCGCTTGGCAAAATTTCAGCGAGAAGCGCAAAGTTTCCAGTAACCATCAGGCGCTGAATATGATGTGCGTAGCCATACTTCAAAGTCTGACCTATGGCGTCTTTCATGCAAGCCATTTTTGTATTTCCGGTCCAGTACCATTTTGGTAAGGCGCGTTCATGGCGATAATAATTATCTTGCGCCATCTGTGGCATGTCTAGGTAATACATGCCACGTACAAATTCTCTCCAACCCAGTATTTGCCGAATAAAGCCTTCGACCGTGGATAAATCTAAATCATGTTTTTTCCAAGACACCAGCGCTGCGTCAATAACCTCGCGTGGATTGAGTAATTTAAGGTTCAGGGCACTCGACAGCATGGAGTGCCAACCAAAGGGGGTTTCTGTCCACATTGCATCTTCATAAATACCGAAGTTGCGCAGGCGATATTCCATAAAATAATGAAGTGCCTCCAAAGCGTGTTTTCGGGTCACTGCCCATTGAAAGTGTTCTAAAGAGCCTGGGTGCGAGTGGTAAGTCTTGCCAACATAGGCCAATACCTCTTGAGTAAGCTCATCAGGTTCAAATGCTGCTGGCGGTTCAATAATGCCCGGACCCTTCTTGGGATAGGGCTTGCGATTATCGCGATCAAAATTCCACTGACCACCTTCGGGATTGCCTTCAGCGTCTACTAAAATCCCGTAGGTCTTGCGCATGAGCCGATAAAAATACTCGAGTCTTAATTCTTTCTTATTAGCAGTCCAATCTAGGAAGGTCTGACGTGAGCAAAAGAAGTGCTCATCCTCGCGCATATCTAGACTCAAATCCAAATCAGTAGCCAGAGTTTCTATCGCCTGTTTTAGGCGCCATTCGCCAGGCTCCACACAGATCAAGTGCGTGATTTTCTTTTTCAATACATGCTTGCGTAACTCATCTACTAAGGACTCGGTTGATTCTTTGACGTAAGTCAGCGGGTACTTTAGATCCTCTAATGCCTTAGCAAAGTGACGCATGGCCGACAAAAATAAGGCAATTCTGGCCTTATGAGACCAAACGTAATTTGCTTCATGGGCAGACTCAATCATGATGATCTGATCCACTTTGGCATCAAACCCACTCAAAGCCGAGCTCTGAAGATCGAGCTGATCGCCCAGGATCAAGATCAGTTTTTTGGGTTTACTCATTTATTTTTGTATTGTGTTGGGCAGTAGGCACGAGTCACCTCTTTGCTACGCAAGCCAGCATGTTTGGTAGCTCTGCCTGTAACGCGCTTGCGCCATAATTCAAATGAGCCGCGCTTTAACTCCGCTCGCATGATGACAATGACTTGGGACTCCGTTAGTCCGAAGCTTTGTTTAATCGCATCGAAGGGGGTTCGATCCTCCCAGGCCATTTCGATTAAGCGAGAAAGTTCCGACGGGGACAGGCTGTGTAATAAAGATGTTGGCACCGAGCAAGTTTAAGACTTATTTACTAAACTAGCTACACCCAACCCTAGCTCAAAAAATGATCGGCAAAATTCGGAGAAAGTTGACGCAGGCTGAACCACGCTGGATAGTGACTATTCAAGATTTGGTATGCCCTATCTGCGATAGAGTCATTCCTGACGAGCAAAAGGACGCCCACCATTTAATTCCTAAGTCTAAGGGTGGGAAGTCTACTGCCTACCTCCATCGGATTTGCCACCGGCAAATTCATGCCCTATTTAACGAAACTGAGTTAGCTCGGCGCTTAAATACAGCCCAGTCACTTAAAGAACATCCTGATATGCAGAAATTTATTGCCTGGGTGCAAACTAAGTCGGATGACTTTTATCAGCGTACCTCCAAAAGTCTCCGCATTAAATAAAAAAGTTTTTAGTTTTTGAGTAAGTACTGGCCGAAGCTAAAGACAGAATTAGGCCCAGTAGGCAATTCATGTTTTTGAGGTTCATGTTTAATGAGATATACCTGCTGCACATCAAGTTTTGGTTTCACCGTGAGCTTATTGACTGATTCAGAATAGCACTCATAAAGTGACCCCAGCTTTAGGTTTTGCAAACTATTTAAGCAGTATTCAGTGGCTTGAGCCTGTGCGACATTGGCAACACATTCTTTCAGGTAGTCCTCAAGCGATTGCAGCAAGTCCTTCGCCAAATTAGTCAGCACGATCTTGCGCTTGCGAATGGGGTTGATCGCCAAAATAATATCGCCAACCGAAATCTGCTCGGGCAATGCTGCCAATAAATATCCCCCATTTCTGCCGCGAATACTTTGGACTAAATTAGCAGATTTTAAGGCTGCAATGAGCTCCTCAAGGTAACTTAAGGAAACTTGTTGGCGCTTGGCAACCTCTCGAATGGCGACAGGGATACCCGCTCTTGAATTAAGTGCAATGTCAATCAAAGCATCTATAGCGATGTGGACTGATTTAGGAATATTCACAATTCAATTATATGTTGGAAGGCTCTTTTGTATTAATATCAAATAAGCCACCTACATGTGCCCAGAAATGATCAATACCCTTATTTTTTAATGGTTGAAATTCAAACCCACGCCTATACCCTGACAATGCGCTTCATTTACCTCGCAGCTATATTGCTACTGGGTAACTTAATTGGGCAAGCTACTTCATTTGCTGTAATTTATTGGGCCATTTATGACAGTCAAGCTGCTGGCATGTTGATTCACATCATCATGCAGAAAATGTCGTATTTAGCCGTCTTGTTGAGCTTTATTCTTTTGGGGTTTGCTAATCTACTGGTTAAAAGGCAGCTACCTATTTACAAAAGAGTGCGCGCGCCTTTATTGGGCCTCTTACTTTGCTCAGCCATCCCCAGCATTGCCTTAATTCCACGAATGGATTATCTGCGAGAGTTTGCGCTAAGCGATGGCTTGCCGGTGATGGCATCACCCTTGGCGGGGTACTTTCTTAGCCTCAATCTGATCACAGCACTACTCTTCATAACTCAACTATTTATGGCGTTTTTGGTCGTCCTGCGGCTTAGATCACTACCCTAGCCAGGGCCGTAATTCAGACAACAGTTTTCGTTGTTGTTCTGGTCGCAAAAATTGGCCTAACTCAATAGCCTGATTGGCGCAGGTCAGCACAAACACTTTGGGATTTTTAGGGGGCTTAGAGAGAGTGGTCCAGCGGGCATTCATTTGAAATTGCTCTGTCTTGGAGCCAATAAATCGAGTGATAGTTAGCACCGCGCCATCGATTTTTATTTCTTCAAAATCCAACGCATGTCGGGAATAAATCAAAAAACCTAGAGTGACCGCAGTTAATTCGATGAAGGTAAATATGAGGACCATCCATACGCCAACAATCAGAAAGCCAATAGCTACCGCAAGAGAAAAGCCCACTAACACAGCGTAAAACTGAATCAATCGCCTTGGAGTGAGCGAGCAATTGCGCTTCATTAACCAAGTTTTCATCGCGCCCTATTCACGGCCCTACATTTAATTGAGCTATTGAGTTAGGCTGACTTATTTTTCGCTGCCGCCATCTGCTCTTGACTGCGCTTTTGAAAGTCAACCATAGGGTGGTAGCCCATCTGATAGCAAGCGCAATGGTTTCCTAATATCCAACGTGCCAATTTAATACGGACTTTTTTAATCATCTTGTCTTTACCTATCGAACTTGTTCTTGAGAATCGTTATTTGCTACTGTAGTTTCTATTGTTGTATCTAGAGCCGTGGCCGATCGTAATGGCGGTGCAACCATTTTGCTGCCGTCCCATACTTGACCACACCAGCACTCACCCTGGTCATTGACAATGCAGACGCCAGATCCACAACAGGGCACTTTAGATTGTGTCATTTCATCCCCTCGCATATGCGTTAAAAATACCGTAGGCGGCACCGAGCCAAAGTCCAGCAATCACAATAATGGAAATCAGAAATCCAAGGCCACGTTTAGCGGGATTTACTTGATAGGCAATCGCATACCAAACTCTCGCTATCAGCCAAATAACTCCGGAGTCACCAGCCCCCTTATCACCGATAAAAATCGCATACAGCCAAAGGGCTGGCAAAAACATCAGCACATTTTCGATGGTATTTAATTGAATTCGGTAGGCTCTCTCAAACAGCTCATGCCCAGAAATCGCTGGTGCCTTGACCTGATACTTCCCTCGCGCTCTGCCAACGTTGAAGGTAATGCCGAACATCAAAACAACCGTTAGGAGGGTGATTAAAGAAGCGTAAAGATAATTGTGCATAAACAGAAGTGTTGTCAGAAGTGAATTAAGGCTATTCTAGGGTTTTTATTGAAATATTGCTGACGAACCATTGCATGCAAACCAAACTCTTTGACAGCAATCCATCCGATCTCGTCCTAAACCTTTTGCCCAAAGATGGTTGCGCACAATACCTGCCAGGTCTATTTGACGAAACGCAAGCGAACGCCCTTTTTGAGGCGTTAGAGGCGTCTTTACCATGGCAGCCGGATCATCTAAAGATGTTTGGACAAGCTGTTACCACCCGCAGAAAGGTAGTTTGGGTAGGCGATCCAGATTGCACCTACACCTATTCTGGAGTGCTGAGGCACCCTCAAGCATGGACTCCCGAAATTTTGCGCGTCAAGGCAAAGCTTGAAGCTATTGCCTCCTGTCAATTTAATGCCTGCTTACTGAATTTCTACCATGATGGCAAAGACGGCATGGGCTGGCATAGTGATGATGAAAAAGAGCTGGAATACCAATCGCCAATCGCCTCTCTCAGCCTCGGTAGTACCCGCAAATTTGCCTTCAGGCATAAGCAAGATAAAACCACCGCCTCCCTCTTTTTAGAAAATGGCAGCTTACTGTTGATGCACCCGCCCACACAACAATTCTGGCATCACGCTCTTCTTAAAACTACAACCGTCCAAACCCCTCGAATTAATCTCACCTTTAGAAAAATACGTGATGTCTCTTAGCAAGCCCTCCTTGATTAAAAAACTTCCCAACATTGCTGTCATTGGTGCCGGAATTGCTGGCCTGAGCTGTGCGGCTAAATTAAAGGAGTTTGGGTATGCAGTTGAGATATTCGATAAAAGTCGTGGTACCAGTGGACGCATGAGTACGCGGCGTGGCGAAGGGTGGGCTGCAGATCATGGCGCACAGTACTTTACCGCCAGAGATCCCCGTTTTATAAAAGAGGTAGAACGCTGGATACAAGCGGAAGTACTTAGTCTTTGGCAGCCCCATTTAAAAGTCTATGAAGAAGGACATTGGCGCGATAGTGGCTCTCAAGATAAGCGTTACGTCGGCATTCCAGAGATGACCTCGCCAGGAAAATATATCGCCAGCAATTTGTCTGTGCGTTTAAACACAACCATTAATCAAATCGAGCGCAGAGCAGATGGCTGGCATATACACAGCGCAGAGTCTGGTGAAATACCCGCCATCTATGATTACGTGTTGATAGCCGTTCCAGCCCCGCAGGCTGAAGCATTGGCAGCTAGCCACGATCAGCGCATTAAGAACTTAGCGCAATCTGTTCACATGCAAGCGTGCTGGACTGTCATGGCCCGCTTTGAAAAGAAAATGGACCTGCCCTATGATGCCGCCTTCATTAACCATGAGCGCTTAAGCTGGATTTGTAGAAATAATTCCAAACCTGAACGAGTGGGCTTGGAATCATGGGTAATTCATGCCACTCCCCAGTGGAGTCAGAAAAATGTGGAGCTCACTGCTGAGGAAGCAACTGCAGAGCTTTTGAGAAGCGCAAAAAGCATTGGCTTTGATTGTCAGGGGGCACAGACAAGCGCGCAGCGATGGCGCTATGCTAGCGGCAGCCTTGATCCGTCTCCAGTGTGCCATCTTTCTATAGAGGCTCACCTTGGCCTTTGTGGTGACTGGCTTAATGGTGGCAGGGTTGAGGGGGCTTGGCTAAGCGGCTTAGAGTTAGCCCACAGACTCCATCTAAGCCACAGCAGTCCTTAGTTAGCCCTCTACTACTTCTACGCCTCTCCAGAAGGCAATATAGCCTGCAATATTATTCGCCGCTGATTTTGGCTCAGCATAGTACCAAGCAGCATCTTTATTTGATTGCCCATCCACCTCGACATCATAGTAATTCGCAGTACCCTTCCAAGGGCAGGAGGTCGTTTTAGTGGATTTCTTAAAAAATTGCTCGGTTAGGCTAGCAGGAGGAAAGTAATGATTACCTTCCACAACTACCGTCTCGTTCGAATTTGCTATCACTTGACCATTCCAAATTGCTTTCATAAAGCCTCCTATTTATAAGAATCAGAATAAAGCAAATTGAACTTTTATGTTGTATAAAGAGTGATCACTTTTCAGTCCACATAGTTAACGATCATTCATGCAAAAGCCCGTTTTTTTAGAAGATACGCCATCAGAACACCAGCAGGACTTTTTTAATGAAATTGCGTCCGGACTACTTGAAAGCAATGCGAGTATTTCTCCTAAATTTCTTTATGATCCGCTGGGATCACATCTTTTCACGGCGATTACCTTATTGCCAGAGTACTACCCAACCAATACCGAAAAAAATATTCTGCTCCAGAATCGAGATGAAATCATTCAAGCACTCGGAAAACAAGGCACCTTAATTGATCTTGGCGCAGGCAACTGTCAAAAAGCAGAATTTCTCTTTGACGCTATTGAACCAGCCTCGTATTTAGCGATTGATTTTTCGGTTGAATATCTCACCGATGCTTTAAGCAAACTGCAAAATAAATATCCGCGGATCAGTATGGCGGGCATTGGGATGGACTTTACACAGCAATTAAATATTCCCGACACTGTTTCGACAACTTCGCGCATCTTCTTTTATCCAGGCTCAAGCATTGGCAATTTTGTGACTCCCGAAGCTGAAAAATTATTGAGAGAAATTTGGGCGCACACTGCAGGTGGCGGCCTATTTATCGGCATTGATTTAATGAAGGCTGATGAGGTCTTGTTGGCCGCCTACGATGACCCACTAAAAATTACCGCAGCGTTCAATTTAAATATTCTCAGATCAGTGAATTCTCATCTTGGTTCTAATTTTGATATTCGCGATTTTGAGCATATTGTCGAAATAAACCATGAAGAGATGCGGGTGGAACTTTACCTCGAGGCCAATAAAGAAGTCTTAGTTACTTGGCCTGGCAATACACGCTCCTTTAAAAAAGGGGAAAGAATTCATACGGAGCATTCCCATAAATACAGCCTTGAATCTCTGCAGGAAATGCTCAATCGAGCAGGTTTTCATTGTCTGAAAATCTGGACCGATGCAAACCAATATTTTGCCGTTATCTATGCCCAATAAGACTCCAACAGAATTCGACTCTATGGATGCCCTTATCAAAGCGTTTAACGCTTCTAGAGCCCATTCAGTCAAACTAATTGAGCCTTTAAGTCCAGAGGACTGTCAGGCGCAATCTATGGAGGATGCAAGCCCAGCGAAGTGGCATTTAGCTCACGTCACTTGGTTTTATGAGGTGATGGTTCTTAAGCCGTTTGAGGACAATTTCCAGTATTGGAATCCTGCCTTTGCCATCCTTTTTAATAGTTATTACAACGGCATAGGCGATAAACACCCGCGTCATCAGCGGGGCTTGCTTACCCGCCCTTCCCTAGGCGAAGTGCTAGTTTGGCGCAATAATATTAATGAGCGAGTGAACCTTCTTTTAAAAAAGAATCATTCCCAAGAATTACAGAAGCTAGTTGAGATTGGCATCAGCCATGAACAGCAACATCAAGAACTATTGTTAACCGACATTCAGCATCTCTTTTTTCAGAATGCTTTACTACCCATTTACTCTGAAAGCCAACACGTATCAGCAGCCCCAGAGTATGAATTCAAATGGCTTGAAGGGGCCTCGGGGTTGGTCAACATTGGCTACAGCGGTGAGGAATTTCATTTTGATAATGAGAGCCCATCCCATACCGCCTTCAATCAAACCCATTCAATTTCCAACATTCTCGTTAGTAATGCAGAGTGGGACGCATTTATTGAGGATGGCGGTTATCAAGATGCACGCTGGTGGCTAGACGCTGGATGGGCTTGGGTAAAAAGTGAAAGCATTTCTGCGCCCCTGTACTGGAACCTCAATTCCGAGACTCAGAAATACTGTCAATTCTCCCTCAAGGGCAATCTCCCGCTTAATCCGCAGGCACCAGTTTGTAATGTGAGTTATTTTGAGGCCGATGCTTTTGCACGTTGGGCCAGTCAACGTATTTCACACTACGCCGGCGCTCGCCTGCCGACTGAATTTGAGTGGGAAGCGCTAAGTCAGGTCAAGCCTAAGTTAGCCCTAAATCTATTTGGAGAGGTTTGGCAGTGGACCTCAAGTAGTTACAGTGCCTACCCAGGTTATCAGCCGTGGAGCGGTATCGCCGGAGAATACAACGGGAAGTTCATGGTCAATCAAATGGTGCTGCGCGGTAGCTCGGCATACACTACGCCTGGTCACTCTAGAAATACATACCGCAATTTTTTCCCAGCCCCCACGCGCTGGCAAATGACTGGCTTAAGGCTTGCAAAAGATGGCATTTGATTTTGATAAACCACAGAATCGCTATCAAACCGATTCTGTGCGTTGGGATAAGTATGAAGAAGATAAAGTGCTTCCGCTATGGGTTGCCGATATGGACTTTGCTTCGCCACCCTGTATTTTAGAGGCTCTGCAAGAGCGGGTGCAGCACGGCATTTTTGGCTACACCCATAGTCCAAATCAATTGAATGAAATCATCGCCAATTACCTATTTCAACAATATCAATGGCGCGTAGATCCCGATTGGATTGTGATTTTGCCGAGCGTTGTATCAGGCTTGTATACGGCAGTACAACAACTCACTAGCGCAAACGAGAGCGTCGTGATTCCGCAGCCCATTTATCATCACTTTAAACTCGCCTGCACTGAAGCTGGTCGAGAATATCGCGAACTCCCTTTAGAGCTTCTTGAAAATCGCTGGGTCTATCCGAACAATCTTGTACAAGCAATTAAAACTCAGGCAGGCAAGTACCCGCCCAAGCTCGCCCTCTTTTGCAATCCTCAAAATCCAGGCTCCACAGTATTTACAGAGGCAGAGTTAAAGCACTTTGCTCAATATTGTCTTGATAACAATTTATGGATTTGTTCTGATGAAATTCATGCAGGCCTGATTCTTGATGAAGATCAACGCCACATACCGATTGCCAGTTTGAGCTCTGAGGTGTCTCAGCGGACGGTAACTCTCATGTCACTGAACAAGACCTTTAACTACCCCGGCATCGGCTTAGCATGGGCTGTGTCGGAGAATCCCTTTTTAAGAAAAGCAATGCAAGTCGGCTTGCATCAGACTATTCCGGAGCCTGGTATTTTTGCTTACACCGCTACTGTAGCTGCTATCGAGCATGGTGAGCCCTGGAGGCAAGCACTCCTTGATTATCTGAGGATAAATCGCAATTGCCTACTTGCGGCAATTGAATCTATCCCTAGCTTATCGATCAGTAAGTTAGAGGCAAGCTATCTAGCGTGGATCGATTGCACGCATCTAAAGAGCCCCAATCCTCACCAACTCTTTTTAGATGCAGGTCTCGCCTGCTCGCTCGGAAGTCAATTTGGAAATGATCAATTTATTCGCCTCAATTTCGGCACGCAAAGAACACGTCTAGTACAAGCATTAGAGATACTTCAAAAAGCCTCCACGACATAAGCAACTCGTCTTCCCTGCTACTTGCTTTACTGAATGCGTTTCTTCTCAATCTTGCGCGCTAAAGTACGACGATGCATGCCAAGGCGCCTCGCAGCTTCAGAAACATTAAAGCCCGTCTGAGCCAACACATCATGGATGTGTTCCCACTCTAAAGTTTTAATCGAGGTAGTTTGCCGCTCCGTAACATTCAGAGTTTGACCTGCAACGTGACCAAAGGCAGCTTCAATATCGTCGGTATTTGAAGGCTTTGCTAAATAATGGCAAGCGCCTAATTTAATTGCCTCAACGGCTGTGCCAATACTGGCAAATCCAGTGAGGACTACTATCAGCATGCCATCGTGACGCGCATGAAGTTTTTTGATGCAATCTAAACCCGAAGCATTGTCGTTTAGCTTCAAATCCACTACCGCATAATCCGGTTTATGTTGATGCAACACGACTTCTAAGTCTTCTAGATTCGATGCCAACAATACCTTATAGCCACGCCGCTCAAAGGAGCGCCCTAAAGTGCGTGACAGAATCGCATCGTCCTCAACAATCACGAGTAAACGCTCTGATTTCGTTTCTATTGTTTGGATATCCATCGCCTTACTCCAACTGAATCGATTCAAGAGGGATGAATAAAGTTACCTGTGCACCACCGGTTGGTAGGTTTTGTACGTTCACAGTGCCCCCCAACTCATCGGCCACCTTAATTACTAAGAATAAACCAAGGCCACCGCCCAACTGTCCTTTGGTGGATTGATAAATATTACCGAATTGCGCCAATATTTGCGGATCAAAACCTGCTCCCGCATCTGTGACGACTACCTTTAAAAAGCCATCTTCTCTTGAGGCTTCGAGCTTTACCCAATTTGGCGAGGCGTCTAAAGCATTATTGAGGACGTTCACAATCATCTGTTTGATCGTGGTGTCTGAAACAACGGCAATATCATCACCGTTAAAGCCGTTGAGATATTCAAAGTCCACAACACGGCGAGACTCTCTCCACTCAGCCACCACAGAATCCAAAAATCCCTTCATGGTCGTTTTCAGCGATTCTTCGCCACGCGTCTCACCTGCAGACATCAACACACCAGTGAGGATTGATTTACACCGTTGCAATTGGGTTTGCATCTCCGCTATGTCTGATTGCACGACTTGATTGCGCGCAAGCTCGGGCATTCTGCACCAGTCCCCAAGAATGATCGATAGAGTAGCCAAAGGAGTTCCCAGCTCATGCGCAGCTCCAGAGGCGAGTAAGGCCATGCGGATAATATGCCGCTCCTCAGCCGCCTGAAATTGAATCTGACTGATCTCAGCATCTCGATCGCGCAGATTAGAACGAATACGCTGAATAAATAAAGTGAGGAGTACCGCATTCAGCGTGAAGCAAATGATGGTGCCTTGGATATACAGGCTGGAGAAACCCAACTGATGATTCATGGGCAAATCGAGCGGCTGAGAAAATAAAACAAGGCCTAAAACACAGCCAATCGATGCCGCCAAAATGGCAAGTGCCGCCTTAAAATCCAGCAGGATGCCGCTCAGAACAATCTGCATCAGGTAGAGGAAAACAAATGGATTAGTAATGCCTCCGCTGAAATACAACTGCAAGGTCAGGGCTGCTACGTCAACACATAAGGAAAGAAATAATTCCCGATTAGTCACCACCTTGCGGTCATGCCAGCGTAATTGACAGCCAATATTGAATGCCAGTAAGCCAGCAAGTACCTCCAACATTGGCGGCAGCGAGAGATCAACCTTAAATACGAAGTGCACTATGGCAATCGTCAGCGCTTGGCCAAAAATTGCCACCCAGCGCAACTGAATTAACTGGCGCATATTCTTATGGCCAGCCAGCTCTTCTAGACTTTTAAACTCCATAATTCCTAATTACCAATCAATGGAAAGCTCTAATGTAACTGCTTATGAGAATATTGGATTGATCTTTAAGAATCGCTGCTTGCTCGGAGCAAGAAAATTCGCCAGTAAGCAATCAAAACCATCAGGGCCAAGGCGAACCAAGTAATGGCGTAGACCAGATGGCTATTGGGGAAATGCACTACCGTTAAACCCATCACAGGGTCGTCAGGACCGACTGTAAATGCCACTCCATCTTTTGAGTTTTCAGCCTTTTGCGCATCCATAAAGAAAGGTGCAACCCGCTGTAAATTAGCGGTATTGGCTATTGCTTCAATATCCCTTGAATACCAGCGATTATTGACAGGATCATTTGTGCGTAGGAATCCCCCTTTGGGTTCGCTGATACGTAGTAATCCTGTGAACTGGACTTGCTCTTGGGAGCGATTGGTCTCCGGCTTAAGATCGGGGTGTCCTGACTTAATAAAGCCACGATTAATATAAATAATCGTGCCATTGGCTTGCTTTAGTGGCGTGAGCAACCAAAATCCTGGGCCCAGCTCCGTAGTTGCCTGCACCGCCACCGAGTGGGCGCTTAATAGAAGGCCGCTGGCAGAGATATGCCGATATGCATCTTGAGCAGCCGTTATCCTTGACCACTCACTTGCATCAGGTGCTGGCAAAGCTTGTGCATGTATACGTTGCTCAACACTCTCAATGAGTTGATTCTTCCATTGCAGGCGGTAAATTTGCCAAGTACCTAAGCCTATAAAGCCAATGAATGCACAGAACAAAAAGCCCAAAAAAATAAATTTCTGGGCTTTTGATTTTGGAGCGCTCTCACTGCTACCGTCTACTGCATTCATTTGGTTTCAGTTTCCGAAATACGAAATGATTAAGTTTGAGGTATTACGGCATTTCATGTTTAGCTGGCACATGACTAGGCATCATGTTGGTATCAAGGTGATACATCACCCAGACTGAGCCTGAGAACATAATGACCACGAGCGTAACAGTGAAGATCAGGGCCAAAATAGTCCAACCGCCTTCAGACTTTCCGCTCATGTGCAAGAAGTAGCGCATGTGCACTAAGACTTGCACAAATGCAAAGGCAAGAATAATAGCAATGGTAGTTTTGCTATCTGAAAATACCTTACCCATCACCAAGGCAAAAGGAATGGCCGTCAAGATCACAGAAAATATGAACCCCTTAACGTAATCAGACATGCTGCCGCCATGATGTTCGTGACTTTCGTGACCAGCGTCTGCGCCGTGATTAATTTCATGAACACTCATGATTGAACTCCCATCAAATACACAAAGGTAAACACACCAATCCAGATGACGTCTAAGAAGTGCCAGAACATCGATAAGCACATTAAACGACGCTGATTAGCGGCACTAAAGCCATGCATCTTCAATTGCACCATCAAGATCACCAGCCACATAATGCCGAAGGTCACGTGTAGGCCGTGGGTGCCCACCAGCGCAAAGAACGCGGTTAAAAATCCACTGCGGCCAGGACCAGCGCCTTCCTCAATCAAATGCATGAACTCATAGAGCTCTAAAGAAAGAAAGCCTGCACCCAATATGCCAGTAATCGCTAACCAAACCAAGGTGTTGCTCATACTTCTTTTTTGCATTTGCAACATGGCAAAGCCGTAGGTGATCGAAGAGACCAAGAGCAGGCCTGTATTCACTGCGACCAATGGCAGGCTGAATAAGTCTGCTCCCGACGGACCCGCTGCATAGTTGCGTCCAAGCACGGCGTAGGTTGCAAATAGGCAGGCAAAAATCAGACAGTCGCTCATTAAGTAGAGCCAAAAGCCCAACAGCGAGCCGTTCTCGGGGTGATCCTCAAGAACATAAAATTTAGAACTGATATCAGTTGGGCTCATAGTGGTAGGAGTAGTTAAATGATCAGACATGGCTTGCCAATAGTACGGTTCTTGCTGCCTCGGTTTGCGCTACCTCAGATTCAGGAATGTAGTAATCGCGCTTGTAATTAAACGTATGAACGATGACAGCAACTAAGGTGGAAACGAAAGACAGGATTGCCAGTGGCCACATATGCCAGATTAGAGCGAAACCACACACCGCGCTCAGTGCAGAAATAATGAAACCCGCAGCCGTATTTTTTGGCATGTGAATAGGTCTAAATCCTGACTGCGGACGAACATAGCCCTCTTTCTTCATCTCAGCCCAGGCGTCTAAGTCATGGACCTTTGGAGTAAAGGCGAAGTTATATGCTGGAGGTGGAGAAGAAGTTGACCACTCCAATGTTCTTGCGTCCCAAGGATCCCCTGTGAAGTCACGCAAGGATTCACGTTTGAAGATGCTGACGACAATCTGAATGATGAAGCAAATGATGCCGCTGAAAATCATCACAGCGCCAATGCCCGCAATGATCAGCCAGATTTGCAACGCAGGATCTTCGAAATGACTCAAGCGACGAGTCACACCCATTAGGCCCAAGACATACAAAGGCATAAAGGCGAGATAGAAGCCGACCGTCCACAGCCAGAAAGAACGGATACCCCAAGTACGCTCAAGCTTGAAGCCAAACGCTTTAGGAAACCAGTATGTGATACCAGCTAAGGCTCCGAAAACAACGCCGCCAATAATTACGTTATGGAAGTGAGCCACTAAAAATAGGCTGTTATGCAAGACAAAGTCAGCAGCTGGTACCGCTAACAAAACACCAGTCATGCCGCCGATCACGAATGTCAAGATAAAGGCGATGGTCCACAGCATTGGCAGCTCGAAGCGGATGCGGCCACGGTACATAGTAAAGAGCCAGTTGAAAATCTTCGCGCCCGTTGGGATCGAAATAATCATCGTTGTGATGCCGAAGAAGGAGTTCACACTCGCTCCGGAACCCATCGTGAAGAAGTGATGTAACCAAACAAGGTAGGACAAGATGGTAATCACTACAGTTGCATACACCATAGAGGTGTAACCAAAGAGTCGCTTGCCAGTAAACGTAGGAACGATTTCAGAAAACACACCGAAAATAGGCAGAATCAGAATGTATACCTCTGGATGGCCCCAGATCCAAATCAAGTTCACATACATCATCGCGTTGCCGCCAAGATCATAAGTAAAGAAGTTGGTCCCCAAATAGCGATCTAAGGTCAACATCGCTAACACAGCGGTCAAGACTGGAAAAGCAGCCACGATAAGTACGTTGGTGCACAAGGCAGTCCAAGTAAAAATTGGCATCTTCATCATGGACATGCCAGGAGCGCGCATCTTCACGATGGTCACAATTAAATTGATACCAGACAACAAGGTTCCCACGCCCGCTATTTGCAAAGACCATATCCAATAGTCCACACCCACGTTCGGGCTGGCCAGTATGCCGGAGAGTGGTGGGTAAGCCAACCAACCAGTTTGAGCAAACTCACCAACAAACAAGGAGGCCATAATCAATACAGCGCCCATTGCCGTCATCCAAAAACTGAAGTTGTTTAAGAATGGAAAGGCTACGTCACGCGCCCCAATTTGCAGTGGAACTACATAGTTCATGAGGCCAGTAACAAATGGCATGGCAACGAAGAAAATCATGATCACGCCATGCACCGTAAAGAGCTGGTCATAGTGATGAGGAGGGAGGAAGCCGGCCGAATCGCCCACTGACATTACTTGCTGTAAACGCATTAACAAAGCGTCTGCAACACCGCGAATCATCATGATCATGCCCAATACGATGTACATGATGCCAATACGTTTGTGATCAATACTGGTGACCCAGTCACGCCAGAAAGGCATCCACAACTTAAAGTAAGTCATCGCGCCCACGACGGAGATACCGCCCAATGCCACTACCAAAAAGGTAACCACCAAAATAGGCTCGTGGTACGGAATGGCATCCAAGGTTAGGCGGCCAAAAATTAACTGGGTGAGATTTAAATTAGCAAACATAGTAGTTTCTAGAAATAGAGTTAAATCCGAAGACAGCGCTCATTACAGACGCACTGGTGCAAGTAAGCTGGGCAACACAATTGCTATTCACGGAAAGTATTCTCCTGTGCAGTACAAAGCTGAGAAACAACAACCTGCTTTTTCAAGGAGGAGCCATCAAACATCGAGGCATAAGGCGAGGGCTTAGAGGCCAACGCATCAATTCCACCTAAACCAAGACCACCTTTGGCATCAATCGCCATCATTTGGTTTTGGCACATATCTTTACTGTCAACACAACGGTTAATCACTGCGTCATAAAGTTCAGGTGAGACGGAGCCATAAAAGCTCACTGGATCCTTAATGGAAGGTTTTACAAGCTCTAAATAACTCTCTCTTGATAAGGCGTTCTTGCTCGCCTTGCCTGCTTGTACCCATTTATCAAAATCAGGCTGAGATAAACCAAGGAACTTAAAGCGCATGTGGGAATAACCAGCACCACTATAGTTAGAAGAGAAACCTTCGTATTCGCCAGGCTCATTCATGACAGCATGCAATTTGGTCTCCATACCTGGCATGGCATAAATTTGCCCTGCTAACGAAGGGATGAAGAAAGAGTTCATGACGTTCGAGGCGGTAATCTTGAAACGGATGGGTACATTGACTGGGGCAGCAAGTTCGTTGACAGTCGCAAAACCATACTCAGGATAAATAAAGAGCCATTTCCAATCCAAAGCGACTACTTCGACAGTAATTGGCTTCACGTCGGCAGGAATGGGTTGGTTTGCGCTGATGCGATCGAGTGGACGATAAGGATCAAGGGTGTGAGTGGTAATCCAGGTCACTAAACCCAGCGCGATAATAATCAGTAATGGCCCACCCCAAATGACGAACTCGAGCTTAGTTGAGTGATTCCAGTCTGGCTCATAAACCGCATCCTGATTTGAAGCCCGATAGCGCCAAGCAAACACGATAGTCATGACGATGACCGGCACGATCACAATCAGCATCAAGCAGGTGGCTACTAAAAGCAAATGGCTTTGCTGCCTAGCGATATCGCCAGAAGGAAACAACACCACCATCTTGCAACCGTTTAATAAGGCTAGCAAGGGCAATAAGGCGAGTAAGCTTAGTTTTCGAGTCATATATTAGGGAAATCTACTAAAAGAAATGCACTTATGGACAGTTTTCACATGCTAAAGTGAAAGTAGTAGTAATAAATGGAGATGGGACAATTTGTCCCACTTTTGGCAGACCCAGGCCAAGCTGTAATGGGACATTTTACTTGATAGGCTAGCAATGACGACTTCCACCCTCCCCCTTCAATCACGTGCCGAAGACATACACCACATTTCACCTGGTGAAATTGCCATTGGGGTAATGATTGCCAGAGCATCTGAATATTTCGACTTCTTTGTCTATGCTATCGCCTCAGTTTTGGTATTCCCTAGCGTCTTTTTCCCGTTCGAGAGCCAACTCAACGCAATGCTCCTCTCCTTTGTGATCTTTTCCTTTGCCTTCATTGCTAGGCCGATAGGCACCTTCGCCTTTATTAATATTCAGCGGCAATATAGCCGTGAGACTAAATTGGTTGCAGCCCTATTTTTATTGGGGTTTTGCACTGCCGGCATCGCTTTCTTACCCACCTATAAAAATATCGGTTTCGCGGCCATTATCTTTCTAGGGCTGCTCAGAACTGGTCAAGGCATTGCCCTTGGGGGTACTTGGGATGGCCTACCAACTCTCTTGGCGCTCAATGCACCTAAGAACAAACGCGGTTGGTATGGAATGCTAGGTCAGCTAGGGGCACCAGTTGGGTTTGCCATTGCCGCCGGTATTTTTTACTACCTTCTTACCGATCTCTCTTCTGCTGACTTTTTAGATTGGGGCTGGCGCTATCCCTTTTATGTGGCCTTTACCATCAATGTAGTGGCTCTTTTCGCGCGTTTGCGTATGATTTCCACCAAAGAATATGCCCATTACCAAGAAGAATTCAAACTTGAGCCCGTAAATGCGATTGATGTGGTTAAGCACGAAAAGTACAACCTCATTATTGGTGCTTTAGCCGCCTTGGCTAGTTATGCTCTATTTCACATCGTGACAGTGTTTCCATTGTCTTGGATCACCCTGTATTCCACTCGCTCGGCTAGCGGCGTCCTGGCAATAGAAATTGTCGGAGCTGGTTTCGGATTTCTAGGGGTGCTTGCCTCAGGCCTGCTAGCAGATCGCTTTGGTAAACGCGTAACACTGGGCATCCTAGCGGTATTAATTGCAATTTTTAGCGAATTTGCCCCCTACCTTATGGGTGGTGAGGCCTTTAAGCAGAACATCTTTATCTTAGTTGGGTTCACGCTTCTCGGACTCTCCTACGGGCAATCAGCAGGTGCTGTTACAGCCAACTTCCCCAGAAAGTATCGTTATACGGGTGCCGCCCTCACTTCCGACTTGGCTTGGCTCTTGGGGGCCGCCTTCGCGCCCTTAATCGTTTTAGGACTCTCGGCTGAGCTCGGCCTGTCTTATGTCAGTGTGTATTTACTCTCAGGGGCATTGGGAACGCTGGCAGCGCTTAGTGTCAATCGCACACTTGAATCCAAAAACTGATGGATAAGGGTATTACTATGCTGGCAGTAATACCCCATCAATTCATTTCACTGTCTTTGCGTCTTGCCCAAATAAAAGTTTTTTAGACTCTTCATTTACTGTCGGCGCAGTATTAATCGTCGCCGCTAATGCATAAGCCTTAATCGTAGCGGGTCTATTTTGTATACGCTCAAACCAGCTTGTTAAGAACGGGAAGTCAGTCATCTTCTGCTGCTGACGCTCATGCGGCACTACCCATGGGTAACAAGCCATATCGGCGATAGAGTACTCACCGGCAATATATTCCCTGCCATCGGCTAAGTGCTTATTGAGTACGCCATACAGGCGCGCCGTTTCTTTAATGTAGCGATCCATCGCATACTGAATTTTCTCAGGAGCGTACTGAACAAAATGATGATTCTGCCCTGCCATCGGTCCTAAACCGCCCATTTGCCAAAACAACCACTCCAAGGCGACGTTACGCCCTCTCAGGTCTTGCGGCACAAACTGTTTCAGCTTATCAGCCAAATAGAGCAAGATGGCGCCGGACTCAAAAACAGCAATCGGCTCGCCACCATCTATTGGGCTCTGATCGACAATCGCGGGAATTCGGTTATTAGGGGCGATCTTCAAAAATTCAGGCGCAAATTGCTCACCCTTACTAATGTTGATTGGAAATATCTCATAAGGCAATTGCGCCTCCTCCAAAAACATCGTAATTTTATGGCCGTTAGGCGTAGTCCAGTAATAGAGATCAATCATGATGGGGCCTTATTTCTTTAACCGTTCATTGCTAGGAAAGAGATTCTTTCTAGAATCTTCATCAACTTCAGTTTTGAAGGCATGCATCGTCTTAATTGCCTCTACCGCTTGAGCACTTGGCTTAGCGTTGATTTCATCAAGTAAGCGCTTTACGCTGGGAAGTCTTTCCCAGGCATCTGCACCCAAGACAAAGGGAATCACTCTAGCCCAACCCCATACCGACATATCAACGATGCCGTACGCATCAAGCATGTAAGGCTGCTTAGCTAAGCGCTCTTCAATTAAAAGCCAGTGGCGCCATGCTTCAAAATCATAGCGATTAACTGCATATTCCTTAGGTTCGGGAGCGAAGTGCTTGAAGTGGACAGCCTGACCGCAGTACGGGCCAATACCCGTAGCCACAAACATCAGCCAGGAATAGAAATCGGCATGTGCTGCGGGTGTTTTGGCTGGCATAAATTGACCCACCTTCTCACCTAAATAGAGCATGATGGCAGTGCTATCAAAGACCTTGATATCTCCATCCACTAAGGCGGGCGTTTTTCCATTGGGGTTAATTGCCCTGAACTCGGGAGCATGCTGATCCCCCTTACGCGTATCGGTGACAACAATCTCATAAGGGGTTTTTGTTTCCTCAAGATACAAAGCCACCTTTGCTGGATTAGGTGAGGGGTGATAGTAGAGCTTAAGCATGCAAAAATCCTTTATTTAAATAATATCGAGTACTTTTGTTAACGAATTACCTTCAAAGTTAGGCTGCTCGCCAATCTCTTCATAGGGATGAGCCAAGCGATTAACCCAAAACACATCAAAGCCAAACCACTTGGCCGCCAAAGCATCCCAAGCATTACTAGAAACAAATAAGATTTCTTCTTTTTTTACGGGGAAGGCTTTTAGTAGCAATTCGTACGCTTGAGGTGCGGTTTTAAATAAGCGAATGTCTTCAACTGTAACCACCTTATCTAAATAGGGCTTAAGGCCATTACTTTCTACGACGGTATTCAACATCTCTCGGCTGCCGTTAGACAGAATGGCGGTGGCAATGCCTTTTTCACGAATGGTTTTGAGGACTGTTAGGCTGTCTGCAAAACCCGTGAGTTTGGCGTACTGATCCATGAGTCGTTTTTCATTGTCCGAAGATAGGTCCAAATTGAGTCTTTTACAGACATAGCGCAAAGAACGTATCGTCAATTCCCAAAAAGGAAGATAGTGCTTACTTCCAAGCGGATTGGGATCGCTCATTGTGACTAGTCGGGTGTATTCAATTTGACGATCGCGCCACATCACGGCGAAGGCCGTGCCATGGCCAGGAAAGAGCTCTTCTGCCAACTCCCCTATGGAATACACATCAAACAAAGTTCCATAGGCATCGAATGCGATCAACTTGTACATATTATTTCCTGTGAGTAGGTGGTCATGTAAAGAGCAGTGGAGTTTGACAGCAGGTTAAACCTACCAGCAAAACAACGCCTGCTCTTTAAAGTGGAATACTCAGTCTAGACTAAAAATGATTCTGAATAATCATTTCTGATTTAGGAATGAATCCTGGCTTTGGCCAAGCCGGTTTGAGTGATTTGCCAATGGCTAACATGGCAGCAATTGCATAGTTTTTAGGTAAATGAATCAGCTCCGCTACTTTCTCGAAATCAAAACCGACCATCGGGCAGGAATCGTATCCCATCGCTTTGGCTGAGAGCATCAAAGTTTGTAACATGATGCCTGCGGAGCGCATTGCCTCATCGCGCTGTAATTGCTCTTTTCCTGCGTAAAACGGATGAATCCAAGGAACCAAAATGTCTTGGGCTTCTTTAGGTGCATTAACCCAATATCTGGCTGGATTCTCATCCCAGGCATTGATGTCCACAGTCACTACATAAAGCAATGATGCATCGGTTACCTGCGCTTGATCATTGGCTGCCGCACGAAGTTGCGCTCTCAAGGCCTTGTCTGCGACATTGACTAAGCGCCAGTGTTGAATATTAAAAGAAGAAGGGGCCTGCATCGCTAAATCCATCAACTGATCAGTCTCTTGCTCAGTAAATTGGTGGGCTGGGTCAAAGTATTTCACCGCACGGCGCTCGCGAATGGCATCAAATGTGTTCATAATTTCCTCTTTAGACGAATGATTATTGATGCTACAGCAAATAAATTAAAAAAGTGAGTTTAGAAGAAACTGCTCCATGCGTCTGTCTGCTCTCTGCATCTGCATTTGTTTGCCAAGCCTGCAAAATTACTCAATACCCTGTAAATTGGCGTGATGCCCTTTACGCTCCACATCCATGATTAATGACTTCATTCGTAAAACCATTCGTGAAATGGTGGGCGGTAGTGGCGGTCCGCCTGTCGCATTTTTGACCCCCAAAGGCGATCGAGGCCTTTTTGGTCCTGAATCTATAGCCTGGCGTGTACATGCTGACTTCATCTCCATGATGATCGGGGGCATCAGTTCCTTAGTATTGCAGGCCTTGCATCCTCAAGCGCTAGCAGGGGTTTGGGATCACTCTAGCTTTAGAGAGGATCTTAAGGGCCGTTTAGGGAGAACTGCTTTTTTTATTGCCGCTACTACTTATGGGTCGGTTGAGATGGCAAATACCATCATCAATAAAGTCAATGCCATTCACCAGCATATTCACGGCGTAGATGAGTTTGGCAAACCCTATCAAGCCACAGATCCTCATCTTTTAGCTTGGGTCCATTTAACGGAGACCCTTAGCTTTATGCGCGCCTATCAAGCCTATCGCCAGCCTAAGTTGACCCCACAAGAACAAGATCAATATTTTCTAGAAATGAAGGTTTTGGGAGAAAAGATGGGGGCCGTCGACTTACCCAGCACTCTGGCAGGAACAGAGCTAGCAATCCAAAAATATATTGGCGAACTGCATTATGGCGAACGGGCTCAAAGCATTGTGAAATTGCTGGATGATTTTCCGAGCAACCTGGTTTCTAAGCCCTTTGTCACCCTCATTACCAAAGCGGGGTTTTTTAATCTGCCTACTTGGGTCTATCCGCTCATCCACCGAGCGCCGCCCAACCTATTAGAACGCGGCTTAGTTTCGACAAGCGTCAATGTCATGGCTCTGCCGGTGAGAGAAGCGCTTAAGGATGGCGTAGCAGCCCACTCTTATCGACGTGTCTACGAATAACCTTACCCCCTTAACTTATTAGAAGGATCCCCATGTTCACAAACTATCTTGTTGCTGGAATGACTGGCATCATTTTGTTCTTTACGGTCGTAGTCGCCCCGACTGTTTTTAAAGTGCTTCCTGTCGAATGGTCTAGTAAATATGTTCGCAGCTTTTTCCCGAAGTATTACCTAAGTCTTGGCCTGCTTACTTGCTTAGCAGCTGTATTCAGCGCCAATGCAACGAGCTTAATTATTTTGCTAATTTGCGCCCTACTGTTCGCCTTCCTCTTGTTCTATCTCACCAATCAAATTAATGTCGCTAAAGATAGCGGCCAAGAAAAGCGCTTTCATATCCTGCATAGCCTTAGCGTGGCAATCAACTTAGCGCAGCTCATCGCCTTTATTTACATTCTCATTTAACGCTTAGGCGATCATGAAAAAACTATTACCGTTATTAACTATGATTTTATTGATGGCTGGTGCTGGCCAAAGCTTCGCAGCAGCTCCCAATGGGGAGTATCAAAAAATCTGCACTCAAGAGCAGCTTGCTGAACACAAAAGCTTGAAGGGTAATACATTGACGGAGGCTGATTTCAAGTCTTACTGCAGCTGCGTCTCTGAATTTGTCAGCAAAAATGCCACTAATAAGCAGCTCAATGAACTCGTCATGGATCCCAAGGCCAAGCCAGATTGGCTAAAGGTAGTTGAGGACAAAGCAATGAAGAGCTGCTTAGGGCCCGCTCCGAAAATCAGCGCCTAGAACACTGTCGGCGGCTTGCCCGAGGGCTCGGGTTAGCGTAGGTTTGATTTAATCAAACTCAAAATATCATCAAAAAATAGCGTGACGCGCCGCAAGCCTATGAAGATACGTTTGAAGAGTGCGCTCATGGTCTGGTGAGGTGGACTATTTGGGAGCTTGGAATGCTGCTCAGTTTCTTCTTCAGAATTTTATAGATATCTAGATCAAACTCCGCCTCACCCTCGCTACTCAGCTCTTCAAGTTCATCTTGATTTATCGCTGAGCCCAAATAACACCACCGATCTATGACATGCATTTGTTCACCCTCCGCAATCGCTATGGGGCCAGCGTAAGGCCAACTCTTGACCCTGAAAGCCTCTAAGGCTAGCTTTAAGCGTAGATTGTGGGTTGCGATGCTTTCAGCACCAATACAAGCGCCCTTGCATTGCTTCACTTGATAAGCAAAGCAGGGTTTTTGCTCCACCCGCTTTTCCAAACCCAAAACTACGCCACAGAGTTGATTGCGCTTTGCGATCGCTGTTAAACATTGCTGTGCTTCACGTCTGCTATAAAACAAGCCGTAAAGATTTTCTTGCAAACCCGGCAAGAGATCACGATGCGTGACGAGTGCCGGCGCAAGTGCGCCCGCCTCCCCCTCTTGAAGCTGCCATGCGCATAGGTCTTTTGAGCGTCGTAACTTAATGTTCATACTAGGTAGACGCTCTTTGATTAATTGCGATTCCAGCAATAAAGCGCCCAGCTCGCCACTCGTCTCGATCCAATCAATATCCCGAATTTGCAAGGAGAGTTTGATTTCTTTTCGGTCGGTTAAGGTACCTTGAAAATGACTGAGTACCCGAGCACGCATATCAATACTCTTGCCAATGTACAAAGGCATCTTATTTTCTGCATAAAAGATATACACGCCTGGACTTGCCGGTATTTGATTTACAAGATCTTTATCAATATGGGTTGGCAAACTCGTGTTAGCAGTGACATGATCGATTGCGGCCAGCATTTTTTCAGCGCCGAAGCGAGCCTCACAGATTTTCCAGAATTGCAGTAGCAGATCTGCATCCCCCAAAGCCCGATGCCTAGCCGAAACCTGAAGATCATGCACCTGAATTAAGGTATCGAGATTGTGCCGCTTCTGCTCAGGAAATAAATGCCTAGACAATTTGACGGTACACAGTACCTTGGGCTTGAAGTCAATACCAATGCGTTTAAATGAGGCCTTCAAGAATCCATAGTCAAATCGGGCGTTGTGAGCAACAAATACTTTATTTTCAAGCTGACGATGTAGCTCATGCGCTCGCTCAGAAAAGTCTGGTTGACCCTCCACCATTTGCGGTGAAATGCCCGTTAACTTCTGAATATTTTGCGGAATGAATACTTGTGGATTAAGCAAGCTTTCCCAAATCTCAACTTGAGCCTGATTTGGGTAAAGTGTTTTGATGCCGACTTCCGTAATGCGATCGCGATCATAGTGTGACCCCGTGGTCTCAATGTCGACAAAGGCGAGAGTCGGAAATGCGGCAGAAGCGTTTTTCATTAACTACAGGATAGCAAGCAATCCGTTCGGGCGTATTGCAGCGGAATATTTTTAGCCTGCCAGAAAAGGCAGAATCTCTGGATCGTATTTCAGGTAGTTTTCGCGATGTCTTCTATAGTACAGAAGCCCTTGCTTTAGGCTGGCAACCGTTGCTCCTTTTTCGAGCATCTTGTCCCAGAGGTTCCAATCTTCTTGAGGGTGAAAACCATCTTCAAAGCGCTTCTTGTAACCAATCTCTTTACCCAAGGTGGTGCGATACATCATGGAGCCATGATGCTGGTTCTGTCGATCCCAGTACAAGTTTCCAAATTGGGGGTGAGTTTGGCCCGGAACTCGCGCCAGCATTTCTTCTTTTAATTCACCGGTGACAACGATATCGTAAGTCACGATATCGGCAGTGGCATCAGAGAGTAATTCAATTGCATCAGAACGCAACCAATTATCAGCGCCGATGAACAGTACGTATTCAGTTTCAACCCGCGAAAGCGTATCTTGAAAATTATCTACCGTACCCAAGTTAGTAGGTCTAAAAATATATTCAATCTCGGGATATAAAGCAGGCAAGTGATTGCAATCCGCTATACCATCATCCACAAACAGAATGCGTTCTGGCTGCTTAGTTTGCGATAGTAAAGACTCGATGCAGTGCGCAGCAAGGTGGCCGTATTTGTAGGAGGCAATCACAACTGTAATCATTTGGCTCGTATTAGAGCATGAAACCATGACATTAGTCCGTTGTAGCAACTTAAAGTGGAGTGCCTGACGAAAATGAAGCATAAACACTAAAAATCAGCTACATTGAAATATCGAAGAACATGTTTACCCCATCCAAAAGGACTCATCCATGCTGCCCAATATTCCCTTGCAACGCCTGAACGGTCAATCTGAATCCCTACATGACTATGCAAATAAGGTATTGCTCATTGTGAATGTTGCCAGTGAGTGCGGCTTTACCTCCCAGTATCGCGAACTCCAATCTTTATATGATGAATTCCATACCCAGGGTTTAGAAATCCTCGCCTTCCCTTCCAACCAGTTTGGCGGTCAGGAGCCAGGCACTGCTGAGCAAATTGAAAATTTCTGTACTGTAAATTACGGGGTGACTTTTCCGGTATTTCAAAAAACAGATGTGAATGGCGCCAATACCCATCCCTTGTTTGAATATTTAAAGCACGCCGCACCCGGGCTGTTGGGAACCGAAGCTATTAAATGGAACTTTACCAAGTTTTTAGTGAATCGCGACGGCAAGCCTGTAGAAAGATATGCATCCGCCACATCGCCCAATAGCATTCGTAGTGAGATCCAAAAATTACTCTAGTAAAGCTAAAAAGCTGAGGTCTTATGGATTTTGACAATCTACTTGGTTTTATTGCAGCCTGCTTGACGACGGCAGCCTTTATTCCGCAAACATATCACTCCATTACTACCAAAGATCTTTCTGGAATCTCCTTGGGGATGTATGCCGCATTTACTTGCGGTGTCGTGCTGTGGATGATTTATGGGTACCGAATCGACAGCGCACCCATTTTGCTGGCCAATCTAATTACCTTTGTTTTATCGGTAACCATTCTGTACTTAAAGATCCAACACCAGCTAGAAGAACGTCGAGAAAGCAAAAAATAGGGGCAAGGGGGATAAATGGCTTCAGTCATTTACTCAAGACACTCAGGTAATTAGTGTCCTCCACCACCACCGCCAAAAGGTGGTTTAGCAAACCACACAATCGGAATCAAGGAAGCCATAATCACGCCAGACATCATGAGTAAATGATTGGTCGATAACACATAGGCTTGGGCATTTACGAGAAGATCTATATATTGCTTACTCTCCAACACAGAGAGCCCGCGTGAGGTCAGCGTCGTCATAAAATGATCGTAAGCAAGGTTACTAGCGTTCACATATTCAGTTAACTGGGCATGTTTATTGGCGGCGTTATTTTGCCAAATCGTAACCCCTACGGCAGTGCCCACACTACCGCCCATATTTCTGAGAAAGTTAGTAAGGCCAGTGGCAGAGCTAATCTGCTGTGGCTTCATTTGCGAGAGGGAAATGGCGGTCATCGGCACAAAGAATCCAGCGATCCCAATACCCGCTAACAGTCGGACTAATTGGAGATGCTCAAAGGACGCGTTAGAAGTGATAGAGCCACTCATCCAAGCGGAGATACCAAAGGCTGTAAAACCAATCGTAGCAACCTGCCTGGCTCCAATGCGGTCAAGGTTGATTCCGAAAAATGGGCCAAAAAATATGGACAGGAGGCCGGTGATTGCCATCACCTCGCCGGCTAAGGTCGGCGTGTATCCCAATTGCGTTTGCATCCATAAAGGGCCAATAATGACAAAGATATAAAAGGCGTAACTGCCTACCGCCAAGCAGGTCGCAGCGATTAAAAAGTTACGGTCGGCAAAGAGCCTGAGATCTACAATGGGATGCTCCTCACCAAGCTCCCAAATGACTAAGCTAATTAAGCAAATAGCAGAGACTACCGCCAAAGTCACAATGGTTGATGACTCAAACCAATTGAGTTCATTGCCTTTATCTAGCAGTATCTGTAGTGAGCCAATACCTACTGTCAACAAACCCAGTCCTAACTTATCAATCGGCTTAATCACCTTAGGTGACTCACGACCCTTCATCGTCTTGGTTACTGCGTAGGCACACAGGAGACCAAAAGGAATATTGATAAAGAAAACGAGGCGCCATACGTAATTATCTGTAAGCCAGCCGCCAACCACTGGGCCTAATACGGGCGCCACGATTAATGTCAGAGACCAAATACCCAAAGCTGCCCCGCGCTTATTTGCTGGAAAGATTTTGATAATCAAAGACTGGGATAAAGGAATCATCGAGGCTCCCACTACCCCTTGCAACACTCTAGAAAAGAGCAACATCTCAAACGACTGTGAAGCACCACATAAAAGAGAGGCCAAGGTAAATAAGAGGGTGGCAACAATAAATTGGCGCACATCACCAAACCGCCCCGCTAACCATCCTGTGAGAGGTAGCATGATCGCCTCACTCACTGCATAAGAGGTAATTACCCAGGTGCCCTGTGCCGGACTAACAGCAAAGTCCCCGGCAATCGCTGGCAAAGACACGTTTGCAATGGAAATATCTAGGATGTTCATAAAAGATCCAAGACCCAATGCCACTGTAGCAAGAACTAACTTGAGCCCTACTAACTGCGGGGGATTCTGAGTTGTTGCCATTGCGTTTGCTAAGGATTAATGCTTTTGCAGCTGCACAAGAGACCGAATATGATTTTCAGCTGCATCAAATTGCTTCTGATAAATGGAGGTGCTACTAATTGGGCCCGCCTCCATTCCCTGCAAGGGGGCGCCCTGAGTATCTTTGGTATTGACCTTGACATCCATCGAGAGCCCAACATGCAGAGGAAAGTCATGTAGTTCTTTTGGATCTAAGGCGATGCGCACAGATAAGCGCTGCACTACTTTGACCCAATTACCTGTGGCGTTTTGCGGAGGTAAAAGCGCGAGTGTAGAACCAGTACCTGGGGCAAAGCCAACTACCTTGCCGTGATATTCCATCTTCCCGCCGTAGATATCGGACTCTAATGTAACTGGCTGACCAATACGAATATTCTTTAGCTGACCTTCTTTAAAGTTCGCATCAACCCAAATATCATCATCAGCCACTATTAAAGCAAGTGCCGTGCCTGGTGCGACTCTTTGGCCTACTTGAGCATAGCGTTTAGCTAGGATAGCTTTAGCGGGGCTTTGAACATTTGCGCGTAACACGTTAATGTAGGCTTGACGGGCATTTTCAACAGCCTTCTTAAACACCAATCGCATATGCTCTAGCTCTTCCTTAGAAACCGCTGCGTCACCCTGCAAGGCAGTGCGCTTTTGATAATCGGCGGCGGCGTTAAGCAACTCAATATCCGCTTTTTCAGAAGCGATTTTTACTTCCGTTGGATCAATTTTAAATAGGGTTTGACCTTCTTTAACCACTTGCGTTTCAGATACCTCAACGGAAGCGACAGCACCTTCAACCTGTGCCACGATTTGAATCTGAGAACCACCGACATAGGCATCGTCCGTAGACTCTGAATTATGACCAAAGATGAACCAAAGAATCAGAGCCAGCGCAAAGGCGCAAACGAGGGCTATCAAAAAGATTTTGAATGCCTTAGGTCGATCGAATTTTTTCTTTTCAGGAATAGCTTCCATATTTAAATTCTTTTCATTCATATTTAATGAGATTGAGCGGTAGTGCGGAGATAGGAGCCGCCTAGAGCTTGGACTAAGACGACGTTGGCTGTAAGCATTTTGGCTTTAGCATCTGCATAATTTTGACCTTGGACAATGTAGGCTTGCTCTGCGTTTAGCACGGATTCTTTGGAATTAATACCGACATCACTTCGGCGCTGAGTAATGTCGTAATTAGTTTTGGCGCTCTGAAAGGCTTTGGTATAGCTCTCATAATTGGCTTGCGAGCTCTTCATCGAGCTAATTCCATCTGCTACCTCACGCAGCGCCTGTACTAGCTGCTCTTGATAAGTAGCAATCGCTTGATTTCTTCCGGCTTCCTTACTGGTGATATTGGCAGCAATTAAGCCACCATCAAAAATAGGCAAATTAATTGCCGGGCCAATACTAAATTGCTGGCTTTTACTGGCAAACAACTGACTTAAACCAAAGGACTGAAATCCAAAGAAGCCGGCTAAGTTGACGTCAGGTAAGTACTCTAATTTTGCACCTTCTAGTTGCAGTTTAGCTACATCAATTTGACTGAGTAAAGCCTGCAGATCCGGTCTGCGCTCGAGTAAGTTTGCTGGAATAGTTTCTGGTAAGTTGAGGGCATTAGCCTGGAGAATTGGAGGTTTAAGCGCCTCACCCCAAGAAGGGCCCTCTTTTGCTAATGCCGCTAATTGATGTTGCATGATCTTGACGGTAAGCTTTGCCTGACTGACATTCGCCTGGGCGCCCTCAAAGTCTACCTTACGTTGATTCACTAAAGTGGCATCTGCGATACCGACCTTTTGCCTGTCCAAGGCAATTTGATACAAGTTCTTTTTAAGTTCTACATCCTTGGCATACAAAGTTTGCATTTGTACCGCGCGATCGTAATCAAAATAGACCCGCACTACTGTTGTCGAAAGCAATAATGCCGAAGCTTGATAATTTGCGCGAACGGCCTTGACTTGATTTTTTGCAGCATCAAAGTATTTCTTTTGCTTTCCCCAAATATCGAGCGACCAATTTAATGAGGCATTCACTAGACCATAGCCGGTATAGACCGGAAAGCTTGGCAAGAAAATATAGTTCTGGGAAAGCTGCTGGCGATCTACTTGACCCCCTACCCCGATCTGCGGCAGAAATGCGGCAGTCTCCGTATCAAGCATTGCTTGTGCCGCCACAATCCGCGCCCCTGAAATCTCTAAACTCGGTGACGAGCGTAGGCTCAGAGTAACTAACTGATTTAATTGTGGATCCTCAAATACTGTCCACCAAAGATCTTGAACGAGCTTAGCTTGCTGATCTACTTTGGGCTCTACTAACTCCATAGGTGTGACCGCCTGTTCTGGAAGGCTGTCTCTTGGATAAAAAGCACATGATGACAGCAGCAAACTTAAAGCCGTGCATAACAGAACAAGTGGAGCAGACGAAAGGGTTTTCATAGAGTTCTTAAAAAGATGTGCCATTTTAAGCGCTTCTATCTTTTCCTGTTTAGCGGATTTTGAACTGAAAAAAGCTTGAATAAGAGCTTAAGCGAACAACATCAGTACTGCGGCTATAGACATCACCGCCGTAGCCAACCAACCAAGCATCAAAATACCTTTGGGAGCTACAAATGAGCCCATTACCGAAGTACGCGAAGCCAATACGAGAATGGCGACCATCAAGGGCACTGCAACGACTCCATTAATGACTGCGCTCCAGAATAAAGCTTTCATAGGGTTAATCGGTGAATATTGAATCACAAGGGCGCCCAAAACACTCACCGCAATAATGAAATAAAACTTTTTATCTTGAGTAACCTTATCTTCTAGGCTGGCCCGCCATCCGAACACTTCCGATAAGGCGTAAGCAGCTGAACCAGCTAACACCGGCACTCCGATTAAACCAACCGCTAAAATACCTAAAGCAAAAAGAAGATAGGCAAAGTCTCCTGCGAGTGGCCTTAACGCTTCCGCCGCTTGTGCAGCACTAGTAATATCTTTGATTCCCGCAGCATTCAGAGTAAGTGCAGTGGTCAAAATAATAAAATAAGCAGCGGCATTGGAATAGAACATGCCGCTCCAGGTATCCCACTGAATACGCCTTATCTCAGCCCTGCCAACAGCGGCATCCTCATAGAGCAAGCCCGAACCACCGCCTACTTTCATATCCTCTACTTCTTGTGAGGCCTGCCAAAAGAATAAATAGGGACTGATCGTGGTGCCAAATACACCTACTACCACGGCCGCAGTATCTGCATTTAATTTCAGCTTCGGTAAAAAAGTACTCCAGATCACTTCGGCCCAAGGGACATGAATCGTAAAAAGCACTGCTACATAGGCCAATAAAGAGAGTGTTAACCACTTCAAAAAATAAACATAGCGGTGATAGGGCACGAAGATTTGTAAAGCAAGCGTACTAAAAACAAATACAGCCGTCATGATGTGCCAGCTGATTCCCGTTACAAGCTGGGCAACCTCTCCCATAGCGGCGATATCTGCCGCAATGTTAATCATGTTTGCTATCAGCAGGAGTAGGACCAGCATAAATAAAATCGCAGGTGAAAAGCTTGCTTTCATATTCGCCGCAAGTCCGCGCCCTGTTACTCTGCCAATCTGAGCGCATAAAACCTGAATCGCTGCCATGAGGGGGTAACTCAAGGGCATAGTCCACAACATGTTGAGGCCAAATTGTGCGCCAGCTTGAGAGTACGTGACGATGCCACTAGGGTCATCATCAGCAACACCAGTGACAAAACCAGGGCCAACTCTAGCCAAAGGATGATTTCGTAAACGAGCCCACAGTGCACTGATTTTCATATTCACGTGAGATCTATTGTGTCCATGGATTGAGTGTATTTGATTCTCAAGGGATACGCCAAAACTACTTGAGGTCTACAGTATTTTTCTATTTTTAGATGGCTATCAGACCAAGGAATCTCCTGCTATTCAGGTAAGATCCTAGCTAATGAATAACATTATTAGTATCTCCGAGCTTTCGAAAACATACCAATCTGGCTTTCAGGCCCTCAAAAATATTAATCTTGATATTGCTAAGGGCGAAATCTTTGCTTTACTAGGGCAAAATGGCGCAGGTAAAACAACGCTGATCAGTATTATTTGCGGCATCGTCAATCCCAGCTCAGGGCAAGTGTTGGTCGACGGTCAAGACATCATTGGGCATTATCGGGAAGCGCGCTCATTGATCGGCTTGGTTCCGCAAGAGTTATCTACCGACTCCTTTGAAACCGTTTGGAATACCGTGACCTTTAGCCGAGGGCTTTATGGAAAGCCTCCAAACCCAGTCTTCATTGAGAAAGTGCTAAGAGAACTATCTCTTTGGGATAAACGGAACAGTAAGATCATGACGCTTTCAGGAGGCATGAAACGCCGCGTAATGATTGCCAAAGCTTTGTCGCATGAACCTAAAGTTCTCTTCTTGGATGAGCCCACCGCTGGCGTTGATGTGAGCTTACGCAGAGATATGTGGAAGCTGGTAAAGGAACTACAAAATGCTGGAACCACCATCATTCTGACAACGCACTACATCGAAGAAGCTGAAGAGATGGCAGATCGTATTGGCATTATTCGCAAGGGAGAACTGATTCTCGTAGAAGACAAGCGTACCTTGATGAAGAAGCTAGGCAAGAAAGAATTAACCCTGCAGCTACAACATCCTGTTGATAGTTTACCTATTGAACTCCAGCTCCCCGGCTTAACTCTCTCAGGAGATAAGAGTGAGCTGGTTTATACCTATGACTCCAATAGCGAACAAATTGGTATTGCTGAACTACTGAGAGCCCTTGCGGAGCACGGGCTTGTATTTAAAGATCTACATACTACCCAAAGCTCCTTAGAAGAAATCTTCGTCAACCTAGTGAATGCTGGAGCACACAATCATGACGTTTAATTATTTTGGTATCCGCGCAATCTATCAGTTTGAAATGGCGCGCACTAAGCGCACCTTGATGCAAAGCATCATCGCACCGGTTATCTCAACTTCGCTGTACTTTGTTGTCTTTGGTTCCGCTATCGGCTCTCGTATTACTGAAATGGAGGGAATTAGTTACGGTGCATTTATTGTGCCCGGTCTCATCATGCTTTCACTCCTCACGCAAAGTATTTCCAATGCCTCCTTTGGAATTTACTTCCCTAAATTTAGCGGCACTATTTATGAGCTGCTGTCTGCCCCGCTTTCTCCTTTTGAAATCATCCTCAGTTACGTGGGTGCGGCTGCCACTAAATCCATCATTCTTGGGGTCATTATTTTGGCGACCTCCGCCTTATTTGTGCCCGTCAAAATCGATCACCCAGTCTGGATGTTGGTGTACTTGTTGCTTACCTCGGTCACATTTAGCTTGATCGGCTTCATCATCGGCATTTGGGCTGATGGCTTCGAAAAGTTGCAAGTTGTGCCCTTACTGATTATTACCCCGCTTACATTCTTGGGTGGAAGCTTTTACTCCATCTCGGTCTTGCCACCCTTTTGGCAAAAAGTTGCCTTACTTAATCCAGTGGTCTATTTGATCAGCGGTTTCCGTTGGAGTTTTTACAGCGTTGAGGATGTAAGCTTATGGGTGAGCTTAGGCATGACCTTAGCCTTCCTTGGCATCTCGATTGCGACTGTTTTTTGGATCTTTAAAACAGGGTACCGACTCAAGAAATAAATCAGTCGATAAGCAAAACGACTAGACAAAAAATACCAACCCTGGGGTTGGTATTTTTCTTTCTATCATTGCATTAGCATCTGATCTCCACCCAAACATTACTTCAGATCAAAGCGATCTAAGTTCATCACCTTAGTCCACGCGGCTACGAAATCATGAAGGAATTTCCCTTCACCATCGGCACTGGCATACACCTCAGCAATTGCCCGTAATTGAGCATGGGAACCAAATACCAAATCAACAGTACTGCCAGTCCACAGCAATGCCTTTGACGAACGGTCGTGACCTTCAAAAGTTCCCATTACTTTTGCTGGACTCCAAACGATATTCATATCCAGTAAGTTAACCAAGAAATCATTGGTTAAGGTCTCTGGTCTTTTGGTAAAGACGCCGACGGGTGATTGCTCAAAATTCGCATTCAGCACTCTTAAGCCACCGATCAACACGGTCATTTCTGGGGCGGTCAGGGTTAATTGATTAGCTCTGTCAACCAAGCGCGCCGCGGGCAGGTTATCAGAGCCGGGAGCCAGATAGTTCCTAAAACCATCTGAGCCTGGCTCCAATGCCGCAAATGAATGTATATCTGTTTGTTCTTGTAGGGCATCCGTACGGCCAGCTTGAAAGGGCACTGCGATCGTCTGCCCCACCTTTTTAGCTGCCGCTTCAATTGCCGCAGATCCTCCCAGCACGATCAGATCGGCAACCGATACTTGCTTGCCTTGAGCTTGGCTCTGATTAAATTCTTGTTGAATCTTCGCAAATATGGCGATGGTCTTCTCTAATTCAGCAGGTTGATTTACTGGCCACTGATTTTGCGGCTGCAAACGAATTCGTGCGCCATTAGCACCGCCCCGTTTATCTCCCCCACGAAAGGTTGAGGCAGAAGCCCAAGCCGTTCTCACTAATTGCGAGATAGAGAGGCCAGAAACTAAGATCTTTTCCTTAAGACTGCCGATATCAGCATCATCAATTAAAGGCAGTACAGCGGGAGGAACAGGGTCTTGCCAAAGTAAAGGCTCCGCTTTAGGAACTAAAGGGCCAAGGTAACGCGTAATAGGACCCATATCTCGGTGGGTCAGTTTGTACCAAGCCTTAGCAAAAGCCTCGGTAAATTCTTGCTGATTCTCATGAAAATGTTTAGCGATCGGTGCGTAGATGGGATCTAACCTTAAAGCTAAATCGGTTGTAAACATCATGGGCGCATGTTTCTTAGCTGGGTCATGGGCGTCTGGTACCGTTCCTTGCGCAGCAGCCTCTTTCGGAGTCCATTGATGGGCGCCCGCTGGGCTAGTAGTTAATTCCCACTCGTAGCCGAAAAGGTTATCAAAGTATTCACCGTCCCATTGCGTTGGATGATTTACCCAGCTTCCCTCCAAGCCACTACTAATCGTGTCGCCGGCATTACCAGTTCCAAAGCTATTTTTCCAGCCTAAGCCTTGCTGTTCAATGGGTGCGGCCTCTGGTGCTGGTCCAACATACTTATTAGGGTCAGCGGCGCCGTGTGCTTTTCCGAAGGTATGACCACCTGCAATGAGTGCAACAGTCTCTTCATCGTTCATCGCCATGCGTGCAAAAGTTTCTCGAATATCCACCGCTGCTGCAAGTGGATCCGGCTTGCCGTTGGGACCCTCGGGATTCACATAAATCAAACCCATTTGAACGGCGGCAAGTGGGCTCTCAAGTTGACGCTTACCGGTATAGCGCTCATCTCCAAGCCAGGTTTTCTCCGGCCCCCAGTAAATCTCTTCGCTCTCCCAAGCATCCACGCGGCCGCCTGCAAAGCCATAAATTGGTAGCCCCATCTGTTGCATACCAATCGTGCCAGCCAATACCAGTAAATCTGCCCAAGAGAGTTTCTTGCCGTACTTTTGCTTGAGGGGCCATAGCAAGCGACGGGCTTTGTCTAAATTAACATTATCTGGCCAACTATTGAGAGGCGCAAAACGTTGAGCGCCACTACCCGCTCCTCCGCGTCCATCAGCAATTCGGTAAGTTCCCGCGCTGTGCCAAGACATACGTATAAAGAATGGTCCGTAGTTGCCGTAATCAGCTGGCCACCATTCCTGAGAGGTCGTGAGCAATAAATGGAGATCGGCTATAACTGCATTTAAATCTAAGGTATTAAATTCTGCGGCATAGTCAAAATCCGCACCCAGTGGATTAATTAAAGGCGAATGCTGATTGAGTGAACTTAAATCAAGCTGCTCAGGCCACCAGTCTTTATTCTTAAATTTCTCGATGTTACTCGCCGAAAATGGACACACTGATTCTGTTGGCATTGCTTGCTCCCTGCATTGTTTATAGATATTGAATGAATTCATTCTCCCATGTAAGCATTACTGGGGCTAGTCATATTCAGCCTTTAAAACTGCACTGAATTAATAAGGGTCTAAATAACGCTTATGTGGGCTGGATGCTTGACTAATTCTGTGCGCTTTAAGCCGCCATTGTCTTTTTAAGCTTGTTCAAAAGAAAACCACCCGTAGGTGGTTTATTCAATCTTTAGATGGACAGCTAAGCGAACAACGATTTAGGTGAACTTCTTAAGCGCACCTTGCAGTACCACTTTATTCAGAAATAATAACCAAGCACAGGCAATCCATACGCCACAAGCAAGGGAGAATAATTGGCCACTATCGCTACTGCCATCGGTATTCACAACCGCTATTCCCAATGGAGTAAAGAGGTGAAAGAAGATGGCGCCACTAATCACGCCCAATCCCACGGCTGCACCCACAATTTGAATCCATGGATTCTGCTTGCGCATGAATGCCCCGACAATCAAAAGGGCTGAGGCGATAAGTTCAAATATTCCCACGACTTTGGCAGAAAAAATGCCGCCAGGGGCAAAAACGCCTGGAAAGCCTAAACTCGCTGCCCATGGATCCAATTTCCCTTGAAATATATAAACGGTTTCAGGTGAGCCTGTAAATTTAAAAAATAGGGATTGAATAAAAACAAAAGCAACATAGATTGTCAAAATCCAAGCCCAGTTTCTTTTAATAAAATTCACACATGCCTCCTTAATTATTTAATGGCTTATTTTTTCAATAATACGTTGAACTTTTTATCTGCATCGGAGATGTATTTTTCCGAGGTTTTGCGCCAGGTACTTTGCACATCAGCATCATAATTGAGGTAGAGCTTGCCACCAATGATAGTAAATTTGTCCGGCTCAATGCTGACTAGATTATCCACGGCAACCCCATAAGCGCAATAACCGCCATATTGGGGCGCATATTTTTCGGGATTTGCTTTGAAGAGATTCAAGTTATCCTGCGACGAAAAAAGCCATTTAGCCCCATTCCAGTCAAAAGAAAAATCCTCTTTTCCCTTTACGGGTTTATTACTCACAAAATAAGCAACCGGATCATAGCCACGAATCGCAGTGCCTGTTTGACGCTCGAATAATCCGCTACTGAGGGTATTGATTGCAGGTGCAGCGCAAATGCTCGTCGCCGAGATAAGAAGCGCGGCCACAGCCAGTATGATGTGAGTCAATAATTTTTTCATAAAACCTCCATTTTTTGAGATTCAAGATGAGCCACTGTTGAAGACGCAAAGCCGAAATACTCATCGAGCGGAATACCCAACTGCTTGCACGCAGGCTTAATGATAGCTAAGTGGTGGATTGCATGACTATTAAGAAAGCATAACTCGCGACCCACACTCGATTGATTAATAAAAGCCACCTCTCCAAATAATCCACCTGCAGAACTAACGCTAACAAGGTCATCCAACTCATAGAGGGTAACGTTATGCAAATATTCTGACAAAGCTGCGAGCCTATTTTCTGCCTCAACAGGATTCTCCTCTAAAGAAATATCGCGCTGTCTTGTGTCGTAATTAATTTGAGATGAACGCTTAAATATCAAAGTTTCATAATGTTCAATGATGTGCCTAATGTGAGCGCCGATAGGATCGCGATAGCGCTCTTGAATTTCCAGGTGGAAATGGGCTGCAAGTTGCCCCATCATCCCCAAATTTGCGATCGTGTAGTCAATTAATTGTTGCGCATTTTTTTTAACAGTCATTGCTAATGGGTTCCAGGATACAAGGTACTTAATTTTTTATCATGCAAATGGGCTTTTACGAATTCCTTAAAAGCCTGTTTCTTTGCCCCATGTCTTACGTTGTACTCTCCAATCATGAACAGCAAGTGAAATTGCGTAAATAAGTCTCGGTAGGCTTTCATTAGACTGCAATTCGCATCCCAAATATGGGTAGATTCAGAGCTAGCGCCGTTAATCTCGACAATCTGGAACGCATTGCCCCTCTCCAATTGCTCAAAGCTGGCGTAACGCACATCAAAGCGTCCAAAATAAAAACTGGGCAGTCTTTTGGAGATCCCATCAAATGTCTCCGTTAGAGTTTGACTAATCTTGAGTGCTCCATCTTTAAAAATAGCACCCTTGCTGTGATTTCCCGCAAAAACTAAGCTGACTTTTTCGCCCGCAACAGGCACCTCACCTAAACGAGCTTGAAGGCGGGGAAGGTAAAGATGCGATAACGCACTAGCACGTGGATTCTTCATGATCAAATCATGCAAAGTGTGCTTACTATCCCCAATCACAACTGGAAAATACTTGAGGGTTAAAGAAATAATTCGCCCTGTTTCTTCATGAGGTAGTCTGCAATAAAATATTCCAGCCTCTGCTTCATAAGAAATCAATTCTTGGCAAATCAGGGATTCACCATTTGGAAATGCTTGCAGATATGCATACAGTTGATCTGGACTATGAATCAGGTTGACTCCAGCACCACGACAGCCTAGATCGGGTTTGGCCACCAAAGGATAAGAAATTTTGCGCTTTTCTAATTGGTCTTGCAACTCTGCAAAGACGTCCTCGAGCGGTGCATCATGCCTCTTCTCAATCGCACAATGCACCGCAGCGTATTCAGGGAGATAGTGTTCTACCGTTTGTAGAATGGCATGCTTAGATTCACCGCAGAATTTACCTCCATCCAATCTTGGATTTACTGCGGTAGGCAACATAAAACTGCGATACCGCATCATCAGCAAGCCAATGAAGATATATACCGGCAAATAAAATAGCCAAGCTGGCCAAAACTCAAAGAAGCTCAGTACTTTGCTACCCTGTTTAGATGCTAAAAAGGGATTAGGAGCTTGATCAGGCATGCTTATTGCCCTGCCATTTTGATCTCGCCCAAGGAAAAATTAATGTCATGATTGCTAACAGCAGGAGGGGCAGTGCTACCGCAATCGGCTTAGGAATCGGCAGGGTTTGAGCAATCCAAGCTCCCAAGTAAAAGCTGGTCAAATATAAGCTAGCCGTCCAAATTAATACCGCTAGCATAACTATTGCAGTAAAACGGTAAAAATTGATGTGCCTAAAGCCTACGTAAACATAAGTCACTAAGCGCAAGCCCGGTGTAATTCGCGCAATAAAAATAGTTGCGATCAGATTATGTTTATTTAAGACTTTTTCTTGCACTTGAGGCTTATCAACAAAACGCCGTTTCAGAAAAGGAATTTTTCTTGAAAAGAATCCCGTAGCATAGAGAAGTAAATCCCCTGCGGCAATACCCAACCAAATCGCAATAAAAGACTCGCTCCATAATAGAGAGCCCGCAGTTGAAAACGCAACCCCAGCTGCCACCGCCACATCTTCGAATACAAAACTAAGCAAGATCAGACCTCCCATTAAATACAGAGGGTGGCGAGGCATAGCTAAAAACATCGAGTATGCATTTTCTAGGAACTGATATAAATTCATTAATATTTGCGGCTATCCATTAAGGATTAAAAAAACCCCAAGGCTAGTATGTGGTCTAGCTTTGGGGTTAATTAAATTTCGGCCCGAGTGAAGGCATCACACTCGTCCAAGAAAGTTACTCTTTCTTGGCTGCTTCAATCGCAATCAGAATCGTGACTTGGTCGCCGACATTGGGAGCGTATTTGCCCATATTGAACTCAGTACGCTTAACTTGTGTTTCAGCATTCGCGCCACAGTAATCGGCACCTGTCATTGGATGCTTCTTGCACTCGAAATGGGTAATTTTTAGGGTGACTGGCTTGCTAACACCCTTTAAAGTCAGGGTACCCTTTAAGGCAACAGGCTTATCGCCCTTGAAAATCATATCGTCGGACTGAAATGTAGCTGTTGGAAACTGTGTAGTAGCCAAGAAGTCTTCATCCTGAATATGCTTATTGAAGAAGGTTGAACCAGTATCGACAGACTTCGTGTCAATCGTAATATCCGCGCTGCCTTTTTTGGCTGCTTGATCAATGGTTACCGTTCCGCTAACCGTATTGAAGCGGCTCGTTTGCGTGGAAAAACCTAAGTGACTGTACTCAAACTGCGCAAAAGTATGATTAGCATCGGTTGCAAAAGTTGTTGGCGCAGCGACTGCTGAGAAGCCAACCGTCAACCCGAGCGCTGCTAACAATGTAATTAGTAATTTTGATTTCATTTATTTCTCCAGAATTAAAAAAGGACTACTGAACTAAAAATACTATTTAGGATCTAAAACTAAGTGTACTTTGACTGGCACTTCATTTGCTACGGCCGAAGTGTCTGCCCAGTTTCCCGCTCCTAAAGCGTACTGCAATCTAAGTAATTGAAAATTAGCATCAAAGATTAATTGCTTGCCTTGCAGTTGATACGTAGAGCTAATTACTAAGGGTAGAATTTTGCCTTTAATCATCAAAGCCCCGTGGATTTCTAGCTTACCGTTTCCAAGATTTTTAACTGAGTCACTGACAAAACTGGCGGTAGGAAAGCTCTTGGTGAAGAACCAATCCTTACGCGCAGCCTCTTCTTGCAGCTCTTCACCGCCGGCATTAAAGCTAGTGATATCAATGACTAAATTCGCTTTGGCTTTTTCGGGCTCGTCTGGATTAAATTTGACCTTACCTGAAAACTTATTAAAACCACCCTGCAGATTGGATCCCATCAACTTACTGGTGAAAGTGATCTTACTTTTAGACATATCAATCACAGAATACTCAGTCGCTAAAGCCTGTGTAGCCGCAAAGCTAATAACAAATGCGGTCAAAGCTCTTGCTACAGCTAAAAAGGGAATCTGCATGAAGTTAATCTTTCTTTAAGCGTGAAGAAAAAGACATACGACCGAGTAAATTATCTTTATCAATAAATTGGTGCTTGAGTGCTGCTAAGACATGTATGCCGACAAAACCTGACAGCGCATAAGCCAGGAATCCATGCAGATCTCCCAGTTGATCACCTAGTTCTTTGTTTTTATCTACTAAATTGGGTAACTCGAATAAGCCAAAGTAATTGACGGTGTAGCCCTCAGCTGAGCTCATCATCCAGCCCATTAAGGGGACTGCGAACATCAAGAAATAAAGGGCAATATGGGTTAGCTGCATAGCACGTTCTTGCCACAGGGGCATCGCTATCTCGAGCTTCGGTGCAGGATGTGTAGCGCGCCACATTAAGCGCAAACTCACCAAGAAAAGTACCGTGATTCCCAACCACTTATGCCAGCTATAGCCAGTGATGCGATCAGGGCCCAAAGGCATGTCATCAATGACAATAGCCAATGTCCAATTGACCACAATGAGGATCGCCATGATCCAATGAAAGGCGATAGCAACGTGGGAATATCCCGTTTTGTTTATGACGGGTGAGGAAACAGTTTCGTTCATACGATCAGACTTTACTAAAAAGGTTAAATTAATCAAGGTGCTCGACCTCCGTTAAGGGGATGGAGGTGCTTTCACAATAGCCTTTCTAAATTCTAGTTCATAAAGATGATAAGGTCTGTACCGTAAGCGTCCCGTAGAACTTGCTGAAGAATTTCAGTAGAATCAAAACATGAAACCCACCATCAAAATCGACTTTGTCTCGGATATTGCCTGTCCGTGGTGCGCGGTGGGTTTGGGCAACTTATATCAGGCAATGGCCAAATTTCGGGACATAGCCAACTTTGAAGTACATTTTAGGGCCTTTGAACTCAACCCAAAAATGCCAAAAGGCGGCCAAGATGCAATAGAGCATCTAACTGAAAAATACGGCTTGAGCGCTGAGCAAGTCAAAGCCAATCAGCACCAAATTCGTATTAAAGCCTTAGAGGCAGGTTTTGAATTTCATCCTGAAGGACGCAAGCGGGTTTACAACACCTTTGCCGGTCATCGCCTGCTCTTCTGGGCCGCAAAAGAATATGACCTATTAATGCAGGCTGCGCTTAAAAAAGAGTTGCTCAACAGTTACTTTTGTCTTGCAGTCGATTTGGATGATGAGCAGAATTTATTGGATGCTGTTGGCCGTGCGGGCTTAGATCAAGTTAGAGCACAGCAAATTCTTCAAGGTGATGAGTTTACTCAAGCGGTTCGGGAAGAGGAGGCGGCCTATGTTGATTCAGGTATTCATGCAGTGCCCTCAATCATTCTCAATGAGCGCCATCTCTTGCAAGGCGCCCAACCTCCTGAGTCTTTTATGAACGCCTTTGATCAATTATTACAGGCGCATACAACTGACTTGTAGCGCTGCAAATTTTCGCCAACCCAGTTAGTGCGATCGCGCGCGATAGGCCTTAGCTGCCGCGTTTTGAGCAATTACTTTTTCTTGAAAACTAGCGATCAGTTTTTGCTGATCAGCGCTACGGTGTGTTTTAAGCCAATACATGATTCCTAGGCCAATAAACCAAATTGGTAAGGCAAAAAGCGCCAGTCGAGTTGCTTCATTGAGCATCAGTGCGTAAAGCACAACAGCAAAAAAGCCAAGGGCAACGTAAGGCGTGATTTTACTTAGCGGCATCTTGAACTGAGACTCCTGATGGGCTTGAGGCAGGCGCTTGCGATAGCTCAGATAAGCCAACAGGATCATTGTCCAGATAAAAATAAAGATTAAAGCTGCTACAGTGCCGACTAACTCAAAAGCACCCATGATGGATTCAGTGGTGGTGAGCACTAGGGACGCCGATAGAATTAATCCGGTTGCCACAAAGATGCCGCCCGCCGGAATTTGAAAGGAAGATAGCTTGCCAAAGATCGCTGGCGCATGGTGTTGCTGCGCTAGCCCATACAACATGCGTGAGGTAGCATAAATGCCGCTATTACTAGATGAAGTAGCCGAGCTGACCACGACGAGGTTGATAACCGAGGCTGCACTCAACATGCCCACCATGGAAAACATACCAACAAAAGGACTTTGATCGGGAGGAATATCAATCCAAGGTGTAATCATCATCAACACAGTTACAGTGCCGATATAGAAGAGCATGATGCGAACTGGAATACTGCGTATAGCTTTTGGAAGCATTATTTTTGGATCCTTTGCCTCTGCCATCATGGTGCCAATGACTTCCATGCCGGCAAATGCAAAAATCGTTGTTTGCAGACCCGCAAGCAAGCCGGAGACCCCGTTAGGCATCAGGCCTCCGTACGACCACAGATTACTGACTTGGGCTTTAATGCCACTGGGGGAGACAAATCCAGTGAAGCATAAATAGAGGCCCAATAGAATCAAACCGACGATAGCCACAACCTTAATAATGGCCATCCAAAATTCAAGCTCACCGAATGCTTTTACGCTTAATAAATTCAAGGCGAGCAATAAAATAACAATTGTGAGCGCAGATATCCAATGGGGTAGGTTAGGAAACCAAAAAGACATGTACCCCGTAATTGCCACAATTTCTGCGATGGCGGCCACAATCCACGCAAACCAATAAGACCAGCCAACAAAGAAGCCTGCTGCAGGCCCTAAGATATCTTCACAGAAGTCAACGAGTGATTTGTAATTTAGGTTGTAGAGCAGTAACTCGCCCATTGCCCGCATGACAAAATACAGAATCAACCCTGTAATTCCGTAAATAACAATGATGCCGGGCCCTGCCAAAGAGATAGTTCTACCTGAGCCCATGAATAGACCAGTACCTATACAACCGCCAATGGCGATCATCTCGATGTGGCGTTGCCCTAAACCACGCTCTAGTTCTACTGTGTTTGCCATATCTCAAAAGGAGTCGGGTCAAGATACGCAATCATACTAGCCGCTGACAGTACTTGTCACTAAAAGCTACGAACGGCTATTCGTCAGAGCATGCCCAAGAAACTGAGCCACGCCATCTACTTCATCACTATCTTAGGAAGCGAGGATAGGCGGAACGTAGGTCAAAGTAGTTCCCAAGAACCAGAGCAAAAATAGCACTAAAGGGGTATGCACCAATAGTTGAACAAAAGAAAAACCAATCAACTCACGTGCCTTAATACCCAAAATACCTAATAGCGGCAACATATAGAACGGATTAATTAAGTTAGGCAAGGCCTCAGCGGCGTTGTAGATTTGCACCGCCCAACCTAAGTGGTAATGCAGATCATTGGCTACCTGCATCACGTAAGGCGCCTCAATAATCCACTTGCCGCCACCTGAGGGAATAAAGAACCCTAGTACTGCAGAGTAGATACTCATGAGAACCGCGAAGCTATCATGCGATGCAATTTGCACAAAGAATACTGAAATATGGTGCGATAAAGTATGCGCGTCCATCCCCTTGACCTGCGTCAGTAGTGCTGCAATAGATCCATAGAGTGGAAACTGAATTAATACGCCAGTAGTGGCCGGTACCGCTTTGCTTACTGAATCCAAGAAACTTCTTGGACGCCAATGGAGTAAAGCGCCCACCATTAAGAATAAGAAGTTGTAGGTATTTAAACCAGAGATCGCATTAATAAAGGGTTTGGTAGAAAACTCATTAAACAGCCAGCCTGCGGCTAAGGCAGCCAACAAAATAATTAGGATAGGACTGTATTCCAACCACTCGCCAGGGCGTGTGCGCTCCAAAGGCTTTACTTCTGGCAAAGCAACATCCACACCACACTCTTTAGCACTTCGCGCTGCCTCAGGTCCTGGGGCAGAAAAATACGCCACAACTAAAGAGGCGGCAATCAATGCAGCAAGCAACACGCCTGACTGCCATAAAAAAATCGTCTCTGTAAAAGGAATGACACCAGTGATCGCCAGAACCGCAGGAGGCAGACTTGCAGGATTGGCTTGCAACTGAGCTGCTGAGGAGGAGAGGCCTAGGGCCCACACAGCGCCAAGACCGAGGTATGCCGCAGCGCCAGCTGCACGATAATCCATCTTTAAATCTACGCGGCGCGCCAACGCTCTTACTAAGAGCCCGCCAAACACGAGAGATAAGCCCCAGTTCAGCAAAGAGGCTGCCATCGAAATAGCTGCAACCCAACACACAGCTGAACGGCCATTCTTAGGAATTTTGGCTAATTTCTCAATCAATTTTGTTGCTGGTGGCGAGCTAGCTACAACGTAACCGCCAATCACAACGAAAGCCATTTGCATCGTAAAAGGAATGAGGCTCCAAAAGCCATTACCGAAGGCCATCGCCGTTTCTTTTGGGGCGGCTCCAATACCTAAAGTAGCGACCGCCACCACAACCACCGCCACAACTGCAAACACCCAAGAATCTGGAAACCAGCGTTCCGCCCAATTGGCGCACTTAATTGCGAAGCGCGCAAAGAAGCTGTTTTCAATGGAATTGTTCATATATCTCCCTGATGTTTTTGTTGGATTTGCAGTAAAACCAAGGTTATTAATGCATGATGGGGGCGATTATACGGAGGCAATCGAGCCCTATCCTTAAAAACAAAACCTCACCAACGCTGATGAGGTTTTTCTTAGGCTAAAAACTAAAAGTCTTAAGCTATAGATTTACTTTGGCGTGTAGCTCTTTGTTTGGTACAGGTGTTTCTCCAGACACATAGGCTTTAGCAGCGCTATAGACATACTTGAGTCCCTTCATGCCAGCGTTATCCCAAAAATCACCCTCGTGAGCCGTGAATTGCAGCAAGGTAATGTTTGGATCGGTCTTGCCCAAAGGAAACCATACCTGCCAGACTTCTTTCCACATCGACTCTATTAAGGTTCGGTCCTGCACCATGAGCAAGTCGCCGCTCACTGTGGCGAATTGGCTAGAACTTTGAAAAGTAAGTAAGGCATGGGGATTCACCTTCATTTCATCCACCTTGACAGAGTGAATATCAGTTATCAGATAGACGCCCATCTTTTCGTCTAAGCGCGCGATCACCATCGGCCGCGCATGAATTTTGCTCGCATCATGAGTCACCAACATGGCCGCTTCAAATTCATTTACTACTTCGTGCAAATTATGCACATCCTTGTTTTTTTTCATTGCTGGCGACTCCTTAGTCTTCATTTAGTAGGAAAGTATTGATCCACTCACCACCTTAAAGAAGCGCTGGTAAAAGACTGTGCGTTAGCCAACATATTGAATTGGTGATAAAAAAATACCACCCTGCTGGATGGTATTTTGAGATGCCGCTGATCTAACGCTGCTCACCTAACTTAGTAGATGTCCCGTTTTAACAAAGATGGTGCAGCCTTCTTTACTAAAGGGTTGATGCAGACTCATGTGTGGGCTTCTAATCCATGACCCAGCGGGGTAGCGCCCGTGCTCATCTTCGAACACTCCATCCACCACAAAGATCTCTTCTCCGCCGAAATGTTTGTGTGGATTGAAATACGTTTGCGGTGCCCATCGAACTAAAGTCGATCCACTGCCCTGCTGCATGAGAGGCATAACATGCAAACCTGGCACCATCCCTTGCAGCCACGGCGCTGTTCTCGTATCAACGACTTCTCGCTCCACTTGCTCTGGACCAAGATGCCGCAACTTCACGAAGAGAGTGCACCCAGCCTCACTAAAAGGAGCATGGGCGGAACCTGGGGGATTCATGATGTAAGTGCCAGCAGGATAACTGCCAGTTTCATCACTCAAGATTCCCTCTAAGACGAATATCTCTTCCCCAAATTCATGGGTATGAATAGGAAATCTAGATCCGGGTTGATAGCGCACTAAAGAAGTGGCTTTTGCTACCTCATCGCCTGAGCGCTCAAGCATCCGCCTTTCCACCCCAGACTCTGGACTTTCAATCCACGGCAAATCGTGATGATTGATAACGACTTTCTGGCTGTAATCCGCATTGATATTCATTTGTTTATTTTTGATTTTCAGTGATAACGATAAGCATAACAAGCAAATCTGCTTAGCGTACTTTTCTCAATATCGTTGCGCTTATTTCAGCCACATGTTTCGGTATATGGCATCAGGGTCATGATCTTGGGTTTGCTTGGCCACATTAAAGGGCCTTCCCCCTCTAGGATCCGTGCCCTTACCAGCTATATATAACCAGTTTCCTTGGTTGCTATACACGTCATAGTCAATCAGTTGCGACTCAAACCAAGCGGCGCCAGCCCGCCAGTCGCCCTTCATGTTGTAAATCCAGTAACTCGCAACTACTTGGCGCATTCGATTAGATAGATATCCGGTTGTCGATAGCTCACGCATACCAGCATCTATTAATGACTCACCAGTATTGCCAGAAGCCCATTGCTGAAACTTTGCTTCATTAAACTGGTTGCTAGGTGCGGCACCCAAACCTCTTGAGCGATATAGCTTGTTGCCAAACTTAAAGTGTAAAAAGCGGAAATAGTCTCGCCAAAGCAGCTCAAACCAAAGCCAATACGTGCCATCATTTGCGCCATAGAGAAGCTCATACTCTGCCAGTTGTTTTGCGATCAATCTAGCTGAGCAACAGCCCCCTGCAAGCCATAGCGAGAACTTACTTGAATAATCCATACCAACTAAGCCATTGCGGGTTTGCTTATAGGTATCTGGAAGACGTCGTTCAAAGTACTGATTAATATGAGCAAGCGCACTGGTTTCTCCACCCAGAAATGATTTCTTGCTAGAGGATGCATCAAAAGTAGTTGCTTGATCCTGAACTCTATGACTGCTTGGTAGGGGAGGAATGCTAACAGGGGCATCAACAGGCTTCGCAAATCTTATTTTATGTTTTTCAACTTGCTGGCGAAATTGCGTGAAGACATCGGGCATGTCTTCTGCTTTAAAGGGCAGGTCCTGAGGATCCAACATGGATGACTGCCAAATAGACTTAAGCTCAAAACCCGCGTGACTCAGTATTGCAACTTGCTCCAATTCTTCTGGAGCCTTAATTTGTTCACAGTAAATCTGATTGGCATCTAGCTTAGTACGTAATTCCTCAAATACTTCAAGAATGTCACCGCTTAACTCAACTAAGTCTGACCCCATCGCCCTGAGTTGCGTTCGTAAATCTTCTAAAGACTCCTGTAAAAAAGCTTTGCGCTGCCCACCCACTCTTGGAAAACCCCAAGCAGCTTCTTCCTCCAAGTGGTTTGAATGAATATAAACAGGCAACAGAAATTCAGCTTCCTTACAGGCCTTTATAAATGTTGGATTGTCGCGTAAGCGAAGATCGCTTCTAAACCAATATATGGCAGTGTGAACTGCTGTCAATTTAGGTCCACTACCAAAGAGAGTTTTTTAGTGATTACTTTAATAAGCATCATTTTGACACTTTTTAATGGAATTTCTGCATTTCTCTCTATGTGCGATGATTTAATTCACACTCACTCCTAGCATCGATGAAATCATATAAACCGGCGAGGATAGAGCAAACTAAACCAAAATCAACTATTAAAAGCTCCAAATTGCTACTGCAGCGTTACTTTAAGTAACGCTCAAAAAAATACCAACCCTAAGGTTGGTATTTTCATTTCTGGTGGGCCCACCAGGACTTGAACCTGGGACCAAAGGATTCCGGTTTGTGTAGCTTTCACTACTCCCTGGACTATGCCTTCATCATATCGATTGCTCGACTTAGATGGGTGCCGTCTAGTCTCTACACCTTCAAAGTATTTCTACTAAGCTTGGCTCGGCGTTAGCTTGTGCAGCTTTTGGCTACCTTTAGCTTTCTCCGAATTTGACACCATCCCTTATGCAGTTTCCACGCATAAGGCACAACTTTCGCTATGAGTCCTCTGCTCTAACCAACTGAGCTATGGGCCCTAAATCGTTACATTCACTACACACCTTACTACTGGTGTTTACCACTTCAAAACCACACTAAAACCGCATTTACTACACACCTCGGTTTTTGCTCCGGTGTGTAAGCAATTTTGACTACCTAATCGACCACTAAGCTCTTGAATCTATTGAGGTCTTTGTTACAAGACCCCTAGGGCTTCTTTCTTATGAGAGCAGACACCCAAGATAGACCATTATAAACAGGGGCTCTGCGGGTGGTCAGCGTCGGTGTGTAAGCAAATGTGTAAGCAAATTCATGGATTTAAAGGAAGTGTGGAGTCACTCTTTGGTTTTCGAAACCACAGGAATTTTGGAGCAACCGTCTAACACTTCGTTGCTCCAAAGTAATGTTTGGGTCTAAAAAGTTCGATAGCGATAGACCGCTTCCGACCCATAGCAGCCATTGAAGGCAATCAAAGAACCGCTCTGAAGAGTAACTGTTGAAGTGAGCAATGAATGTGGACTATTTTGCTTTTATTTGTACAAAGGAAACTTTAAAAATTTCGCAAGCTCTTCGGTGGCATTAAAGTCCATGTTTGGGGTTTGACCAGAATCTGGACCACTCTTAATGTGACCTGTCCAAACGTGATTACCTCCAGCGATGGTGATGGACGTGAAGTCAGCTAAACATCCAGACCAGGTTTCTACATTGGAATAAGTTCCGAGGCTGGAAAGTGTTGAAACAGAGCATTTATTGACCTCTTTAGCTAAATACTCTCTGTAAGCCTCTATCTTTACTGTGTAAGTATTACTTCTTCCCGGAGAGACAGTCGGATCTTTTGTAATCCAGTAATCATTTGCAAATTCAATTGCCTTTGAATTGAGAAAATGTTGCCCGTTGTATGACATTACTTGATCTGCAGTGCCGTGCATCATCAACATGGGAATTGGGGCTTTAGGTACGCAAATTGAAGACTCGTTAAGCCCAACATTTGTTGCGCTATTTAACCCAAAATAAGCGCCTGAGACCATCACAATACTCTTTAAGTCAACTCCACTACTAGCCATATTACAAGCCCAGTACATGGTCATACCTGATCCGTCAGATTTTCCAGTTGCATGGACACTTTGATAATCGATCCGAGGAAGACCTGGAGTATTTTTTAATAATTGTATGATTGCTTGAGGCAGTAAAAGGTCATTTTCTGGATTGGTTTTCATCCAAGGAAAAGCATTGATCCAACTGTGCCCATTATTACTACGATTGCCCACAGGCGCTATGACAATCGCGCCCAAATTGTCAAGACTTGTATAGTTCAAAAAACCTCTACCCTCACGGCTGACAGGGGTTCCTCCTCCCCCATGAAACCCGAACAGAATCGGAAGACCGTTTTCCGGAATTTGGTCGGCACAACCAACAATCCAAATATCTCTGTCAAATGATTCTGTTTTTAACCTAATGGGAGTCATTGAGGGGTTAATTGGATTTTGACAGGCTTGTGAAACGCTACCCCCACTAACACCATTGCTACTAGTATTGCTACCAACACAGGCAATTAAGCACATTGAAGAAATTGAGATAAGTAAAGCAAGTAGTAATTTTTTTAGATGCTTCATCTTGTTGCGCCTTAACAATTTCTCGAAGTAGTGTTTGAATAATAACGGAAGGAAATAAGGGGAATATACCTACAGATTCCACTAGTTGGAATATCCTACGGACGTCTGATGTAGGCCGATTTTGAACACACTCAGCCCGCTCTAGAATCAGGGAGCTAACGACCCAAAGCGGACATTAAGGACCATAAAAAACCACTCCGTAGAGTGGCTAGTAAAACCCAGCATCTAGTAATTCAAATTTGGGCAAACTGATAACTAACAGGAGCAGAACCTGCTAGGACCCGAATCACCCAAATAAACAGCCGCTAGTTGTGACAGTCCAATACGGAATGTCCACAGTCCCCCCAACTAGAACAGATTCCAAATCCTCATCACTCACCTGCATTATTTGTACTTCCTCTATTTCAATCATTTGTACTGGCATGCTTGTTATCCATTAAGTTATGTGGACTATCCACAGTTAAATCCTAGCATAGGTATTTGAAGGTTTGGAGTAGGAATTGCACTCGATTGGACAATAAAAAACCACTCCGTAGAGTGGCTTGCGATACAGGGTATATCAATGCTCTATAACACAGAGCAGTATTAACTTCATCTGCAGTAAGGTATTGTGAAGGCACCACCACATTGATCTTGACAAATAGTAGAGGTAAACAGCCCCACTAGTCTACAACTTGCCTCTAATAAATCATCACTCACTTCAATCATTTGCACTTCTTCTAATTCAATCGTCTGTACTGGCACTTTTATTTCTCCTATAGGTTGTGGACTATCCACCATCGAATCCTAGCATAAGTATTTGAAGGTTTGGAGTAGGTATAGCACTAGATTGAGCAATAAAAAACCACCTCTAGGTTTGCTACTGATTCCTTTATTTGGTGCATCCCACGAATGACTGCAACTGGCCGTAAGCAGTCCGTGAGCACTTACAAACCACGGGCAACAAATAGTTGATTGCTCCAAGCTAGAACCATATATCTATTGGGGTCTAGCGGGGATATTTGCTACACACCAACTACACATTAATAAAAAATGACCTAGCGTTCTCACGCTAAGTCATTGATTTTATTGGTGGGCCCACCAGGACTTGAACCTGGGACCAAAGGATTATGAGTCCTCTGCTCTAACCAACTGAGCTATGGGCCCGTTAGTCTTTGGCTCAATCCTCTTCGAGGAAGGTCTTGAGTTTGTCGCTACGGCTTGGGTGACGCATTTTTCTCAAGGCTTTAGCTTCAATCTGACGGATACGCTCACGTGTCACGTCAAACTGCTTGCCTACTTCCTCGAGGGTGTGATCAGTACTCATCTCGACACCAAAGCGCATACGCAATACTTTTGCCTCTCTAGGTGTTAATGAATCCAAGACGTCTTTTACGACATCACGCATCGACTCATGCAAAGCGGCTTCAGCTGGAGCTAAAGTATTGCCATCCTCAATAAAGTCACCTAAATGTGAATCTTCATCGTCACCAATTGGTGTTTCCATTGAGATAGGCTCTTTAGCGATCTTCATGATCTTGCGAATCTTGTCTTCTGGAATCTCCATCTTCAGAGCCAAAGTAGCGGCGTCTGGTTCATGTCCAGTTTCTTGCAAAATCTGGCGGCTGATCCGGTTCATCTTATTGATCGTCTCAATCATGTGAACAGGAATACGAATGGTACGGGCTTGGTCAGCAATCGAACGGGTAATCGCCTGGCGAATCCACCAAGTTGCATAAGTGGAGAATTTATAACCGCGGCGATATTCAAACTTATCAACCGCTTTCATCAAGCCAATATTGCCTTCTTGAATCAGGTCCAAGAACTGCAAGCCACGGTTGGTGTACTTCTTAGCAATCGAAATCACCAAACGTAAGTTCGCTACGGTCATTTCTCGTTTAGCTTCACGGGCACGCTTCTCGCCAGCTGCCATCTGCTTGTTTACTTCTTTTAATTCAGGGATAGGCAGAACTACACGAGTTTGAATGTCGATTAACTTTTGCTGCAACTCTTGCACAGCAGGTACGTTACGTTGCAACAGGGCGATGTATGGCTTGTTCTCTTTGAGTAACTTAGCAGTCCACTCAAGATTCATGGCCATCTTAGGGAAGTCTTTGATTACTTCACCACGATTCACGCCAACCTTATCAACTAAGAGACTCACAATACCGCGCTCGAGCTTCCAAACTTGGTCTACTTGTGAGCGCATGGTGTCACAAAGCTTCTCAACACTCTTCGCTGTGAGGCGGAATCCAAGTAATTCGTTACGAATCGCTTCTTGTGCCTTGATATAGGCCGGGCAGTTGTAACCCTCTTTATCAAAAGCACGACGCATCTTGTCAGCTTGAGTGCGAATGATGGCGAACTTCTCTAAAGAAATCTGCTTCAACTCTTCGAGTTGCTTGGCATTGGCAGTTGCCGCACCACCACCGCCACCCTCATCGTCGCCTTCTTCTTCTGATTCTTCTGCATCAGGATCAACTGCTGGCTCTTCTGGTCCCAGCTTAATGTCTTCTGCATTGGGATCAACTAAACCATCTACAAATTGATCGATTTCCATCTCACCAGTCGTGATTTTGTCTACGTTGGTCAGAATTTCACTGATCGTGACTGGACATGCGGCTAGAGCCATCACCATATCTTTGAGGCCAGCTTCAATCTTCTTGGCAATGACAATCTCGCCTTCGCGAGTAAGCAAATCGACAGTACCCATTTCGCGCATATACATACGCACGGGATCCGTTGTACGACCAAACTCAGAATCAACCGTAGAAAGAGCAGCTTCAGCCTCCTCTTCAGCTTCTTCTTCAGTAGTTCCAGCAGACGCATTTTCATTCAGAAGCAATGTTTCAGCATCTGGCGCCTGCTCATAGACGGTAATGTTGATGTCGCTCAATAAACCGATTAAGGTTTCCAATGATTCTGCATCAGACAGCTCATCTGACATGACGTCATTAATTTCGCCATGCGTTAAATAACCTGCAGACTTACCCATCTTGATCAACGTCTTCAAGCGCGTACGGCGCAACTCTTGCTGCTCTTCAGAGCCTAGCTTTTGTGCTTCAAATTCTTTCAACAGTGCCTTCTCTTTTGCTTTGCGTTCACGAGCCTTTTGACGATCAGTCAACACTGGCTCAACTCCCTCAGCAGGCGCATCGGCCTTTACCTTGGTTTTGCGAACTTTTTTATCTTCACCAACTTCATTGGTCTCTAATTCAACTGCCTCAGGCTTTGTAGCCTCCTCAGCAGAAGCTGCCTTGATGGCTGGCTTGCTTACTGGCTTTGCTGCCACCTTAACTACCACCTTAGCCGCAACCTTAGGTGCTGGCTTCGCCGATGCTTTCGGGGCAACGGTGGATTTGGTGGTGGCTTTAGCGGCTACCTTAACGGGTGCCTTTGGAACAGGCTTGGCTGCCGCTTTAACAGGCGCCTTAATTACCGCCTTCACTGGGGTCTTCGCTTTAACAGCTGGCTTGGCAGCTGCTTTAGCTACTGGCTTCTTCGCGGCGGGCTTGACTGGGGCCTTTGCTTTGACTACTGGCTTGACGGCCGCCTTAGCCACCGGCTTCTTCACTGGCGCCTTGCTAGGCTTCTTCGCTACAGGCTTTACTGACTTCACGGGAGCCTTAGCTTTGGCTACAGGCTTTGTAGCTTTTTTTGCCGCAGGTTTGGCCGTTGATTTAGCAGCGGGCTTGGCAGGTTTTTTCTTAGTAGTTGGCATGTATTAGCGCTTATTCACATTACTGTTTATTGGTATTGACTGATTGTTAACAGCCACGTTGTTCCCTTACTCTTGATTTCATGAAATCTAGCGCAAGTGACTGAATTAAATCGGTTTTTTTATTGGAATAGAGGATTATAGTCGATTGCGACTTTTTTCCCCTCACCTTCAGTAAGCATAAGGGGGTAAATGCTGATTTTTCTAGAGCAAATTCAAACAAATCTTACGAGAATTTAAATCACAGCATCGATGGAGGCGTATTTAAAAGTTTCCAGCAAATCTGCGCTACTTTTTAGATACAAACCATTTGCGACATGCCCAGTCATCCAAAATTCATCCCTGTCAGAAAGTTCATTAGAAAAAAAGTAAAATCAATTTGCCCTTGATCCTGCAAATTTCCATTAAAGGTCTCCAGTTCATGCTTACCCCCGGGATATCCATCCTAATTACACTTGCTGTTCTGAGCCTGCTATTTTGCTGGGAGAGAATGAGCCCTCTACATCAATACAGTGAAGACCGTGGGTGGCTGTGGCGTCTATGTTTGTTTGGTGGCCTGGGCATTTTCTTGACGACCCTGATTGGCATCTATATCGTGCCCCTTTTAGGAAATATTGCACTATTTCCGCAGCTGGCACACCAATTTTCGACCTGCCCAGCTTGGTTAAACGGCTTATTGGGTTATTTCTGCATCAGCTTCTTTGTCTATTGGTGGCATCGCTTACGCCACAACAGTAATTTTGCTTGGCGGATCTTTCATCAGGTACATCACAGCACCCATCGGTTGCAAGCGCTTACCGCACTCTATGCCCACCCAAGTGATTTCTTGGCTAATTCCGTGATCATTAATCTAGCAACCTATTGGGTATTAGGATTTGATACGGACTCTGCCGCCTGGGCTACTTTATGGGTAGGCATTTTTGAATTCTGGGAACATACCAATATTTCCACGCCACGTTGGCTGGGATACATCATCGTTCGTCCAGAGATGCACCGCATACATCATGAGCGCGAGCGTCACGCGAATAATTACGGCTTACCAATCTGGGATATGTTGTTCGGTACTTATGAAAATTCTTCGCGCGTTGTGGAGTGCGGCTTTCAATTGGACTCTGAGCGCAAGGTTAAGCATATGCTGGCCTGTAAAGAGATTAAGTAAAAACTTCTCCACTTCTAGGGAACGGCCATCCCAAGAAACTATTCAGGTTCCAGGCAATGCCTAAGAGAACTTCAACCTTTCACCAAGCTCCCGATAACGCGCCCGGTCTTGCTCAGTAGCCTGATCGCCCGCGATTCGCTGGGTGATCTCTGTCATTTCTTGCTTAAGGTAAATGATTTCCAGTTTTTTGAAGGACCCCTCTAAGTCTGCAATAGCCCCCTTCAAATCTAAATCAGATCCCATAATTCTCTTACGCAAAACTTCGTATAGAGGGGCGTACTCACTGCGAGCTAGCTGTTCCTGAAAAAGGGCGAACGCACCACCGCCAATTGTGGGCGGCTTGTCGTTTTCCCCTGGAATGAGTTCCACCAGGTCACACTGGCTTAACAAGTCTCCCATTAATTCAGCAGCTTTGGCTGAACGTAACTCAGAAACTTTCATAGCGAGACTGCGCTTATTTGCATCCAGCGCTTTGCCCAAGTGCGGAAACTGAATCAGCACACGCAACATCTGCTCCGCTAAATCGGTTGGAGGCTGCGGTGGAGAAATCACTTGCGTGGGCACTCTTTTGACCGAGCCCTTGGCGCCTTGCCAAGGGGCTCCTTGGGCTCTATTGGTGCTGCTGGCTTGCTTGAAGTTGGGCTGCTGAACACCAGCAGCATAGGTATTTTGACGCACTGGCGCAGGCACGATTGTAAGACCACAAAAAGCCTCAAGCTCAGCGGGTGTGGAGTTAGTACGAATCGCCAATTCACGCAAAATTTGGGTACGCAAAGCAATTGGTGGCATTGACAGTAGCAAGGGTTTGGCTACATGGTGAGTCTGTGCTCTACCCTCGGGGGTTGTCAGATCATGATCTTGGCTGACAATCTTAAAAAAGAAGCTTGAGAGTGACATGGCCTCTTTAATGACTTTTTCAAACGCTGGTGCGCCATAAGCGCGCACATAACTATCGGGGTCGTGCTCTGTGGGTAAAAATAAGAAGCGGATTTCTTTATCGTCCGACATGAGAGGCAAACAAGCCTCTAGAGCGCGCTGAGCAGCGCGTTGACCTGCTGCATCTCCATCAAAGGAAAACACAATCCGATCAGTTTGTCGCAGCAGCATGCGAACGTGATTGGCGGTACAGGCAGTACCCAAAGTGGCAACTGCATTCGGGAACCCCAATTGCGCTAACGCCACGACATCCATGTATCCCTCACATACCAAAACATATTCTTGTGAGCGAATCGCTTGTCTAGCTTCGAATAATCCGTATAAGGTGTTGCCTTTGGAAAATAAGGGTGTCTCTGGTGAATTTAAATATTTCGGTTCGCCTTGATCCAAAATACGCCCGCCAAATCCAATCACTTGCCCTTTAGGGTTGCGAATCGGAAACATAATCCGATCCCGAAAACGGTCATAGCGCCTTGCCGTAGATTGCTGCTCGGTTTGCTCACTTTGAATCAATAAGCCCCCTTCAATTAAGGTGTTGGCGACTTCATCATTCGCATAGCTACCAAAGACTGCCTCTAGGCCCTGCCAACCATCAGGGGCATAGCCCAAACCATAACGTTTCGCAATTTCTCCAGTAAGGCCGCGACTCTTCAAATACTCCACTGGACGTGCCGCACCCTTAAGTTGCAGGCGATACCAATCGGCTGCTGCACTCATCACCTCACTCAGTGCCATCGCTTGTTGTTGACGCGCTACATCGTTCGCTGTGCGTTCTTCACGAGGAACATCCAAGCCAGCTGAGCGGGCGAGCTCCTCGATCGTGTCAACGTAGCCTAGCCCGGAGTACTCCATAACAAAGCTAATGGCAGAGCCATGCGCACCGCATCCAAAGCAGTGATAAAACTGCTTAGTCGGTGAAACTGAAAAAGAGGGGGACTTCTCCGCATGAAAGGGGCACAAACCTTGGTAGTTTGCGCCCGCTTTTTTTAACTTCACATGCTGCCCCACTACATCGACGATATCGACCCGATTTAAAAGATCGGCAATAAAGGATTGGGGGATGAGTGCCATAGATAATGAGTATGAGCTAGGATGCGGACAAGGGCATGACAGCGCACAGGCACTGATTACTTAGACAACGCCGCCTTGACTAGACCTGATACCTTGCCCATATCTGCTTTACCCGCTAGCTGTGCTTTGAGCACCCCAATGACCTTGCCCATATCTTGAGGACCAGTAGCATTCGTTGCCGCAACGGCTGCGGCAACCGCTGCCTCAACCTCTGCATCCGCCAGTTGTTCTGGCAAATAAGTTACTAGGATTGCCATTTCTCCAGCCTCAATGGCGACTAAATCATCACGGCCCGCTTTTTCAAACTGAGAAATCGAGTCCTTGCGTTGTTTAATGAGTTTTTCAACAATCGCAAGCACTCCAGCATCGTCCACAACAATACGTTCATCGACTTCACGCTGTTTAATAGCTGCCATTAACAGGCGAATCGTACCCAGACGCAGAACTTCTTTTGCGCGCATGGCACTTTTCATATCTTCGCTAATTTGATCTTTCAACGTCATGATGATTTCCTCAGTTGGTAGGCAGAATAAAAAGCAAAAACCCGCTGCGTATCACCGTCAGCGGGTTTCAAAGCTTCTCGGTGAAGAGAGCTTTTAAATTGTATTAGTAAAGCTTCTTAGGCAACATCTGGCTGCGAATACGCTTGTAATGGCGTTTAGCAGCAGCGGCCTTTTTGCGCTTACGTTCAGCCGTAGGCTTCTCGTAAAACTCGCGGGCACGCAGGTCGGTTAAAAGGCCATTTTTCTCAATGGTGCGCTTGAAACGGCGCAATGCCACTTCAAATGGTTCGTTTTCGCGGAGGCGGACTGTAGTCATACTTGTTTAACTCGTATATGCTCGAAAAATATTGAAAAATTAACTGAATCACGGATTCTAGCACGGCTAAGTAAAAAAATGATTGTTTTAGGAATAGAAACCTCTTGTGATGAGACCGGTGTGGCCTTATACGACACCTCCCCTTGGGAAAATGGCCGTCCAGCCTCTGCTGGGGTTTTAGGTCAGGCCCTGCACTCCCAGATAGCCATGCATCGGGATTACGGCGGTGTAGTCCCCGAATTAGCCTCAAGGGACCATATTCGGCGGGTGTTGCCGTTACTGGATGAAGCCCTTCACGAAGCGCAGCTAAAACTCAAGGACATTCAGGCCATTGCTTTTACTCAGGGGCCTGGTTTAGCTGGCGCCCTATTGGTGGGCAGTGCGTTTGCCAAAGCCCTTGCGCAAGGCCTTAACTTACCCTCCATTGGGGTTCACCATTTGGAGGGCCACCTTCTTTCAGCCTTATTGGGGCCCTCGGCTCCCCAGTTCCCCTTTATTGCTTTACTGGTTTCTGGTGGACATACCCAATTAATGCTGGTTAGCGGCATCGGCCAATACCAATTACTGGGGGAAACGCTCGACGATGCGGCAGGTGAGGCTTTTGATAAAACCGCCAAGTTGCTGGGCTTGGATTACCCCGGCGGAGCCGCCCTTTCCAAGTTGGCAGAAAAGGGGCAGGCAGGTCGCTTTGAATTACCCAAACCCATGATGCATTCAGGAGATTTGGACTTTTCTTTCTCCGGACTAAAAACTGCCGTGCTAAATCAAGTGAAAAAGTTTGAAGCCCTAGGAACTGCCGAGGAAAACGTTACCGCCCAGTTTCATGCTGACTTGGCTCGGGCGTTTGTTGAGGCGCTAGTGGCCGTGCTGGTGAGTAAGTCTCAAAAGGCGATCAAGCAAACTGGTTGCAAACATTTGGTGCTGGCTGGAGGGGTGGGTGCCAATGCGCAATTACGCTCAGCGCTCACGTTATCGGCTCAGCAGAACCACTTTGCAGTCCACTATCCTCCGTTAGAACTTTGTACCGATAACGGAGTCATGATTGCCTTTGCGGGTGCATTGCGCCTGCTAAGTGCTCGTAATGGGTCAACCCATTCAGGCGCATTTGACATTAAACCTCGCTGGGACTTATCCAGTAATAATATGACGCAAGAGGAGAGTGTGGGTTAACTTCTATTGGGTTTGTTGCTTCTCTTTGACTTATTTCGTCAAAGAGATTCTGGCAAACGCACTGTGATTGTGAATAGATTCAAAGTTTTCCGCTTCTACCTCTAAAGATAAAACACGCTGATCCTGTTGCAGTTGCCCTGCTACATCACGCACCAAATCTTCCACGAATTTCGGATTGTCGTAGGCGTGCTCAGTGACCCACTTCTCGTCAGGACGCTTAAGTAAACCCCACAATTCGCTTGAGGCCTGACTTTCAGCAGCGGCTACTAAGTCCTCTACCGTCATCTTGGTGCGGGGATCTAATGACACTGACATGGTGATGTGGGAGCGCTGATTGTGAGCGCCATATTCAGAAATTTCTTTCGAGCACGGGCACAAACTCATCACGGGCACAACTGCGCGCAGGTTCAATTCCACGTCGATTGCATCCTGTGCATCCTGAACTCCCTGCTTAGCCTTCGCCGTCCAGGTGACCTCGTAATCCATCAAACTTTCCACGCCAGACACGGGTGCTGCTTTTTTAACAAAGTGCGTATAAGTAAATTGAATGCGGCCTTCCTTGGCATTGAGCAAAGGCAGCATCTCGCGCACCATGCTCACCACACTTGCGCTATCGATGGCCTCTTCCTGCTTTTGCAAAAGTGCAATAAAGCGCGACATATGCGTGCCTTTGACATGGGCTGGCAATGCCACATCCATCTCAAAGTTACCCACTGCAGGAAGAATGCCTGAGCGGGTGCGAATAGTTAAAGGGTGGCGCAAACCCCGAATACCCACTTGCTCGATAGGCAAAGCCCGCTCGTCGTGAGCAGACTGCACATCTGGCATAGCCTGAGATTGGAGGAAGGAGGGATTTATATCGTTCATATTGCTATTTTCGGTCAAAACTAACTTATTTGCCTGCCGTTACTGGCAGCATCTTACAACTGTGGAAAGCGTTGCCTAATCGATTGGCTAATGCCGGCAACATCAAGACCGCATGCGCTCATGAGTAATTTGTAGTCGCCATGCTCAATAAACTTGTCAGGTAACCCCAGTTGCAAAAAGGGTTTATTGATGCCTAACGCATTTAAAGCCTCAAGGCAGGCGCTGCCTGCACCACCTGCAATGACGCCATCCTCAACACTCACAAATGCATCGTGATCGAGTGCTAAAGTTTTTAATAACTCGATATCCAAGGGCTTTACAAAACGCATATTCACGACCGTGGAATTGGTACTCTCCCCCACTTCGAGCGCTGGATACAGCAAGGTTCCAAAAGCCAAAATGGCCAAGCGCTTTCCGGCCGTGGCTGTTGAGTGCCGTCTAATTTCCCCTTTACCTAAGGGCAAAGACTGTAGCTCTTTGGATGGTGTTGCACCCACACCCGAACCGCGGGGATAGCGCACAGCCGTCGGATGAGGCTGTTCAAAAGCCGTGGTTAACAAATCACGGCACTCTGCCTCATCTGCAGGGGTCATCACCAGCATATTAGGAATGCAACGTAAAAAGGCGATATCGTAGGCGCCAGCGTGAGTGGCGCCATCTGCCCCGACCAAACCAGCACGATCTAAGGCAAATAAAACGGGGAGGTCCTGTATAGCTACATCATGAATTAATTGATCGTAAGCGCGTTGCAAGAAAGTGGAGTAGATAGCAACAACAGGCTTCATACCTTCGCAGGCTAAGCCAGCGGCAAACGTAACGGCATGCTGCTCAGCGATCCCCACGTCGTAGTACCGCTGAGGAAAGCGCTTTTGAAATTCCACCAAACCAGAACCCTCGCTCATGGCGGGCGTAATTCCCACTAACAAAGGATCTGCTTGAGCCATATCGCATAGCCACTCACCAAATACTTGAGTAAAGGTTTGCTTAGAAGGCGTCGTGGCTTTTTTGACGCCCTCTTCGGGGTTAAATTTACTTGGGCCGTGATACAAAATGGGATCGGCTTCGGCCATTTCATAACCTTGACCTTTACGGGTCACGACATGTAAAAACTGAGGCCCACGACCCTCAATCGCTAAACGCCGTACATTTTGTAGCATCGGAATTAAAGCGTCTAAATCATGACCATCAATCGGTCCGAAGTAATTGAAACCAAATTCTTGAAAAATAGTGGAAGGTGACACCATGCCCTTGGCATGATCTTCTAAGCGCTTAGCAAACTCGCGTAAGGGAGGCGCTATCGACAACACACTATCGATCCCCTTTTTTGTCGCAGAATAAATACTGCCGCTTAGCAATCGCGCAAGATGGCGATTTAAGGCGCCTACTGCCGATGAAATCGACATATCGTTGTCATTTAAGATCACTACCAAAGGAAGATCTTCATAGACGCCTGCATTGTTCATCGCCTCAAAGGCCATGCCTCCCGTCATTGCGCTATCCCCAATTACTGCAACCGCAACGTGTTTCTCACCCTTGGTTTGGAAGGCGCGCGCCATGCCCATTGCCGCTGAAATACTGGTTGAAGAATGCCCAGTACCAAAGGCATCGTATTCACTTTCAGCGCGGCGCGGAAAGCCAGACAAACCATCAAGCTGACGTAAGCTACTCATCTGCTCACGGCGTCCAGTCAAAATCTTGTGCGGATAACTTTGATGGCCCACATCCCAAACCACGCGATCATGCGGTGTATCGAAAACATAATGAATCGCCACAGCCAATTCCACGGTACCTAAATTAGAGGAGAGATGCCCACCCGTTTTAGAAACGGAATCTAAGATAAATTGGCGTAACTCACCCGCCAAGGCAGAAAGTGCTTCGCGCGGTTTCTTTTTTAAATCGGCTGGCGTGTTAATTGAATTTAAGCTCATTGAATCTCAAGTAATCCTTACTTATTTGCCTCTGTTGACAACTAAAAGTGCCAACTCTCTTAAGGCTTGCGCTTTGCTTCCAAAGCACTCTAAGCTCGCAGTGGCTATTTTCTCTAATTCCAAGGCTTTCTGCTGAGCATAGTCTAAACCCATCAAGGTCACATAAGTCGGCTTATCCTGAGCCGCGTCTTTACCGGCGGTTTTACCTAGAGTCTGACTGTCAGCCGTGGCATCCAAAATATCATCGACAACCTGAAACGCTAAGCCAAGAGCCTGGGAGTAAATCGTAAGTTGCTCTAATTGGGCAGCGTTGAGATGGGCAATGACTCCGCCCATGCGTACTGCACAGGACAGTAAAGCGCCAGTTTTCATGGCGTGCATTTGCTGCAGATCCTGCAACTCAATTGTCTTGCCAACACTCTCTAAATCAATCGCCTGACCGCCAGCCATACCGCGTGAGCCACTGGCAACAGCTAGAGAGTGAATGAGATCTAATCGTACCAAGGGGTCGCATTCAATGGCGGCCAAAATCTCGAAGGCTTTGGATTGCAACGCATCGCCGACTAGCAATGCAGTCGCCTCATCAAATGCTTTATGCACTGTGGGCCTGCCGCGTCGCAGATCGTCGTTATCCATCGACGGTAAGTCATCGTGCACTAAGGAATACGCATGAATACATTCGATAGCGACAGCAGCGGCATCTAAGGCATCCCTGCTCAACTCACATTCAGCAAGCTCACCGGTGGCATACAACAAGAGTGGACGAATCCGTTTGCCGCCACCCTGTGCTGCATAGCGCATGGCTTGATGCAATCGGATTGGCGGGAGCTTATTCGGATCAAGCAGCCTATCTAAAGCAGACTCCGTTCTCTCGGATTGCGCCTTCATCCACTGCGGGAATAAAAAAGGAGTACTCATGCTGACAAAATAGAAGTTGTCTTACGCCTCAAAGACGCGTACTTGTTGTTCAACCTGCGCTAGCATCCCTTGGCAATGCTTCAGCAAGGCTGCGCCACGCTGGTAGGCCAACAAGGTCTCTTCTAAAGAGAATTTTCCTGATTCCATGTCTGAAATCAGCTTCTCCAACTCTTTGACAGCTTGCTCGTAACGCAACTGAGGGTCAATGGTGATCTCAAGACCTGGCGTTTGGTTGTCCGATTTTTTTGCTGGCATGGCTGCGCTTTCTCACTATTTTTGCAGGTATAGCCCTACATACTAAAGCGAGATGGCCTAAACTGGGTATAATTGGCCCCTTCCTTTCCAATATCGATCCGTCGATGGTTGGATTGGTTATTCCGCTTAGCTTCGGCTGACGTTTTCGGGGGTGGGGAGAATGACTAATCTGGCTACCGCGCAGATGCTTGCGCCGTCCAATCTACAACTGCCAGTTTCGGCATATTTTGACGTTGAACTTTATCAGCGTGAAATCGAACTGTTATTTAAGCAGGGGCCTGGCTACGTCGGTCACGAGCTTATGGTGCCAGAAATTGGTTCCTACCAGACTTTGGCTGCAGAAAACCAAGGTCGTCTCTTAGTCCGCAATCCCCACGGCGTGGAACTGCTTTCCAATGTATGTCGTCACCGTCAAGCCTTAATGCTCAATGGCTCTGGCCAAGCTGAAAATATCGTTTGCCCACTGCATCGCTGGACCTATGATCTTGGTGGCAACCTGTTGGGTGCCCCCCATTTTGAAAACAAGCCTTGTCTTAATTTAGGCAAATCACCGCTCCAAAACTGGCAAGGCCTTTTGTTTGAAGGTCCGCGTGATGTGAGTGCCGACCTAGCCAAGCTGGGCGTTACAGAAGATCTTCAATTCGATGGTTATGTTTTAGATCATGTCGAAGTGCACGAGTGCAATTACAACTGGAAAACCTTCATTGAGGTCTACCTCGAGGATTACCACGTTGTGCCCTTTCATCCCGGTCTTGGTAAGTTTGTTTCTTGCGAAGATTTGCATTGGGAATTCGGCGACTGGCATAGCGTCCAAACTGTGGGCATTCATAAGAACCTCGAGAAGCCTGGTTCGACCGTCTACAGCCAATGGCATGAAGCCGTTCTGCGCCAATTCAAAGGTAAAACACCGCGTCACGGTGCCATCTGGTTAACTTACTATCCGAATGTGATGGTGGAGTGGTACCCCGGCGTGCTGTGCGTGTCTACCTTGCATCCATTGGGACCTAACAAGACTCGCAATATTGTGGAGTTCTACTATCCAGAAGAGATCGCCTTATTCGAACGTGAATTTGTTCAGGCCGAGCGGGCTGCCTATATGGAAACCTGTATTGAGGATGATGAAATCGCTGAACGCATGGATGCTGGGCGTGCCGCACTTTTGGCGCGTGGCATTAATGAAGTTGGGCCCTATCAAAGCCCGATGGAAGATGGGATGCAGCATTTTCATGAATGGTATCGCCGAGTGATGCAGTTTCAAGATGCATCATGAATCCCCACTCGCTTAAATCTAAATCGCCATGACACCGCTCATCACCGCCAATCAGTTAGAAGAAATTCTCAATAGTGGCGTAGATGTAGTGCTATGCGATTGCCGTTTTGATTTAACTGATCCCCATGCTGGAAAAAAAGCATACGAGGAAGGGCATATTCCAGGCGCTATATATGTTGATCTGGATAAAGATTTATCCGGAGAGAAGTCTGGATTCAACGGTCGCCACCCCCTGCCGAGCCCTGAAGCTTGGGCTGAGACTAAATCCCGCCTCGGTATCGAGAACAACTCCTTAGTGGTTGCTTACGATCAACAGGGTTCTATTTATGCCAGTCGCTTATGGTGGATGCTTAAAGCCACTGGTCATGCCAATGTGCAAGTTCTCAATGGGGGCTTGGATGTTTGGAATGGCCCTATCGGTACCGTGCCGCTCGCGCCAACCAAAACTTCACAAGCCATTCAAGCGATGCCGTACGCTGGTTTGGTCACGCTAGACCAAGTGCTTGAGAACTTGCATCATCCAAAAAATATACTCTTGGATGCGCGTGCGAATGATCGCTTTCAAGGTCAAAATGAAACGCTGGATCCCGTAGGTGGTCATATTCCCGGAGCACTCAATCACTGTTTTAAGAATAATTTATCCGCTCACTCGTTCAAAACACCCGAGCAACTCTTGAAGGGGTTTGTTGAACTCTTAGGGCCTATTAAGGCATCTGAAGTAATTCACCAATGCGGCTCCGGAGTAACGGCTTGCCATAACTTACTGGCTATGGAAATCGCTGGCCTAAAGGGGTCTAAGCTATACGCCGGCAGTTGGAGTGAATGGTGCGCTGATCCTGCTAGGCCAATCGAACGCTAAAAGCCATTGGCTTTAGTGGGCGAATGACAGCAGGATGACAAACCCCACACCGCAGGCAATTAACGCTATTTGACGCAGCGACTCAGCCCAATGAGGGCGTCGATGCATTTGCGGAATAAGGTCACTCACTGCAATGTAAATAAAGCTACTGGATGCCACTACCAATAAATAGGGCATGGCAGCGTGGGCTTTTTCTAAAAAGAAATACGCCAACACACCCCCTAGAACAGCGGATAAGCCGCAAATACTGCTATAGACTAGGGCGCGCAAACGACTAAACCCAGCATTGAGCAACACAATGAAGTCGCCGATTTCTTGAGGAATCTCGTGGGCAATAATGGCTAGTGCAGTAAATATACCTACGTTGTAGTCGGCCATAAACGCTGCGGCAATCAACACGCCATCAACAAAATTATGCAGTCCGTCGCCCACCAAAATCATCCAGCCACTGCGGCCAGCTACTTCGGCATCGTGACCGTGATGGTGATGGTGTCCGTCACCTTCGTGATGATGACTATGTCTTAGCAAGGAAATTTTTTCGAGCAAGAAAAAACCAAGCAATCCTGCTAACAAGGTTGCAAACAATAGTTGAGGCGTAGCCCCTTCCATCGAAAACGCTTCAGGCAAAGAGTGGAGAAATGCCGTGGCCAGTAAGATGCCGACCGACACGCTGACCATGTTATTCACCATCTTGGCAAGCAGCGCCAAGGAAAAACTGGCTGCCACTAATACGCTAAGTACGCCTGCTGATGCAGTGACCAATACAATACTTTGTAGAACTGACATACGGCTTACGCTACCCCATTTTTCTTAAACCAAGCAAGGCACTTCTTCCAACCATCCTGAGCAGGACCCTCTCGATAACTGGCTCGGTAGTCCGCATGAAAAGCATGCGGGGCATCAGGATAAATCACGATTTCAGATGCCTTGGCAGCGGGATTGGTGGGTGCGGCGGCTAGTAGGGCCGCCCGCATCTGCTCGAGACTAGCCACTGGAATCCCCTCATCTGCTGCACCATACAAACCCAGTACAGGCGCCTTTAAAGCAGCGGCAATATCAATTGGATGGAGGGGGTTGCCTTCCGTCTTGTTGCCCACAACGCGGCCATACCAGGCCACGCCAGCTCGCACTTGTGGCAAAGTCGCAGCCAACCAAGTAATGCGGCCACCCCAGCAAAATCCAGTCACACCAATTTTTTTCAGATCACCGCCATTCTTGCCAGCCCACACCACAGCGGCTTGCAAATCATTGAGTATCTCTGCATCTGGCGTCTTGGAAATGATGTGGGTAAATATTTCAGCAATCGTTCCATAGGCACTAGGGTCCCCAGCGCGCGTAAAAAATTCTGGGGCAATTGCTAGATAACCCAACTTTGCAAAACGTCTCGTAATGTCTGCGATATGTTCATGGACACCAAAGATTTCACTCACCACAATGACGACGGGCAATGCACCCTGTGCTTTTGCGGGACGCGAAACATACGCTGGCATCTGAAAGTCACCTACTGGAATCATCTGCTCACCAGCTTGCAGACCCTGAAAGTCCGTTTTAATCGCTGCAGCAAATACAGGCTGAGAAGCTGGCGCTAAGCCGATGCCGAGGCCTGCAGCGGCAAAAGCCGAGGTTTTCATAAAACTTCTTCTGTCGTCTGCACAAGCCGCTGTAGCGGGTTTTGAATTCTTAGCTGTCATTGTTTTTCCTCTAGCGTGATCACCACTTTTAGTGTGCCTCTTCCCAATTATCGCCAATCCCAATGCTGACTAGGAGTGGAACCTTTAGTTGGGCGACATGGCACATCAAATCAGGTAGGCGTGCTTGCAGAAGTTCAAGCTCATCGAATGGCACATCAAATACCAACTCATCATGAACCTGCAAAATCATGCGTGTCTTTAATTGCTCTTTTTCAAGCCAATTCTCCACAGCAACCATCGCCAACTTAATGAGGTCAGCAGCCGTCCCTTGCATAGGGGCATTAATCGCCGCCCGCTCTGCACCTTGACGACGCGGACCATTGGCGCCTTTAATCTCGGGTAACCAAAGGCGCCGACCAAAGACCGTTTCCACATAGCCATTCTCTCTGGCCTCTTGACGGGTGCGCTCCATATATTGCGCAACTCCCGGGTAACGATCAAAGTACTTGGCAATATAGCTTTGCGCTGCCGAGCGTTCAATCCCTAAATTGCTAGCCAAACCAAACGCGCTCATCCCATAAATTAAACCAAAATTAATGACTTTGGCATAGCGCCGTTGCTCAGAATTGACTTCTTCTAATGGGGTGCCAAAAATTTCTGCCGCAGTTGCCTGGTGGACATCTCTGCCTTCGGCAAATGCGGCGAGTAGATTTTCATCTTCAGCAATATGCGCCATGATGCGCAACTCAATCTGCGAATAGTCAGCTGATAAAAGCTTGCAACCCTCAGCCGGAATAAAGGCCTCGCGAATACGGCGCCCCTCTTCCGTTCTCACTGGAATATTTTGCAAATTGGGATCGCTTGAAGCTAAGCGCCCTGTTACCGCAGTTGCCTGAGAAAAATTAGTGTGCACGCGCCCTGTTTTAGGATCTGCCATTCTGGGCAGCTTCTCAATATAGGTTGACATCAGCTTCGCCAGGCTCCGGTAGTCCAAGATCCTTGCCGGTAGGGGGTAGTCCTCAGCCAGCTTTTGTAGAACCTCTTCGTCCGTTGAGGGAGCTCCAGAGGGGGTCTTTTTCACTACGGGTAACTCAAGCTGCCCAAACAGAATTTCTGCAATCTGCTTAGGTGACTGAATATTAAAAGGCTGGCCAGCCAGTTTGTGAATCTCGCCCTCTAGTTCAAGCAATCTTTTGCCGACTTGTTGGCCCTGCTTCGCCAACAAAGCGGAGTCAATGCGAATACCATTGCGCTCCATAATTCCTAGGACGCGCATAGCGGGCATTTCTATCTGCTGATAAACGTAAAGTAATCCTGGGTTCGCTTCAATTTGGGGCCACAACTCGAGGTGCAGACGCAAAGTAATATCTGCATCTTCTGCGGCGTAATCGGTGGCAATCTGTAAATCAACTTGATCGAAACCAATCTGGTGAACGCCTTTGCCACAGACCTCTTCGTAACGAATGGTTTTCATGCCAAGATGGCGCTCGGCTAGGCTATCCATATTGTGAGGAAGATGTGATTCCAGCACATAAGATTCGAGCAGGGTATCAAATTGGATGCCACCTAAGGTAATGCCGTAATTTGCAAAAATATGAGCGTCATATTTGAGGTTTTGCCCCACCTTAGAATGTGCCGCGCTCTCAAGCCAAGCTTGCATGCTTGCTAGAACGAACTCACGACTCAATTGCGTTTCACCGTTGCGATGGGCTACGGGGATATAACAAGCTTCTCCAGGGGCTACCGATAAAGAAATTCCCACTAACTCCGCTTTGAGAGCGTCTAGTCCCGTTGTTTCAGTATCAACTGCAGTGAGTTCAGACGCTTGAATCTTTTGTAGCCATTTTTCCAAAGCAGCTTCATCTACAACGCACTCATAATTTTTTGCCATCGCATCATGCAACTCGGATGTAGCAATGGACAAGGCTTTCGTCGGTGCTGAAGCAATGCTGCGCAAGGGCTTGTCATTGGCCTGAGTGCTAAGTGGGCTACCAGCTAAGTCAAAGCCGCCGTCGATTTGATTAGCACTACCCGAGGATGGAGCGCCATCGGCCACAAGCTGCCTTTCTACATCACGTAACCACGTTTTGAATGCATAACGCTCAAATAAATCTCTTAATAAAGTAGAGTCTTCAGGTTTTTCATGCAAGTCATCTAATCCAGGAAGGTGTGCAGCCAAGTCACAATCTGTTTTTACGGTGATGAGTTGGCGCGCTTGCGGCAACCACTCCAAGCTATTGCGCAAGTTTTCACCAACAACCCCCTTTACCTCATCCGCATGCGCCATCAGATTATCTAAGTCACCAAACTCCGCCAGCCATTTATTGGCAGTCTTGGGACCTGCTTTTGGCACCCCTGGAACGTTATCCACCGTATCGCCAATGATGGATAAATAATCCACTATGCGCTCGGGGGGCACCCCAAATTTAGTGATGACGCCCTCGATATCCAAGGTTTCATTGGTCATCGTGTTAATTAAGGTCACAGAGGGATTAACCAACTGGGCTAGATCTTTATCCCCGGTAGAAATAATCGTTTCCCAACCTGCCTCAGTAGCCTGGCTGGCCAAAGTGCCGATCACATCATCCGCTTCTACCCCAGAAACCATCAGCACAGGCCACCCTAAGGCTTTAACTAGGGCATGAATGGGCTCGATCTGCTTAACTAGATCCTCGGGCATGGCGGATCGATTCGCCTTGTATTCAGAGTACATTTCATCCCGGAAGGTCTTACCTTTGGCATCAAAAATACAGGCGATATGGTCGGCCTTAATCTCTGTCCGCGCGCGCCGCATCATATTGACCATGCCATAAATGGCCCCAGTGGGTTCGCCAGCGCCATTGCGCAGATCGGGCATGGCATGAAAGGCGCGATACAGGTAGCTAGAACCGTCTACCAACAAGAGTCTATGTTTAGTCATACCGCAATCGTACAATCTAGTTGCTTACTGCTCGCTAGAATGGATCGACATCCAGTCTAAGATTCCCTTAAAAAGGTAAAAATATGAATTATTTAACTCGTGTATCCCGCCTCTATCGAAGCCAAACCCTTGTTCTTGTTGGGTTTTTAGCTATTCTTGGATTAAACTCGGTGCAATTTTCGCACGCTCAACAAAATAGTCAGGCTCTCAGTCCCGCAGAGCTGCAACAGATCAATAATCAGCCACTGGCGCCTGCAGTGAATGCATCCCAAGTGACAAACTCTCCACAAGGCAGAACTCCAACCTTTCAACATAAAGCATCCACTGGGACGCAAATCACTGAATATAAAGATGCAAACTCCCCGACTCAGGTGGAAGTAAAAACCAAATACACCACCTATGAGATGTCCCCACCTGATTCAGTCAAGCCAGGCGCTCAATCAGGGGAAGGTAGCCTTCTCAGCGTTCCCAGCGTCAGCATTCCCTTTTAATTAATGGCCGTATTTACACCCGTCGAGCTTGGAGAGATCTCTGACTGGATCACGCGCGACTTCAATATTGGCCGAGCAAGTGATCTCAGGGGAATTCATGGAGGGATTGAAAATTCCAATTTCTTCCTCGATACGATTCAAGATGGCAAAAATCAGGAATACGTTTTAACCATCTTTGAGCGACTCTCTGCAGAGCAGCTTCCTTACTATTTGGAGCTGATGCGCCACCTAGCCAATAAAAGCATCCCCGTTCCTAGGCCAATCGAGAATAAAAACGGGGAAATCTTGTTTTCCCTGAAGAACAAGCCGGCGGCAATTGTGACGAAGTTACCCGGCGCATCTCAATTAAAACCAAGCCCACGGCATTGTGCTTTGGTGGGAGAGATGTTGGCAAAAATGCATTTGGCTGGTGCTGATTTTCCTCAAGAGCAAGCCAATCTTCGCAGCCTGCCTTGGTGGCAAGAGACCGTGCCTCAAATCCTGCCGCATTTAGATGCAGAACAAAAAACTTTATTGAGTAGCGAGCTGGCAACACAAGCCGGTTTTTTTCAATCGGCCAGCTATGCCTTACTTCCCCAAGGGGCAAGTCATTGTGATCTCTTTAGAGATAATGTCCTATTCGATCATCCAAGCGGCGACCATTCAAGTGAAGAACGCCTAGGCGGCTTCTTTGATTTTTATTTTGCTGGAACCGATAAGTTCTTATTTGATTTAGCAGTGACTGCCAATGATTGGTGCTTGGCAGAAAATCGCCGAGATTTAGATGAAGAGCGCCTCACAGCACTCATGCATGCCTATCAAGCGGTACGCCCACTGACAAATGACGAACAAGCTAGTTGGGCATTGATGTTGCGTGCAGCTGCGCTGCGTTTTTGGATCTCTCGGTTATGGGATTTTTATTTGCCACGCAACGCGCAGATGCTGACTCCGCATGACCCTACTCATTTCGAACAGATTCTTTTAAGTCGCAAAGCACTATGAAACTACACGTCGTTGCAGCCAAAGAAGGTTATATCTGGATACGTCAAGGAATTTGGCTGTTTAAGCAAAATCCCCTTGGCTTTTTAATGCTGGTATTCATGTATGTTTTGGCTGCGCAACTCGCGGTACTTGTCCCTATCATCGGGGTCTTTATCGTATTACTTTTTACGCCCACCTTATCAGTGGGTTTTATGACGGCCTGTCGTCAAGCGATCCAAAAAGAGCGGATACGTCCATCCGTTTACTTAGCGGCACTACAAGCCTCGCCGTTAATTCGTAGGCGCATCTTGCAACTGGGGTTGGTGTACACCGCCCTCATACTGGTACTCAGTTTCATTTTAAGTTTTCTAGTAGACGTGGAACTTCTCATACCGCTCGTAACAAGCGATAAACCGATTAGTCCTGAAGCAATGAATCAGTTGTATTTGATCTTTTGTATGGGCAGCTTGTTGTACGTGCCGATTGGCATGCTGATGTGGTTCTCACCAGTGCTAGTGGCCTGGTCTGACATGTCTGTACCTCAAGCCCTATTTTCAAGCTGGCTGGCTTGCTGGGCAAACCGTGGTGCCTTTTTGGTGTACTTACTGATCTTAGGTGTGGCTTTAGTTGCCATACCCTTCTCGATCGGCGCATTTTTTGAGGCACTGGACTTGGTTCAAGTTGCCTCCTACCTAAACACCCCCATCACTTTGCTGAGCTTAACTGTCATGCATTGCTCCTTCTTTGCCGCCTGGAAGGCCTGCCTTGCCGAGAACGAAACCAGCACGCTCTTGGTTTAGTCTACAGCCGCCAGTTTGGCAATACTGAGTTGTAACCACTTCACACCGTGTCGCTTGAAATTCACCTGCGCACGTGCATCAGCATCATTACCCTCTAAGCTGGTTACACGCCCCTCGCCAAACTTGGTGTGAAAGACATTTTGCCCAATGGTGAAGGGATAGTTTCCTCTTGGCGGTGACGCCATCCTGCGAACCGATGTAGCAGCCGAACCAACGCGACCCAACTGTTTAGCCGGTCTCTCACGCTCACTGCCTGAGTCAAAGAAATCATTGGATTCTGATTCGCGTTGGCGGGTGTAAACATCCTGCCAAGTAGAACCAGAACTTCGCCCTGAATTACCGCCACCCCAACGCGCATCCTTCGCTTTTGGAGTGAGCCATTTCAAGGAATCGGTTGGCAACTCCTCTAAGAAACGTGATGGCATGTTGTAGCGCACTTGGCCATGCAGCATGCGGGATTGGGTATGGGAGAGATACAAGCGCTCCTTAGCGCGTGTAATGGCAACATACATTAGACGGCGCTCTTCTTCTAGGCCATTGAGTTCATTAATACTGTTCTCGTGCGGAAATAAGCCTTCCTCAAGCCCAGTAATAAATACCGAGGTGAACTCAAGCCCCTTAGCAGAATGGACCGTCATCAATTGCACTGCATCTTGCCCCGCTTGCGCTTGGTTGTCACCTGCTTCTAATGAGGCATGAGATAAAAAGGCGGCCAGTGGTGAGACCTCTACTGCGCCTGGACTATTTTCTCCAGGCAACATAGCAGCGGCAGCATCCTGCCCGTAACCTTCTTCAGCGATGAAGGCAGTAGCAGCGTTAATGAGTTCTTGTAAGTTTTCTACGCGGTCTTGTCCTTCGCGCTCCGAAAGGTAGTGTTGGATCAAGCCGCTATGTTGAATTACGAATTCAACGGTTTCAGGCAAGGTGTTGTGACGTGTGGCTTCACGCATATGATCCACTAGGCGTACGAAGCCTCCAAGCGCCGAGCCAGCTTTTCCATCCAATGTGGAACAGGCTAAATATAAAGAGCATTGCTGTGCTCGTGCAGCATCTTGTACAGCTTCAATTGAGCGCGCACCAATGCCGCGGGTTGGAAAGTTCACCACGCGCGAAAAAGAGGTGTCATCGTTAGGATTTTCTAAGAGACGCAGGTAGGCTAGGGCATGCTTAATTTCAGCGCGCTCGAAAAAGCGCAAGCCGCCGTAGACCCGATATGGAATAGCCGCGGAGAACAAGGCGTGCTCAATAATGCGTGATTGCGCGTTACTTCTATAGAGCAAGGCAATCTCGGTACGCTTAATACCGCTGCTAACCAATGCTTTAATTTCTTCGATGAGCCAAGCCGCTTCGGCATGATCACTTGGAGCATCGTAAATGCGGACTAATTCACCATGTCCGGCATCCGTGCGCAAGTTTTTTCCTAAGCGCTCAGAATTGTTTGCAATGAGATGATTGGCGGTATCTAAGATATGTCCATGCGAGCGATAGTTCTGCTCCAACTTCACCATTAGAGGATGAAACTGTTTCTCATAAAGACGCATGTTTTCAACATCGGCGCCGCGGAAGGCGTAAATACTTTGGTCATCGTCTCCAACCGCAAAAACGGCACTAGTGCCAGCGCCGCTGACGTTCACAGGGCTGCCGTCATGCCCAGAGAGTAATTTCAACCAGGCGTATTGCAAGGCGTTAGTGTCTTGAAACTCATCAATTAAGATATGACGGAAACGCTCTTGGTAATGAGTGCGAATCGCCTCATTATGTTTGAGTAATTCATAGCTGCGGAGCAAGAGCTCGGCAAAATCCACCACTCCCTCGCGCTGGCACTGCGCATCATAGGCCTCATATAACTGCGCCATCTTGGCTTGGAAATCATCTCCCACAGCTAGCTCACGGGCTCGCTGCCCACGCTCTTTGGCATGCGCAATAAAGTATTGCAATTGCTTGGGGGGATATTTCTCATCGTCCACCTTTAGGCCCTTGAGGAGGCGCTTAATAGCGGAAAGTTGATCCTGCGTGTCCAAAATCTGAAAGGTAGACGGCAAACCCGCTTCTTTGTGATGAGCCCGCAATAAACGATTGCATAAGCCGTGGAAGGTGCCAATCCACATGCCACGCGTATTAATTGGAAGCATGGCACTTAAACGCACCATCATCTCTTTAGCAGCCTTATTGGTAAAGGTGACGGCTAGGACGCCAATAGGGGATACTTGACCGGTTTGAATCAACCAGGCGATCCGGGTAGTCAGTACACGTGTCTTACCGCTACCCGCCCCTGCTAAGATCAAAGCGGATTGGGCTTGACCATGTTCGTTGACGGGAGGAAGGGTTACTGCCTCACCCTGTTCTGGATTGAGGTTTGCGAGCAAGTCTGTATACATCGTCCCAATTATAATTTGCCTCTTATGCTAAATGCTTCTAATACCCCTAAAACACCAGTGACCAGCCCTGCCGGAAATGCTAGCCCTGCAGATCACCTCGCTAAATCCTACGAACCTGCACCAATAGAAGCTTATTGGGGCCCAGAATGGGAGCACCGCGGTATCGCTGACGCCTCTATGGACGAGGGCAAAGAAGGGTTTTCGATTCAGCTACCCCCTCCCAATGTCACCGGCACCTTACATATGGGACATGCTTTTAACCAAACCATCATGGATGGCCTGATCCGTCATGCCCGCATGTCTGGCAAAAATACCTTGTGGGTACCGGGTACTGACCACGCTGGCATTGCCACCCAAATTGTGGTCGAGCGCCAACTCGATGCCCAAAAAATCTCTCGCCATGACTTGGGTCGTGAAAAGTTCTTAGAAAAAGTGTGGGAATGGAAAGAAACCTCTGGATCTACGATCACACGTCAGATTAGACGCTTGGGCGCCTCGATTGATTGGGCGAAAGAATATTTCACGATGGATAGCAAGATGTCCAAAGCGGTGGTGGAAGTCTTCGTCACGCTGCATGAACAAGGCTTAATTTATCGTGGCAAACGCTTGGTTAATTGGGATCCCGTGTTAGGTACTGCTGTTTCCGATCTAGAGGTAGTAAGTGAAGAAGAATCTGGCTTTATGTGGCATATCCGCTATCCACTTGCGGATGGCTCAGGTCATTTAACTGTTGCTACTACCCGCCCGGAAACCCTTCTAGGCGACGTTGCGGTCATGGTCAATCCTACTGATGAGCGCTATCAACACCTCATTGGTCAATTCGTTAACCTGCCATTGTGTGATCGCCAGATTCCGATCATTGCAGATGATTACGTCGATGTCGCCTTTGGTACTGGTGTAGTGAAGGTAACCCCAGCCCATGACTTTAACGACTATGCAGTTGGTCAGCGGCATCAATTACCTCTCATCAATATTCTCACTCTAGATGCGAAGATTAATGAGAGCGCTCCAATTGCATATCAAGGTATGGATCGTTTTGTTGCTCGCAAACAAGTCGTTGCAGATTTAGAGAGCGCTGGACTGCTAGAAAAAGTATTGCCTCACCAGTTAATGGTTCCTAGGGGAGATCGCACCCAAACCATCATTGAGCCTATGCTCACAGATCAATGGTTTGTAGCGATGTCTAAACCCAGTCCGGATAATCAATATCAGCCAGGCTCATCCATTGCGGGTGCAGCGCTAGATGCGGTGGTCAAAGGGGATATCAAACTCATTCCGGAAAACTGGATCAGCACCTATACCCAATGGCTAGAGAATATTCAGGATTGGTGTATCTCACGCCAACTTTGGTGGGGCCACCAAATTCCGGCTTGGTATGGCGAAGAGGGCCAGATTTTTGTCGCGCGCTCTGAAACAGAGGCTCAAGCTAAGGCAACGCAGGCTGGCTATTCAGGCAAGCTCATGCGCGACCCAGATGTCTTAGATACGTGGTTTAGCTCGGCGCTAGTTCCTTTTAGCTCCTTGGGCTGGCCTGAAAAAACGCCCGCGCTTGAGCATTTCTTACCCTCTTCAGTATTGGTGACGGGTTTTGACATCATTTTCTTCTGGGTGGCGCGCATGGTCATGATGACCTGTCATTTCACTGGGAAGGTACCCTTTCATACGGTATATGTGCATGGTTTAGTGCGCGACTCCGAAGGGCAAAAGATGAGTAAATCCAAAGGCAATACTTTGGATCCGATTGATTTAATCGATGGCATCACGCTCGAGGAACTGCTTGCCAAGAGAACCTCTGGCCTTATGAATCCCAGGCAAGCCGAGAGCATCGGCAAGAAAACCAAGAAAGAGTTTCCTGAAGGAATTCCTGCATTCGGTACCGATGCTCTCCGCTTTACCTTTGCTTCGCTCGCCTCTTTAGGTCGCAATATCAACTTCGACCAAAAGCGTTGTGAAGGGTATCGCAATTTCTGCAATAAGCTTTGGAATGCCACACGCTTTGTGTTGATGAATTGCCCTGGTACCCCAGCGGAGAATGGTTTCGCTCCCTGCGATGCGCAATGCGGTCCGGAAGGTGAGCTTGACTTCTCCCCTGCTGACAAATGGATCGTATCTATTTTGCAAAAGACAGAAGCCGATGTTGCGAAGGGCTTTGAGAACTATCGTTTCGACAACATCGCCACCAGCATCTATCAGTTCATTTGGGATGAATACTGCGATTGGTATTTAGAGCTAGCCAAAGTCCAACTCCAAACAGGCACTCCCGCGCAACAGCGCGCAACCCGCCGCACCCTCTTACGTGTCTTGGAAACTATCCTGCGTATGGCGCACCCACTGATTCCTTTTATTACAGAAACGTTGTGGCAAACCGTCGGGCCAATGACTGGCAAAGCGCTATTGGATCAGCCTAAACAGTCCATTGCGATGCAACCTTATCCAGTTGCGCAAACAGATAAGATCGATGAAGCTAGTGAGGCATGGGTTGCTGAAGTAAAAGCCATTGTGGATGCCTGCCGAAATCTACGTGGTGAAATGCAAGTCTCCCCCGCCCTCAAAGTTCCCTTATGGATCAGTGGTTCCGAAGCCTTCTTAAAGGAAGTCAGCCCGTATTTAACTGCCCTTGCAAAATTATCTGAAGTGAAAATTTACCAAGACGAAGCGAGTCTTGAAAAAGAGGCACCTGATGCCCCAATCGCTTTGGTTGGCAGTATAAAACTACTACTCAAGATTGAGGTGGATGTAGCGGCAGAAAAGACACGCTTAAGCAAAGAAATTGAGCGACTTTCTTGTGAGATTACCAAAGCACACAGTAAACTAAGTAACGAAAGTTTTGTAGCTCGGGCGCCCGAGGAAGTAGTTGTCCAAGAAAAGCAACGGCTCGCCGGATTTGAGCAGAGTCATGCAAAGTTGATTGCGCAATTAGAGCGATTGAAATAACAAGAAAGTGAACTTCAAAATGTCCCTGAATACCAATGTGGTTACCAAAGCAGTTTTTCCTGTTGCCGGTTTAGGCACACGCTTTTTGCCTGCCACGAAGGCGAGTCCAAAAGAAATGTTGAATGTCGTGGATAAGCCGCTCATTCAGTACGCAGTGGAAGAAGCGATTGCCGCTGGTATTACGGAAATGATTTTTGTGACTGGTCGTAGCAAGCGCGCTATTGAGGATCACTTTGATAAGTCTTATGAATTAGAAGCCGAGCTCGAAGCGAAGAATAAAACTGCCTTGCTTGAAATCGTCCGCAGCGTGAAACCAAGTCACGTTGACTGCGTTTATGTCAGACAACCAGAGGCTTTAGGCTTGGGTCACGCAGTACTTTGCGCTGAAAAACTCGTGCGCGATGAGCCTTTCGCTATTATTTTGGCGGATGACTTATTGGATGGGAAACCAGCCGTAATCCAGCAAATGGTGGATGTCTTTAAAAAGCAGAACGGATCTGTTGTTGCGGTTGAGAAAATTGATCCCTCCAAAAGCAGCTCTTACGGCATTGTGTCTGGCCCTGAGGTCAGCAAAGGCATTTATCGCCTTGACGGCATTGTTGAAAAACCACAGCCTCAAGACGCGCCCTCTAACTTAGCCGTCGTTGGACGCTATGTTCTTTCTTCAGATATTTTTAAACATATTCGCAATCTCAAACCTGGTGCTGGTGGAGAAATTCAGCTCACGGATGCGATTGCCTCACTGTTAAAAGAGCAGCCTGTTTTTGCCTATGAATATGATGGCGTACGCTATGACTGCGGCAGCAAGCTCGGATACCTCAAAGCCTCGATTGAATTTGCACTGCGTCACCCCGAGCTCAGCGCCGATTTTGCAGAGTACCTTAAGAGCCGAGTCTTCCTTAAGTAATTTACTGAGGCTTATCTTCTTTTCATAAAGAAGATTAAAACGTTACCCTCAGTACTGCTCGAGAGCAGTTCGTTGCCAGTCTGTTTTGCAAATGCAGGAAAGTCATGAGCAGCGCCAGCGTCTGTCGCTTTGATCTTCAATATTTCACCTGACTGCATTGTGGACAATGCCTTCTTTGTACGCAAGATTGGCAATGGGCAAGTCATACCGATGGCATCCACTTCTAGATTAAAAGCGATAGTGTTGTTCATTGATTCGCAATCCAGTCTTTGACGCTTGCTAATGCAGTATCCAATTGCGAGGCGTCATTGCCACCAGCCATTGCCATTTCTGGCTTGCCACCACCCTTACCGCCGACCTGCTGAGCTACAAAATTTACTAGGTCACCAGCCTTGATTTTCTGAATCGAATCTGCGGTAACGCCCGCGATTAAGCTTACTTTGTCTCCTTGAACTGAAGCGAGCACGATGGCGGCGGTTTTGAGTTTGCCTTTGAGGGCATCCATCGTTTCCCGCAGCGCTTGAGCGTCAGCCTCATCTAAGCGAGCAGTTAACACTTTCAGGCCATGAATATCAATCGCTTGCGTTGCCAACTCGTCACCTTGGCTAGCTGCTAATTTTGAATTCACTTTATCTAACTCTCGCTCAGCTAAGCGCAAACTTTCCTGTAGTTGAGTTACCCGATTCACTAGGTCGGCAGGATGTGTTTTCAGGACACTGGCTGCTGCGTTCAAGCTGTCTTCTAGGCCCTGTACAAACTGCAATGCATTGCGGCCTGTCACTGCTTCCACTCTACGAATACCTGCAGCTACACCACTCTCTGAAGTCACTTTGAGATGGCCAATATCTCCCGTGCGACCAACGTGCGTGCCCCCACAAAGCTCTTTAGAGCTACCAATTTCTAGGACGCGCACTTCATCACCGTACTTTTCGCCAAAGAGCATAGTGGCGCCGGTCTGCTGAGCATCCTCTAATGACATCACTTTTCCAGAGGTGGCAGTATTGAGCAAAATCTCCGCGTTGACCAAATTCTCTATCGCACGAATTTGCTCTGCACTTACGGGCGCTTGATGGGTAAAGTCAAAGCGTGTCTTACCTGCATCTACCAAGGATCCTTTTTGCTGCACATGGTCTCCCAGTACTTCGCGTAATGCCTTGTGTAACAAGTGGGTAGCACTGTGGTTACGCATGATGTCGATTCGTTGTTGATGATCAACGGTCGCGTTGAGCGTGTCGCCAACTGCAAGCGTCCCCTCAATGAGTTCACCTTGATGACCAAACACCTCTGCCTGAATCTTAAAGGTATCTTCCACAGCAAAATGACTAAGCTCATTAAACAACTCGCCGCGATCCCCTACCTGACCGCCGGACTCGGCATAAAAAGGGGTGTTATCTAACACCACTACTGCCGCCTCTCCGGCTTTGATCGACGACATTGAAGTGCCATCAACATATAAAGCCAGTACTGTGGAGCCTTCAAATTTCTCTGTGTCGTAGCCGTGAAAAAGGGTCGGCTTACCCGAGTATTCCAAGCCTTGAACCATCTTGAATTTACCAGCGGCTCTAGCTTGATTGCGTTGTTTTTGCATGGCGATTTCAAATCCAGCGGCATCAACTGCAACTTCACGCTCGCGGCAAACATCCGCAGTTAAATCCAAAGGAAAGCCAAATGTGTCATGTAAACGGAAGGCGGTATCGCCATCCAATGTTTGAGCACCTCCAGCAAGAGCACTCTCCAGAATCTCCATACCGTTAGAAATGGTTTGAAAGAAGCGCTCTTCTTCTTGCTTGAGTACTTCACTCACTTTATCTTGTGCTGCGCGTAATTCTGGATAAGCATCACCCATCTCTTTAACTAAGGCGGGTACGAGCTGATAGAAAAAAGGCTTGCGAGCGCCCAGTTTGTAACCATGCCGTATTGCGCGGCGCGCTATCCGGCGCAGAACGTAGCCGCGACCAGCATTTCCAGGGATGACGCCATCGACCACAATAAAACTACACGCGCGAATATGATCCGCAATCACTCGCAAAGAGGGGCTGGCAGGATTACAGTTTTCTCCGCCAGCAGCATCAACCGCCTGCTTTGCCGCTGATATTAGATTGACAAAAAGATCAATTTCGTAATTTGAATGCACGTGCTGTAGGACGGCCGCAATACGCTCAAGACCCATCCCAGTATCGACGCTCGGTTTAGGCAAAGGGTGCATCGTGCCGGCTTCATCACGATTAAATTGCATGAAGACGTTATTCCAGATTTCGATGAAGCGGTCGCCATCTTCATCCGGACTACCGGGTGGGCCTCCAGGAATATGTTCGCCATGATCGTAAAAAATTTCTGTACAAGGGCCGCACGGGCCGGTATCGCCCATCATCCAAAAATTATCTGAAGCGTAACGTGCGCCTTTATTGTCACCAATACGAATAATGCGTTCGCTAGGCACGCCAATTTTCTTATTCCAAATCTCGTAAGCTTCATCATCTTCTGCATACACAGTAACGAGTAACTTTTCTGGGGGCAGTTTAAAAACTTGCGTTAATAAGTCCCAAGCAAATTGAATGGCGTCTTGCTTGAAGTAATCCCCAAAAGAGAAATTACCCAGCATTTCAAAAAAGGTGTGGTGGCGGGCGGTGTAGCCCACATTATCCAAGTCATTATGTTTACCGCCAGCACGGATGCATTTTTGTGCTGAAGTAGCTCGCTGATAAGGGCGCTTATCGAACCCCAAAAAGACATCCTTAAATTGATTCATACCCGCATTAGTAAACAGGAGAGTAGGGTCATCACCTGGTACCACTGGGCTGGAGGGAACAATTTGGTGGCCTCTAGCTGCGAAGAACTCGAGATAGGCCTGGCGAATTTGAGAAACTTTCATAGAAACGATTATCGCATTGGCACCTGTCAAGGGCAAACCCTAGTAAAACCGACCCAGTACTGTCATACAATTCCATAGATAAATTAATTGGCCCTCAAAGCCATTCCATTAGGAGCATAGCTTGAAAATCCGCAATCAGAAAGACTTTGGTGCCGGGATCATGTATATGGTGGTTGGCTTATTTTTTACCATCATCGCATTGCAATATCCCATGGGCACCCCCGCCAAAATGGGTCCTGGATATTTTCCCTTTTATTTGGGGATTCTCATGACCGTGATTGGCCTTTTCATTCTCGTAAAGTCTATGCAAGCTACTGCTTTCGTGGAATTGATTCCACAATTCAATTGGAAAGTGATTGGCTTGATTACGGGTTCGGTAGTGCTTTACGGAGTGTTATTGCCAATTATGGGATTTGCGGTTGCGATCGTAGTTTTAGTGTTTATGTCAGCTAGTGCTAGTCATGAATTTAGCTGGAGGGGCACCTTAGTTAATGCCACTGTATTGGCAATTTCAACCTATGTTGTCTTTGTTTTAGGCCTCAAGCTGCAATTTCCACTGCTCCCTTTCTTTTTACAATAACGAATCGAGACACTCAAAATGGACTTATTTAGCAATTTAGCGCTCGGTTTCGATACAGCTTTTACTCTACAGAATCTGATGTACTGCTTTATTGGGTGCATCTTAGGCACTTTAATCGGCGTTCTTCCTGGTTTGGGTCCCATTGCAACTATTGCCATGCTCCTGCCAGCAACCTACGCTTTGCCTCCAACGGCAGCGCTAATTATGTTGGCCGGTATTTACTATGGCTCCCAATATGGCGGGTCGACTACGGCAATTTTGCTCAATATTCCGGGGGAAACGTCGTCGGTGGTCACGGCCATTGATGGCTATCAAATGGCCAGAAATGGTAGGGCTGGCGTCGCCCTCTTTACCGCGGGCATGGGCTCTTTCTTTGCGGGTTGCGTTGCAACGCTGGTGCTGGCAGCCTTCGCCGCACCGCTTTCTCAACTAGCGTTTAAATTTGGGCCTGCGGAATATTTTTCGCTGATGGTGTTGGGTTTGATTGGTGCCGTAGTGCTGGCCTCGGGTTCCTTAATTAAAGCAATTGGCATGATTGTGCTCGGGTTGTTGTTAGGTCTCATTGGAACTGATGTGAACTCTGGCGTTTCTCGTTATGCCTTTGATATCCCAGAACTGAGCGATGGTATCGGTTTTGTAAGTGTCGCCATGGGGGTATTTGGTTTTGCGGAGATTATGGGTAATCTCGAGAAAAAGGGTGAGGATGAGGGCTTCCTGAATAAAGTGACCTCGATGATTCCAACCAAGCAAGATGTGAAGCGCATGATTCCATCTATCTTGCGCGGCACCGCTATCGGCTCCATTTTGGGCATTCTGCCCGGTGGGGGAGCTGCTTTAGCTGCTTTTGGCGCTTACTCTGTAGAAAAGAAGTCTTCCAAATATAGTCATGAATTTGGTAAGGGTGCGATTGAGGGTGTGGCCGGACCAGAGTCTGCTAACAATGCTGCAGCACAAACTTCGTTTATCCCTTTGCTGACCTTAGGCATTCCACCCAACGCGGTAATGGCTTTAATGGTGGGGGCGATGACCATTCACAACATCCAACCAGGTCCACAGGTAATGACCAGTAATCCAGCGCTCTTTTGGGGTCTGATTGCCTCGATGTGGATCGGTAATATGATGCTGATCATTTTGAACCTGCCCTTGATTGGTATGTGGGTGAAGTTACTTAAAATTCCTTACCGTTACATGTATCCCGCTATCTTGGTATTTTGTTGTATTGGTGTCTACACAGTAAACAACACGGTATTTGACGTATACATCACTGCTGCTTTTGGCATTGTGGGCTATCTTTTTACCAAATTGGGTTGCGAAGCCCCGCCCTTGCTTCTTGGGTTTATCTTGGGGCCAATGATGGAAGAGAACTTCCGGCGTGCCCTGCTCCTGTCCCGCGGTGACTTTACAACCTTCATCACACGCCCCCTGTCTTTGGGATTGCTGATTGCTGCGCTCTTGCTAGTAGTCATCGTCGCCTTGCCAGCGGTTAAGAAGACCCGCGAAGAGGCCTTTGTAGAGGATTAATACCTTGCCCACTAAAGAATTGAGCCCGCGACAGTATGCGGGCTTTTTTCTTTGTGGATCGGGCTTTTCTCTACAATGCGAGTATGTCCGACGATAGCAAAACTACAAAAAATTCCAATACCTCCGTTAGCGAGCCCTCTAACTTCCTGCGTCAAATCATTGATCATGATTTAGCTGGTGGCACCTTTATAGGGCGTACGAATTTACAGGGGGAAGTAATTCCAGCTGTGATTACACGTTTTCCACCGGAACCAAACGGCTACCTTCACATTGGTCACGCTAAAAGTATTTGTCTGAATTTTGGCTTAGCTGCTGACTACAACAAACAAGCGGGCGGCGCACGCTGCAATCTCCGCCTTGACGACACCAATCCAGCCAAAGAAGATATTGAATACGCTGATAGTATTTTGGAGGCTGTAAAGTGGCTCGGTTTTGATTGGGGCGTGCATCTGTATCACGCCAGTGATTATTTTGAGCAAATCTATGCATTTGCAGAAATCCTCATTCAAAACGGCAAGGCCTACGTTGATAGCCAAAGCGCGGAAGATATTCATACCCATCGGGGTAATTTTGGACAGGCTGGCAAAAATAGCCCTTTCCGCAACCGCACTGTCGCAGAAAACCTTGATCTGTTTCGTGCGATGCGTGCCAACCAGTATGCAGACGGCCAACATGTTCTGCGCTTAAAGATTGATATGGCGCATCCCAATATTGTGATGCGCGACCCTGTGGTGTATCGCATTCGGCATGTTGAGCATCACAGAACGGGCAATCAATGGTGCATCTATCCTTTATATGATTTCACGCACTGCATTTCAGATGCCTTAGAAAATGTCTCTCACTCTATTTGCACCTTAGAGTTTGAAAATAATCGACCCCTGTATGACTGGATCGTCAGCGCGCTTAAAGATGCGGGGGTCTTTAAAGACCCACTGCCGCATCAGTATGAATTTGCCCGCCTGAACCTGACTTACACCATCACTAGCAAGCGCAAGCTATTGCAGTTGGTCGAAGAAAGGCGTGTCTCCGGATGGGACGATCCGCGCATGCCTACCCTTGTCGGAATTCGGCGCAGGGGCTATACCCCAGAGAGTATTCGGCTTTTCTGTGAGCGCATTGGGGTCTCTAAAGCCGATAGCTGGATCGACATGAGCACCCTAGAGCAAGCGCTCCGCGATGATCTTGAACCCAAAGCGCCGCGTGCTACTGCGGTACTCAAGCCGCTCAAACTGATCATTGACAACTTTGATGACGCGGCGAGAGAGCCTTGCACGGCGGCGCGCCACCCTCAGCATCCAGAGCTTGGTACCAGAGAGTTTCATTTCACGCGTGAGCTATGGATTGAGGCGGACGACTTCATGCCAGAGCCAGTTAAAGGCTTCTTTAGACTTTATCCCCCTATTGGCGATCAGCTAGGCGGACGAGTGCGTTTGCGTAATGGTTTCGTTATTGAATGTACTAGCTACGACAAAGACGCCGATGGCAAGGTCATTGCAGTGCACGCGAATTATTTTCCCGATAGTAAAAGCGGCACCCCTGGCTCAAATAACTACAAAGTCAAAGGCAACCTCCATTGGGTCAGTGCTGCAGAGGCTATTTCAGCTGAGGTACGCATTTACGATCACCTCTTTAATGAGCCACACCCCGACAGCGGTGACAAAAATTTTCTGGATGTCATCAATCCTGACTCCAAACAAACATGGACTGCGTATTTAGAACCTTGCATGAAAGATGTGCAGCCCGAGGAGCGTTTTCAGTTTGAGCGGCATGGCTACTTTGTTGCTGATAGCGTTGACTCCCTACCTGGGAAGCCTGTGTTTAATCGCGCTGTGGGTCTGAAGGATTCTTGGAAATAGTTTTCAGAAAAGCCGCTACGCTAGGATAGCGCAGGGGTGTTTTGAGTTCACTTAAACGCGAATTCGTGACGCGCCGCGATTCGCGCATGAAAGACCAGAGCATCGGACTTACTAGTTTTTGCAAATCAACGGCGGGCATACGTGGCGGCCGATCGAGGGAAAATGCATCAGCAACCACATCAAAGTAATCGCCCATCTTTGTTTCACCACCATCACAGACATTAATCACCCGCTGAGGTTTGCCGTGATAGACCGCCGCACACACTATCCTTGCTAAGTCATCACCATGGATGTGATTGGAGTAAGCATCTTCAGCGGGCAATAAGGCTGGGGTGCCCGACTGAATGCGTTCAATCGGAAGTCGATTTTCAGCATAGATGCCTGGCACACGTAAAGTAGTTAAAGCAACTCCATGAGCCGGAGCCCATAAGCGCAAGGTCTGCTCGGCATCGACGCGGCGCTTAGCGCGTTCACTTTGCGGATTGACAGGTGTCACTTCAGATACATAGCCGCCACGATGATCGCCATATACTCCCGTTGTACTCACATAAATGAGTCGCCCAACAGAATGGGGGGCTTGGGCTAAAATGTGCAAAAGGTTGCGAGTTCGGCTATCACGATTACCCATATTTTGGGGCGGCGCTAAATGAATTACTGTTTCTCCAAGACCGCGCAAACGCCATAAGCTATCTAGATGATCTAGATTTCCCAAAATAGGCGTTGCACTGTGATCCCTTAATTCTGGAAAGCGTTCTTTTTGGGAAGTTAATGCGAATACATGATGACTACGAGAAAGCTGCTTGGCGACACGTAAGCCAATGTCTCCACAGCCAATAATCAGAATTCGGGATTTGCCAAAAGAACGCATAGACCACATCGTAACGATTTATTGAAAGGAATGAGAGTGTCTTACCTAGTTACGCTCAAAGCGAGCGGCAAACAATTTACCGTAGGTGCAGATGAGACTCTCCTTGAGGCAGCCTTTCATCAGGGCGTCAACTTGCCCTATGGCTGTAAAAACGGTGCTTGTGGCTCGTGTAAGGGGAAAATCCTAGAGGGTCAGGTAATCCACGGTGAACATAGTGAAGGGGCCTTGAGCCGCGCCGACGAGACTGCTGGCGCAATTCTTTTTTGTTGCGCCCATCCTCAATCTGATCTACTCATTGAGGCACGAGAGGTACAAGGAAATAGCGATATTGCCATTCGGAAGGTGCCTTGCCGAGTAAATACCATTCTGAAGCCCAGTAGCGATGTCGCTATTCTCAAGTTGCAGCTACCAGCTTCTGAACGCTTTCAGTTTCTAGCTGGTCAATATATTGAGTTTCTATTAAAAGATGGTCAACGACGGGCGTATTCCATTGCAACCGCGCCGGACCAAGAGGGTCCACTAGAACTGCATGTCAGACACACCCCCGGCGGCATCTTCACCGATTTTGTCTTTGGCGCCGTGGAGCCGTCACTCAAGGAAAAAGACATATTGCGTTTTGAAGGTCCAATGGGGAGTTTTTTTCTAAGAGAAGACTCTAAGAAACCCATCATTTTTGTAGCGGCTGGCACTGGCTTTGCCCCTATCAAGGCAATCATTGAGCAAATGCGCCTTAAGCAAATCGATCGCAGCATTCATCTTTACTGGGGTGGCCGACGTTCAAGTGACCTCTACATGGATGAGTTGTGCCGCTTGTGGGAAGCTGAAATGCCTAACCTGACTTACATTCCCGTCTTATCTGATGCCTTACCTGAAGATCACTGGTCTGGTCGCAGTGGGTTTGTTCACTTGGCTGCAATGGCGGATCACCCTGACATGGCAAGTTTTCAGGTTTATAGCTGTGGCGCCCCCATCATGGTCAATGCAGCCCGCCAGGATTTCTCGTCAATCTGCCGCCTGCCTGAGGACGAGTTTTTTGCGGACTCGTTTACCAGTGCCGCGGATCTCGTTGCCAATTAAACCCATTCCTTCACAAAGCACGATAATCAAACCTCCACATTCATTACTTTGCCTACTGCCATGAACCAGCCAGCCCACAACGTAGACTCCCATTCAGTCATGTACATCACCCCACGGCCAGAACTCATTATGGTCGAGGGCAAAGGCTCTTGGTTAACCGACAATAACGGCAAGCGCTATTTGGATTTTCTGCAAGGTTGGGCTGTGAATTGTCTAGGCCACTGCAATCCTGGAATGATTGCAGCGCTTAATAGCCAAGCCCATCAGCTGATTAGTCCAAGTCCGGCTTTTTACAACGAACCGATGATTCGTTTATCTAATTTATTGACAGACAATAGTTGCTTTCAGAAGGTCTTCTTTGCCAATAGCGGCGCTGAAGCGAATGAAGGCGCGATCAAGTTAGCCCGTAAATGGGGTCAAATTAACAAGTCTGGCGCCTTTGAAATCATCACCTTTGATCACAGCTTTCATGGTCGCACCTTAGCCACCATGAGCGCCTCGGGTAAGGAAGGTTGGGACACGATGTTTGCCCCTCAAGTGCCTGGATTTCTTAAGGCCGACTTGAATGATCTGGAATCGGTGCAAAAACTGGTCACCAAAAGAACTGTGGCCGTGATGTTGGAGCCCGTTCAAGGCGAAGGTGGCGTGATCCCAGCAACAACAGAATTTATGCAGGCATTACGCAAGTTCACTAAAGAAAACAATATTCTTCTCATCGTGGATGAAGTCCAGGCAGGCTGTGGTCGCACTGGCAAACTCTTTGCCTACCAAAACTTTGGTATTGAACCAGACATCATGTCCTTAGGTAAAGGCATCGGTGGTGGCGTTCCCCTAGCTGCTTTATTGGCAACAGAGGCAGCGGCCTGCTTTGTGCCAGGCGATCAAGGAGGTACTTATAACGGTAACCCACTGATGACTGCGGTGGGTGCCAGCGTGATTGAGCAACTCATTGCTCCGGGATTTTTAGAAGCTGTACAAGCCAAAGGTGAATTACTGCGCTCTGAACTTTTGGCCATTTCCCAAGAGTTTGGCCTTGGTGGAGAGCGCGGTATGGGCTTGCTACGCGCCCTCATTCTAGGTAAAGATATCGGCGCTAAGTTAGTCGAGCTAGGCCGAAATCGCAGCCCTGATGGCGTCTTGCTGAACTCGCCAAGACCAAATTTATTGCGCTTTATGCCCGCGCTCAATGTTGAGGATGATGAAATTCGTCAAATGAGCGGCATGTTGAGAGAACTTCTCAAGCAGGCAGTTTAGTAAAAGGGGCTCTTAGAGGCCCCTTTTTTATTAACTAACCAAGTTCTTTGGGAGAGAAAAGGTGACATCTTCAACGATGCCTTCAAGATTGCGAATCTGCCGAGGACCAAACTCTTGAATTTTTTCAACGATCGAAAGCGCAAGACTTTCGGGGGCTGAAGCGCCCGCAGTTAAGCCGACTCTTTTCTTACCGACAAACCATTCCGCCTGCAGTTGCTCTGGGGCATCGACCATGTAAGCAGGTACACCAAGCTTTTCAGCCAATTCTCGCAAGCGATTCGAGTTCGAGCTCGCCTTACTTCCCACCACAATAACTACCTCAACCTGAGGCGCCATAAATTTCACTGCATCTTGGCGATTTTGCGTGGCGTAACAAATATCTTGTTTGCGGGGCTGAACAATATTCGGAAACTTCTGCGTTAGTGCCTCAACGATTTCTTTAGTTTCATCTACTGAGAGGGTGGTTTGCGTAACAAAGGCAATTTTTTCATGCGCAGCAAACGGCAAATCGTTGATGTCGGCAATTTTTTCAATCAGGTGAATACCTGCTTGGACTTGGCCCATCGTACCCTCGACTTCCGGGTGTCCAGCATGTCCAATCATCAGTACAGTAAAGCCTTCTTTGCACATCTTTACCACTTCCAGATGCACTTTGGTGACCAAGGGGCACGTCGCGTCATAGACCTGCAGGCCACGTTCTTCGGCATCCTTGCGCACCTCTTGAGACACCCCGTGGGCACTAAACACCACAATGCCCCCTTTAGGAACTTGCTCGAGCTCATCAACAAACACTGCGCCCTTTTCACGCAATTCATTCACTACGTAGGCGTTGTGAACAATTTCATGGCGCACATAAATTGGTGCACCAAAACGAATGAGGGCCTCATTAACAATGTTGATAGCTCGATCAACGCCCGCACAAAAGCCCCGCGGCTGCGCCATCAAGATTTCAGCTGGATCTGCTACTGGATTTGGATTGCTCATGATTTAAAGAATAGCCACAATTTCAGCTTCGAAGGTAACAGCCCTTCCAGCCAGAGGGTGATTGAAATCAAACCACGCACCCTCATCGTCAATCGACTGCAGCACGCCAGCGTACTGAGCGCCACTAGGCGCATTAAATTCGATGACATCACCGGGATGAAATTCCGTATCCTCGTCGCGCCCTTCTTTGAGCGCTTTCAGGGAGACCCATTGGACTAAATCCTCTTTGCGCTCGCCAAAACTCTCTTTGGGCGAAAGTAATGCGCTCTTTTTTTCACCTACCGCTAAACCAATCAATACTTTCTCAAAACAAGGCGCAAATTGTCCAGACCCTATCAAGACCGTAGCAGGTCGATCAATAAACGTGTTGATGTAGTCCTCCCCGCTGGGCAAAGTCAGGCGGTAGTTCAAGGTCAAGAAGGAGTTGGGCAAAACCGTAAGCGTAGTCATAAGCTTATTGTATCTAGGCCTGACGCTAGCGTGCATTCCCCCATAACAGCCTGGCCAAAAATGGAGCAGCCAAGAGAAAAATTACGTGCTTTAGGGGCTCAAGCACTCACTGATGCCGAGTTGTTAGCCATCTTCCTGCGGGTGGGCATCAAAGGCAAAACAGCCGTGGCATTGGCAAAGGACCTCATTCATCAATTTGGCAGCCTTCCCAGGCTGATGTCGTGTACACCCGAAGAGTTTGTGAGCATTCAAGGAATGGGCCTATCGAAATGGGCACAAATTCAAGCGGCTTATGAATTGGTCAAGCGCAGCTTAGAAGAGGGTCTTGCGCAGGATTCGATTTTCTCCTCCCCGGCCAAAGTAAAAGAGTACTTGCAAGCCAAAATTGGGCGGCTACCGCACGAGGTCTTCCTTTGTCTCTACCTAGATTCCCGCTTTCGCTTAATTGAGTGTCAGGAGCTCTTTAGGGGATCCATTACCCAAACCGCGGTTTATCCCAGAGAGATCTTAAAAGAAGCACTCTCTAGGAATGCAAGTGCCCTGATCGTCGCCCACAATCACCCCAGTGGCAGCCCACTGCCCAGCAGAGCGGATCAGGAATTAACCAAAACATTGAGTTCTGCGCTTCAATTAGTCGATATCCCACTTCTAGACCACTGCATCGTTAGTGGCAGCGGTTTTTTCTCTTTTTTAGAGGCTGGGCTTATGAATGATAGTTATACGGATGAGTAATCACTTACTTAATGCAATATTTTTCACCCTCCGACGCTCTAAAAGATAAAATCATCTAGAAGTAAGTGAATAAGGACTAGCCCAAAATAGCTTACGCCTGATACAATCTTCTTTTTTCGCAATTAATGGAGTCACGTCATGGCAAAAGTTTGCCAAGTCACTGGGAAGAAGCCGATGGTTGGCAACAATGTATCCCATGCAAACAATAAAACGAAGCGTCGGTTTTTGCCTAATTTGCAAAATCGCCGTTTCTGGGTTGAATCTGAAAACCGTTGGATTAGCTTGCGCTTAACCAATGCTGGTTTGCGCGTTATCGACAAAAACGGTATTGATGCCGTATTGACCGATCTCCGTGCACGCGGCGAAATTTAAGGAGCATTGAAATGGCTAAGGGCGGTAGAGAGAAAATCAAATTAGAGTCATCAGCTGGTACTGGTCACTTTTACACCACATCCAAAAACAAGCGTACCAAGCCTGAGAAAATGGAGATCATGAAGTTTGATCCCACTATTCGCAAGCACGTTGCTTACAAAGAAACGAAGCTAAAGTAATTTATTTACTTTGCTAATAAAAAACCCGCTACATCAGCGCGTTTTTTATTGCCTGTTCTTGCTTACTTATGCGTAGCGTCGCAATCTGAGCGAAAACTCTTTCAAACTATTTAAACCGCTATCCTCGGCTTGTTGGCACCAAGTGTGCAACTGAGCTAGCAATTGCTCACCAGACGCGTTGGAGCGCCCCCAAATGGCTTGCAAGTCGCGGCGCATTTCTACCATCTTACGCAGTTGGGCATTCGTAGCAATCAACTCTTCAAGCTTGAGTTTTTCTTCCTCACTTAGACGAGACTCGTCTTTACAAAGCCAAGTACGCGCATCGTTCAAGTGGGCAGCCAAGACTTGCATATGCTGCGCCTCGTGGCTAAAGAAATCACGTAAGGTCTTGCTGTAGCGCGCCATGATTTCGTAGCGGTTGGCAATGATTGCTTCCAGCGTGTTTTGATCGGCTGGGCGTAAATGAGCTAGAACTGGTTTAGGCTGAGTCTTCTTGACCTTAGCCAATCCGACCAGGCTCAAGGTTTGAATATAAAACCAGCCAATATCAAATTCGTACCATTTGTTAGATAGCTTTGCGCTGGTAGCGAAGGTGTGATGATTGTTATGGAGCTCCTCGCCGCCAATCAAAATTCCCCAAGGAACAATATTTCTAGAGGCATCTTCACAATCGTAATTTCGGTAGCCCCAGAAATGTCCAATCCCATTGATCACGCCAGCGGCGGTAATCGGGATCCACAACATTTGCACTGCCCAAACAGTTAAGCCAATGGCACCAAACAGAAAGACATCCACAATCAGCATCAGAGCCACGCCTTGCCAAGTAAACCGAGAATACAGATTGCGCTCTAACCAATCTGATGGTGTGCCATGCCCAAACTTCGATAAAGTTTCTAGGTTGCGGGACTCCGTTTTATAGAGTTCAGCGCCGCGTGAGAGGACGGTATGAATACCCAGCACTTGAGGGCTATGGGGATCATCTACAGTCTCACACTTAGCGTGATGCTTGCGATGAATAGCTGCCCATTCTTTTGTCACCATTCCGGTAGTTAGCCAAAGCCAAAAGCGGAAGAAGTGCGAAGGTATCGAGTGCAACTCTAAAGCGCGGTGCGCTTGGCATCGGTGCAGGTAGATTGTCACTGCGGCGATCGTAATATGGGTCACCACTAGGGTGTAGACCAAAATTTGCCACCAAGACCAAGCTAAATAACCGTTGGCCAACCAACTCACAAAAGGGTCAATGCTAAAACTCAAAGCTGCATTCAAAAGAAATTCCTAAACAGGGGTAAACCGCTATTTTAGGGCTTTCTTGGTCTTTTTGGGCTTCTCTGCATCGGGCGCGCATTCTTCAGCCGGTAGCTTTTTTTCTATGACGGCTGCTTTTCTTTGAAAGATCGCTCCAAAGAAGCCATCGGTATCGTGAATATGGGGCCACAACTGCCACCAAGGATTGTCCGGGCTGCATCCCAAAGGCAATACATCCTTAGGAAACAGGGACTTAAGAGCCTGTGCCGCTGGTATCACCTCAAAATCAGGGTGTTTTGCCAGAAAATCCTCTGCAATCGCTTGGTTTTCTTGAGGCATCAAACTGCAAGTGGCATAAACCAGGCGGCCACCCGGCTTAAGGAGCCTGCTAGCAGAGGCCAAAATATTGGTTTGCTTTTCGTTCAGCTCCAAAATTCCCGTAGGAGTCTGACGCCATTTCAGATCTGGGTTACGACGCAGTGTTCCCATGCCGCTGCAAGGGGCATCTACTAACACTCGGTCTATCTTGCCAGCCAAACGCTTGATCTTGGCATCATTCTCACTATCAATCCATACCGGATGGACATTGGAGAGGCCGCTACGGGCCTGCCTTGGCTTCAAATTGGCTAAGCGACGCTCTGATGTATCTAATGCATACAGGCGTCCTGTAGAGCGCATGAGCGCCCCAATCGCCAAAGTCTTGCCACCAGCACCAGCACAAAAATCCACTACCATTTCGCCGCGCTTGGGGGCTAGCAAGTAGGATAGCAGCTGACTGCCCTCATCTTGCACCTCAAACATACCTGCCTTGAAACCTACCGTATTTTGTAAGGCAGGCTTACCCATAATGCGCACGCCATCTGGTGAATACGGCGTTGGAATTGCTTGATAACGACCTCCGAGGGCATTCATCTCGGCAAGTAATTGCTCGCGCGTGGTCTTCATCGTATTGGCGCGCAAATCTAATAATGCGGGGCGCATCAGGCATTTTGCTAGTGCTTCACGTGAGTCTTCACCGGGATAGGTGCCAAACGCATCCCATAACCACTCCGGTAAGTTGTTGCGCACGAGCGGACTTAAAGTCGCTGGATCAATCGTGGCAAAACGCTGAAGCCATTCATACTCGCCTGGCTTGAGGACGTGGGCTAAGTCTGCAATCGCGCTTTCCATGCGGTTAGCAGATCCCAGTCCACCCTCAGAAAGGGCCGACAGCAAACCCAATAGGGCTAAGCGTCTCGGCTGAGAGCCTTCCCCACTGGAAGCAAACTGAGAGAACTCATTTTTACGACGCAAAATAGCAAAAGCGCTTTCAGCAATGAGTGCACGGTCGCGATTACCCAACTGCGGTTCAGCACGAAAGTAGCGGCTCACCACGCGGTCAGCCGGCTGCTCAAAGCTCAGCAATTCGGGAAGCAAACGCTCTAGATGAAGGGCGTGCTGGGGTAATGCCTTCGCATTGGAAAAGTTTTTTTGCCCTACTGGGGCAATTAAATTGCCGCTAGCGTTGCGACGCTCGGGACGGCGCAAAGGGTCTTTAGTTTTGGCCGCATAGCTTTTGTGTGGCGCTAAGCGGGTAGTTGTTTTGGAGCCAGCATTGGCGCCACGGGGTGAACGTTCTTTACTCATAATTTTATTAATTGCGGCTCTTCGGGAAAAAGCTTCGCTTGCTTACCTTCTATTCGCAATCGTCCATCAAGGAACCATTTTACGGCCCGCGGGTAAATCTGATGCTCTGCGGCTAAAACACGGGCCGCGAGCGTGTCTGCATTATCCCCTGCAAGCACAGGAACAGAGGCTTGGCAGATGATTGGGCCCTCGTCGACACCTTCGGTTACAAAGTGTACGGTGGCCCCATGCTCGGTCACTCCAGCCTCTAAAGCGCGTTCATGGGTGTGTAAACCAGGGAAAGCGGGAAGCAGCGCTGGGTGGATGTTGATCAAGCGACCGGCGTAATGGCGAATGAAGTGAGGCGTCAAAATTCGCATAAAACCAGCCAAAACGACCAAATCAGCCCCTAGTTCATCGATTTTCTCGATTAGGGCTGCATCGAACAACTCCCGCGTAGCAAAGTCTTGGTGCTCGATAAAGAAAGCAGGTATGCCCTGCGAGCGAGCAAAATCAAGGCCTGCAGCCGCAGCGCGGTTCGCAATGACCCCCGCAAATTGGACTGGCCATTGCTCTTTTTGAGCTGTTTTGACGATTGCCTCGAAATTAGTTCCGCGGCCGGAGATTAAGGTGACGATAGATTGCATGTCCACAATATAATTGATGGCTATCCTGAAAGCGATTAGTGAACGTATTCCGTGGCTCCACCCAGTTTTCCGTAAGACCTGCTTGTGCCCTAAGCATCGGTAATTTCGATGGCGTGCACAGGGGTCACCGCACTCTTTTAAAACAACTTCAGTCTGGGGCACAAGAAAGAGGCTTGGAGAGTTGCGTTCTCACATTTGAACCCCACCCCAAGGAGTTTTTCTCGGCAGAGCAAGCCCCTCCCCGCATTCTGAATTTACGCGATAAATTAGCCGCCTTTGCCAAAGTCGGTATCGATCGCGTAGTGGTGGAGCATTTCAATTCCGCTTTCGCACGATTGAGTGCCGATGAATTCGTATCCGAAATTTTAGTAAAGCAACTCAATGCTAAGTGGGTCTTGATCGGTGATGATTTTTGCTATGGCGCAAAACGAGTGGGTAATTTCGCCAGTCTCAAAGCAGCCGGTGAACAATATGGCTTTGAGGTTTCCAGCATTGATACCGTTCTTGAAGATGGTGAACGCATTTCTAGCTCTGCCTTACGCGATGCTCTCGCAAATGGCAACATGGAACTAGTGACCAAGTTGCTAGGACGCCCTTATGGAATTTCAGGGCATGTGATTCACGGACAAAAACTGGGGCGACAACTGGGCTTTCCCACTCTAAACCTAGCCGTTGCCAACCATCTACACCATCGCAAACCTGCTACGAGCGGGATTTTTACTGCCCAAGTCATTGGCTTAAGTGAGAACCCTCTTCCTGCTGTGGCTAGCTTGGGAGTCAGGCCTACCGTGGAAGACCAAGGTCGCGTCCTTTTGGAAACCCATCTCTTTGACTTCAACCAAGAGGTCTATGGAAAAATTATTACCGTAGAGTTATTGGAAAAAATTCGTGATGAGGCGAAATACGCTGACCTCGACACGCTCACTCAAGCGATTGCATCTGATGCGGCGCATGCTAGAAATTATTTCAAGAAAAAAGAATATGTCTGAAAAAGTAAATAACTACCCCGTCAATCTTTTAGAGACCCCCTTTCCAATGCGTGGAGACCTAGCTAAGCGCGAGCCGCAGTGGGTAGCGCAATGGCAAAAAAATAAGCTCTACGAAAAGATTCGTGCCACACATGCTCATCAGCCAAAGTTTATTTTGCACGATGGCCCTCCTTATGCCAACGGTGACATTCATATTGGTCACGCTGTGAATAAAATTCTGAAGGACATGATTGTGAAGTCCCGCTGGCTTATGGGCTTTGACTCTGTATACGTCCCAGGCTGGGACTGCCATGGCATGCCAATTGAGATTCAGATTGAAAAAGAATTTGGAAAGAATTTATCTACTCAAGAAGTGCAAGCAAAGGCGCGTGCTTATGCCTTGGTACAAATCGAGAAACAGAAAAAAGATTTTGAGCGTTTAGGCGTGCTCGGCGATTGGCAGAACCCTTACCTCACTATGAATTTTCAAAATGAGGCCGATGAGATTCGGGCCCTTGGAAAAATTTGGGACAAAGGTTATGTCTTTAGGGGATTAAAACCCGTGAACTGGTGTTTTGATTGTGGTTCTGCACTCGCTGAAGCCGAAGTGGAATACCAAGACAAAACCGATTTAGCGATCGACGTAGGTTTTGCGTTTGATGAAGCCCAGCTTCCTCAGCTAGCAACCGCATTTGGATTAAGTGCGTTACCAGCCAAGCCTGGAAAGATCGTGATCTGGACCACGACACCTTGGACCATTCCAGCTAACCAAGCCTTAAACGTTCATCCAGAACTCAGTTATGCCTTGGTTGATGTTGGTGACCAGCTGCTCCTATTGGCGCAAGACCGCGTGGCTACTTGCTTGAGTGACTATGGTTTTGAGGGAACTGTCCTTGCTACCTGTCTAGGCAGTCAATTGGCTAACATTTCCTTTTGGCACCCTCTAGCGCCATTGCATGACGGCTACAAACGCTTATCACCCGTTTACACCGCGGATTACGTGACACTCGATACCGGCACGGGCATTGTGCATTCGGCGCCCGCCTATGGTGAGGAAGACTTTAAGTCTTGCAAGGCAAATCAACTTGCTGATAAGGACATTCTTAATCCCGTTATGGGCAATGGCGTGTATGCATCGTGGCTACCGTTATTCGCTAATGAATTTATTTGGAAAGCCAATCCAAAAATTGTCGCTGCAATGCGTGAAGCAGGTAGTTTGTTACGGGATAAATCCTACAGCCACTCCTATATGCATTGCTGGCGCCATAAGACGCCGATTATTTATCGCGCGACTTCGCAATGGTTTGCGAGCATGGATAAAAAGCCCACCGACGGTAGTGCCTCACTGCGTGAGACTGCTTTAGCTGGAATTGAAAAGACCGAGTTTTTTCCTGCCTGGGGCCAACAACGTTTACGCAGCATGATTGTCAATCGACCTGATTGGACCTTGTCACGTCAACGCCAATGGGGTGTACCGATGGCTTTCTTAGTGCACAAAGAAAGTGGTGAGCCCCACCCTCGCACCCAAGAGTTACTCGAAGAAATAGCTAAACGAGTTGAGGAAAATGGCATCGAGGCTTGGCAAAAGCTGGAAGTGAGTGAGCTGATCGGCGATGAAGCTTCTCAGTATGAAAAGAATCGTGACACCCTTGATGTGTGGTTTGATTCAGGAACTACTCATTGGCATGTGATTCGAGGCTCTCATCGGCATGAGCTTTTCAGGGCGGAGTCTGAACTTCCTGAGGGGCGTTTGGCCGACTTGTATTTAGAGGGCTCTGATCAGCATCGTGGCTGGTTTCATTCTTCTCTACTCACTGGCTCAATGCTTGATGGCAAGCCCCCTTATAAAGCACTCTTGACCCATGGCTTTACCGTGGATGGGCAAGGTCGCAAGATGAGCAAGTCCGTCGGTAACGTGATTGCTCCTCAGCAAGTTGCCGACAAATTAGGCGCTGAAATTATTCGCCTGTGGGTCGCCTCTACGGACTACTCTGGCGAGATGACCATCTCCGATGAGATTTTGAAACGTGTAGTAGAGAGCTATCGTCGGATTCGCAATACTTTGCGCTTTTTATTAGCCAATCTTTCTGACTTTGATCCTAGCAAAGATACCGTTCCTGTTGATCAATGGTTAGAGATTGATCGTTATGCTGTAGCTTTAGCAAATCAATTGCAAGGCGAGCTTAAGGCCCACTATGAGACTTACGAATTTCAGCCTGCTGTTGCACGCATTCTGTCATTCTGCTCTGAGGATTTAGGTGGCTTTTATTTAGATATTCTTAAAGATCGCCTGTACACCAGCGCCCCTAACTCAGCCGAGCGTCGAGCAGCACAGAGCGCCCTGTTTTACATCACCCGTAATCTCTTAAAGTGGTTGGCTCCCTTCCTCTCCTTTACTGCTGAAGAAGCGTGGCAAGATCTATCACAAGGCGCAAACGAGAAAATATCTGAATCGATCTTCATGGAAGAATTCGGCCTCTTCCCAGAAATTCCTCACGCAGCGGACTTGCTCGCTAAATGGCAGCGCATCCGGGAGATGCGCTCTGAAGTAACGAAGGCGATTGAAATTGAACGTGAAGCGGGTCACGTTGGCTCCTCTTTACAGGCCGAGTTGATAATCAAATTGCCCAAGGCAGACTTTGCATTACTTAAGTCTTTAGGGGATGATTTACGCTTTGTCACGATCACTTCAAGCGCTTCAGTAGCTGAAAGTACAGGCGCATTAGAAGTTGCGGTACGCGCTAGCCAGTTTAAAAAATGCGTTCGCTGCTGGCACCACGCAAAGGATGTCGGGAGTAATGCGCAGCATTCCGAATTGTGTGGGCGCTGCGTGAGCAACCTATTTGGCGATGGTGAACATCGCTTGTTCGCCTAAAAAGAAAGTTGCCGCTGCTAATGAATCGCTTATTTATACGCCCATTATTGCTAGCTTCGTCGGTACTCTTTTTGGATCAACTGACCAAATGGTGGGCATTAAGCCATTTGCAGTACGGTACTCCTGAAGTGGTCTTACCATTTTTAAACTGGTTATTGTTATTTAATCCTGGGGCTGCTTTCTCATTCTTAGCCCAGGGTTCAGGCTGGCAGCGCTGGTTTTTTACACTCCTCGGTCTAGGTGCGTCGGTTTATATCCTGTATCTTTTGCGCAAAAATCAAAATGACTCAATACTCACTTGGGCTCTTAGCCTGATCTTGGGGGGAGCCCTTGGCAACGTCTTGGATCGCATTCTTTACGGGGCGGTAGTAGACTTTATTGACGTTCATTATGGCAATTGGCACTGGCCAGCCTTCAACATCGCTGATAGCGCTATTAGCGTTGGGGCTGCGCTGATTATTTTGATTGAAGTGCGCAAGTCATTTGGCAAATCGCCTCAACCCGATTAATCTAGCCGTATGCAATCACTCTTAAATAAGAAACTCGTCCTTGGCATTTCTGGGGGCATTGCTGCCTATAAATCAGCTGAGCTAGCGCGCTTATTCATTCAAGAGGGTGCCAGCGTACAAGTCGTTATGACCGAAGCTGCCCAGCAATTTGTGACACCCGTGACGATGCAGGCCCTCACAGGTCATCCGGTCTACACGAGTCAGTGGGATAAGAGCATTGCTAACAATATGGCGCATATCGAGCTCTCTAGAGCCGCCGATGCCATACTGATTGCCCCTGCCAGCGCTGACATGATGGCAAAACTATCCTTAGGTTTGGCTGACGATTTATTAACGACCCTCTGCCTCGCTAGAGATTGCCCCTTAATGCTGGCTCCTGCCATGAATAAGCAGATGTGGGACCATGCTGCCACCCAAAGAAGTGTGCAACGCTTAACTTCCGACGGAGTTGCCTTGCTGGGCCCTGCTAGTGGTTTTCAGGCGTGTGGAGAAATTGGTCTTGGCCGCATGCTAGAGCCGGCAGAAATTCTGGAGCAGGTGATTGCCTTTTTTCAGAAGAAAATATTAGCTGGAAAGCGCGTTTTAATTACTGCTGGACCTACCTACGAGGCAATCGATCCAGTGCGCGGAATTACCAACCTTAGCTCCGGAAAAATGGGCTTTGCCATTGCCCGTGCAGCTCTAGAGGCGGGCGCACAGGTTCATTTGATAGCAGGTCCATGTGATTTACCCACCCCCCTTGAGGCAACTGGAAACATTATCCGCACCAATGTCGTGAGTGCGCAAGAAATGCATGCTGCTGCTTTGGGTGCAACCGATTGCGATATCTTCTTTGCTGTAGCGGCAGTGGCTGATTGGGGTATTGCCAAGCCCGCTAAAGAAAAAATAAAACGCCAAGGCACTAAAGCCCCAACACTGGAATTTGTGGCTAATCCAGATATTTTGTTTGATGTGGCCAAAACCGCCAAAGTAAAGTCTGGCAAACCTCATCCCTATTGCGTTGGCTTTGCTGCTGAATCGGACAACCTTGCAAATTATGCCGATGAGAAGCGCCAGCGTAAGGGCATTCCAATGATCGTTGGCAACATTGGTCCCGATACCTTTGGAAGCGATCTCAATCAATTACTCGTCATTGATGAACGCGGTAGCAAGAAATTTGCGCAGGCGCAAAAGCTTGAACTAGCACGCCAGCTGATTCAGCTGGTAGCTAAAAAAATATAAACTACATTCAAACTGTATTAGGAAAACGTGATGCAAGCACTTCAAGTCAAAATTCTCGATGAGCGTATGCGTGATCAGCTCCCTAGTTATGGCACCCCCGGTAGTGCAGGGCTGGATTTGCGCGCCTGTATTGATGAAGCCATCGAAATTGCCCCAGGCCAAACTATTCTGGTGCCTACCGGTCTGGCAATTTACGTTGAGGATCCCAGCTACGCGGCATTTATCCTGCCCCGCTCTGGTCTAGGCCACAAGCACGGTATTGTCTTGGGCAACTTAGTCGGCCTAATTGACTCCGACTATCAAGGTCAACTCATGGTGAGCACGTGGAATCGAGGCAGCACTTCCTTTAGGCTTGAACCGATGGAACGCTTGGCTCAGCTAGTGGTTATGCCAGTGCAACAAGTTGAGCTTAAAGTCGTCGAAGAATTTACTGAGAGCAGCCGGGGTGCCGGAGGATTTGGGAGCACCGGCAGGGCATGAGATCAATAAAAAACCAGCCGAGGCTGGTTTTTTATTTCCCTTCTATACGCCTTAAAAATTAGATTTCCTCAGCTGGAGCGACATCAATTTTCTTCACGTCGCTGGCCGGTGGAACTCCATGAAAATCCAACTTCACCTTGCCATCAGAATCAATGTCTACAGCAACCGATCCACCTTGCGCTAACTTACCAAACAGCAATTCATCAGCTAAAGCTTTACGAACCGTATCTTGAATAATGCGTTGCATTGGTCTAGCGCCCATCAGCGGATCAAAGCCATGTTTTGCTAGATGCGCGCGTAAGGCAGTGCTGAAGGTGGCGTCGACTTTCTTCTCATGTAACTGCTCTTCAAGTTGCATGAGGAACTTATCGACCACCCGCATGATGATGGTTTCATCCAAGGCTTTGAACGAGACAATCGCATCCAAACGATTGCGGAACTCAGGAGTAAAGAACTTCTTAATATCCGCCATTTCATCGCCAGACTCACGAACATTGGTGAAGCCCATAGTGGACTTCTGCATGGCTTCAGCACCCGCATTCGTAGTCATGATAATGATGACATTCCGGAAATCAGTCTTACGGCCATTGTTGTCCGTCAAGGTGCCATGATCCATTACCTGCAAGAGAATATTGAAGATATCTGGATGCGCTTTTTCAATTTCGTCGAGCAAAAGAACGCAATGCGGTTTCTTGTTAACGGCCTCAGTAAGCAAGCCCCCTTGATCAAAGCCAACATAGCCGGGAGGCGCCCCAATTAAACGGCTCACGGCATGACGCTCCATATACTCAGACATATCAAAACGCAAAAGCTCGATTCCCAAAATATAAGCCAACTGCTTAGCTACTTCGGTCTTACCAACACCAGTAGGGCCTGAGAATAAGAACGAGCCAATTGGGCGGTCAATTTTGCCAAGCCCTGCACGCGTCATCTTAATGGCGCTAGCCAAGGCTTCAATAGCGGGATCTTGACCAAAGACAACGCTCTTAATATCGCGATCCAAAGTTTGCAATTTGCTGCGGTCGTCCACCGTAACTGATTGGGGCGGTATACGCGCAATTTTTGCCACAATCTCTTCGATCTCTGGACGTCCAATGGTTTTCTTCTGTTTAGACTTGGGCAGAATGCGTTGCGCAGCACCCGCTTCATCGATGACATCAATCGCTTTATCAGGCAAATGGCGATCGTTAATGTATCTTGCCGACAATTCAGCGGCGGCGACTAAAGCAGCGGCCGCATACTTCACACTGTGGTGCTCTTCAAAGCGGGATTTTAGGCCGCGCAGAATTTGCACGGTCTGGTCAACAGTAGGCTCAACAACGTCGATCTTTTGGAAACGGCGTGACAGCGCCGCATCTTTTTCGAAGATACCGCGATACTCCGTAAACGTTGTTGCTCCAATACATTTCAGTTGACCATTGGATAAGGCGGGTTTAAGTAAGTTGCTCGCATCCAAAGTTCCACCCGATGCAGCGCCTGCGCCAATCAAGGTATGGATTTCATCAATGAATAACACGCCATGGGCATGGTCTTTTAACGACTTCAAAACACTCTTTAAGCGCTGCTCAAAGTCGCCTCGATATTTTGTACCCGCAAGTAAGGCGCCCATATCTAAAGAGTAGACGGTAGCATCGGCCAAAATTTCAGGAACATCTCCTTTGACGATACGCCAAGCAAGTCCCTCAGCAATCGCGGTTTTACCCACTCCAGCTTCACCGACCAGCAATGGATTGTTCTTACGGCGACGACAAAGCACCTGAATGACACGTTCTACCTCGCCGTCTCGGCCAATCAATGGATCAATCTTGCCCTGTTTAGCCAACACATTAAGATTCTGGGTGTATTGCTCAAGAGGACTCTCTTTACCACCAGCCGCCGCTTCTTCGGTCTCTTGCGCTGGGTCTACAGGCTTGACCTGCTCAGCTTGGTCCTTACGAACACCGTGACTAATAAAGTTCACTACATCTAAACGCGTAACGCCTTGTTGTTGCAAGAAATACACTGCGTGCGAATCTTTTTCGCCAAAAATTGCCACGAGCACATTTGCGCCCGTAACCTCTTTCTTACCATTGGATGTCGATTGCACATGCATGATGGCGCGTTGAATTACCCGCTGAAAGCCCAATGTAGGCTGCGTATCCACTTCCTCATTACCGGGGACTACCGGGGTGTTGTCGTTGATGAAGTTTTTAAGCTGAGTGCGTAGCTCGGCAATATTGACCGCACATGCCTTAAGCACTTCGACAGCCGTTGCGTTATCTAACAAGGCGGAGAGCAAATGCTCTACCGTAATGAATTCATGACGCGCGGCTCTTGCGTCAACAAAGGCCATATGTAAACTTACTTCTAATTCCTGGGCAATCATACTTCCTCCATAGTGCACTGTAGTGGATGACCCGCTTGGCGGGAAAGCTCGATAACTTGATGCACTTTTGTTGAAGCCACATCGCGCGTGAATATTCCGCACACTCCTTTACCAACCAAATGAACTTGCAACATGATTCTTGTTGCGGTCTCTTGGTCCTTATTAAAATACTCTTGAATCACCATAACAACAAACTCCATTGGGGTGTAATCATCATTTAATAACAAAACCTTGTGCATCGAAGGCGCCTTAGTTTTCTCGGCCTGCTTCTCGAGAAGAATGGTGTCTTCAATTTGGGGGTTATTTGGATTACCGACTAAGGGGGGTTTAATTGCGCGACTCATGCTAAACATTCTAAACACAGATAAGTAAACTTGGTTTTTGGGGTCTTGTTGTGAAAAACCATCAACTAAGGGCTATCCATCCTATATTGGGGCAATTTTCCATAAAAAAAGGGTTCTTTAGGGTATCTATCGGTATGCGACCCCTTGACACCTAGCAATAAACGGCTAACAATGAAGTGATAGGTCTTTCTTAAGGCCTATATTTAGGCGTGTTGTAGAGCGAGACTGATTAAAAAGTATTCACCCTCATCACGGTTGTTTTAAGTTTATGTAATGGAGTTCGCATGGCGACCGGAATTGTAAAGTGGTTCAATGATGCAAAAGGTTTTGGCTTTATCAAACCTGATGATGGTGAAGAAGAGTTGTTTGCGCATTTCAGCGCAATTACAATGCCTGGGTTCAAAACCCTCAAAGAAAACCAAAAGGTAACGTTTGATATTACCCAAGGTCCTAAGGGCAAACAAGCTACCAATATCCAAGGTGCTTGATCGATACTAGATCATCGTAAAAAACCCAGGATTTGTTCCTGGGTTTTTTTTCGTCTGCAATTTCGCCTTATCTTAGAATCAATGTCGACTCTTTAAAGTCTCACTTTTAATCTTTACTAATTTTCTTCGCCACTATGCCTTCAGCAAACTTTAAATATTGCACTTTTTTCATTGCCGCAATCCTCGGTCTATTTTCCAGTTTGGCAATTGCCCAGCAAAATAGTGGGCTTCCTACCATCGAGCTAAAGACCGGAATTTACCGCATTCAAGCCGAGTTAGCTGACACACCGAAGGCTCGCGAAGTGGGCCTCATGAATCGAACAACCATGCCCGTGAATTCAGGGATGTTATTTGTCTTTGAGCAAAAAGCTGGCCATTGCTTTTGGATGAATAACACCAAGATTCCATTATCGATTGCCTTTATTGCTGACGATGGCAAGATAGTTAATGTTGATGAAATGCAGTCAGAGACCACTACCAATCACTGTCCTCAAGCCCCAATCCGCTTTGCCTTAGAGATGAATAAACGGTGGTTCTCCGAGCGCGTGATCGTACCTGGGATGATTATTCAAGGCTTGCCTAGGAAATAAAAAACCACCCGAAGGTGGTTTAGTAACTACTAAGTTGCCAAGGTTTACTCGAAGTGGCAAACGTAATGCACAGGTAATTCAGCGCGAATAATAAAGTATCCGCCTTTTTCTACTTCCCAACTTTGCCCTGCATTAAATTCCTGCTCAGGGGCTCCATTGATGCTAACGAAGGCATTTCCATCAACCACTTCCATGATCTCTTTGGTGCTGAGATCGAATCTTAAGGTGCTGGGCAACACCACGCCAACAGATTTACGGGTGCCGTCAGGCAAAGTCACAGTATGAGAAATGCACTTACCGTCAAAAAATACATTGGCTTTTTTGCCTACAGATACGTTATCAAATTGCATGTGTTGTCTTTCTGTTAAATAGATTATTTAGCGCGCTTGCGTCTGGCTGTTTCCGCAATGCGCATACGCAGGGCATTGAGCTTAATGAATCCGCCAGCATCAGCTTGGTTGTACGCGCCGCCATCATCATCGAAGGTTGCGATGTTTTGATCGAACAAGGTGTTTGCTGAGTCGCGAGAAATTACTGCGACTGATCCCTTGTAAAGCTTCAAACGCACCGTACCATTTACTGCTTGCTGTGTATGGTCAATTAAGGTTTGTAATGCCACGCGCTCAGGGGCCCACCAGTAGCCGTTGTAAATCAGGCTGGCATAGCGGGGCATCAAGTCATCTTTTAAATGCGCCACTTCACGATCTAAGGTAATACTCTCAATGCCGCGATGTGCTTTAAGCAAAATGGTGCCGCCTGGCGTTTCGTAACAGCCACGGCTTTTCATACCAACGAAGCGATTTTCTACTAAGTCTAAACGGCCGATGCCATGCATGCCACCGATACGATTGAGCTCAGCCAAGAGCTCATGCGGTTTATAGGCTTTGCCATTGATCGCTACAGGATCACCAGCGCGAAATTCAATTTCAATAATTTCCGGGGTATTTGGAGCTTGTTCGGGTGCAACGGTCCAACGCCACATAGACTCTTCGGCTTCTGCGTTGGGATTTTCTAAATGACGGCCTTCATAGCTAATGTGCAACAGATTGGCATCCATTGAGTAGGGTGATCCACCCTGCTTATGCTTCATCTCCACTGGGATGCCGTGCTTTTCAGCGTAGGCCATTAATTTTTCGCGGGAGAGCAAATCCCATTCACGCCAAGGGGCAATCACTTTAATTCCAGGCTCTAAGGCGTAATAACCTAATTCAAAACGGACTTGGTCATTGCCTTTGCCAGTTGCACCGTGCGAGACAGAATCAGCACCAGTAAGGCGAGCAATTTCAATTTGGCGCTTGGCGATCAGAGGCCGTGCAATGGAGGTGCCTAAAAGATATTCACCTTCGTAAATCGTATTGGCGCGAAACATCGGAAATACAAAATCACGCACAAACTCTTCGCGTAAATCATCGATATAAATATTCTCTGGCTTGATGCCAAACTGCAGCGCTTTGGCCCGGGCTGGCTCAAGTTCCTCACCCTGACCAAGGTCAGCGGTAAAGGTGACGATGTCACATTGGTAAGTATCTTGTAACCACTTCAGAATGACGCTAGTGTCAAGGCCGCCAGAATACGCTAGTACTACTTTATTGATATCAGACATAGTTTCTATTTAGTTAAAGATGCAATCAAACAAATTAATCTATTCGCCCACACAGCAGGTATTCCATTAAGGCTTTTTGGACGTGTAAGCGGTTTTCGGCCTCATCCCACACAATGCTTTGCGGGCCATCTATTACCCCAGCAGAAACCTCTTCGCCGCGGTGCGCTGGTAAGCAATGCATAAAAAGGGCATTGGGCTTAGCTAATGCCATCAACTCCTCAGACACCATCCAATCCTTAAAGGCAGTCATGCGAGAAGCATTTTCAGCTTCGTAACCCATACTGGTCCACACGTCAGTTGAAACCAAGTCGGCGTCTTTGCAAGCGGCTTTAGGGTCAGCGTAAATCGTCAAATGGTTTAAGGCTGCGGGCGATAAGCGCGCGTTGTCTAACTGATAACCTTCGGGAGCGGAAAAGTGCAGCTGGAAGTCTAAAGTTTCAGCGGCTTGTATCCAGGTATAGGCCATATTATTGGCATCCCCAACCCAAGCCACCGTCTTACCCTGTATGGGTCCGCGTGCCTCAACAAAGGTAAAGATATCTGCCAGCACCTGGCAGGGGTGGTACTCATTAGTGAGGCCATTAATTACGGGAACTCGTGAATGGGCCGCAAAGCGCTCAATAATCTCCTGTCCAAACGTGCGGATCATGATAATGTCGGTCATCCGTGAGATGACCTGCGCAGCATCTTCCACTGGCTCGCCACGCCCCAGTTGGGTATCTCTGGTGTTTAGATAAACTGCATGGCCGCCCAGCTGGTGTATGCCCGCTTCAAACGAGAGACGCGTCCGAGTGGAATGCTTTTCAAAGATCATCGCTAAAGTGCGATCGTGTAGTGGATGCCAAGTTTCATAGCGCTTGAACTGGTTCTTAAGCCATACGGACCTGTTCAGAAGATAGTCATATTCTTCACGAGTGAGGTCGGCAAACTCTAAGTAATGCTTAATCTGGCCTGGCACCTGAGGCTTTGCTAAAGACGTCATAGTTCGTTTTTTTCGAAAGTGTTAGCCTGCATGTCTGTTTGCGCCATTCAATGCATGAGATTGAAACTAATATTCATATTAGGGCCTTCCTACGCTGTTAAGCTTAGTAATTATTCTCTAATACCGCGATTTTTTACAACCACTTGAACCATAAAACACTTTTCATTCAAGGTGTTACCACTTCTGGCAAGACCTTCAGGCCCAGCGATTGGTCTGAGCGTCTATGTGGAGTAATGTCCTCATTTCGACCATCAGATGATGATGGTGACCCCCGCTTTACCTACTCGCCCTATGTTAGACCAGTACTCATTGCTAATGTGAAATGCGTTGTTGTCGATACTAGATTAGGGGATCTTGATCCGCGGGCACTGGACTTTGTGATGAACTTCGCCAAAGATAACCAGCTCGCTATCGAAGAAGCGTGTGAGTATGACCCCAAACCACTTACCTAGATCTACAAACAAAAACCCGCTCTAAGGAGCGGGCTTAAGCGGTTTAATGAATAACCCGCCTAAATCAAAAAAACGTCTTATGCTGCCATCGACTTAATTGCTGCTGACAGACGTGATTTCTGACGAGCTGCAGTATTTTTGTGAGCAATTTTTTTATCGGCAATTTTGTCGATAGTGGCTTGCGTAGCTGCGAAAACTTTAGCGGCTGCATCCTTGTCGCCAGTTTCAATCGCCTTACGTACCGCCTTAATGGAGGTGCGGAGCTTTGAACGCAAACTGGAGTTGTGCTCGTTTTGTTTTACTGCCTGCCGTGCGCGTTTACGCGCTTGTGCGGTATTGGCCATCTTTAAACCTTGTTCTATAAATTAACAAAATACGATTAAATAAAAATCTGCGTGAGAACGCCACAGAAGTGTTTCGACTCACCAAAACACAAGATTTTACATTAAAGGACCGAAAAAGCCCAGTCGCTTGATAAATAGGGGAAAATTAGCCCATGAACCTGCTTTCTGCTGCCGCCAAGATTAGCGCCCTAACCATGCTCTCCCGTATTACGGGCTTACTGCGGGAAACCTTAATTGCCCGTAGTTTTGGTGCTTCTGAGTGGACTGATGCCTTTAACGTCGCCTTTCGAATCCCTAATCTGTTGAGGCGACTCTTCGCTGAAGGGGCCTTTTCCCAGGCTTTTGTGCCCATTTTGGGAGAAATTTCCACTACCGGTAACCACAAACAGTCCCAAATCCTCATTAATGCGGTCGCCACCCTCTTATTTTGGGCTTTATTACTGACAGTACTCCTAGGCATTATCGGCGCGCCCCTGCTTATTCTGGTGATTGCCACAGGTTTTAAGGGTGGACCTGCCTACGACGCCAGCGTGGTGATGACACGGATCATGTTTCCCTATATTGGCTTGATTTCGATGGTTTCCCTCTCGGCGGGGATTCTAAATACTTTCCAGCGCTTTGCTTTGCCCGCGTTTACCCCGGTTTTACTCAATTTAGCCTTGATCGTAAGCGCCATCTTTTTAGCGCCCCATCTAGATCAACCTATTTATGCGCTTAGTGTTGGTGTGCTCGTAGGCGGGGTATTGCAGCTAGTGATTCAAATTCCGGTACTGGCACGCTTAGGCTACCTACCTAAAGTTGGCCTATTACCTGGCGCCATCAAATCAGCAATTCATAATCCTGATGCGAGACGGGTCATGCGTCTCATGGGTCCTGCGGTTTTTGCTGTTTCAGTAGCGCAAATTTCCCTCATTATTAATACCAATATCGCTTCACGACTACCTGCCGGGAGCGTTTCTTGGTTAGCGTACGCAGATCGACTCATGGAATTTCCGACGGCGCTATTGGGGGTAGCGCTTGGGACCGTTCTACTTCCCAGCCTCAGCAAAGCCAATGCTAAAAATGATTTGGTGCATGCGGGAGAGCTCTTGATTTGGGGTTTGCAACTGACATTCTTGCTTGCCGCGCCTTGCGCCATAGCGCTATTTATCTTTGGCGAACCTCTTGCGGCCGTGCTCTACCACTATGGCAAATTTACCGCGCTAGATGTATTGATGACACAGCGTGCATTAGCCGCCTATGGCGTTGGTTTGGTTGGCTTGATTCTGGTCAAAATTTTGGCGCCCGGCTTTTATTCAAGACAAGATATTCGTACGCCTGTCAAAATTGGTTTATTTGTATTAGTAGCTACGCAATTAGCCAATCTTATTTTTGTGCCTTGGCTAGGGCACGCTGGACTCGCTCTATCTATTGGAGTCGGGGCCTGCCTAAATGCAGCTTTACTTTGGATCGGGTTACACCAGCGCGGTGCACTACCCAATGCCGCTTGGGCAAAATATTTAGGGCAGCTTTTTTTAGCCCTAATTCCCTTTTCACTTCTTCTGTTTTATGCGGCTAGTGCCTCTGACTGGATTGCATTGCAAGCGACGCCTTGGCTGCGCATTGGCCTTTTAGCCGCTTGGCTGGGTGCGGGCGCAATAATTTACTTTTCCGCCCTTTATTTAGTTGGAATTCGCTGGCAAAAATTTCTGCGTCATGCAAAATAGTCAGTATGCCAACACAACAACTTGATTACTTTACCTCCCTAGTAGCTGAGGATGACCACTTCCCCTTAACTGAGGCGGCAATCGCTGTCGCCCAGCATGCTTACCCTAGCTTAGATGTGCAAGGTGTACTAGATCGAATAGATCAATTAAGCAATAAGTTGAAGGAGCGGATCACGCCAGACACTTCGCCAATGCAGCGCCTGCAAATGCTGAGGCACTTCTTTTATACCGAATTGGGATTTGGGCCTAATCAGAATGATTTTTATGACCCCGACAACTCCTACCTTCATCAAATGCTGGAAAATCGTCGCGGTATACCAATCTCCTTAGCGATACTCATGATGGAATTGGGGCAACAAATCAATCTGCCAATTCGTGGCGTCTCCTTTCCGAACCACTTTATGATGCGGATCTCTTTACAACAGGGTGAAATCATTATGGATCCCCTGACTGGTGAGTCGCTCTCCAAAAATCAATTACAGGAAATGCTTGATCCCTACCTCGATGCTAAAGGCTATCGTGGTGAACTGAGTCTGCCGCTGAACATTTTCTTGCGAGCCTCGAGCCCACGTGAAATTCTTTCGCGCTTTATGAGAAATTTGAAAATGATTTACTCGGAGCACGAGCGTTGGGATCGTCTGCTAGGGGTGCAGGAACGCTTGGTGATATTGCTCCCCAATTCATTTGAAGAGATTCGTGATCGCGGCTTGATCTTCGCTCAACTGGAATATGTACGCCCCGCTATCGCCGATATGTTGCAGTATCTTAAAGAGGTGCCGGGGGCAGAAGACGCTGCTGAAATTCGTGAGCATATCGCCACTCTAGAAAGTCAAACCAAGCTCCACTAAATCGACTGCACTTGGTGGGTAAATTACTTCTGCTTGCCTCGGATGACCTTGTATAAGCCAGCCAAAACGATTGGCAGCGCTGCCGCACCAACTCCCACCAAAACAATCACATTCAGGTTTTGGCGAATCAACGGCATATTGCCAAAAAAGTATCCAGCGGTCACCAAGCCAAAGACCCACAGCGCAGCGCCCGTGATGTTAAAGAATTGAAAGCGAGAAAAATTCATCTCAGAGATACCCGCCACAAATGGAGCAAAGGTACGAATGATTGGCAAGAAGCGGGCTGCAATAATTGTTTTGCCGCCATGTCTTTCGTAAAAAGCGTGAGTTTTACGTAGTCCTGCTTGATCAATCCAGCGAGATTGACTCGCGAAAATTCGTACTCCGATCCAACGCCCAATGAAATAATTTAAGGTATTACCAGCGACAGCGGCAATTAACAACCCGATACATAGAGTCCAAAAATTAAACTGCTCAGTTGCACAATATGCGCCCGCAATAAACAGCAACGAATCACCGGGCAAGAAAGGTGCAACCACCAATCCTGTCTCAGCAAAGACGATTGCAAATAACAAACCGTAAGCCCAATAACCATATTGTTGAATCACAACATCGAGATGGTGATCAAGGTGTAATAGAAGATCACCGAATTGCGTCAGGGTATCAATCAACTGAGACTCCATTTGTAAGTTGCAAAGATATTAACAGGCTCAATACCAAGGTTTGAAACTTTTGCTTCTTATAATGAGAGGATGCATTCAGAATCCTCGCAAGGGCTAACCGATCTCCTTAACAGTCCTCCAATCCTCTGCATTGTGGGGCCTACAGGGGCGGGTAAAACCCAACTTGCTATGTTAGTGGCTGAGCACGCTAAATCCCTTGGCACGATAGTAGAATTAATTAGCATGGACTCCGCGCTCGTTTACCGCGGGTTAGATATTGGGAGTGCCAAACCGAGTTCCGCCGAACAAAACGCGGTCAAACATCATTTAATAGACATCTTAGAGCCGCATGAAAGCTTCTCCGCCGCGCGCTTTGCTATTGATGCCAATCGTCTCTGCGCTGAAATTCGGGCTCGGGGCCATATCCCCGTAGTCGTTGGAGGCACCATGCTGTATTGGCGCGCCTGGGTACACGGTCTATCTTCTTTGCCCCCAGCTAACCCACAGATTCGTGCGCGCTTAGACGATGAAGGAAAAAAAGTGGGTTGGCCTGCGATGCATACCCTGTTGGCCCAAGTCGACCCCATCACGGCTGAACGCTTGATGCCTAATGACTCCCAGCGTGTGCAACGCGCCCTAGAAGTCTATGAAATCACTGGCAAACCGATGTCGAGTTTATTCGCAGCCTCGCCTAGCGCAGATGGCAGAGAGGGCTCAGCGATTCCCGAGTGGATTAATTTGGTTTCATTAGAACCAAATGATCGCGCAAGATTACATCTGCAACTAGAGAATCGCTTTGATGAAATGCTATCTGGTGGCTTGCTTGAAGAAGTAGAAAAGCTGCGCACTAATACCAAGCTCAACGCCGATTTGCCCGCAATTCGGGCGGTTGGGTACCGGCAAGTATGGGAGTATCTCGCAGGCGATACCAACCTGGAACAGATGCGTTACAAGGCCTTAGCTGCAACCCGTCAGTTAGGCAAAAGACAGTTAACTTGGCTCAGAGCAATCGCTGGTCGCAATATCTTCGACCCCTTTGACCCTTCTGAATTACAAGCTGCATTAGAACATTGCAAGCTGTGCCTGCAGGAGCAGGTCGCAGCACTTAAATGACGATGGTTTGAGGAGCTCCTTCGGGACGCTCAACAACCTCACCCACTGTCCAAGCGCTCAATCCCTCAGCCTTCAAGAGTTGGGCAGTAGCCTCAGCCTGATCAGCAGCAACAATCACTACCATACCAATGCCGCAGTTAAAGACGCGAATCATTTCTGCGTAAGCAACTCCGCCCTTCATTTGCAGCCAACGAAATAGCTCTGGCATTTCCCAGCTATCACGGTGCAATACGGCCTGAATATTTTCAGGAAGTACCCGAGGCACGTTGTCCACTAAACCACCGCCCGTAATGTGCGCCATGCCCTTAACCGAAATTTGAGAAATTAATTTCAGGATCGGTTTGACATAAATTTCTGTGGGTGCCATCACAACGTCGCCAAGGGGACGACCGCCCAGGTCATCGCTGGGCTTAGCGCCAGCACGCTCAATGACTTTTCGCACCAAAGAGTAGCCATTGGAGTGAGCACCACTAGAGCCAATCGCCACCACTACATCACCTGGAACAATCGATGCGCCATTGATGATTTGGGACTTCTCTACCGCACCCACCGCAAATCCCGCTAAATCGTATTCACCAGGGGGATACATGCCGGGCATTTCTGCTGTCTCGCCACCAATTAAGGCGCAACCCGCCAACTCACAACCTCGGGCAATACCGCTAATTACCGTAGCCGCGGTATCGACACTCAATTTGCCACAAGCAAAATAATCCAAGAAGAACAGGGGTTCGGCACCCTGCACCAAAATGTCATTCACACTCATTGCCACTAGATCTTGGCCGATCGTATCGTGGCGATTCCACTCAAAAGCCAATCTGAGCTTGGTTCCCACTCCGTCAGTACCCGAGACCAGAACTGGCTCTTTGAAACGCTTAGGCACCTCAAAAAGAGCTCCAAACCCCCCAATTCCTGCTAAAACCCCCTCACGCATGGTTTTCTTAGCTAATGGCTTAATGCGGTCGACTAGATCGTCACCAGCGTCAATATCGACGCCCGCGTCGCGATAGGAGAGTCCTGAGGAAGGGGGATTAATGGATGAGGTCATGGAAAATTTCGAAGATTAGTAAAAGTAATGCTGGATCAGTAGAATCATTGAATTCTAGAGGATCACAGAGAAATGACCGAAATTTTTACTCCTTTTCTATTTGCCTTCATTCTGGCTTACGTCTTACGCCCTTTTTGCGTATGGCTTGAGAGGCGTCGCCTACCCCCTGAGGCGGCAGCGGTAATTGCCATGGTTATTGGGTTGGGCGTTTTTTTTGGCATCCTAAGCCTCTTTATTGGCCTTCTCAAAACGGAGATTCCGCTCTTTAAAACTCAATTACCCATCTGGATTGAAACAATCCAAACTTGGTTAGGGCCTCAATTAGAGCAATTTCACCTCCACTTAGACTGGGAAACGCTCAAGACAGGCGCAACTGAAAAAATTACTGAGCACATTAATGACAATGCCGACTCTTTATTCTCATCCGCTTTCGATACCGTATTGCAATCAGGTAACTCCATTCTCGGAGTCTTCGCAAATTCAGTAGTGATTCTGTTCGCGATGTTTTACTTACTGATTGAGTGGGATGTATTTTTTCGATTGGTAAAAACTTTGGCGCCCCTACGTGCTCAAGCAACATTGCAACGGTTAGCGCTACAAACGGATGATCTCCTCTCGCAATATCTGCGCGGGGAATTAATTGTGATCTCGATCATGTCCGTTTTTTATGGTGTTGGTATGATTCTGGTGGGCATTAAAGGAGGGGTTGCCATCGGGGTGTTTACGGCAATCATGATCTTGGTTCCTTACATCGGTATTGCGTTAGGTTTCTCTTTAGCTTTTTTGGCTGCGATCCTGCAGTTTGGTTTTGACATTCACATAGTAGGCGTTTTGATTGTGTATGGCCTTGGACAGTTAATTGAAGGCTTTTACTTAACGCCCCAATTGGTCGGAGGGCGAATTGGTATTCACCCGGTTGCACTCATCTTCGCCCTATTATTATTTGGTAAGCTGTTTGGCTTCTTTGGAGTGTTACTTGCACTTCCTTTCAGCGCCATTAGTTTGGTTCTAATTAAGTACTCATGGTCGTGCTATACCCAAAGCGTCTGGTATAAAAAATAATCATCAGGTATGAATGAATAACTCCTTGCTTCCGAGGCAACTTGCGCTCGACTTGACTTGCACACCCAAAGCGAGTTTAGACAATTTCCTGCCTGGTAATGACCGAGCTTTGCACGGCACACTGCAAACCTTAGTGAGCAACTGGACAATGCCTAAAGATGCCAGCGCTGCAGATAATCCCCTAAATCAACGCTGCTTTTACTGGTGGGGTCCGGAAGGGTCCGGCCGCTCTCATCTTTTGAACGCATTGACTAATGCAGCTGCAGAAGCCGGTCTTGAGCACTATGCTTTGACACCTGCCGAGACGAACTCGTGGGAAGATTTGGAACAGAGTTTGGCGACTCTAAGCTCAAACAAAATGAGTGCCATCATTACGATTGATGATGTTGATGGCATCAGCGAAGCACAAGTAGCGTCACTATTTCGTATTTTCAATGTGGTGGTGGCCAGTCAAAATCTCCATCTTTTTATCGCTGGCAATGCCGCTCCTAGCGCCTTGCAATTACGAGAAGATGTCCGCACAAGATTGGGCTGGGGCTTAGTCTTTCAAACCCATCTTTTAGAAGATGATGAGAAAATACAAGCGCTTGAGCACGCGGCGCTAGCGCGTGGCCTGATGCTCTCTCCGGATGTTTTACCTTGGCTACTTAACCGCTTTCATCGTGATATGCCCAATTTAATGGCTTTAATCGATGCTTTAGATGCCTATTCACTAGAAACCAAGCGGGCAGTAACCTTACCGCTGGTGCGTGAGCTTTTACAACCCAAATAAAATACATTTAATGACCCAATTAGCACTTTTTGATCTTGATCAAACCCTCCTACCCTGCGACAGTGATTATGAGTGGGGGCAATTTTTGGCTCGAATTGGGGTGGTTGATGGCCAATTTTATGCCGAACAAAATGCCCGTTTTTATCAAGAATATAAAGATGGCAAGCTCAATATTGATGAGTTCTTACGCTTTGCTTTAAAACCTCTTTCAGAGCATTCTCGCGCTCAACTCAAAGAGTGGCATGATGCATTTATGAAAGAAGTGATAACAGGACAAATACGCCCCCAAGCCTTAGATCTAGTTAAACGCCACCAAGATGCAGGTGACCTTTGCTGCGTAGTGACGGCTACCAATAGTTTTGTCACGCGACCCATTGTCGAGAGTTTTGGCATAGTCCACTTGGTAGCGACTGAACCCGCAACCCTGGGAAATGATCCTTTTGCCGACTTTACTGGCGAAGTTACGGGCCTACCTAGTTTTCGCGAAGGAAAAATAGCTCGGGTGAATGATTGGTTGCAGACACAAAATCTGTCCTTGGAGCAGCTTTCTTGTAGTTATTTTTACTCTGACTCAATGAACGACCTATCGCTACTAGAAAAGGTAAGTAATCCGATTGCCACCAATCCTGATCCGCAACTCCGCGCCGAAGCGGTTAAGCGTCGTTGGCCCATTTTGGAACTATTTGCATGATCGCTAAGTTGATACATCGAATTTTGCGTCGGGACCCCATGGCGCGCCATGGTCAGGCTCACAATCTCCATGCTCCCAAGCGCATCCTCAAAAAGGCGCACAGAATCAATCCGGAATTACTTTCCAAAAATGCTGTCAAGGTAACGCAAACCCTACAGCAGGCAGGCTACGAAGCCTTTATCGTGGGGGGTGCGGTGCGCGATTTAGCCTTGGGTATTAGCCCAAAAGATTTCGATGTCGCAACTAATGCCACCCCCGAGCAAGTACAAAAACTCTTTCGCAAAGCCCGCCTCATCGGCCGTCGCTTTCAAATTGTTCACGTGACCTTTTTTGGCAAAGGCGCTCCTGAAATTATCGAAGTGTCTACATTTAGGGCCCTGCTTGAAAATGCTGGTGAGCATCTAGCCGAAACTGGCCGCATTCTGCGCGATAATGTTTGGGGCACTCAACATGAAGATGCGGCGCGGCGCGATTTCAGTATTAATGCCATGTATTACGACCCCGCTTCAGAAACGGTGCTTGACTATCACGGTGGCATGGCCGACATGCAAAAAAAGGTTTTAAGAATGATCGGTGATCCAAGCAAGCGGTATCGTGAGGATCCAATACGCATGTTACGAGCCATTCGTTTTGCCGCTAAAACGGGGTTTGCTTTGGATGCCGCGACACAAGAGCCTATCGCCCAACTAGGTCAATTAATTCATGATGTACCTACGGCACGTCTTTTTGATGAAATGCTCAAGCTGCTGATGTCAGGCTATTCCTGGTCGGCAATTCAAGGTTTGAGAAATGCTGGTCTTCACCACGGTGTCCTGCCTCTACTAGACCATATTTTAGATAGCCATTCCGACTCTAAAGCAGCGAATGACTTTGTTCGAATAGCGCTCTCTAATACGGATCAACGCATTCAGGCAGGTAAAAGTGTTTCGGCCGGCTTCCTATTTGCCAGCCTATTGTGGCCAGACCTCTTACTCAACTGGAAAAAGAATATGGCTAAGGGAATGGCTAATATTCCCGCTTTACAGGACGCGATGGATACCACAATTGCCACCCAAAGCAAGGGCATGGTCATTCAGCGCCGTTTTGAAAGTGATATGCGAGAAATCTGGGCAATGCAACCGCGTTTTGAAAGACGCGTGGGGCGCTACCCTTATCGCTTGATTGAGTCCCCCCGCTTTAGGGCAGGTTACGACTTTTTATTACTGCGCTGCGCCACAGGTGAGCAGATTCCTGCCTTAGGCGAGTGGTGGACCGACTTTATCGAATCTGATACTGCCGGGCAAGATGCCTTAATGGCCTCGATCAAAAATGACACTAGTATTCCGAGTTCGGCCCCGAAAAGACGGCGGCGCAGAAAAGCCAAAATAGTGACGCCCCCTGAAAGGGCATCGAGCTAAGCAGACTCGAGGAATATTCAGTAAAGTACGCAAATAGAGTTCTTTTTTTGATTTGGATAGTTCATGGCTCAAGCTTTTATTGGTTTCGGTGGCAACATTGGCGATACGCGACAACTCATCACTGACGCAATCGTCTGTCTTGCACTCCGCTGCGAGTTGCAGATTATTGCTAAGAGCTGCTTCTATCAAAGTGCCCCTGTCGATGCTTTGGGGGGTGACTACATCAACTCCGTAATCGAAATTGAGACTCAATTAAGCCCTTACGGCCTTTTACATGTTTGCCAGGCCGTAGAGCAAGAGTTTGGCCGTGAGCGCCCTTATGCCAACGCACCCCGCACGCTAGACCTAGATATTCTGTATTTTGAAGGCGTATCTCAGGACGATACCGAATTGACCCTTCCGCACCCCCGCATGACGGAGCGCTCTTTTGTGCTGCTACCGCTTCTTGAAATCGCCCCAGATTTCTTTTTACCTCATTTCGGCGAACTGAAAAGCTATTTACCTAAAGTGGCTCACCAGCGCATCGAAGTTCTCAATTGCCGAAATTGCGCCTCTACTGAGAAAAAGGCTTATAGCCAAGCACCACAGTAATTCATTACACTCTGCGTATGGGTTATCTGCAAGGCGAAAAGCCAATCACTATTTCTAAGCTCCTCTCCATGCATGCGGAGAGCGAAAAAATTACCATGTTGACGGCATATGACTCGACTATGTCGGCTCTTTTAAATCGCTGCGGCATCGATGTCATTCTCATTGGCGACTCTCTAGGTAATGTCATTCAGGGTCATAGCAGTACTACTCCCGTCACTATTGAGCAAATGGTTTATCACACCAGTTGTGTTGCGCGCGCCAATACCGCTTCCTTTTTGATTGCGGATCTACCTTTTGCGAGTTATGGCGATCCCGTGCAAGCATTAGATTCTGCGGCAGAGTTAATGCGTGCCGGCGCCGATATGGTGAAGCTTGAGGGTGGCGGCGAATGGCAAACCGAGATTATTCATTACTTAGTAAAACGGAGTGTCCCTGTGTGTGCACACCTCGGCTTATTACCCCAATCAGTTCATCTCTTAGGTGGCTACCATGTGCAGGGTAAGTCCAAAGATGCGGCCACCGTAATGCGAGAGCAGGCATTCGCTTGCGAAGCGGCTGGCGCACAAATGCTAGTCTTGGAAGCCATTCCGTCTTCGCTGGGTAAGCAAATTACTGAGTCACTATCCATTCCTACCATCGGCATTGGGGCAGGCCCAGATTGCTCTGGTCAAGTTTTGGTGTTGCCAGATATGCTCGGCATTAGCCCAGGCAAGCCTCCCAAGTTTGTAAAAAACTTTTTGGATGGCAGTCCCTCCATAGAATCCGCAATTAAAACTTACATTCGCTCTGTCAAGTCCGGAAAATTTCCTAGCCCAGAACATTGCTTCGCTGGTTAATGAAAGAAGCTTTTTACTCCCTCAAACCAACCTTTTTGCTGAGGGTTGTGTTTGCCACCCCCCACTTTCAAACTCTCATCAAATTTACTCAATAGATTTTTTTGCTCGTCGGTCAGCTTGATTGGGGTTTCAACCACGACATGCACCAAGAGATCGCCAATCACGGCTGAACGTAAACCTTTAATACCCTTGTTGCGCAGACGGAAAGTTTTACCGGTCTGAGTACCCTCAGGAATAGGGAATTCCACTCGACCCGTTAGAGTTGGTACCTCAATATCTCCACCAATCGTTGCCGTAGCGAATGAAATGGGCATTTGCACATGGAGATCGCTACCGTCGCGCTCAAAAACTGGGTGCGGCTTCACTCTAACCTCAACATATAGATCGCCCGACGGCCCGCCATTAATTCCTGGCTCTCCATTACCTACCGAGCGCACACGCATGCCATCGTCTATGCCAGCAGGAATCTTGATCTCTAATGTTTTTTGCTCTTTTAATTTTCCGCTGCCGTGACAAGTTTTGCAGGGTTTTGGAATATGCTCGCCCGTGCCACGGCACTTAGGACAAGTTTGTTGCATCGAGAAGAAACCTTGCTGCACTCGGACTTGGCCATGGCCATCGCAGGTACCGCATCTTTCTACCTTGGTTCCCGCCTCAGCACCGCTACCGGCACATGGCTTGCAATTACTCCAACTCGGCACACGAATCTGGGTGGTATAGCCCTCAGCAGCCTGCTCTAAGCTAATGTCCATGTTGTAGCGCAGGTCAGCGCCCTTATAAACCTGTGGACCAGCCTGGCGGCCGCCGCCTTGTCCGAAAATATCACCAAAGATGTCACCGAAAGCATCGGCAAATCCGCCTCCGCCACCAAATCCCCCCATGGAAGGATCGACCCCGGAATGGCCGTACTGGTCATAAGCTGCGCGCTTATTTGCATCGGTCAGTGTTTCATAGGCCTCTTTGACTTCTTTAAATTGCGCTTCGGCATCTTTGCTGTCAGGATTGCGATCGGGATGGTATTTCATGGCCAGCTTCCGATAGGCTGCTTTTAGCTCAACATCGCTTGCACTTTTAGCAACCCCAAGCACTTCGTAAAAATCGCGTTTACCTTTAGCCACAACTATTCCTCTCAACCACCTCAATGACACAAGTCGGCACGTGGCCGACTTGTTGTGAAATTACTGCAAAAACTAACTTTTCAGATAATACCGATTACTTCTTGTCATTAACCTCTTTAAAGTCGGCATCCACTACATCAGCATCTGGCGCAGCAGCTTGAGCGCCACCAGGTGCGGCACCGCCACCTGCTTTAGCTTGCTCAGCAGCCATAGCCTTTTCGCCTAGCTTCTGACTGACTTTACCCAAGGCTTCGGTCTTGGCTTCAATTGCCGACTTATCGTTGCCTTTGATGGTCTCGTCAAGTTCTTTCAAGGCAGCCTCAATCGCTTCTTTTTCAGAGGCGTCCAAGGTAGCGCCATGCTCTTCCAATGTCTTCTTAGTAGAGTGCGCTAAGGCATCGGCAATATTGCGAGCGGTAACCAATTCCAAAGCTTTCTTATCCTCATCCGCATTGGCTTCGGCATCCTTCACCATGCGCTGGATTTCTTCTTCGGTTAAACCTGAATTGGCCTTGATCGTAATTTTGTTTTCTTTACCAGTGGTTTTATCTTTTGCGGTGACATGCAAAATGCCATTGGCGTCAATATCAAAAGTTACTTCAATTTGTGGCATACCGCGTTGGGCAGGGGCAATTCCTTCTAGATTGAACTCGCCCAGTAGCTTGTTGGCAGCAGCCATCTCACGCTCACCCTGAAAGCACTTAATCGTGACTGCAGGCTGATTATCTTCCGCAGTGGAATACACCTGTGAATGCTTAGTAGGAATAGTCGTGTTCTTTGGAATCATCTTGGTCATGACACCGCCCAAGGTTTCGATACCCAAGGACAATGGTGTTACATCCAAAAGCAATACGTCTTTGCGATCACCTGATAAAACGGATCCTTGAATTGCTGCACCCACTGCAACGGCTTCATCAGGATTCACGTCCTTACGTGGCTCTTTACCAAAAATCTCTTTTACTTTGTCCTGCACTGCGGGCATACGTGTTTGACCACCAACCAAAATGACGTCGTCGATATCGGCAACGTTCACACCCGCATCTTTAATGGCTGTAAGGCAAGGACCAGCAGTACGCTTGATCAACTCTTCTACCAAAGACTCGAGCTTGGCACGCGTCAGCTTCAAATTTAAATGCTTAGGACCGCTTGCATCTGCAGTCACATAAGGCAAGTTAATTTCTGTTTGCTGTGCTGAAGACAGTTCAATCTTGGCTTTCTCGGCGGCATCTTTCAGACGCTGTAAGGCCAATACGTCTTTACTCAGATCAACACCTTGTTCTTTTTTGAACTCTGCAATGATCCAATCGATGATGCGTTGGTCAAAATCCTCACCGCCCAAGAAGGTATCGCCGTTGGTGGAGAGCACTTCAAACTGCTTCTCGCCATCCACGTTAGCAATCTCAATAATGGATACGTCGAATGTACCGCCACCCAAGTCATAGACTGCAATCTTGCGATCAACCTTGTCTTGCTTGTCCAAGCCAAAAGCCAAAGCAGCAGCAGTTGGCTCATTGATGATTCGCTTGACATCTAAACCAGCGATACGGCCAGCATCTTTGGTAGCTTGGCGCTGACTGTCATTGAAGTAAGCTGGAACCGTAATCACGGCTTCTGTTACTTCTTCGCCGAGGTAGTCTTCAGCGGTTTTTTTCATTTTGCGCAAAATTTCAGCGGAAACCTGCTGTGGCGCCATTTTTTTATCGCGCGCCTCAACCCAAGCGTCGCCATTGTCAGCTTGAATAATTTTATAAGGCATGAGACCGATGTCTTTTTGCACTTCTGCATCAGTAAATTTACGACCCATCAAACGCTTGACGGCGTAAATGGTGTTGCGTGGATTGGTGACTGATTGACGCTTAGCAGGAGCACCCACTAAGACTTCGCCATCTTCCACATAGGCAATGATGGATGGGGTTGTACGCGCGCCCTCGGCGTTCTCAACAACCTTAGGTGCATTGTTTTCAACAACGGAAACGCACGAATTCGTGGTTCCTAAGTCAATTCCGATAATTTTTCCCATAATTGCTCCAAATAATTAAATTGTTAGGTGATTGCAACTGAACTGCTGTAAATAAATTGATACCGAGTAAATTGGGTCAAAAAAATGAATTTCAAGAGCTTTAGCGGTCAAAAGGTGAGAATTTGTCCCTAAATGACCTTCATCTCAACAATCTACAAGAAAATGCTTATTTTTTAGGCATTACTGGGGTGCGCTCACCGTCACCAAGGCCGGACGAAGGATGCGATCAGCGATGGAGTAGCCACGCTGCAGCACGGAAACTACCGTATTGGGATCTTGTTCTGAGGGTACTGAAGCAATCGCCTGATGGTGATGCGGATCAAATTTATCCCCAATTGCAGGGTTAATTTCAGTCATGCGGCCCTTTTCAAAGGCGGATAGTAACTGTTTAAGAGTAATTTCCAAACCCTCTTTAAACGCCTTTGCATCTACCGCCTCAGCGCTTAATGCTGCATACAAGCTATCGGTCACTGGCACCAAATGCTCTGCAAAACTCTCAATGGCGAACTTGTGGGCCTTAGATACATCCTCAGCAGCACGGCGGCGGATATTTTCACCCTCAGCCTTGGCGCGCAGAAAGTTATCTTGCATTTCAGAGAGTTTTTGCGCTAATTCGGCTAATTCTTCTTCAGGCGTCATTGCGGTCAAGCCTGCGGGTTCTGCATGAGAGGCATCCGCGGATTGAGGATCTGGGCTGGTATTTTCCTGCTCAGGGGCTGGGTGCTGATTATCTTGAGTCATGGTTTGAGGTCACTCTTTTATCTATAGGGCCAAGCAATGATAAGGGGTCAGATGTTTCAATTTCAAGACAACTTAGGCAATTCTCTCTTTAGCTAACTCTGCCCTCTCATTGCGTTTAGTAAGCACTGCCTCAGACTCAGAGTCAAGCGGCCAGCCCACTAAATGCTGCTGAGCAATGATTTCAAGCGCTTCAATCCACGCAGGATTGCTATTGAGGCAGGGAATGTAGCGGTAGTCTTTGCCGCCGTGCTCCAAGAAAATTTCGCGCGCCTCCATGGCAATCTCCTCTAGGGTTTCCAGGCAGTCCGCTGGAAATCCTGGGCAAAAAATATCCATCCGCTCACAACCCGCTTGAGCCAACTTCTCGATTGTGGGTGCGGTGTAGGGCTTGAGCCATTCCGCCTTACCAAAGCGAGATTGAAAAGTCACCAAATATTGCCCTGCTTCTAATCCTAAAGCCTCGCCTAGCATGCGGCCCGTCTTCAAACATTCGCAGTGATAGGGATCACCCCGCATTAAATTCCGTTTGGGCAGCCCATGAAAGGACATCACAAAACGATCGCCCTTAGCAAAATCAGGGCACCCTTCTTTATCCCAAAAGGTCTGTACCTGATCACGCAAGGCGTTGATATAGGCTGGGTAGTCGTGATAGTGCTTCACGAGGCGAAGCTCCGGCTGATTGCGCCACTTACCGAGCACCCGAAATACTTCATCAAAGCTCGAGGCTGAGGTTGTTGCTGAATACTGGGGATACAAAGGCAATAAGAGTAAGCGCTCCATTCCTTGCTCCTGTAGCTCACCCAAGACGGCTTCAGTAGAAGGTTGCCCGTAACGCATCGCTAAATCCACCAAAACAGTTTGGCCGTGTTGTGCAAAACGCTCGCCCAGTTCTTTAGCTTGTAAGCGGGAATAATGCATCAAAGGGGAGCCTAATTTAGGCAGCCAAATAGAAGCGTATTTCTTGGCAGAGGCGCCACTGCGAATCGGCAAAATAATGCCGTTCAAAATGCACCACCAAATGACTCGCGGAATTTCCACCACCCTAGGGTCGGATAGAAATTCTTTTAAGTAGACTCTCACTGCCTTGGCGGTAGGTGCGGCAGGGGTGCCCAAGTTCAGCAATAAGATCGCAGTTTTAGTGGGGCGTAAATGGGGGTTTGGGTTCAAGGCGTGCTCGTCTTTTGGAATTTAGAAGTGGGTTTGATAACTGAGTTTAATAACTCAAGGCGCCAGACAGCAATTTGGAGGTAATGTCGACAATCGGAATCACTCGATCGTAAGCCATGCGAGTGGGACCAATAACCCCCAAGGTACCGACGATTTGACCATCAATACTATAAGGCGCGCTAATGACGGCTAGGTCTTCGTAAGGAAGTAAGTCGCTCTCGCCGCCAATAAAGATTTGAATACCGTCAGCATGACTCGAGGTATCTAGCAGTTGCACTAAGACAGATTTTTGCTCCAGCATGTCGAACATCTTGCGCAATTTATCTAAATTTGAGCTCAAGTCTCCTATATTTAATAAGCGGCGTTCACCCGATAACACCACCTCACTGTGACCCATGCCATAGTCACTTTCACCGCTGTGCAGGGCCAAGGCCATCAAGCCCGCAATATCTGCCCGCAAATGGTCTAGGTCAGACAAGAGATGGGCACGAACTTCAGCGAAACTTTTACCCGCAAACTGAGAATTAATGTAGTTACCTGCTTCAGTTAACTGACTGGGTGAGTAATCTTGTGTCGTTGGCAAAATACGGTTCTGAACGTCGCCTTCTGGAGTTACCAATATAAGCAAAATTTTGCCCTCGCCGAGGCGCAAGAATTCAATATGCTTAAAGACTTGGGCACGCTTTGGTGTCATCACCACACCAGCGAAATGCGTCAAATTCGACAAAATTTGTGCCGCTGAGCTGAGAACCCGTTGGGGCGAGTCTGGCAACAAGCCCTGCTCTACCTCTCGCGCAGTGATTGCCTCTATCGGCCGAACTGTCAACATCGTATCGACAAACAAACGGTAGCCACGAGGCGTTGGAATTCTGCCTGCCGAGGTATGAGGGCTGGTTACCAGCCCCAATTCTTCTAAATCTGCCATGACATTACGAATAGTGGCCGCAGAAAGATCCAACCCTGAAGAGCGCGAGAGGGATTGCGAGCCGATGGGCTGACCCTCCTCGATGTAGCGCTCGATGAGGGTTTTGAGTAATGCGCGGGAACGATCGTCCATGGTGGAAGAGATTTTTAGCCTATGGTTTAATCGTTATATGTTAAGCCCATCCGCAAATTTGACCAAGAAGGCATTTAGCCGGGTTGCCCTCGTTGGCAAATATCAGGTAGATGGCATGCAAGAACGATTGAGCGAGCTTGCTAAGCTGGTTACCGGCTTGGGTTGTCAGGTATTCATTGAGTCCGGCACCGCCGATCACTTGGGTCTGACAAACTACCCCACCAAGGGTATCGATGCCTTTACCAACGAGATTGATCTGGTCGTGGTTTTGGGTGGCGATGGCACCATGCTGGGTATTGCACGTCAATTAGCCGGTAGCAATGTTCCTTTAGTTGGCATCAATATGGGGCGCTTGGGATATATGACCGATATTCCCATTCAATCGGTGCAAGATATTCTCCCCAAAATGATTGCCGGCGATTACGAAGCAGATACCAGAACCCTGCTGGACGCCATCGTGCTGCGCAATGGCAAGGAAATTAATCGCGCTTTGGCATTGAATGATGTCGTGGTGAACCGCTCAGGAATCTCTGGCATGGTCGAATTGGCTGTGCGCGTCAATGGTTCTTTTATGTATAACCAACGTTCTGACGGTTTGATTGTATCCACTCCAACGGGCTCGACTGCGTACGCGCTTTCCGTAGGTGGCCCCATCCTTCATCCAAGGGTTGCCGGCATCCTTTTGGCTCCAATTGCGCCCCATTCTCTGTCAAATCGTCCGATCGTGTTGCCGCCAGATGTCACTATTAGTATTGAAGTGGTTGAGGGCAAGCAAACAATTGTCAATTTTGATATGCAATCTCAAACAGATTTGCAAGTGGGCGACTCTATTGAAGTGAGTCAATCTGACAAATTTATTAGCCTATTGCACCCTCGCGCTCACAGTGACTACCAAACTTTGCGTGAGAAATTGCATTGGAACGAATATCCATCGACATTCTGATGTCAAATAATCCTCTACGCTAATACATGCTTCAAATCCTCGCACTCCGTGACTTTGTTATTGTTGAACAGCTAGAGCTCGATTTCTCTGCAGGCTTTTCAGTCCTCACCGGCGAAACCGGTGCTGGCAAATCGATTTTGCTTGATGCCCTCGGCCTTGCCTTAGGTGAACGCGCTGACAGCAGCCAAATCCGCGAAGGATGCCAGCGTGCTGAAATCAACGCACACTTTCGGGTAGATCCTCCACTAGTTAATCAATTGATTACGTGGCTCGATGAGCAAGGCTTTCCCCTTGAAGATGATGGACAGAGTCTCATACTGAAAAGAACGGTGGAAAGTAATGGTCGTAGTCGCGCCTTTATTAACGGCAGTGTAGCGACCCTAGCGCAATTACGAGAAGTTGGTGATCAACTCGTTGATATTCATGGTCAACATGCTCATCAGCTCCTGCTAAAAAGTGGAGCGCAAAGAGAGTTGCTAGATCGTCATGCAAATCTGATCGCGCTCACTACCGAAGTGAGTCAACTATTTAAATTATTAACTGACTCCCGTCGTCGCTTAGAGCAAGCGGAAAATGCCGGGCAAGATATTGAACGTGAACGAGAGCGCCTAGAGTGGCAGCTAGAAGAATTAACTGAACTCTCTCCGCAACTTGGTGAATGGGGCAGCATTCAAAGTGAACATGCGCGTCTAGCCAATGGCGCCAAAATTATTACCGGTTGCCAAGAAGCAATTGAAGCCTTGAGCGAGGCCGAAAACTCGGTAGAGTCCACGCTGTCCAAAACCACCACCCAAATGCGCGCACTGGCTGAGCATGATGTGGCATTGGTAGACATTAGCCAAGCTCTTGAATCTGCGCAAATCCAGATTGATGACGCGGTGCATGCGCTCAATCGCTACTTGCAAAAATTAGAGTTAGATCCAGCGCGTTTAGTGATGCTGGAAGAGCGTATGCAAGCTCTCCATAGCGCTGCTAGAAAATACCGTACCGAAGCTGATGCCTTGCCCGCACTACTCGTTGAAACTCATGAACGCTTGGATACGTTAACTGCCTCACAAAATATTGAGTCCTTACGTGCTAGCGTCAAACAAAATGAGGTCAACTACCTAGGACTGGCAAAGCAGCTTTCGCAAAAACGTCATAAGGCTGCGCTTGATCTAGGCCGGCTTGTGACTGCCGCAATGCAAGATCTCTCGATGCTCGGTGGGCAATTGGAGATTGCCTTGCCACCACTCAATGAAGGTGGTCTCCACGGTCTTGAGCAGGTGGAATTTCTAGTGGCTGGACATGCGGGTAGCACACCACGTTCTTTGGCTAAGGTTGCCTCTGGTGGCGAGTTGGCTCGCATCAGTTTAGCGATCAGCGTCATTACGAGCAAAGCCTCCTTCACCCCAACCTTAATTTTTGATGAGGTGGATGCTGGTATTGGCGGTGCAGTTGCTGAGACCGTTGGAAAACTATTACGGCAGTTAGGTGAATCGCATCAAATTTTATGCGTGACACACTTGCCTCAAGTTGCCGCCCAGGGGAATCATCATTTAAAAGTTAGCAAATCCCAAGCGGTCGATAAAACGGTGTCGCAAGTAACGCCGCTAGGCAGATCAGAGCGAGTTGAAGAAGTTGCGCGCATGCTTGGCGGCACAACGATTACCGATACAACACGGCGTCACGCCCGTGAATTATTAGAGCAAAACTAAAGCAAGGTAGGCGACTTAAAGACGGCTTGCCATAAGTCTAGAACTGCTTGACGAGCTCGCAGTAATTCAACTTCTGAGTCTATTGATATTCGAGTTTTCTCAAAACCATCGAGGCGCAGGCGATGCTGACGCGCACGGAATAAACGATAGGCATCACCTACCTTAATAGCCGCCTCCCGCTCGATCAAACCGACTTCTGCGGCTACCCGCAAGAGCGCAATGTTTCCCAAGTTGTCGATGAGCTGGTGATAGCGGTGCGCATAGGCCAAGATGAGGAATTGCACAATGAATTCAATATCCACCATACCGCCCGCATCGTGCTTTAAATCGAACGTGCTATCTGGATTTGAATGGCCGGCATGGACCTTTTGACGCATCTCGATAATCTCTTGCCTCACCTGAGGGATATCGCGTACCTGACTTAAAACTTCAAAGCGGACTGCATCAAACATCAGGCCCACTTCCTGCTTACCCCCCGAGAAACGGGCGCGGGTCAATGCTTGGTGCTCCCATACCCAGGCGGCATTATCGCCTTCGCGCAATTGGTATTTTTTAAAGGCCTGCACATTGGTAACCAAAAATCCAGCAGATCCATTCGGACGTAGACGAGTATCAATCTCAAAGAGACTGCCTGCTGAGGTGTATGCCGTAAGCCAGTTAATCATGCGCTTGGCGAGGAGGGCGTACATTTCCTGAGCTGCCAAGTCTGAATCCGCTGCCTCATATAAAAATACTAAATCTAGATCGGATGAGTATCCCAGCTCTTTACCCCCCAACTTCCCATAGGAAATAATCGCAAAGGGTGGGAGCGTGTTTGCATCGGCACTAAACTTTTGCGCCACACTAGGCCACACATACTTAAAGATAGTCTGCAAAATCAAATCAGCCAAAGTAGAAAGGTGATCGCTCACTTTTTCTACAGAAAGGGCTTGCTTCACGCCAATACCTAAATCTGCCAAGAGTGTAATGAAGGTTTCGGTATGCTGAGTGACGCGCAAAATATCCATAGCACGCTCGGCACCATCACCTTGAGTCATGGCATCGTCTAAACGAAGCTCTAAGGTAGCCCTGACCTCGGTCCAATACATTTCGGGGCGCTCAATCATCTCCATTTCAGCATGGGAGTTCAAGAGGTGATCCAGTAAGTAAGGATGCCTGCTTAAGTATTGCGCGCCCCATTGGGATTCGCGTAGCAAAGCAAGGACATTTAATAAAGCCTTGGGATACTCCGACAGAATAGATAAATAGGCAGTTCTTCTGACAATGGTTTCAAGCAGTTCAAAAAACCGCACTAAGACAGCATCCGCGCTCACCTCAGTCGGCAATTCTGCTTGCAACAGATCAGCCGCTTTATGAATGAGCTTATTAAAAATTAAGCGGCTTTTTTCTGGCAGCAGCTTTTGTTTTGAGCTCTCGTTCCAAGTCTTCCAACGACTTAAAGAGAGGGGGAAGCGTTGAGGGTCTGGCTCCCAATCCAGTGCCAGTGGCGCTAAATCCAAACGGGACTCCTCATTTAATACAAAGGCCTCTTCAAATAATTTGGCCACGCTGGACTGATGATGGTCGAGTGCAGTTAAAAACTGCGCTTGATCTGTGAAACCCATACTCAGTGCTAAGCGAGCTCGAGCATGAGAGTCTTCAGGCAAATAATGCGTTTGTTGGTCTTCCCAAACTTGAATGCGATGCTCTAAGCGCCGTAAGAAGACGTAAGCAAGCTTTAAAGAGTCAATGGCTTCGGCTGGCAAGGTCCCTTGTTGTTTGATGAGCTCTAGCACTTCTAAGGTTGGGCGAATGCAAAAACGGGGATCGGTTCCGCCCCGCATCAGCTGAAACATTTGCGCCAAGAATTCAATTTCTCGAATGCCGCCGCGCCCTAACTTAATATCCCGAGACCGGCCGGCATACGCAGATGAGCGTTTTTCTGCCTCCCGCTGAATTTGTGAATGCAACTCACGGATAGCGGAAATAACGCCGTAGTCTAAATGACGTCGATAAATGAAGGGGCGGATGAGTTGATTAAGGAGCTTATCGTAGAAAGCAAACGCCGGAGAATCTGGCGATGGGGCAATTAACCTACCTTTGATCCATGCATAGCGTTCCCACTCCCTACCCTGAACGGTGAGGTATTCCTCCAGCATATCGAGGCTGCACACTAAGGGTCCGGAGTCCCCATTGGGTCTTAAACGCATATCTACCCGAAATACAAAGCCGTTGCCGTCTAGTTCTGCCAATAACTTAATGAGGCGCTTACCCATCCGCGTAAACCACTCTTGGTAAGACAGGCTCTTGGAAGCGCCCTCAGTCTCACCCTCATGCTCATAGAGGAAAATGAGATCGATATCGGAGGAGAGATTAAGCTCGAGACCGCCCAACTTGCCCATACCAACTACCAATAAGGGCATTTCAGCGTGATTAACAGTACTCCACGGAAGTCCAAAACGAAGCTTTAAATCTAGTCGAATAAAGGCAATGCAGATAGCAATGGCCTTTTGGGCAAAGAAACTCAAGGCATGGGTGACCTCAGCTAAATCCGCCAAGCCATTTAAATCCCGAAAGGCAACCCACAGCATCAAGCGCTGCCTTGCCAAACGAATCTCAGCCATGAAGTGAGCTTCATCCTGACTCTCCCCCTCTATGATGGAGTGACAGGACTCAAAAAGCGAGTTAATGCCAGATGGGTCTATTTTTTGCTCGCCAGCAGCCTGCAACCAAGGCAACCACTCGGGTCGGGCGAGCAACCACCGTTGCGCATACTTAGAGTGCTGCTTTAAAAAAGCGATTTGCTCAGGGAAATCCGTCATTTCTCCATCTTAATCGGTCTCTAGGCGGTACAGCAGAGCTTGGAGCTGATGCAAAGGCTAGCGGATAATAGTGAATATGCCGATTAACCACTTTTTGACCCGCCTGAAAAGCATGCTTCCAATGCGTGCTGCAGGCACACCCGGCCAGTGGGCTAAACGAGCACTCATTCTGCTTGGGATATGCCTTGCCCTGTTGGTCTGCGGCCACCTTGCCATCCGCTACGTTGTTTGGCCTCAAATTGAAAAGTCAAGACCTGCCTTAGAGAAGCTATTGAGTGCACGGCTTGGGACCAATGTCACCATGGACGACGTGCGAGTATCTTGGACCGGAATTCGCCCAAGCTTTGAGATTGAGGGGTTGCGCTTTGCTGGCCTCAATAAAGCACCCTCCCCCCTATACATCGAGAAAATTAGCGGGCAATTAAGTTGGAGTTCTGTATATAAACTCTCCCCTTACTTTTATGAGCTCACCCTTAGTAATGCGCAAGTCTATGCTCAACGAGATGCTAAAGGTATCGTCTCAGTTGCTGGCATTGCTCTAGGGGGCAAACCAGATGATTATTCCGGTGCAAACTGGCTGTTCTCCCAAAACGATATTCAAATTAATCGTGCCCAGATTTTTTGGAATGATCAGCTCAGTAAAAAACTCCAGACCTCGATTGAGATTCAGAATCTCCATCTAGATAATGGCATTCGTAGTCACCAAGCCAATCTCACCATGGTCACACCTTGGAGCAAGACGCCTATTCAACTGCAAACTGATTTTGTACATCGCCTCGGTGGGCAGGCAGGCAACTGGCGCGATTGGGTCGGCAATATTTCTTGGGATATTTCCTCCCTTAACTTTGCCTCCTTAGGAAAAGACTTTGCGCTACCACTCTATTTATTAGAGGGCGTTGTGAGCTCAAAGGGACAGCTCAAGCTCGATAGCGGGAAAGCGGATGGAGCAAAACTTTTTTTTGGGGCTGACCAGCTAGTTGCTCAACTTCACAGCGGTGAAGAGCCGCTTGAATTTGGCAGACTCGAAGCGAATCTCACGCAAGAAACCGATGGCAAATTGCTGTCCATCAGCGCAGAATCCCTAGCGTGGCGGGATATTGGTAGCGATAGTAATGCGCCCCTCGAAAAACTGAGTCCCATGATCTTTCGCTGGCGCCCGCCAGGCGAAGATGGAGAAATTAAAGAATTTGGCTTTTCCTCGCCAAAAATATTGGTAGAAGATATCGCCGTATTTGCTTTAAATCTGCCCCTGCCCAAAAAAATTCGGCAATCGATTAAGTTGTCGCAAGCTACTGGTGAACTCAAATTTATTGATCTCAATTGGGCTGAGAAAAAATCAGCCTTAGGAGCGTTACCTTTGCCAGGGTCCTGGTTCAGCCCAAGCCGTCTGGACTTTACCGTAAGCGCATCTTTAAACGATGTGAGCTTTATCGGATTCAATTCTGCTATTCCTACGATATCGCACCTCACAGGTAATGTGACAAGCAATCAAACTCAGGGGAGTTTTACTCTTGACTCTCAGAATCTTGAGGTAAAAATTGCCGACTTATTAGTCGACCCAAAAATTCAGCTTGATAGAGCAAAAGGAAGTTTGAGCTGGACTAAGCAAAAAGGGGGCTGGCTCATCAACGGCCAAAAACTGGCGCTTAGCAACGCGGAACTCGATACCACACTGGACATCAGTTATCTCCTTGCCGATCCAAAAAAAGCGGATTTCATGACGCTCGACATGAAGTTTGATAAAGCCCAATTGACTAGCGTACATCGCTATCTGCCGGTGGGACTAAGCAAGGAAGTGCAGCAATACCTGGGCAAAGCTTTTGAGGGCGGCATTGTAAAAAATGGTAGCTTGCATATTCAGGGCGACCCAAATCAAGCGCCCTACTCCAAAGGTAAGCCTGGTCAACTCTCATTGCATTTGCCGTTGATTGGCGCCACATTTAAGCCTGCCCCTTTGCTATCTAGCAATCAAGGGGTTTGGGCTGCCTTAAGTAATGTGGGCGGAAGTGTGGATATGGAAAATTCACATCTTCAAGTCAAGGTCGATAAAGCAAGCTATAAAAAAGTAGCCCTAGAAAATATACAAGCCGAGATTAAAGATGTCAGCGCTAATCAACCCACCCTTCTGATCAATGGCGTTGCTGCAGGATCGGCATCTGAAATATTGGAATATGTCTTCCTCTCGCCAGTCGGAAAAAAGCAGCCTAGTCTTGAAAAGAACTTAAAGGTTAGCGGGCTTCTGAATGTCAATTTAGGCCTCAAGATTCCCCTTTCTAATAGCGATGATTCCAACGTTGACGCGAAAGTAACGCTGAATGGCAATAAAGCGCAATGGGGTGATATTCCCCCGTTAGAAAACTTGCAGGGCAAATTGAAGATTACGGAAACCAATCCTGAATTTGAAGACATCTCCGCTACTTTTCTTGGGGGCGGCCTGAAGATTTCTAGCGCTGCATCTGCACCTGAGAACACCAGCTTTAAGATCAGTGGTGATATGCAATCACGCATCATTAAGGATTACTTTGCCCGTCACCCTCAGTCGCAAGTCAGTCCTATTTTCACTTCCATGAGCGGCACAGCCAAGTACGAAGGTGCTATTAACTTTAATAAGCTTGGCAGTCAAACCAATCTTCAATTTGATTTTCGTAATTGGGGAATTGCAGCCCCAAAACCGATCAATAAACTGATCGGCGCGCCAATGCAAGGGCAACTCTTTTTGCGAACCTATCGAGCAAGCGGTACCGGTAAGGGCGCCAGTTCAGCTCAAGCTGACTGGAATGGGAAGATTGATGACCAATATTTTTTGGCGGGTAATTTAGATGCTGCCAATGATCTGCACTTTGCCTTAGGAATCGGCACGAATGTTACCCCTACTCAGGAAGACTTCGCTATTAGCTATGTTGGCAATGATTTAAATATTGATGCTTGGCAAAATTTCATGGCTAGCGGTAAGTCGTCGATCAAGGAGACAGGGCACAAGCAATCTACTGCTACTGACCCAACGGTTTCAATCAATGCCCAAATTAAAAAATTGATTGCATTTGACCGCGTGTGGAATGATTTCAGTCTCACTGCAAACAATAAGAATAATGTTTGGCAATTTCGGCCCAGCTCCCCCAATATCGCTGGAGAACTAGATTGGCATCCCGCTAACACCTCATCCACTGGCGATCTTATTAGTGGGCGCTTAAGCCGACTACACATTCCGGATGAAGCTCCTAAAAAATCCAATCTAGATACAGCGGCTAGCAGCCATGCTCTTAAAAAGTGTCAGAAACCGCCCCCTGCAGAAAGGGTGATTAATCCCAATATGATTCCGAGCCTGAATCTCACCATTGACGATTTTGCATGGATTAAGGCTCAATTGGGTACCGTCAAAATTAAAACAAAAACAACTCAGGACTCACTCAAGATTGAGTCAATCCAATTGGCAAACCCACAAGGCAGCTCTGTTATCACTGGCCAATGGCAAGGCAATACTGCGGGCTCCCAAGAGCAAAGTACGATTAATGTGGATATGGAAATTAAAGATGCCGGGGCGATCATTGCGCATTGGACTAGCCCTAAAACGGTGGATGGTGGGCAAGGCAGATTAAGTGCCAAATTGAATTGGCTAGGTCCGATCTTTGCTCCTCATTACGAAACTTTGAACGGAACCGTCAACATCGACCTCGCTAAGGGCCGACTCTTAGAGGTTAATACGAGTGGTGCCAAACTGCTAGACGTTCTCAGCTTGCAAAGCTTATTGAAATTTGCCACTCTTGATTTGCAAGGAACTTTAGGCAACCTAGCTACCAAAGGTACGCCATTTAATACCATCACGAGTAATTTTGAAATTAAGCAAGGTATCGCTGATACCAAAGAATTCACAATGAATTTGGACCAAGCAAGAGTGGCTATGAATGGCCAAATTAATATTCCGCTTGAAACTCAAGACCTGCGCATCACTATATTTCCCACCATTGACGCTGCTGCTGGGTCGCTAGCAGCATTTGCCATCAACCCCCTTCTAGGGCTGGGTGTTTTGGCGGGTCAATATCTCATTACCAATCAAATTAATCGCACGATGCAATCCGATTATTTAATTCAAGGCTCTTGGAGTAACCCGGAAATTATTCCATTGGATCAAAAAGGTCAGCCCCTAGATAAAAAGACGCTCGACTCGATTCGCAGCAAGGGATTATTGAAAGAGCAAGCTAAACCAAACAGCTCTCGCAATTTGGGTACTCAACCAGCGTTTGCTCAATCTCCACAAGCCAATTAAATTAGTGCGAACATGATCCAATCGGCGCAGCTCAAATTAGCCTCTATTCAGATGGTCTCGACGCCTGATCTTGAGGAAAACCTCATAACGGCCCAGAAATTAATTAAAGCGGCCGCCAATGACGGAGCTCAGCTCGTAGTCCTCCCCGAATACTTTTGTCTCATGGGCCTGAAGGACACAGACAAAGTCAAGATTAAAGAAGTCTTTCGAAGTGGCCCCATTCAGGAACGGCTTGCTGCCATCGCTTATGAAAGCGGAATTTACCTAGTCGCAGGTACGATCCCCTTAGAGTCGCCAAATCCCGCTAAGGTACTCAACACTACCTTGGTCTACGATCCCTTGGGTTTACAGATTGCGCGTTACGACAAAATGCATTTATTTGGTTTTCAAACCGATTCTGAAAATTACCAAGAGGCCAATACGATTACGCCGGGCGATGCCGTAGGGGTCGTCAGCTTTGATCTCAATGGCACCCCATGGCGCTTTGGCCTCAGCATTTGTTATGACTTACGCTTTCCGGAGTTTTATAGGGCAATCGGGCCCGTCGATTGTCACTGTATACCTGCTGCGTTTACTCACACTACTGGTAAAGCCCACTGGGAAATACTACTTCGCGCTAGAGCGATTGAAAATCAGTGCTACGTGCTGGCATCAGCCCAAGGCGGAACCCACGCCAGCCAACGCCAAACCTGGGGTCATAGCATGATCATTGACCCTTGGGGCGAGATTTTGGCTAGTCTTCCACAAGGCGAAGGCTATATTGTCAGCACTCTCAGCAAAGAAAAACTAAACGAGGTACGCTCTAAGCTACCAGCACTCCAACATCGACTGCTTTAGACAAACGAAAGTTCTCCACCCTCCATGAATGCACCTGAAGCGCTTTTTCCAAGCGATTGGTCTAAGCCAAAAAAGCAATCTGATCTTTTAGCATTGGCTCAGTCCATTTTGCTCGAGCCCACAGGGATTACAGAAAGCAATCTGCACCGAACCTTTGGCGACATGTTTACGCATCAACTGGATGACGCTGATCTCTATTTTCAGCATACCCGCAGCGAAAGCTGGAGTCTTGAGGAGGGCATCGTTAAATCCGGTAGTTTTAATATTGATCAGGGCGTTGGGGTTCGCGCAATCTATGGCGATAAGACTGCTTTTGCCTATTCCGATGAAATTAATCTTGAAGCGCTTACCAGGGCGGCCAAGGCAACTCGAGTGATTGGGCCTCAAGGCGGCAAGCAGGCAGTGGCCAGCAAAACCTTCGGGCCAATTACGAATACCTTGTATGCCGACCTTAATCCTTTGGAGTCGTTGACCCCTCAAGACAAAATTGCTCTACTAGAAAAGATCGAGCGTCGTGCCAAAGCACGCGATCCACGCATTATTCAAGTCATGGCGAGTCTGGCTGGTGAGTTTGATGTGGTTCTTGTCATTCGAGCAGATGGCTTACTGGCGGCGGATGTCCGGCCTCTAGTACGCATTTCGGTGCACGTCATTGCCGAGCAAAATGGCCGCAGAGAATCCGGCTCTTCTGGAGGTGGTGCACGCCACGATTACAACTATTTCAGCAGTGAGCTCATTAACCAATATGTGGACGAGGCAGTTGACGGCGCTCTCATTAATTTAGAATCGCGGCCCGCTCCCGCAGGCCCAATGACCGTTGTCATGGGGCCTGGCTGGCCCGGCGTTTTATTACACGAAGCGGTTGGTCATGGTTTAGAAGGTGACTTCAATCGCAAAGGCTCTTCTGCGTTTGCCGGCCGCATTGGACAACAGGTTGCCGCTAAAGGGGTAACCGTAGTCGATGACGGCACTCTCACTGGGCGCCGTGGCTCACTTAGCATTGATGATGAGGGCACGCCTACGCAGTGCACTACCCTCATCGAGGATGGCATTTTGAAGGGCTATATTCAGGACAGCCTAAATGCCCGCCTCATGAATATGCCCCTTACTGGTAATGGCCGGCGTGAAAGTTACGCATCCTTACCTATGCCAAGAATGACCAATACTTATATGATGGCCGGCAAAGATGATCCAGAAGAAATCGTTGCCAGCATCAAACGCGGCCTTTACGCCGTGAACTTTGGTGGCGGTCAGGTGGATATTACTAGCGGGAAATTTGTGTTTTCTGCTTCCGAGGCCTATTGGGTGGAAAACGGGAAAATCCAATATCCCGTTAAAGGCGCCACCATTATTGGGAGCGGTCCAGAATCCCTAAAACAAGTCTCAATGATCGGAAACGACCTCAAATTAGACGGTGGAATCGGTGTTTGTGGCAAGGAAGGTCAGAGCGTGCCCGTGGGGGTTGGTCAACCCACTTTGCGCATCGATAGCCTAACTGTGGGTGGAACTGCCTGATACGGCTTAAAATAGCTGCATGAGCCAACAAAATTCGAATCCCGCTAATTGGTACGCCGCTGTCGACAAAACATCGGATACAGATGATCAACGCATTCACAACATTACTGTTCTGCCCCCACCAGAGCATTTAATCCGCTTTTTTCCGATTGCTGGCACCGCTATTGAGTCCCTCATCAGCAAGACCCGCGCCAAGATACGAGACATTATTCACGGCAAAGATGATCGTTTATTAGTCATTATTGGACCCTGTTCGATTCATGATCCAAGAGCAGCCCTCGAGTATTGCCAACGATTATTGGCTGAACGTGAACGTTTTGCTGGCGAGTTAGAAATCGTGATGCGGGTTTATTTTGAGAAACCCCGTACTACTGTTGGTTGGAAAGGGTTGATCAACGACCCCTACCTCGATGAGAGTTATCGCATCGAAGAAGGTCTGCGTATTGCCCGTCAAGTGCTCATGGAAATTAATCGTCTTGGTATGCCTGCTGGTAGCGAATTCCTCGACGTGATTTCGCCTCAATACATTGCTGATCTGATTTCTTGGGGAGCGATTGGTGCGCGCACTACTGAAAGCCAAGTGCACCGTGAGTTAGCCTCTGGTCTTTCCGCGCCGATTGGTTTTAAGAATGGCACCGACGGCAATATCAAGATTGCAACAGATGCTATTCAGGCAGCCAGTCGACCACACCACTTCTTATCGGTTCACAAAAATGGTCAGGTGTCGATCGTAGAAACCAAAGGCAATAAAGACTGTCACGTTATATTGCGTGGCGGCAAAGAGCCTAACTACGAAGCCCAATATGTGCAAAGCGCTTGCGCGGAGCTTGAGGCCGCAAAGCTCCCGGCGAGCCTGATGGTAGATCTATCCCACGCCAATTCCAGCAAAAAACATGAGCGTCAAATTGTGGTTGCGGAAAATATTGCCGAGCAGATCGAATCGGGTTCACAGGAAATTTTTGGCGTCATGATTGAGAGTCACCTCCTCGATGGTGCTCAAAAATTCACGCCAGGCAAAGATGATCCAAATAAGTTGGAGTATGGCAAGAGCATTACTGATGCTTGTATCAATTGGGAAGATTCAGTGAATGTATTGCAACGCCTGGCTTTGGCGGTCAAAAATCGCCGGCAAAAAAAGTAATTTCACTTAGATGCCAGCTAAAGAGACTAATTTATTTAGTCTCTTTTTTTTCATGCTTCCAAAGAATATCTTGCCCACCAGCAGCACGATTTAATACCCGCGATAGAACGAAGAGCAAATCCGAGAGGCGATTGACATATTGGCGAGGGGAGTCATAGAGAGGCTCCTCCCATCCTAAGCGCACAATCGAGCGTTCGGCTCTGCGGCAAACTGTTCTACAGACATGCGCTTGCGCGGCTGCCCGCGTCCCACCAGGCAATATAAATTCAGTCAGGGGCGGTAAAGTCGCGTTATATTTTTCCAGCCAAACATCTAGTTGGGCTACATGATCTGGCTTAAGCAAGGTGTAGTTCGGGATACAGAGCTCGCCACCTAAATCGAACAGGTCGTGCTGCACTTGCAAAAAGAGGGCCTGTAATTCGGCCAAAAGGGCTTCAGGGATCGATTCAGTCATCAAAACACCGATTTCTGAATTTAATTCATCGACATCGCCCATAGCGCAAATCCGCAAATGGTCTTTCTCCACCCTGCTGCCGTCACCTAAACCAGTCATGCCAGCATCGCCAGTTCTCGTGGCTATTTTTGAAAGTCGATTCCCCATGCGCCTGATTATAGGGAATTAGCTAAAATAAACAGTATGAATATGATGACTCTCCCCCCGGACCTTGCTGCCATTACTGCACTTCAGTCTAAATTGGTAGCGGCCCTAAGCCCCATCCTTCCTGAACATGCATTACTTTGGGAGCCTGAAGACACGATTCCTTATGAATGCGATGGTCTGGCTGCCTACCGTAAGATGCCTTTAGCGGTTGCCCTTCCTGAGACTGAAGCGCAAGTTACCCAGATTCTGAAGATTTGCTTCGATATGCAAGTGCCAATCGTGCCGCGTGGCTCTGGAACAGGTTTATCTGGTGGCGCTATGCCGATCTCTCAAGGGCTGGTGCTGTCCTTGGCCAAGATGAAGAAGATCATCAGCGTTGACCACTTTACTCGTACCGCGGTCGTTCAGCCGGGTGTCCGTAACCTCGCCATTTCCGAAGCTGTGGCCCATTTAGGCCTGTATTACGCGCCCGACCCCTCCTCTCAAATCGCCTGCTCCATTGGCGGAAACGTCAATGAGAACTCTGGTGGGGTGCATTGCCTCAAGTACGGCTTAACCCTACACAATGTCTTGCGTGTGCGCGGCGCTCTGATGAACGGTGAGATTGTTGAATTCGGGAGTTTGGCTCCTGACGCCCCTGGCTTAGACCTACTCGCTATCGTCACGGGTAGTGAAGGCATGCTTGCCGTTGTCACTGAAGTAACGGTCAAATTAGTAGCCAAACCCAAATTAGCGCGGGTCATTATGGCAAGCTTTGCTGACATCGAAAAAGGCGCTAATGCCGTAGCGGCGATTATTGCTGCCGGCATTATTCCTGCTGGCCTTGAAATGATGGATAAAGCTACGACTAGAGCAGTGGAAGAATTTGTGCACGCAGGTTATGACCTAGATGCGGAAGCAATTCTCTTGTGCGAGTCTGACGGCACGCCAGAGGAAGTCGCTGAAGAAATCGAACGCATGACTCAGGTTCTTGAGCAATCTGGAGCAAGTGGTATTCAGATCTCTCAAGATGAGGCAGAACGGCTCCGCTTTTGGAGTGGCCGTAAAAATGCTTTCCCCGCTGCCGGTTGCCTCTCACCTGACTATTACTGCATGGATGGCACGATTCCGCGCAGAAACATTGCCACCTTACTTAAGCGCATTCAGGGAATGGAAAAAAAGTATGGTCTGGCTTGCTTGAACGTTTTCCATGCGGGCGACGGCAATATGCATCCCCTGATTTTATTTAATGGTGCTGATCAAGAAGAGTGGCACCGCGCTGAAGAATTCGGTACAGAAATTTTGGAAGCCTGCGTGGAGTTAGACGGCACAATTACCGGTGAGCACGGGGTAGGTATTGAAAAGATTAATTCGATGTGTGTGCAGTTCGGCGAAGGCGAGCGAGAAACTTTTTGGGGCGTAAAGAGCGCCTTTGATCCAGAGCATCTCCTTAATCCTGATAAAGCTATTCCCACCTTGAGTCGTTGCGCAGAGTATGGACGTATGCGCATTAGCGGCGGTAAGCTCCCCCACCCAGAATTAGAGCGCTTTTAATGACAAGCACCAATGTAGGTATTAACCAATTTCAAGAGCAAATCATTCAAGCGGCCAAACAAAATAAGCAGCTTTCGATTATGGGTGGCGGCACCAAATCTTGGTACGGCAACGTAAATTCTTTTGAAAAACTCAACACCGGCACTTACTGCGGCATCCTGGAATACCAACCAGAAGAATTAGTCATTACTGCTTGTGCAGGCACGCCACTGAGCGAAATTGAAGCGGCCCTCACAGAAAAAAATCAGGTGCTGGCATTTGAACCGCCCTACTTTGGCAGCTCGGCTACCTTTGGAGGTGCGATTGCCGCCGGCCTTGCTGGTCCGGGCAGAATCAGCGCAGGCAACTTGCGAGATTTTGTACTCGGCGCCCGCATTCTCGATGGCAAAGCGCAAGACTTATCGTTTGGCGGCAAGGTAATGAAAAACGTTGCCGGCTATGACGTTTCTCGTCTTCTACCTGGCTCCCTGGGAACCTTAGCCTTGATTTTGGAAGCCTCTGTCAAAGTGTTACCAAAACCAGCCGCTAGTACAACATTGCGTGGCCGCATCTCACAAGTGCGTGCTTTAGAACTCTTGAATCAATGGGCTGGTCAGCCTTTGCCTCTCTCCGCTAGCAGTTGGATTGGGAGTGCTAACTCGTCCGATGACGGGGAAATGACGATTCGCTTGGCAGGTGCTACAGCGGCAGTCAAGGCTGCAATCCCCTTAATGAGTGCGGCGGTCCATTTAACTGAATTGGACCCTAAGCTGGCCACTACCTTTTGGCGTGACCTGCGCGAACAAGGCTTGGCCTCATTTACCAACCTAGCCGCCAATGAAACTCTGTATCGACTTGCACTACCAGTCAGCTGTGGCTCCCTCTCGATTCCCAATATGAATCCAGAAATGATTCTTGAATGGCATGGTCAACAGCGCTGGATCAAAGCGCGGGGCGATGATGCGACATTTGAAACCTTGAAACATATGGCTGCAGCAAATGGTGGTCATGCCACTCGATTCCGTCAGGGCAGTCAAGTAGATACCCTTAATCAACGCTTCACTTTATTGAGTGAGCAAGCCCATTCCGCCGCCTTGACAGCTGTTCAAGACCGCTTGCGGGCCACCTTCGATCCAGCAGGCGTTTTTGCCACTGGCCGTCTTCCTTAAAGATTCTTATGCAAACACAACTTGCTCCTCAATTTATTAATACGCCAGAGGGCGTTGAAGCGGCGCACATTCTGGGTAAATGCGTTCATTGCGGTTTCTGCACCGCCACTTGCCCCACCTATCAATTATTAGGTGATGAACTCGATGGCCCACGGGGTCGCATTTACCTCATTAAGCAAATGGCCGAAGGTCAAGCGCCCACTGAAAAAACCCGTCTGCACCTTGATCGCTGCTTGACCTGTCGCAACTGCGAAAGCACCTGTCCGAGTGGCGTGCAATACGGCAACTTAATTGATATTGGCCGTAAATGGGCAGAAGAAAATACACCGGCTAGGCCCCTGAGCCAACGACTCACGCGTTGGGCTTTGAAAGAAGGCCTCACTAGCCCGCGTTTATTTAATTCTGCAATGACATTAGGACGCCTAGTGCGCCCCCTCATGCCCGCTAGCATCCAGCGCAAGATTCCTTTAGTAAAAAATACTGGCCTAGCGAACGCTACCGATCCCTATCAGAGACCCCAAACAAGTCACTCACGCAAAATGCTATTGCTGGAAGGCTGCGTTCAGCCAGGTATGTTGCCCAACATTAACTCGGCTACTGCTCGTGTTTTGGATGCGCTAAAAATCCAACTCGTGAGCGCGCCCAACGCCACCTGCTGCGGGGCCTTGCGTCATCATCTAAATGATCAAGAGGGCGCCGTAGCCAATGTCAAACAAAATATTGATGCTTGGTGGCCACTGGTTGAGGCGGGAGCAGAAGCCATTGTGATGACAGCCTCAGGCTGTGGCGTGATGGTGAAAGACTATGGCCATCTGCTCGCAAACGATCCAACCTATGCTGCTAAAGCGCAAAGTATATCCAAGCTCACTAAGGATATTTCAGAAATCCTCCCCCTACTGCAAAATGAATTGATTGAATTAGTAGGCTCTGATCCCAAGCCTGGAGTGGTCTATCACCCACCTTGCACCTTGCAACATGGGCAGCAAATTCGTGGCAAAGTTGAAGGGCTTTTGACCAGCCTTGGAGTTGGTGTGCGGCTTTGTGCCGATAGCCATCTCTGCTGCGGCTCGGCGGGCACCTACTCCGTTACACAACCCGAACTCTCTGAGCAGTTGCGCACGCAAAAATTACAGCATCTCAATGCCGCTTGCGAAGAATCAGGCGCAGATGTAATCGTTTCTGGAAATGTGGGCTGCATTGCCCATCTTCAACAAAAAAATACCCCCGTTCTACATTGGATTGAGATGGTAGATCAACTTGTCTCGCAGAAAAACACTGCCCACTAATGAGTTTGATCACTAGTAATTTGATTGAGGTCAGGCAACGATTAGAGCTCGCTGCTGCGGCCGTTCAGCGCAAACCTCAGGATATTCAGTTGCTAGCAGTAAGCAAGACCTTTCCGGCTGAAGCTGTCGAAGAAGCGGTGCATGCAGGACAAACTGCTTTTGGTGAAAACTATGTGCAAGAAGGTGTTGAAAAAATTCAGGAGCTTGCCAAGTTGCGCCCTTTACTTCAGTGGCATTTTATTGGCCCTCTGCAAAGTAATAAAACAAAGGAGGTAGCGCAGCATTTTGATTGGATTCATAGTATTGATCGCCTAAAAATTGCTGAGCGCCTCTCTGCACAGCGTGGCGACTATCCTGAACTGGACGCGCTTCAGCTTTGTGTTCAAGTAAACGTGAGCGAAGAAGAAAGTAAGGGCGGCGTTTCCCTGCCTGAGACTGAAGCACTATGTATTGCTATTGCCAATCTGCCGCATGTCACTCTCCGGGGTTTGATGGCGATACCCGCACCCAGCCCTGACCTAAGTGAACAGCATGCTGCTTTTGCTAAGCTCAAAGCGTGTTTCGCACAGATAAAACTCAAGCACTCTACTGCAATTGGCTTTGAACACTTTGATACCTTATCGATGGGGATGTCAGATGATTTGGAGGCAGCCGTCGCCGAAGGCAGTACGATGGTCAGAGTCGGTTCAGCGATTTTCGGAAAACGCGCTAAGATCAATACATGATGACCATTCCACAGCAAGACTCACAAGTTCATATCACTTTTATTGGCGGCGGCAATATGGGCCGCGCCTTGATTAGTGGCTTGTTAGCAAATGGCTTTGAAGCGAATCAACTCTCAGTAATCGAGGCCAATGCAAATACAGGTCTCGCATTGCAAAGCGATTTTGGCGTGCAAATTATTGGGGCCTTAGATCAAATCGCCTTTAACTTCTCTCTCAATAACGTCGTTGTGATCGCCATCAAGCCACAGAACTTTAGCAAGGTTGCTAAGGATCTCAATGCAAAGTTAAAAAAAGCGGGCTCACATGGTCCGCTTATTCTGAGTATTGCCGCAGGTATTCGCATCAAAGATATGAGTCGCTGGCTTGATCACACGCGTTGCGTACGTGCGATGCCCAATACGCCTGCCTTAGTTGGCAAAGGAATCACGGGTTTATACGCCGATTCCTCGGTGAGCTCCGCTGATAAGACTTTGGCTGAAGCAATTTGTCAGGCTGTTGGTCAAACAGTTTGGGTCAATGAAGAAAAGCTGATGGATGCAGTTACCGCCGTTTCTGGCAGTGGCCCTGCCTATGTCTTTGCCTTCTTGGAAGCTCTGCAATCAAGCGGTGAAAAACTCGGTCTTGATGCTGGTACCGCACGTCAATTGGCTTATGCGACTTTGGAAGGAGCGACGCAATTGGCCCATAACTCCGAAGAGCATGCCGGCGTACTAAGAGAACGAGTTACCTCGAAGGGCGGCACTACAGCGGCCGCCCTAGAAACCCTAAAGCAACTCGATTGGCACGCCACTTTAGAAAAAGCAGTCAAGTCTGCCAATCAACGTAGCAATGAGATGGGTGACGAATTAGGTCAATCCTAGTCCGAGCACAATTCCTAGAAATACGAAACCTCCCAACCAGTTGCTGTGGAGGAAAGCTTTAAAACATGCCTCACGTTTTCTAGAAGCAATGAGCTTGAGCTGATACAAGGCGCAAACTGCTGCGGCCGCCCAACCCAAATAAAAGTAAACGCTGAGCTGGCTTAAGTAAGCCACTAGCAGCAAGCTTAAAAAGAAGAGCCCGTAACACATGGCCACTGCAATCACTTCAAAGCGACCAAAGGTAATAGCTGAGGTGCGCAACCCAAGGCGCAAATCATCGTCTCGATCCACCATGGCGTAGGCTGTGTCGTAAGCAATTACCCAAAACAGATTTCCAATAAATAAAATCCATGCCACTAATGGGATCAAACCCAGCACAGCAGCAAAAGCCATCGGAATACCAAAACCAAAAGCCACACCCAGTACCGCTTGGGGAATTGCTAAAAAGCGTTTCGTAAACGGATAGATGATGGCAACTGCTAGAGCAAATACCGAGAGCACTTTAGTCAAGGTGTTGAGCGGCTGAATTAATAAGAAAGCCGCGAGCACTAAAATGAATGCCAAGCCCAATGCCTCCTTCCCAGAAATTGCACCACTGGTAATGGGCCGGTTCTTGGTGCGCTGTACATGCCGATCGAAATCTTGATCAGCATAATCATTGACCGCACAACCTGCGCTACGCATTAAAAAAGTCCCTAGGGCAAATATCCCAAAAACAGACCATTGCGGAAAACCACCACTCGCGAGCCATAGGGCCCATAAAGTTGGCCATAGCAACAAAAGCGTACCAATAGGCTTATCTAAGCGCATCAAATGGCTATAAGAAATCAAACGACCACGAATATCTTGCATCTTTAGGCCTTTAAGAACTCGATGCGGGAGCCCAGCCAGCGCTCAAGATGGCGCTCAACCAAGTCACGGTGTTCGGCTAATAACCGTTCGGCGGCTTCTTGCGCCAGTTCAATTAACCAGGCATCTCGTTGCAGATCCACAAAACGTAGCATTGCATCTCCGGATTGTTTGGCCCCTAATAATTCTCCTGGACCACGTAAAGATAAATCCCTCTCAGCAATCACAAAGCCATCGGTCGTTTCTCGTAAAGTTTGGAGTCGCTCTCTCGCGGCTAAGGACAAGGGTTCGGCATACATCAAGATGCAGACTGAATCCGCTGAGCCGCGCCCCACGCGCCCCCTTAACTGATGAATCTGCGCATAACCAAAACGCTCTGCATGCTCAATTACCATCAAAGCGGCATTAGGCACATCAACTCCTACTTCAATGACCGTAGTGGCGACCAGAAGCTGAATTTCGTTTGCCTTAAAGGCAGCCATCACTGCCGCTTTCTCCTCACTCTTAAGGCGGCCGTGAACTAAGCCCACTTTGAAATTGGGTAATGCAAGGGTCAACTGTTCAAAGCTCGCTTCAGCAGTCTGCAATTGCAAGACTTCTGATTCCTCAATCAACGGGCATACCCAATACGCCTGCAAACCCTTGGCCAGCCAGTCCTGCAGACCTGCGATTACTTCATCACGACGCGCAGCTTTGACAACCTTAGTCGTAATGGGCTTTCTACCAGGGGGTAACTCATCTATCACTGAGACATCCAGGTCAGCGTAGTAAGTCATTGCTAAGGTACGAGGGATCGGCGTCGCCGACATCATCATTTGATGGCAATAAAATAATTCTGAGCCAACCCGTTGCTGAATTTCGAGACGCTGCCTCACACCAAAACGGTGTTGCTCATCAATCACCGCCATACCCAACTTGGCAAAGCTGACTTTATCCTGGATTAGTGCGTGCGTCCCAATAATAAGCTGCGCTTGTCCGCCCTCAATAATTGCTTGAGCAAATCTTTTTTCTTTCGCCTTCAAGCTACCAGACAACCAGGCCACCGTAATCCCTAGTGGTTCAAACCACTCTTTCATTTTGAGATAGTGTTGCTCAGCCAAAATTTCTGTTGGGGCCATGATGGCCGCTTGATATCCATGATCAATCGCTCTTGCGCAAGCTAAGGCGGCAATCACCGTCTTACCGCTGCCCACATCCCCTTGAAGCAAGCGATTCATCGGAAAAGCCTGACTTAGGTCTTGGCCGATTTCAGCCCAGACTCGCCGCTGTGCCTTGGTGAGCTCGAAAGGGATCGCCTCCAATAAACCCTGCTCTACCCCTGATGCTTTTTTAGTAAAACTTGGGGCCCGGCGTTGTCGGCGAGTTGCGTGCGCCCGCTTTAAGGAAATCTGTTGGGCGAGCAATTCTTCAAATTGCACCCGACGCCAGGCTGGATGGGTGCGCTCCATTAGCGCTTGCGTATCTACTTGGGCAGGAGGTTGATGCAAGAAAGTAATGGCTTCTTGTAGTTGGGGCCAGTCATACTCTGCCGATACTTCCGCAATCAGTTTTGGGGGTAAAAATTCCGCCAAGCTCTCGCTTAGGCTAGGATCTTTTAAGGCCTGATTCACCGCCTTACGAATCACGGTTTGTGAAACTCCGGCACTTGCGGGATATACCGGGGTCAAGCTCACCGATAAGGGCGCATCCGGCGTTACAGCGCGTACTGCAGGATGAACCATCTCATAACCTAAATGACCATCACGCACTTCGCCACGGACTCTAATATGCGTTCCCACCGCCATTTGTTTCTGCTGGCTTGGGTAGAAATTCAAAAAACGTAGTTGTAAGGAGGCTGTATCGTCTTCAATAGTGACCAGCATTTGCCGCCTAGGGCGATAAAGCACCTGATTACGAATCACCACCCCCTGAGTCTGCATGGCATTGAATTTACTCAGGGCTATCACTTCTTCAATGGTACTGAGCACCGTCTCATCTTCATACCGCGAAGGAAGATGCAAAGCGAGTGCCATCGGGGTGTTTAAACCCATCTTTTCAAGTAATGTTGGTGGTCGCTTGGTCGTCATCGTTAAAATCCAATACCTGATGGTAATGCTATGCAACTCTCCGACTTCAATTACGACCTCCCAAACAATCTAATCGCCCAGCATCCCTTGGCGAATAGAACGGATAGCCGCCTCCTAGAGGTCAAGCTAGCCGGGGGAAATGACGCCCAGCTCATTGATCATGCCTTCCCCGATTTTCTTGGTCTCGTGAGGGCAGGCGATTTATTGGTCTTTAATGACACTAAAGTGATTCCAGCCCGCCTCCATGGCAAAAAAGAGACGGGTGGCAATATTGAGCTATTGATTGAGCGCATCAGCGGTGAGCAGCAGGCTTGGGTCCAATTGCGGGCCTCAAAGGTACCTAAAATCGGCTCCACGGTACACATCCATAATCACGCAGGGGAAACGTTTCCAGTAGAAATGCTGGGGTACGACGGACGCTTCTATGAAGTGTGCTTTCCGGAGAATGTATTTGCGCTGCTTGAGCGTTTCGGTGAACTCCCCCTACCACCCTACATAGAGCATCAGCCTAATGAGGATGATGCCCAGCGCTATCAAACGGTCGTAGCAAAGAACCCTGGGGCGGTTGCCGCTCCCACGGCAGGACTGCACTTTGACGAAGCCATCCTAGAGCAGCTCAGCCAATTGGGCGTTCAGCGAGCAACTATCACACTGCATGTTGGGGCTGGAACATTTACCCCTGTGCGCGAAGAAGATTTAAGCAAGCATCAAATGCATCATGAATGGTTTTCCGTTCCGCAGGCGACGCTTGATGCTATCGAAGCAACCAAGCGCCAATGCGGCAGAGTGATTGCTGTTGGCACGACCAGTCTCAGAGCCCTTGAGAGCTATGCCCTCAACCAAAAGCTTAGCGGTGAAACCAATCTCTTTATCACCCCTGGGTATGAGTTCAAGATGGTGGATTGTTTGCTGACGAACTTTCATCTACCAAAATCTACCCTTCTCATGTTGGTGAGTGCCTTTGCCGGCATAGAGAATATCCGCAATGCATACCAACATGCAATTACACAGGAATACCGTTTCTTCAGCTATGGCGATGCGATGTTCCTCAGCAGACTTTTAGAAAAAAACTCATGACTAAACCTGTTCATTTCAATATTTTGGCGCGCGATCCCGCCAGCCCAGCACGCTTAGGTCAACTTGATCTGCCACACGGTAGCGTCCAAACCCCCATCTTTATGCCCGTGGGTACTTACGGTACCGTGAAGGCGATGACGCCGCGCGATCTCAAGGAAGCAAAAGCCCAAATCATCTTAGGCAATACCTTCCACCTGTGGCTCAGGCCAGGATTGGATGTTATTAAGAAACATGGTGGCCTGCATCGCTTCATGGCCTGGGATAAGCCCATCCTGACTGACTCAGGCGGATTTCAAGTATTCAGCCTAGGCGCTTTAAGGAAAATTTCTGAAGAAGGGGTTACATTCGCATCCCCTATCAACGGCGATAAGTTATTCATGTCGCCCGAGGTCTCCATGGAAATCCAAGCGGTACTTAATAGCGATATCGCCATGCAGTTTGATGAATGCACTCCCTATGAAATCAAGGGCCAGGCCACATCAGAAAAAACCGCAAGAGACTCTCTGGAGATGTCTCTCCGCTGGGGTGACCGCTCACTTAAGCGCTTTCGGGAGCTGGAAACGGGTAACGGCCTCTTCGGCATTGTCCAAGGCGGTATGTTTGAGAATTTACGCGAATTTTCTTTAGAAGCGGTCTCTCAGCAAGGCTTTGATGGCATTGCCATTGGCGGATTATCCGTGGGAGAGCCTAAACCAGAGTTTGAGCGCATTCTGAATTTCACCGCCCCTAAACTGCCAGAGCTCATGCCCCATTACTTAATGGGGGTGGGAACTCCCGAAGACCTCATGTTGGGCGTCAGCTTGGGCATTGATATGTTTGATTGTGTGATGCCCACCCGCAATGCCCGCAACGGCTGGCTCTTTACTCGTTTTGGCGACCTCAAGCTCCGTAATTCAGGCTACAAGGACGACGACCGCCCTGTTGACCCGACCTGCGCTTGCTATACCTGCCAGAATTTCACACGATCGTATTTAAACCACCTCCAAAAGGCCAATGAAATTCTGGGCTCGCAGCTCAATACCATCCATAACCTGTCCTATTACCTTCAGCTGATGGAAGAGGTCCGAGAGTCTCTCAAGTTAGGGCGCTTTAGCAATTACCGTGAAGAATTTCATAACAATCGTCAGCGTGGTGTCGAGCCGGGACAAGATTAAAAGCCCTAATTGGGAGTAAGCACTCCAAATCCCCAGTCAAACCGCGTCTACAGTTTAGAATTGCGGTTTTACGGCTTTGCTTCATGAGCCCTAAAACGCAAGCAGTTTCCAACTAGCAATTAACGGAGGTTTTGTATGTGGATTAGTAATGCATTCGCCCAGGCTACAGCCGCGGGTTCAGATTCCAGTGGCTTAATGAGTTTTCTCCCCCTTGTTTTAATGTTTGGAGTCCTGTACTTCATCATGATTCGCCCTCAAATGAAGCGCCAAAAAGAAACCAAAGCGATGCTTGCCGCATTAGCTGTTGGCGATGAAATCGTGACTGTTGGTGGCATCATTGGCAAAGTGACTGCGCTGAAAGACCAATTTGTTACTGTGGAAATTGCAGCAGGTACGGAAGTGCAGATGCAAAAAGGAGCCATTACTACGGTTTTGCCTAAAGGCACACTGAAGTCCGCTTAATCCGTCTGCAAAATAGTTTCTTTATATGAACCGCTACCCTCTTTGGAAGTACCTTGTTATCTTGGTTGCCTTATTCATTGGGGGGCTGTATTCCTTACCCAATTTTTACGGTGAGGCTCCAGCGGTTCAAGTTTCCCCTGCCAAACCAACCGTTAAGGTTGATTTGGCAACTCAGGCACGCGTTGAGAAAATTTTGGCTGATGACAACATCAGTAGCACTGGGATATTTTTTGATTCAACGGGGCATGTAGGCTCAATCAAGATTCGTTTTGTTAACACCGATATTCAATTACGCGCACGTGATCTCTTACAGCAAAAGCTCAATGTAGATCAAAACGATCCAAACTTCACAGTAGCCTTAAACCTCCTCTCCAATACCCCAAGCTGGCTTAATGCTATTAACGCCCTGCCAATGCCTTTGGGGCTTGACTTACGAGGCGGTGTTTATTTCTTATTGCAAGTAGATATGAAAGGTGCGGTCCAGAAAAAAGTGACTGCCATTGCTGGCAATGTGCGTACATTGCTGCGCGATAAATCCATTCGTCAACAAGGTATTGAGCGCGGCATGGACTCGCTAACGGTGAACTTCGCTAATCTTGAAGATGCAGAAAAAGCGCGCACCATTTTAATGTTGAGCCAACCTGAATTAATTTGGCAAGTGAAACCTACTGGCTTATCCCCAAAGTTAGTGGGCGAATTTAAACCCGCCTCATTAAAAGAGATTCAAGATAGCGCGCTGAAACAAAACATCATTACCCTTAATAAACGGGTAAATGAGTTGGCAGTGAAAGAGCCAGTGATTCAACAACAAGGTGAAGAACGGATTGTTGTGCAATTGCCTGGCGTGCAAGATACGGCTCGCGCAAAAGACATTATTGGTCGCACCGCTACGCTAGAGTCCAGATTGGCTGACCCTGTTATTTCCACGATTGCTTTAGGTGAAACCCCACCTCCAGGCACGGATGTTTTCCGCTTTGGTGAAAATCGTTTAGGCGTATTCAAAAAGTCAGTTATTTTTAGTGGCGATAGCATTACTGATGCGAGCGCTGGCTTTGATCAAAACCAGCGGCCAGCGGTGAATATTTCTTTAGATGCCACTGGTGGTCGCGTGATGCAAGAAGTCACCCGCGAGAACATTGGTAAGCCCATGGGCATGATCTTGTTTGAAAAGGGCAAAGGTGAAGTTCTGACAATTGCCACCATTCAAGGCGAATTCGGTTCTAAGTTTCAGATTACTGGGCAATCTACTACCGAGAGTGCTAATGACCTTGCGCTTTTGCTGCGTGCTGGCTCTTTAGCCGCCCCCATGGAAATTATCGAAGAGCGCACCATTGGGCCAAGCTTAGGCGCAGAAAATATTGAGAAAGGCTTTAAGTCACTCTTAATTGGCTTTGCTGCCATCGCTTTATTCATGATGGCGTATTACCTTTTATTCGGCACCTTCTCGGTCATTGCATTGGCGGTGAACTTACTGCTTCTGATCTCCGTCTTGTCTATGTTGCAAGCTACCCTCACCCTTCCTGGTATTGCGGCGATGGCGTTGGCATTGGGTATGGCGATTGATTCAAATGTCTTAATTAACGAGCGTATTCGCGAAGAGTTGCGTAATGGCGCCACACCACAATCAGCAATTGCGATTGGATTTGATAAAGCTTGGGCAACCATTCTGGATTCCAACGTCACCACCTTAATTGCAGGTTTAGCACTGCTGGCATTTGGGTCTGGTCCAATTAAAGGTTTTGCGGTAGTACATTGCTTGGGCATTCTGACCTCCATGTTCTCTGCAGTCTTCTTTTCTCGTGGCCTTGTCAATCTTTGGTACGGCAGACATAAAAAAGTTCAAAAACTCGCAATTGGCCAAGTTTGGCGCCCAAAGGGGAAATAAGTCATGGAATTTTTTCGCATCCAAAAAGATATTCCCTTTATGCGCCATGCTTTGGCGCTGAATGCTGTTTCTTTTATTACCTTCTTAGCCGCCGTCTTTTTTCTTTGGCATAACGGCCTTCATCTCTCCGTAGAATTTACTGGTGGCACGGTAATGGAAGTGAGCTATCCACAAACCGCTCCCCTAGAAGCCATTCGTAGCAATATCCAGAAACTCGGCTATGAAGATACTCAAGTCCAAAACTTTGGTAGCTCACGGGATGTCATGATCCGCTTGCCCTTGCAAAAAGATGCTGAAGGCAAGTTGATTTCCTCCGCAGATCAAAGTGCGGCAGTCATGCAGGCGCTTGACTCCGCTTCTTCTGGCGTCAAATTACAGCGTGTGGAATTTGTAGGCCCTCAAGTGGGCAAGGAACTAGCGCTGGATGGTTTAAAGGCATTGGTGTTCGTGGTCATCGGCATTGTGGTTTACCTGTCCTTCCGCTTTGAGTGGAAGTTTGCGCTTGCCGGCATCATTGCTAACCTGCACGATGTGGTGATTATTTTGGGCTTTTTTGCCTTCTTTCAATGGGAATTCTCGCTCTCAGTACTCGCGGCTGTATTGGCAGTATTAGGCTATTCCGTCAACGAATCAGTTGTGATCTTCGATCGAATTCGTGAAAACTTCCGCAAGTACCGCAAGATGAACACCCGCGAGATTATTGATAATGCGATTACCAGCACCATTAGTCGCACCATCATCACTCACGGCAGTACAGAAATGATGGTCTTAGCAATGCTGATATTTGGCGGTCCAACGCTTTTTTACTTTGCCTTGGCGCTAACCATTGGTATTTTGTTCGGCATCTATTCCTCGGTATTCGTAGCGGCTGCACTCGCAATGTGGCTCGGTGTAACTCGCGAGGATTTAGTCAAGGGCGAAAGAAAGCCCGATGACACTGCCCGTAATGATGATCCTAATTTCGGAGCGCAGGTCTAGGTTTATTCAGACCACTCTGTTCGAGGGCATTCAGTATTCTTTCGGTGGCACCTTGATGATCTTGAGAAAATCGCAAGGCTGCCTCAGACATTACGGCCAACCCTGCAGTATCTGTAAGCAAGCTTCTTAAGGTCTCTGTCAGAAGCATCGCTTCACTGACAAATAAATCCCCATCAAGTCTTTTAGCGGCACCAGCCGATAGTGCATCCAATGAAGCCTGCTGAAAGTTATAAGTATGCTCACCCAGTAAGACTGGGCATCCAGCTGCGCAAGCCTCAATTAGATTCTGCCCCCCAAAAGGAAGGAGACTGCCGCCCATGACGACTAGGTCTGCGGCGCTGTAATACATGGGCATTTCACCCATGGAGTCGCCTAACAGGATGTCAACCTCATTAGCTGGCCGTGGTATATCTCCCCACTCTGAGCGTCGGCGGAAGTGAAAACCAGTAGCCTGAATTTGATCCGCCACTACCGCAAAGCGTTCAGGGTGTCTTGGAACTAAACACAGTAGTGGTGTTACTTGAAAACCATGAGTGACAAGTAAGTTTTTCCAGGCCTGCAAAATAATTGCCTCCTCACCTTCGCGAGTACTCGCGGCACATACCACCAAACGTTGATTGGCGTGAGACTCCTGTTGCCATGTTTTACCCTGACTAACAAGGCTAGGATCAAGCGGGATATCAAACTTTAAATTACCTACAATGCTGACGTTTTGCACCCCAAGACTTTGGTAGCGCTCCGCATCAAAAGCCGTCTGAGCCAGGATGCCTCTAAATGCCTGAAAGAGTGCGCGCCCTGCCTTACCGAAAGCGTGCACTCGCCGCGCACTACGCTCAGATAAACGGGCGTTGACTAAAAATAATGGCAAACCAATTTGAGCGCAATAAAACACTACTGTTGGCCACGCCTCGGTTTCCATCAATAAACCGAGCTTGGGTTTAAAAGTGCGCGTAAAACTAGCCGCCGCCCAGCAAAGGTCATAGGGCAAATACACCTGCTGTAATTTTCCTGCGGCGATGGCTTGGGCGAATAACGCTGCGCCAGTTCGCCGTCCATTGAGCGTCATGTGCGTGAGGAGAACATACTCGCCACGTGCAAGATAAGCCTCGATCAGAGTCTGTGCCGCCCTAGTCTCACCGACCGACACCGCATGAATCCAAATGGCGCCTTGGTTAATCGGCTGTGGATAGCCAAACCCTAATCGCTCGGGTAAATAATGGAGATACTCAAATGAATGTCGAGCTCGCCACACAAGGCGCATAAACGCAAGCGGCAATAACAAATGCCAAAGTAGTTGATACGCAGCAAACCAGACTCGGGGGCGCGCCCCGTATTCTGAGTTGATGGTCAAGCTCACTTCTTGAGGCGCTCGGTCAATTCGACCGCCTTACCTAAATATGACGCGGGCGTCATTGCCAATAAGCGAGTCTTGGCATCATCAGGAATGGCTAAACCCTGAATGAAAGTCTGTAAGTCGGCTTGATTGATGCCTTTACCACGCGTTAATTCTTTAAGTTGCTCGTAGGGATTCTCGATGCCATAACGGCGCATCACAGTTTGCACTGGTTCCGCCAAAACCTCCCAGCAAGCATCTAAGTCAGCCGCAATAGCTTGGTGGTTGACTTCTAGCTTACTCAGACCACGTAAGGCGCTGTCATAGGCTAGGAGGCTATGACCAAAAGCTGGGCCTAAATTACGCAATACGGTAGAGTCAGTTAAGTCGCGTTGCCAGCGAGAAATCGGGAGCTTTTCTGCCAAGTGGCGAAGTAATGCATTGGCCACACCTAAATTACCTTCTGAGTTCTCAAAATCAATTGGATTAACTTTATGTGGCATGGTGGAAGAGCCGATTTCGCCGGCTTTAGTTCTTTGCTTGAAATAACCAATCGAGATATAAGCCCAAAAATCTCGGTCCATATCCAAGAGAATGGTATTGGCACGAGCGATCGCGTCAAATAACTGCGCCATTCCATCATGCGGCTCGATCTGAATCGTATAAGGATTAAAGGTCAAGCCTAGGCGCTTCTCAACCACTTGCTTGGAAAAGTTTTCCCAATCAAAATCGGGGTAAGCCGAAAGATGGGCGTTGTAGTTACCTACGGCGCCGTTCATTTTTCCCATTAGCGGGGCAGCTGAAATAGACTCAATAGCGCGCTCCAGTCGCTTGGCGATATTCGCCAACTCTTTTCCTAAGGTGCTTGGGGAGGCTGGCTGACCGTGTGTACGAGAGAGCATTGGCACTCGCGCATTTTCAACGGCGAGGTCAGTCAATACCGCGAGCACCTTCTTGAGGGTTGGCACCAGTACCTCATCGCGCGCGCCACGCAACATTAAGCCATGCGAAGTGTTGTTGATATCTTCAGAGGTACAAGCAAAGTGGATAAACTCACTCGCCTTCAATAAGTCTGGGCGACCAGCCACCTTCTCTTTTAAGAAATACTCCACCGCCTTGACGTCATGATTGGTTACTGCCTCGATTTCCTTGATGCGCTGTGCGTCGGCATCAGAGAACTGTTGGGGCAAAGACAATAAAAATGCTTCATCGGCCGCATTTATTTGAGGAACATCAGGAAGACCAGCATTTGCCAGGGCTAAGAGCCAATGTATTTCTACAAATACCCGCTGACGCATAAAAGCAGCTTCAGATAACCAAGGTCTAAGGGCATCTAATTTTCCGGCATAGCGGCCGTCTAGAGGGGAGAGTGCATGAAGGGTAGAAAGCGGCTGACTCACGGAAATTGCCTTTATATTGGGAAATGTCATTAAGTCCTGATTTTAATGCGATCCCAGTTTAAGACTCTATTAGCTAGGGTGACTATACTAGGCACATGAAACTGATTGGATCTCTAACTAGCCCTTATGTACGCAAAGTACGCATCGTTTTCTTGGAAAAAAAGGTTGATGTTGACCTTGAATTAGAAAATGTCTGGGCTGCTAACACCCAAATAAGCCTGAAAAACCCTTTAGGTAAAGTTCCCTGCCTTCTTTTGGATGACGGTGGCGCAATTTACGATTCGCGTGTGATTGCAGAATATGCTGACACCTTAAGCCCAGTCGCCCAACTGATTCCCTCCGGTGGTCGTGAGCGTGCCGCAGTACAGACTTGGGAGGCATTAGCTGACGGGATCATGGATGCCGGCATCTTGGCCCGTTTAGAGGCAACTTGGCGCCCTGAAGAGCAACAAAGCGGCGCTTGGATAGATCGCCAAATGGGCAAAATAGACCTTGCACTTCAAGAAATCTCAGCCGAGTTAGGTGAAAACGCTTGGTGTCACAGCAATCAGCTCACTTTGGCTGATATTGCAGTCGGTTGCGCTTTAGCCTATTTACTCTTTCGTTTTCCACAAATTGAATGGCAAACTCGGCATCCCAATTTAGATCGTCTCTATCAGAATTTGATGCAGAGAGCCTCTTTTGCGGAAACTGCCCCACCCGCAGCTTAACTGGTAATAATCCCACCGCCTAAGCACACGTCACCGTCATACAAAACGGCTGACTGACCTGGGGTTACAGCCCACTGCGCCTCCGAAAAGCTTAGTTGAAAGCTTGCCGCTCCCTCTAGCCCGGGAATGATTTCGCAAGGGGCATCAGCTTGGCGATAGCGTGTTTTAGCCGAATACCGGCCGGGTGCTGGCGCATCGTCTGCAATCCAACTGGCGTCAATAGCACTTAATTCATTTGTCAAAAGCCAAGGATGCTCGTGGCCTTGGACTACGTACAGGGTGTTACTGTCCATTTCCTTACGGGCCACATACCAAGCATCACCATTGCCGTCTTGGCTACCGCCTAGGCCAATCCCTTTGCGCTGCCCTAAGGTGAAGAAGGCAAGGCCCATATGCTCGCCAACTACATTGCCATCGGGCGTCTTAATCGGCCCTGGCGTACTGGGTAGATAGCGGTTTAAGAATTCGCGGAAAGGTCGTTCGCCGATAAAGCAGATGCCAGTAGAGTCTTTTTTGCGGGCGTTATGCAGACCAATCTGTTCGGCAATCTGACGCACCTCTGTTTTAGGAATTTCTCCCAAGGGGAATAACACCTTAGCAAGTTGACTTTGAGTGAGGCGATGTAAAAAGTAGCTCTGGTCTTTACTAGCATCCAGTGCCTTTAGTAATTGCACGCGCCCCTCTTGATGCCTTACGCGAGCATAGTGGCCTGTTGCAATCGCATCAGCCCCTAAATGCATGGCGTAGTCTAAAAAGGCCTTGAACTTAATTTCAGCATTACACAGGACATCAGGGTTTGGAGTTCTGCCTGCGGCATATTCTCTTAAAAACTCTGCAAAAACACGCTCGCGGTATTCAGCGGCAAAATTCACTGCCTCCACATCAATCCCAATTAAGTCGGCGACTGATACGACATCGAGCCAATCTTGGCGGGAAGAGCAATACGCATCACTATCGTCATCTTCCCAATTTTTCATAAATAGGCCTACTACTTCATAGCCCTGCTGCTTGAGCATCCAAGCCGCAACGGACGAATCTACGCCTCCAGACATCCCAACGACAACTTTTTTGGGTTTTTCAGGGTGGTTTACGGAAGAATTGAGCGGGATCATCAAAAAATGCGAAAATTCAACTTAAGCTTAAAACACCATTGTAAAAGCCTTGCTCGGAATTTACCCAGAGCGTGGCAATAATTACTTACAAGGTCATAAAGCTGGCAAGATAAGTGTCTTTTCACTTATCTTAATAAAATAGAATTTTAATTATTAGCATTTGGAGACATGCCATGCGCATTGGAGTGCCACTGGAAACAAGACCTGACGAAACTCGCGTCGCAGCTACCCCAGAAACCGTCAAAAAACTGATTAGTCAAGGCCATCAAGTTCTGATTCAAAAGGATGCGGGCGTCAAAGCCAGTCAACCCGATGCAGCCTATGAAGCAGTTGGTGCAAGCATCGTTGATGCTGCTCAAGCGTTTAGTGCAGAAATTGTTCTCAAAGTTCGCGCTCCTGAAGCGCATGAATTAAAACAAATTCCTTCTGGCAGCGTATTGATTGGCATGCTGGACCCATTTGATCAACACAATATTGATGCAATGGCTGCTCAGGGCATCACTGCATTCTCTCTTGAAGCGGCTCCAAGAACCACTCGCGCCCAGAGCATGGATGTCCTGTCCTCTCAAGCAAACATTGCAGGCTACAAAGCCGTTCTCGTCGCAGCCAATGAATATCAACGCTTTATGCCTATGCTCATGACAGCAGCTGGTACCGTAAAGGCTGCACGCATCCTCATTTTGGGAGCGGGTGTTGCTGGCTTGCAAGCCATCGCTACAGCAAAGCGTCTTGGTGCGGTAATTGAAGCATCCGATGTTCGCCCTGCAGCCAAAGAGCAAATTGAATCTTTAGGCGCAAAGTTTGTTGATGTTCCTTACGAGACTGATGAGGAGCGTGAGATTGCCAAGGGCGCTGGTGGTTATGCTCGCCCAATGCCCGAAGCTTGGATGAAGCGTCAGGCAGCTTTAGTGGCAGAGCGCGCCCAACAAGCAGACATTGTTATTACAACTGCGTTGATCCCAGGCCGTAAACCACCTGTGCTTTTGCAAAGTGATACGGTGGCTCGCATGAAACCCGGCTCGGTAGTAATCGATTTAGCCGCAGGTCGTGGTGACAATGGCTCTGGCAACTGCCCATTAACTGAAGCAGACAAGATTGTAGAAAAAAATGGTGTCAAGATTATTGGCTACACCAATCTTGCGAGCATGGTGGCTGCTGATGCTTCCGCTCTCTATGCGCGTAACTTAATCGATTTTATGAAGCTCATTGTTAATGCAGAGGCAAAGTTATTGATTCCAGCGGATGACGACATCGTTACTGCCTGCCTCATGTGCCGTGATGGTCAGGCTGTTCGTAAAAACTAATCGAAAAATATTCAGAGGAAATACCATGGATCTCACTACCGTTCAAAACATTACCGTTTTTGTGCTGGCTATCTTTGTTGGCTATCACGTTGTTTGGAATGTCACACCAGCATTGCATACCCCGCTTATGGCAGTGACCAACGCTATTTCTGGAATTATTATTGTGGGCGCTTTACTGCAGACTGAGGTTATCGGTGGAGATGAAATTACCCTTACCAGTATCGTTGGAGCGGTCGCTGTGTTTTTAGCTTCTATCAATATCTTTGGTGGCTTTATGGTCACCCGTCGCATGCTAGAGATGTTTAAGAAAAAAGCGCCTAAGGCTGATTCTGCGAGCGCTAAATAAAACTAGAACAAGACTAATCCAGAGACCATACTCATGTTAAACCTTACCGCTATTTCCTATCTCATCTCTTCAGTGTTATTCATCCTTGCTTTACGTGGATTGTCATCACCCACCACGTCGCGTCAGGGAAACACCTTTGGCATGATCGGCATGCTATTGGCCGTTGTCACGACTTTTTTAATTCCTGATTTCAAGCCAGTTTTCTCGCTCATTATTGGTGCTATCGTTGCTGGCGCCATCATCGGTACGATTGCCGCAAAGCGCGTACAAATGACCAAGATGCCTGAACTGGTTGCCCTCATGCACTCTTTTGTGGGCTTATCTGCGGTACTCATTGCGATTGCCGCTGTTTTCAACCCCGCACATCTTCATAACGAGGCGCAGAAGATTGAATTGTTTATCGGCGCATTTATTGGGGCGATCACCTTCACGGCCTCCATCATTGCTTTTGGCAAGTTATCAGGCAAGGTTAGCGGCAAGCCAGTCAGCTTTACGGGACAGCATTTATTAAATTTATTCCTAGCCATTGCTATGGTCGCGAGTGGGGTTACCTACTTTCTAATGGATAGCCATGCAGCGTTCTTAGTCATGTGCGCCATCGCTTTAGTGCTCGGCATTACTTTGATCATTCCTATTGGCGGTGCAGATATGCCAGTAGTAGTGTCGATGCTGAACAGCTATTCGGGCTGGGCAGCAGCAGGTATTGGCTTCACACTCAACAACCCGGTCTTAATTATTGCTGGCGCTTGCGTTGGCTCTTCTGGCGCGATTCTGTCTTACATTATGTGTAAGGCAATGAACCGTTCCATTATTGCAGTCTTGCTTGGTGGATTTGGAGCCGAGGCCGCTAGCGGTGCTGCTGACGATGGTGTTGCTAAAAACTATAAAACTGGCTCGCCTGAAGATGCTGCTTTCCTGATGGAAAATGCGGATACCGTCATTATTGTCCCTGGCTATGGCTTGGCAGTTGCTCGTGCCCAGCATTCACTTAAAGAACTGACTGAAAAGCTCACTCACCATGGTGTTACTGTGAAATACGCCATTCATCCAGTAGCTGGGCGTATGCCTGGTCACATGAATGTACTGTTAGCTGAAGCTGAAGTTCCTTATGATCAAGTATTTGAGATGGAAGACATCAACAGTGACTTCGGTCAGGCGGATGTTGTTCTCGTACTCGGCGCTAATGACGTCGTGAACCCTGCTGCACGTACACCTGGAAGCCCGATCTTTGGCATGCCTATTCTTGAGGCGTTCAAAGCAAAAACAATCATCGTTAACAAGAGATCAATGGCGGCAGGATATGCGGGTCTTGATAACGAACTCTTCTATATGGACAAAACCATGATGGTATTTGGTGATGCCAAAAAGGTTGTAGAAGATATGGTGAAGTCGATTAGCTAGATTAATGCAAGGAATTAATGGGTGGTGATTGACGCTTTTTACATCGATGATCTCCACCCTATTTTTTTGTGCTCCGGTAACTCAGACTGAAATATGCTCAACAGGCAGGTCAGCAAGATAACGTTGATACATCTCAGAATATGCAGCCTCTATATTCTTAGTAAATAGTTGTGTGTTGAATAAAGCGCTACTGGATCTATTCCTCGATAGCTTTTCCTTAATGGCTCTTAATTTTTCCGAGTTCAGAGCAAAGTCAATCGCCATCGCCTCGTATTGCCCCATATCGTTAGCAATAAGTTCTGTCAAATCTATGGCGTTCAGCAGGCTTGCTGCAACTCTTCCAGGAAAGGCCTCTCCAATACAAGTAATAAGAGGTACACCAGCCTTGAGTGCATCAAGAGCAGTGGAGTGGGCGTTAAAAGGGAGGGTATCTAAAAATAGATCTGCAAGAGCATATCTAGCCAAGTGATCCGCCATGGAATCTACTCTTTGGGCAAATATAATTCTGGTCGAAAGAATATCTAATTTAGCAAACTCTTTGACAATATTATCTTTGAAAAATGGATTATTTTCAGATATCCAAAGGACACTGTCTTTTGCTTTTAGAAGTATTCTCGCCCAACTCTCTAAAATTTTTTGATTAAATTTATAGCTATTGTTGAAGCAGCAATATATAAATTTATCTTCAGGAAGACCCAATTCTCTTTTTGAAAATATCGTGAGTGAAGCGGTTCTTTTGGAATCATCCACCATGTAGGAGTCTGGGAGATAGGCAATTTTTTCTGCGAAGAACTGCCGACTTGATTCTGGAATGAGTGTTTTATCAGCGAGGATGTAATCCATATACTCCGTGCCCGTTGTCCCTGGATAACCAAGCCAACTGACTTGAATTGGTGCGACACGATAAGAAAATATATCTATGGGACTAAACTCGGTATGCCCCCCTAAATCAATCGCAATATCAATCTCTAGCTCTCTTGCAAGCGCAACAACTTCTTGGTCTGTTTTATTCTCAACTCGCAAGAATTGATCGAAGGCCTTCTCCAAACGGGGTCTTAAAAGATCTCCAGCAGGGCCATTTCTCAAGGAGAATGCATAAATTTCGAATTGACTTCGATCATGCAGCTCAAAAAGTTCAGCAGTTAACAAGGCCACAGGGTGACTCCATAAATCAGCAGAAAAATACCCAATACGAATCTTTTTATGGGGCCGCCTCTCAATCTCGGGGAATATTTTTCTGTTTGGATGCCTTACAGAACTGCACATACTAGCAATTTTTAGATGTAAATTTGGATCATCTAAAAAAGATAATGCTATGAAGGGTTCAAAAATCATCTCACTCGCAAGAAGTATATTTTTTATTCTGTCTTGCTCTTGCTGAAGACCGTCCCAGTTCCCAATTTTTAACTTGGTTCGAATTAATAAATCAGCAAGAAAATCTGTTGCTGGCCTTAATTCGTACGCCCTCTCATAATTTGCCAAAGCCTCATCGTAGCGACTACTCTTATCGAGGGCACTTGCCCTATCAGCCCATGCACTTGCAAATTCATGATTAATGATAATCGCTTGATCAAAGCATTCAATGGAGCTTACATAGTTTTCAATATTAAAGAAAAGAATTCCTTTGTTAGACCAGGCTTCAGAACAAGTGGGATCAATTGCTAAGGCTTTGTCATGGCAGTGCATTGCCTCTTCTATTTTTTTTAACTTGCCAAAGGCTAAGCCCATGTTTGTCCATGCAAGGGCATAACTTGGCTTTAATGAAATCGCAGTTCTATATGACTCCAGCGCGTCTTCAAAACGATGTAGTTTTTGAAGTGCATTCCCTTTGTTGTTATGGGCCTCAGCATATTGCGGCGTAAGGGTAATTGCTTTTTCATAACTTTTTACCGCTTCGACAAAACGTTTAAGATCTTGAAGGGCATTCCCTTTATTGTTATGAGCCTCTTCATAACTTGGCGCTAAAGCAATCGCTCTTTCATAACTAGCAAGAGCCTCTTTGAATCTCCCTAAGTCTTTGAGAATATTACCTCGATTACTATAGGCAACTGCATTCTTAGGATTTGCTTCGATCGATTTTTCTATCCACTTTAAAGCTTCAGAAAAGTTGAATCTATAAGCCTCGACAACGCTTCGAAAACAGAGTGCGTCAGAATGCTTGGGCTGCATCTTTAATATTCTGCTTAAAGAATTTTCTGCATCGTCTAGCTTATTAGTTAAGATAAGCTGAATAGATTGATTTAATAAGTAATTAATTTGCGGATTCATTACGCAATGCTAAACGATTTTTATGCTGGTTTCTTTTGGATCGGATTTCAAATAAAAAACGCCCGGTCTTTTGAACCAGGCGTTCTTATTTCTAAAGCTTATTAGCTGGGAATGTGCAGCAATTACATCATGCCGCCCATACCACCCATTCCGCCCATGCCGCCCATATCTGGCATACCGCCGCCAGCTGACTCATCCTTAGGTGCTTCACAGATAGCACAATCGGTAGTGAGCAATAAGGCCGCTACAGAAGCTGCATTAACTAACGCAGTTTTTGTTACTTTAGTTGGGTCAATGACTCCCTGAGCTACAAGATCGCCGTACTCACCAGTTGCAGCGTTATAGCCGTTATTGCCTGTGCTAGCCAATACAGCGTTAACGACTACGCTAGCCTCATCGCCGGCGTTGGATACGATGATCCGCAATGGCTCTTCCATGGCACGCAAAACAATGCTGATACCTGCGTCTTGATCAGCGTTATCGCCTTTCAAGCCCTTGATACCTTGCATGGCACGAATCAAAGCTACGCCACCGCCAGGAACAATACCTTCTTCAACTGCGGCACGAGTGGCATGCAATGCATCATCCACACGCGCTTTTTTCTCTTTCATTTCGACTTCGGTAGCTGCGCCAACACGAATCACTGCAACACCACCTGCCAACTTGGCAACGCGCTCTTGCAATTTTTCTTTATCGTAGTCACTAGTCGCTTCTTCAATTTGTACACGAATGTTTTTCACACGTGCTTCAATCGCTTTAGCATCACCAGCGCCATCAATAATGATGGTGTTCTCTTTGCCTACTTCGATCCGCTTTGCTTGACCTAAATGCTCAAGCGTTGTTTTCTCGAGTGTCAGGCCAATTTCTTCAGCGATGACAGTGCCACCAGTCAAAATAGCGATGTCTTCTAACATTGCCTTGCGACGGTCACCAAAACCAGGTGCTTTTACTGCACAAGTTTTGATAATTCCGCGAATGTTGTTCACAACCAAAGTTGCTAGGGCTTCGCCTTCAACATCTTCTGCAATGATTAACAATGGACGGCCTGATTTCGCTACCTGCTCGAGTACTGGGAGCAAATCACGAATATTGCTGACCTTCTTATCGAACAAGAGAACATATGGTGACTCTAATACGGCCACTTGTTTCTCAGGTTGATTGATGAAGTAAGGAGAAAGATAGCCGCGGTCAAACTGCATACCCTCTACCACTTCGAGCTCGTCCTCTAAGGACTTGCCGTCTTCAACCGTAATCACACCTTCTTTACCTACTTTTTCCATTGCTTCAGCAATGCGCTGACCAATACTATGGTCGCTGTTGGCAGAAATAGAACCTACTTGAGCGATTTCTTTAGTAGTTGTACAAGGCTTGCTAATTTTCTTTAACTCTTCAAGCGCAGCGGTAACTGCTTTATCAATACCGCGCTTCAGATCCATTGGGTTATGCCCTGAAACAACATACTTCATGCCTTCGCGCACAATCGATTGAGCCAATACAGTAGCTGTAGTAGTGCCGTCACCAGCGATATCGGCGGTTTTGGAAGCAACTTCCTTTACCATCTGCGCGCCCATGTTCTGGAGCTTATCTTTTAGTTCGATTTCTTTTGCTACAGAAACACCATCCTTAGTAATGGTTGGTCCACCGAAGGAGCGCTCCATTACCACATTGCGACCTTTTGGTCCCAAAGTGGTTTTTACTGCGTTTGCCAGAATATTGACACCCTCGACCATTTTGGTACGAGCGCTATCTCCAAATACAACGTCTTTTGCAGCCATGATTAAATTCCTCTCTTAATACCGAATTATTTTTGAACGACAGCCATGATGTCTTCTTCACGCATTACAAGAAGTTCATCGCCGTCTACTTTGACTGTTTGACCAGCATATTTGCCAAACAACACGCGATCGCCAACTTTGACGTCTGGTGCATTGAGTTTTCCGCTATCGTCACGTTTACCGGGACCAACTGCTAAAACTTCACCTTGATCGGGTTTTTCAGCGGCAGCATCGGGGATGATGATTCCAGAGGCAGTGGTTGATTCTTGATCTAAACGCTTAATAATGACGCGATCATGTAAGGGACGCAGATTCATTCGTTCTCCTGAGTTAGTGAATGTTAACTAAATAAATATCTATATAAATCAATATGTTAAGAAATCTTAACACGCTTACCTTGGAGGTTTATATACACATATCCCTCTTTAGCACTCGCATGTATTGAGTGCTAATTATATAGGGCTAATTTACGGGATTTCAAGTGAAGATCTCCATAATATTTTTATGGATTTACCGTGTATTTATACTTAATTACAGCTGAGTAGGTAGATTCCTACAGATAAATCAGGCTTCAGCCATTACCCCTCCAATCCGTCCTGCCTAGACTGGACAGTCATTGATTGGAGAATGCTGATGAGCCCGAAATCCCGGCTGTACACGCTTGTAAAAGCTTGGAAGAACAAACCCTTCCAAGAGGTACGTGATACCTGTGGTGAACCCTGGCTTGGCTTAAACAAGCAAGCTATTGACGAATATCAATCTTGGTCTACTCGGCAAGCAACTAGCAACGAGCCCATTTTTAACTCCTCGGGAACTAAGCTTACAGGCTCTTTATTTAGGCCATTACTGAACCCGACTGATTCGCAGCTTTTACGTTTATTCATGGAGGGACTAGATATGATTTCTTATTGGTATCGTAGCGGGCGCTCAGTTCCTGGAATCTTACCGATGCCAAGCCATGCGCTTGTATCTAGCGATTGCATTGATGCTTTAAGTGATTTGATTCTGAATAGCCGCTTACCCGTCGGGCTGGTTAATTTAGGGATACAGAAATTACCCAGTCCAGAAATGGAAGATGCCTGCGAAGAAGGTATTTTGCGTTTAAGACGACTCGGCGTCTTAATTCATTTGCTGCAATTTTCAGGCACTCAGCAAGAAATTGAGTGGCTCAACGCAATTCAACCCGAAGCAATCCATATCAATATCAGCCTGCTCAGGCATCAGGAATTGCCAATCCAACTGATTACTCAAGTCCGGAGCCTGCAAATAGCAATTTATGCCAGCAACATTACTTTAGTAAAAGATTTAGAAAACGCTACCAGCCTAAAAGTCGACCACTGTTACGGCGGGCTAATGATGCCCCCAGTGAGCCGGCACCAAATATTACACATTAGCGATAGTCGCATCGCTAAAGCCATTTTTTCGCTGCACCCTCATAAAAACCAAAATGGAGACAAAAAATGAGAAAACGTGTGATGTTGGTAGATGATCATCCCGCCATGCTGATGGCATTAAAAAGTATGCTGCAAGATCAACTCTTGTTTGAGATAGTAGGTCAAGCCCAACATGGTGAGGAATGCCTTCGATCTATTAAGGAGGTCAATCCAAATATGATGATTTTGGATCTAGACATGCCCAAGACCGATGGCTTTGATGTGATTCGACGCATAGGACTAATGCATCCCGATATTAGGATATTAGTGCTTTCAAGCTTAGACGAGGCTGTATACGGGGGACGAGTGCGATCTTTAGGTGCTCATGGCTTTGTTAATAAAACTGCAGGGGCGGATATTATTTTGGCAGCCTGCGTTGCCATCTCTCAGGGATATAACTTTTTCACACACGGCAGAAACGGCAATACCTCGTTGAGTGATAACGACAAATTAGCCCTGATATCTGATCGAGAACTTCAGGTTATGAAATACCTTGGCAAGGGCAACAGCAATCAACAGATTTCTGAATTACTGCATATCAGCAACAAAACTGTCGCTACTTACAAGACGCGGGTATTTGATAAGTTAGGGATTAACAATATTGCAGACCTCATTTTGTTCTGCCGCATGAACAACATCATAGAAAGCTAATTCAAGCTATGCATCGGTTTATTGCGGGCAGCTTCATAATCGCCAGTCTTTTAGTAGGAGGAGGTGCTCGCTCTCACTCTTTTACTCAAGCAGAATTGCAATGGATCGATGCAAACCCTATACTGCATTTTAGTGTTCACCAAAAATATGCTCCTTATTTAGATTCCACCAACCACCTTAAGGGAGGTGGTGTATTTCATCAATTGCTGACGGAATTAGAAGGGATGACTGGGCTGCGTTTTATTCCGAAATGGCGCGCTTCAGATCTTGAGGGTTTCAGTCAGCTGGCTAATGGTGAAGTCGATTTCATGATTGACCCACCTGCAATGACGGCGCAACTTGCCTCAATGGGAACGCTCTCTATACCTATTTTTTGGGGTCAAGATGCAGTGCTTAGTTCGCGTCAGCGAGGTCCTATAGATACCTTAAGAATTGCCTACTTTGATCGCGGCCAAGAAGGCTCCCCTTCAACTATGCGTCCAGAAAATACCTTTAGCGACTTTGAGTCGGCACTGAAAGCGCTTGTCATTGAAGACATCGACGCTTTAGTAATGCCACTGAGGCTAGCCCGTCACCTCATTCATAAATCAGAAGAACCAAGCCTTCGCTTAGATGGTTTATATGGTCGAGAACCATTTGCCTATCGTTGGCTTATTTCTGCAGAGCATGCTGCCCTTCATCAAGTGCTTGAGAAGTTTTTAAATAGTTTAGACCCCATAGACTCTCGTCGATTATTTGACTGGAATCAGGATCAATTAGATCAGGTCTCCCAAAAATCAGATCTCATCACCCCGTCTTGGATAACTTCTATTATTTTATTAATCATAGGCAGTGGGATTGCCTACTACCTGCAAAGAAAATATTCGCAGCAAAAACAGATTGCGAATGAACTTGCTGCATCTAAAGAGCAAGCAGAAAAAGCCAATGCAGCTAAATCGGCTTTTTTAGCGACTATGAGCCATGAGATCCGCACCCCAATGAACGCCATCCTCGGTGTTCAAGAGTTGCTGCTCAATAGCAAGCAGTTCCCTCTAGAAGAGAAACCTCTTCTCAAGAGCGCCCATGCCTCGGCAGAGTCACTCCTCGGAATGCTCAATCAAGTCTTGGATTTATCAAAGATAGAGGCTGGAAAGCTGACTCTCAATTTCGAGCCCTGCAATCTCAGTCGACTCATTGAGGAAATTCAATCCGCATTTACAGCCGTAGCTCATAAGCGGAAGTTAACCTTACACACTACAGTTGACCCTCGAATTGCAGAAGTATTAATGATGGACTCTCTGCGTCTACGTCAGGTACTGCAAAACCTCCTTAGCAATGCCATTAAATTTACGCACGAGGGTCAGGTCTATTTTGCAGTGACTGTATTAGCTGATGATCATGCCGGCCAGTTAATTGAGTTTAGGGTCATAGATACTGGCATTGGCATGGGTACTGAACAAATTCAATTAGCGCTGCAAGCATTTGAACAAGTTCCATCCACTGCAGAATTACCATCCCATGAAGATCAAAAAGGGACGGGGCTAGGTTTGACTATCACCAATCACTTAGTAGATTCCATGAATAGTCGCCTCTATTTTGAGAGTGAATCTGGATTTGGAAGCAATGTTTATTTTTCTGTAGCTTTTCCAAGAACTAGTATTGCTCCAACTTACACCTCCATGCAGAACTCCGTCAATCCACAAACCAAGAAATTCATAAGTAAAAAAGGAGTGTCAAGTGTTATCGCTATTCGGGCTTTAGTGGTTGAGGATCACCCCGCCAGCCGTCAAATACTCTCCTTGCAACTCGAAGCTTTGGGGATTCAGACTAGTGTTTGCGAGGATGGCCAAAATGCCCTCCAATTAATAAAAGAAAATCACTACGATTTACTGTTAACTGATCACTCGATGCCCGGCATGCAAGGCTCTGAATTAGCTAAAACCATACGCTCACTCGGCTATTCAGAAATGATTATTATTGGTGTGACAGCAGATATTTACGCACTAGACTCACGTCATCAATTTTTAGCTGCGGGTATGAATGGTGTACTGATCAAGCCCCTGAGTTTGTATGCCCTTGAAAACGAACTCATACGGTACTTTTCAATCGAAGAGCAAATACTAGAGGAGGTGACTGATCAATATTCATTTGATGCATTTTCTAATTTAGTTCAAAATAATCCAAAGCAAATAGTGCTTATCCTTGATGAAATACTGCACGTCCATAACGAGGTTTTACTTGAAATTGATCCCCCCAACGATCAAGTAATAGTAGATGAACCTCTATTTAAAAGCCTCGTACATCGGGTCAAGGGTGGCGCTCAACTTCTCAATGCGAAAGGCTTTGTCTTAGCATGCCAAGAACTAGAGCAAGAGGGGGATTTGAAGCCTCGCGTTCAGAAATTGATTGCGCTACTCAAGTCTGAAAATCTTAAACTATTAAGCTATCAGCGCAACTATCAAAATCTTTAGAATGAAAAAATAGGCCGCCTAGTCGAAGTCAGTTTATCCTACGGCAATGCTCTCCAAAATCTGCCAATTACTTCTTTTATTGAGCCTAACTATTGTGAGCGCCGCCCAAGCAGCGAACCTTGGAGCTCAAGAAAGTCCCATCCAAAAAATTCCAACAGCGATTGCAATCAGCTTGGATAAAAATCAAATTCCACAAGATTCAGTCAGTATCTCTGTGGTTGAAATTAAGTCAGAGGCCAAAGATAAAAGTAGCGGTAAGTCGCTCGTAAATTGGCGGGCTAATGCCCCCATGAACCCTGCTTCCACCATGAAAATATTGACTACCCTGACAAGCTTAGATGTTTTGGGTCCGCAATATCGTTGGCGCACCAATCTTTTTACCGATGGCACCATTCGACAGGGAATTCTCAAAGGCAACATTTATCTTCAAGGCACAGGGGATCCTAAGTTAGTGCCTGAAGAATTGGCAAAGATGATGAATGCCTTGCAAAACTTAGGAATTCAGAAAATCGATGGGGACTTATTTTTTGATCGCAGCGCTTACTCTCCCGAGGTCATGCTTCAAACTACGATTGACGGAGAATCCACTCGATCGTATAACGTCTCCCCCGATCCACTGCTCTATGCCTTTAGGACACTTTCTTTTCATATAGAAAAATCGCGTACGGCTGATTTCATTGATCTTAGCTACACACCGGCGCTGTCACAACTCAAGGTAACCAATCAGCTCAGACTCGTTAATAAAACCTGCGACAACTGGAAAAGTGGCATCGGCTTTGCTTTAGATCCAGAAGATTTGAATATTGCCTCTACCCAACAGTTGAATGCCTCCTTTTCTGGAGTCTTTCCAAGCGGCTGCAAAGATGCATACTTTAATGTTGTTGCCCTGAATGCGAATACTTTTCTGACTCAAGGATTTGCTGCTGCTTGGGAATTGGCCGGTGGTGTATGGGTTCATCCCCCCGCAGGTAAGGATGAGATAGTCCCTATTTCAGCTAGGCCTTTACTGCAGTTTGAGGGAAGCAGATTGGCAGATGATGTTGTTGATATTAATAAATACTCAAATAACGTCATGGCTCGGCAACTTTTCTTAACCTTGGCATTAGAAAAAATGGGTAAGCCCGCGAGCATAGAAAAAAGCGGGCTCGTAATACAGGATTGGCTTAAAAAAATGGGTTTAGATTTTCCGGGGCTAGTGATCGAAAACGGATCAGGCCTTTCACGTAATGAAACTATTACCGCTCAGCAAATGAATGCTCTTTTACTTACTGCCAGAAACCTCCCAATTGGAGATACTTTCTACAACAGCCTGCCTATTGCAGGTACTGACGGCACAATGAAAAATAGACTATTAACTCAGCTCAGAAAGTTTTTTCATCTAAAAAAGAAACCTGAAGTCCGAATTAAAACCGGCTCTTTAGCCGATGTGAGAGCAATCTCTGGTTACGTCATCAGCAAATCGGGCAGGATGTATGCCGTTACTTCGTTTATAAACCACCCCAACGCTTGGCGTGGTTTAGAAGCGCATGATCAGCTGCTTGCTTGGCTTCTAGAAGATGGCCCGGAACCAAAACAGGCACGCTGAAGTCGATCACGCACGCCGTCCCACTCTTCGCCGGAGGGCGGCTCAGGAAATAAAATGAGATCCCAGGTCTGTTGATCTAAGTCCCTTAGCGTGCGATACAGCTTGCTCGCGAAGTCCGCACTATCGCTTGAAACAACCACTTCTTCAACGTCAATTGAGGGGTGATCATCTAGCACCAGAGAAGATTCGGAATCCCAAACGGCCACCGCAACCCGGGATTTAATATCGGGAAACTCACTTAAGGCGTCTAGCACTCGTCCTGGAGCATAAAGGCGCAATGGAGTGGCTGGAGCATAGTGAGCTCGTAAACTTCCAGATACCCTAGGCAGAGCCGCAGGCTCAGCGCTTTGATTAATCTCGCTTGGCAGACAAACTTGAACGCCTGTTTTTGCAAAGATCTCATGCGGGGTAATTATTCCGGGGCGCAGCAGAACTGTACGGTCACCTGAAGAGACATCAACAATAGTAGATTCAATACCAACTTGACAGTCACCGCCATCTAAAACCATTAAATCAAGTACCCCTTCAAACTCACCGCGAACATCTGCCGCGCTGGTTGGAGAAACTTTACCGAAACGATTGGCGGAAGGAGCCACCACGCCGCCTTTAAATTTACGCAATAAAGCCTGTGCGACTGGATGTGCCGGGGCACGAATCGCAACGGTATCTTGTCCTCCAGTAATTTCTTTCAAAACACTCTCATGTTTTTTAAAGACCAGGGTCAATGGTCCAGGCCAAAAGGCCTCAATCAAACGTAAAGCTTCAGCAGATAAATTCTGTACCCATGGACTGACTAATGCAGCCCAATCTACCGTAGCAATATCAAATTTTTCTGGGGCCGCAAGATGCACTATTACTGGATGGGAAGAGGGGCGACCTTTAGTCGTGAAAATCTTTTTAATCGCCGCTGGATTCTTGGCATCGGCACCTAAACCGTAGACAGTTTCCGTAGGAAATGCTACCAAACCCCCATTGCGTAAGGTTTGTACTGCTTCGTCAATGACAACTGAACTAATGGTGGACATCTATTTATGGCTCGATCCCGAGCTCAGCTGCCACGGCAGCGCAAGTGTGACGCGCGCCATGAAGAGATTCTCCCAGGCAATTTATATGCCCCATCTTGCGACCCATTCGAGGCGCAGACTTACCGTATAAGTGCAATTTTGCATCTGGATGAGCAAGTACCTGATTCCATGCTGGCACTCGCGCTTTATCTTCACTTCCCTCAAACCAAATATCACCCAAGAGATTGAGCATGGATACAGGGGCCAATAAGCGTGTATCACCTAAAGGCAAACGGGCCATAGCCCGAACTTGCTGCTCAAACTGACTGCTCACACAAGCGTCCATTGTGTAGTGACCAGAGTTATGGGGGCGAGGCGCAATTTCGTTGGCGACGATGTCACCATTTTTCAACACAAAAAACTCGACGCACAGCACTCCGACGTAATCAATTTTACGTATCAGCGCTTTAGCCGCATCGATGATTTTTTTCTCTTGCTGTGATTTAAGTGAGGGGGCTGGTACGGTGGAGGTGTGCAAAATTCCATTGCGGTGAATATTTTGGGCTACAGGGTAAGCCACCACAGCATCATCGTAACCGCGAACCACTAATGCGGATACCTCAAAATCTAAATCCATTTTCTTTTCGAGCACGCAAGGGACCTGACCAAACTCATGCCATGCCGTAGATAACTCAGATAAATCATCCACCGTTACTTGCCCTTTGCCATCATAGCCAAGGCGAGCTGTTTTTAAGATTCCGGGAAATAAGTCGGCTGGAATGTGCTCTAGATCGGCAACACGCTCAACAACGCAATATGGGACAGGGCCGATATTGGTTTCAGCTTTCCAGCTTGCCAAAAAGTTCTTTTCGGCGATACGGTTTTGAGCCAAAGAAACGCAAGCGCTTCTCGGCGCAACAAATACCCCAAGGGACTCGAGCTCATCGAGAGCCCCTGCAGGAACATTCTCGAACTCCGTACTTACTGCGGCGCAAAGCACTGCCATTTCTTTTAAAGCATCGACATTAGTGTATTGCGCGTGAATAAATTTTTCCGCAATCGATCCAGCCGGGCTTTCTGAGTCAGGATCTAAAACACATACTTTGTAACCCATGGCTTGGGCGGCTTGCGTGAACATTCGGCCCAGCTGACCACCGCCTAAAATACCTAAATACGAACCCGGAAATATGGGTTCAACAGCTTTTATCATCTGAATCAATATCCTGGCAAGTTCATAGAGCGGGCGCTCTCAGACTGAGTGGCGCGAAATACTTCCAACTTCTTTGCCAAGTCAGCATCGTGTAAGGCCAATCCAGCGATCACATGCAAGGCAGCGTTGGCGGCACCCGCTTCACCAATGGCAAAAGTGGCTACCGGAATGCCTTTAGGCATTTGCACTATCGAATAAAGGGAATCCTCACCCCGCAAATATTTGCTGGCAACAGGAACCCCATAGATGGGGACAATCGTTTTAGCGGCAAGCATTCCTGGCAAATGGGCTGCACCACCGGCACCCGCAATAATGGCTTGCAAGCCATTGCTTTGCGCATTTTCTGCGTAGCGGAACATATCATCGGGCATACGATGAGCTGAGAGCACCTTGGCTTCGTGAGCAACGCCAAATTGCTCAAGCATTTGAGCCGCATGCTGCATGGTGTCCCAGTCTGAACTAGAACCCATCACTATTCCGACTATTGCCTTTTTGGCCATCCGCCTCTCCAAAACCTAGATTTACTGAATAAGAACATATTATCCCAGCCTTTGTGGTGCCAGATAAAAATGCCTCAATAAAACCGAAGCTAATCCCGCGTGAGACGCTCTAATGCCTCGCGGTATTTTTCCGCGGTTTGGTTAATCACTTCAGCAGGCAAGGCAGGCGCTGGTGCAGTTTTAGGCCAAAGTTTCCCATCCACTACCGCGCTCTCTAGCCAGTCTCGAACAAATTGCTTGTCATAGGATGGAGGATTGGCTCCTACATAATAGGTTTCAGCTGGCCAAAAACGGGAGGAGTCTGCAGTCAGAATTTCATCCATTAAGACTAATTGGCCAGACTCATCTAAACCAAATTCAAACTTGGTATCAGCAATGATAATTCCACGGGTTGCCGCATATTCGGATGCCTGTAAATAGAGCTGGATGCTCACTTCACGAATTTGCTTTGCGAGTGTCTCGCCGATAAGTTCAATTACTTTCTCAAAACTAATATTCTCATCGTGCTCACCAACCGCTGCTTTGGCAGCAGGCGTAAAGATTGGTTCGGGTAGCTTTTGAGCATTTTCTAGGCCCTCGGGCAAACTAATGCCACAGACCTTGCCAGTGTCTTTGTAATCTTTCCAGCCACTACCAGCCAAGTAACCACGCACGACCGCTTCAACCATGATCGGTTTCAGACGTTTTGCAACTACCGCGCGACCTTGCACCTGACTAATTTCATCCGCTGCAACTACTGTACTAGGATCAATACCAGTCAAGTGATTAGGAACAACGCCGGCTAATTTATTAAACCAAAAATTGGCCATTTGGTTCAGTACGATGCCTTTTTCAGGAATCGGCTGACCCATCACCACATCGAATGCTGAGAGGCGATCCGTCGTAATCATGAGCAACTTATCATCCCCTAGGGCATAGACATCCCGCACCTTTCCTTTTGAAAGCAACGGCAGTGAATGGATCGAGGTATTAAATAAAGCGGGCATAGTTAAATCACTTCACAATCTGGGCAAGCGCACCGCTTTGATACAGGGCGGCCATTTTTTCTAATGGTATTGGCTTAATCTTTGCAGCCTGACCAGCGGAACCAAAAGCAATGAAGCGCGCAATACATACCTTCTTAGCCGCTTCACGCGCTGGTTTTAAATAATCACGGGGATCAAACTTGCCGGGATTCTCAAATAAATAGCGGCGAATAGCGCCCGTCATTGCCAAGCGAATATCAGTATCAATATTGATCTTACGGACACCGTGTTTAATGCCCTCCTGAATCTCTTCAACTGGAACCCCGTAGGTTTCTTTCATATCCCCGCCAAATTCCCGAATCTCCGCAAGCAAGTCTTGGGGAACGCTAGATGAGCCATGCATCACTAAATGGGTATTGGGTATCCGAGTATGAATTTCTTTAATACGCTCGATTGCTAAGATGTCACCGGTAGGCTTCTTGGTGAACTTGTACGCGCCATGGCTCGTTCCAATAGCAATTGCTAAGGCGTCACATTGGGTTTCTTTAACAAAGTCAGCGGCCTGCTCAACATCCGTCAATAACTGTTCGCGGGTCATCTGACCATCTGCACCATGACCGTCCTCTTTATCGCCCTGCATTGTCTCTAAGGAACCGAGCACGCCCAGCTCCGCCTCAACAGTGACCCCAATCGAATGAGAGAACTTAACAACCTCTTTAGAAACAGCCACGTTGTATTCGTAGCTGGCAACCGATTTTCCATCTGCTTCAAGTGAGCCGTCCATCATCACACTGGTAAAGCCACTTTTAATAGCGGCCATACAAACAGCGGGGCTCTGACCGTGATCTTGGTGCATGACTACAGGAATCTCGGGGTAAGCCTCTACCGCGGCGGAAATTAAGTGGCGTAAAAATGCCTCACCAGCATATTTGCGTGCTCCAGCCGATGCTTGCATGATGACGGGGGAGCCCACTTCTTGGGCAGCCTCCATGATGGCGGTGACCTGCTCCAAATTATTCACGTTGAAAGCAGGCAAGCCATAGCCATTTTCGGCGGCATGATCCAGGAGTTGTCTTAAAGATACTAAAGCCATGATGTTCTCTTATTTCTAAGTTTATAAATAGTTAAGGGTAATCAATTGCAAACATTCTCAATCGAATTTCAGTCTTTCGCTCTCTCTTCAAGCACGGCAAGAGCAGGCAAAGTTTTGCCTTCCAAGAACTCTAAAAATGCGCCGCCACCTGTAGAAATGTAATCCACTTGATCTTGTATGCCGTACTTTGCGATCGCCGCTAATGTATCGCCTCCACCAGCAATAGAAAAAGCCGGAGAGTGTGCAATCGCCGCAGCCAACATTTTTGTCCCGCCGCCAAATTGGTCAATTTCGAATACGCCAAGCGGTCCATTCCACACAATAGTGCCGGCATGGGCAAGCATCAGGGAGAGTCGAGCGGCAGTCTTAGGGCCAATATCCAAAATCATGTCATCTACCGCCACTTGATCTGCAGGCACTCGATTAGCTCTGGCTAAAGGTGAGAGCTCATTGGCCACGACCACATCCTCAGGAATGGGAACATGCGCGCCCCGCTTTTCCATGATCTCCATAATTTCCCGAGCTTCAGCCACTAAATCTGGCTCGGCCAATGATTTACCAATCGGCAATCCCTTGGCCAGCATAAACGTATTGGCAATACCGCCGCCAACGATAAGCTCGTCCACTTTATCCGCCAAGGCTTTTAAGATGGTCAACTTTGAGGATACTTTTGAGCCTGCAACAATGGCGATTAAAGGTCGCTTTGGATTTTCCAGGGCACGACTCAAGGCATCCAATTCTGCTGCCATTAATGGACCGGCACAGGCAACTGGAGCAAACTTCGCAACGCCGTAGGTAGTGGCTTCGGCGCGGTGCGCAGTACCAAATGCATCATTCACATAGACATCACATAAGGCTGCAATCTTGCGAGATAAGGCCTCACTATTCTTTTTCTCACCGACATTTAGGCGGCAGTTTTCCAATAAGACTAAATCGCCTGGATGAAGCTCAAATCCGCCCTCAACCCAGTCGCTCAGGAGCGGAACCTTGCGATGGAGCAGGGTAGCAATGCGATCAGCAACGGGTGCCAAACTGTCTTCGGGCTTAAATTCACCCTCGATTGGACGACCCAAGTGGGAGGTCACCATCACTGCAGCACCAGCGTCCAAACACATCTGGATTGCAGGAATGGAGGCGCGAATCCGTGTTTCTTCAGTAATATTCCCTACATCGTCCTGAGGAACGTTGAGATCGGAGCGAATCAAGACACGCTTTCCCTTTAAAAAGCCCGATTCGGCTAATTCACTTAAGCGTTTGACTTTAATTGGGGATTCCAGCATGTTGGCAGATAAATAAGATGTTTTAAGGTGAAGGCTTGATTCTAAATCGTCTAGATGAATGAGCCCCAAACTACTCCCTCAGCCTGCTCTACAATGAGGGATTGAACGCATTTAGAGCTCTAGATTGAAGTCCCGTTGGCTCTGCAATCCGATTAATCCGATTATTAAGACTTTAAAAGGTAAAAAAATGTCGATGTCCGACCGTGATGGCTTTATTTGGTCCGATGGGAAATTGATTCCCTGGCGCGAGGCCACCTTTCATGTGCTTACGCATAGCCTGCACTATGGAATGGGCGTTTTTGAAGGCATTCGTGCCTATAAAACCCCACAAGGAACCGCCATTTTCCGACTGCCAGAGCATGTCAAGCGCCTCTTCAATGGAACTAAGATTTTCCAGATGAATATGCCTTATAGCAAGGAAGAGATTATCAAGGGGATTATTGACGTGGTGACGAGCAATCAGCTTGAATCCTGTTATATCCGGCCTATTATCTTCATCGGCTCCCAGAAATTAGGTATTTCACCCAAGGGTAATAGCATTCACACTGCCATCGCTGCCTGGGAATGGGGTGCGTATTTGGGTGAAGATGGTCTTAATAAGGGCATCCGCGTAAAGACGTCCTCATTCACGCGCCATTTCGTAAACTCTTCTTTAGTGCGTGCCAAAGCCTCTGGTTACTACATTAATTCTATTTTGGCTAACCAAGAAGTGACCGCTAATGGCTACGATGAAGCCCTGTTATTAGATACTGAAGGTTATGTATCAGAAGGTTCTGGTGAAAATATTTTCATCGTGAATGATGGCATTGTCTACACCCCTGATTTAGCCTCCTGCTTAGATGGCATCACTCGAAACTCGATTATCCAAATCGTAAAAGATCTCGGCCTAGAGTTACGCGAAAAACGTATTACACGTGATGAGGTTTATTCAGCTGATGAAGCCTTCTTTACGGGAACGGCGGCTGAAGTCACCCCGATTCGCGAGTTAGACGATCGCACCATTGGCGATGGCAAACGCGGACCGATTACCGAGAAAATTCAAGCGATCTATTTCGATGCGGTTTACGGTAGAAGTGATAAATACCAATCGTGGCTTACTTACGTTAAGTAATAAGGATTAAGAAGATGAGTGACGCTCAAGTAATAATGATTGATGGCAAGGATCTCCCCTTGCACTGCCCAACGAACAAAACCCCTAGCTGGAATTCCCATCCTCGGGTTTTTTTGGATATTGCTGATACCGGTGAAGCAAAATGCCCTTATTGCGGCACCGAATACAAACTCATTCCTGGTACAAAGCCCCACGGGCACTAGACCAAGCAGCTAGCCCGCAAGGGCTGCTGTGTCGGGATACATGACATGCGCCGTATTCTGATTATTGCCCCGAACTGGATTGGAGACGCCGTCATGTCCCAACCGCTATTGGCGCAGCTCCATAAGAATTACCCTGCTGCCCAGATCGATGTGCTGGCAAGCAAATGGGTGGCTCCCATCTATCGTGCCTGCCATGAAGTCCATGAGGTGCTTGAGGCTGACTTGCAACATCGGCAACTTCAATGGAATCTGAGAAAGAAATTAGCGAAACAGATTGAAGTAAGCCAATACGAAGCATGCTTCGTGCTTCCCAATAGCCTCAAATCTGCCCTCATTCCTTGGCTAGCAAACATTCCCTTTCGGATTGCTTACCGCGGTGAAATGCGCTTTGGCTTGATCAACCTTGCCCTGAATAATCCGAGCAAAATAAATCGACCGCCCATGGTGGAGCACTATCTTGCGCTTGCATCAGCTCTAGAAACTGCAGATCAAGCGCCTCACTTTGAAACAGTCACTCCCGAATTACAAGTTCCAGTAAACGCCAATACCAAGGTCCTTAAAAAGTTACAGGATGAAGGAATTGCACCTGAGGCGATTTATATTCTTTGCCCGGGGGCTGAATATGGCCCCAGCAAGCGTTGGCCCACGGGGCATTTTGCAAAGCTTGCTCAAGATCTTATTTCTAAAAATCCAGCTACTCACGTAATTCTGCTGGGTAGTAAGGCGGATCATAGCTTGGCTAAAAGCATTGAAACTCAAGCGCAGTACAACCCCCATATCCATAACTGGTGTGGAGAAACCACGCTTGATGAGGCCATCGCCTTAATTAGCCTCAGTAAGGCCTTAGTCAGCAATGACTCCGGACTCATGCATATTGGGGCCGCCCTTCAAGTGCCACAAGTAGCCATCTTTGGCTCTAGTGATCCACATCACACCCCACCTTTATCAGCAAAGGCGAAAGTGATCTGGCTTCAATTACCTTGTAGCCCCTGCCATCAGAGAGAATGCCCTCTTGGGCATTTAAACTGCTTGAATCACATCCTCCCTGAGAATGTTCTCTTGTCTGTCGAATCCCTGCACTAATTGACTCGATCCAATTACCATCAGAAAATAAGCCATGCTAAAACTTGCCAGACTCTTTCATAATGCCGATGAAGTCGTGGATGCCCTGCGAGAGTGCTTAAAGAATCAGGATGTTAAGGGTGCCCTAGCGATTTGGCTAGATGATGATTCGATTACCTGTGTACTGCCCGAGGGACAACGCCTCAGTGGCCATGAAGAAATCCGCGCCGGCCTTGAGCGCTTGCTTGCCAAACAAGCACTTTTCCTTGAGCCGATTGCGTGTATCAATCATTCTGTGTTGGGTGCAGCAATTTATGACAGCACTGAGGCAGTCCATCTCAGAGCAGATCAAATCGAGGCTGAATTTTTTCTCAACATCACCTTAGTCTTATTGCAAGATAGTCAAGGCTGGCGTCTGGCTCACTTACATGCCAGTCATTCAACGGACGACACCTTTGATGCGCCCTCTACACCCCACGGTCTTCACTAAGCGCTCCTTAAGGATTCTTACTTAATGGATGAGATGGTCCTTCGTTCGATCATCAAGTGGCCGGATGTACCGGATTGTTTTGGCTGGCTTGCTTTAGATCGACGCGGCCAATGGCGCATGCGAGATGAATATGCCCAAGCCCATCAACTTCCTGGCACGGTGATTGCACATACCGCATTGAATGACTATATTGCCCGCAACTACGGATGCGATAGTGAGGGCAGATATTTTTTTCAAAATGGTCCACAGCGGGTTTTTATCTTCCTAGAAGTGGCACCCTGGATCGCCAGATTCTCGCCAACCGAAACTGGATTGGAGCTTCTGACGCAATGCCACACTTCTATTAACCCTCAGGGTGCGCTTAGCGATGAGCGAGGTAATATTTACATCATCGGACACGTACCATGCTTGTTTTCTGAAAAGTTACATGAGGGTGTCTTTATTGAAAGAAATCATCTGAGTGTGTGCCTATTACTAGATCATGATTTAGACCAATTTAGTGAATTAGCTGAACTTCGCGAATCCGCTTGTAGCTTTGAAGGTTCTTGGAACTGGAACGGCCAAAGGCTCCCGCTAGATCCCATTCTTTCTAAAGAATTAAGTGAACGCTTTCACTTCGTAAAAAGCCCCGACCATTAATTAGGAACTTTTTTGCCCTGATCTTTAAGCTCGTCACGATACTGTTTTTGGAGCTCCCTCAAGCGTGCATCAATCATGGAGGACTGATAAAAATCAGCGCCGCCTGCTTCTCTAGCAATTTTCAATTGCTCAATCGCTGAAGGCCACGATCCTTCAAGCGCATATTTTTCACCCAAAGCATAGTGGCGCATAGGAACATTTTTCGCCTGATCGTAAGCTTGCGATAGTAATCCCCACCATAAAATTTCATTGGGCTGAGAACGGGTGCGTGCTTTTAGCCATGTAGTAGCGTCGTTTGTACGTCCCAGTTTGAGTTCAGCCTTGATCATCGCAACACCCGCCGCATAAGATTGAGGATAGGCCTGTAAAGCATTTTGAGCGATTCTAAGGGCCTCTTCATTCTTACCCTTGGCCAAAGCAAGCTCCGATGCCGCAACCTCTAAAGACAGGCTTTGCCTCACAATCGGCGAGCCTGGCGCACTGGTGGCATTAGCCAAGTTCCGAGCTTGTTGCAAGTAGGATTCAGCTTGATCAATATGCCCCTGCTTTTGGGCTATCAGTGCGAGGCCATAAAAGCCTTCCATCTGCTTACCAGCAGCAGCTTGTTTGCTAAGTCCATCAAAGACATTTTTTAGATCATACATACCACTCGTAGTGCCCGATTGCTCCATGCGTGCACGTGCTTTTATAAAATAAAACTCGACTGCGGTAGGTACTGTTCTTGGAGGTATATTACGGACCCGATCTTGCATATCCGCAATTCGATCCGTTGTTAAGGGATGGGTGCGCACATACGCTGGCACGCCGTTATCCATGATCCCCGTCGCTTTTTGCAAGCGTTGAAAAAAGCCAGGCGCGCCATTTACATCGTAACCACTTGCTGACAATATCTGAAATCCAATTCGATCCGCTTCGCGCTCGGCATCTCTGGAATAAGACAATTGGTTATTCACCGCTACTGCCTGACCGCCCTGCATTAAACCCGCAGCGGCGCTTGGGTTGCGTGAGGCTGCTAAAGCCCCCAAAACGAAACCGGCTAATGCAATCATCGTATTCGTTGTTTGTTGATCCATTTGGCGAGCCAAGTGCCTTTGTAGGACGTGACCCGTTTCATGGCCCATGACTGAAGCTACTTCTGAATCAGATTCAGCACTCGTAATCAGCCCTGTATGAAAGCCAATAAACCCTCCCGGTAAGGCAAAGGCATTAATACTGGTGTCTTTTACGGCAAATATTTCAAAGTTGTAAGCACCGCTACCTTGCTCGTTAGCGCCCCCTAGTTGCTGCTTTTTGGCAGCTTGTAATAAACGCCGCTCCATTTGATTGAGGAAGTCGTAGAGGGGTAAATCATTGGAATAGTCGGGATCTGGGCGAATCTCTCGCATGATTTGCTCGCCATACTTACGCTCATCTAAACGGCTTAGACTTCCTCCGCCTGGATCACCCATATCAGGCAGTACATAATTAGGCTGACTTAAATTTTGAGGACGCGCTGGCAGATTTGAGGATCTAGCATCGGGAGACTGCACCGCTCTACCCAAATTTTGTAAAGCCGCGGAATCCCCTTGAACCGAAACATCCCCAGGTAGCGCTAAGTTCGTATTGCCTGCAGCGTATGCGGAGCCCGCGCCAGAAAGACCCAATGCCAAGGCGACTTGAATAGCCAAAATTCGCTGAAATAAAGTGGGATTAGTAGTTATCTTTTGCACTTGCATCCCTCTATGGTAAAACTTATCCCATGAACAAACTAACTCATTTTGATGACAACGGTCAGGCTCACATGGTTAATGTCGGCGACAAGCCCCATTCCCTTCGAATTGCCATTGCCTCGGGCAGCATATCGATGCTTCCCGCAACGTTCGACATGATTGCCGCAGGTGGCCTCAAAAAGGGCGATGTCCTTGGAATTGCCAGAATTGCCGGTATTCAGGCTTCCAAGAAAACAGCCGAACTGATCCCTCTGTGTCATCCCCTTGCCTTGACTCACGTCAGCCTAGAGTTTGAATCCAATCAATCTCAAAGCAAAATCCGCTGCCAAGTAAAGGCAGAAACTACTGGTCCCACTGGCGTTGAAATGGAGGCCCTGACCGCAGTCCAAGTCGCTCTCCTCACAATCTATGACATGTGCAAAGCGGTCGACCGGGGGATGGTAATGGGAGAGATCAAACTCTTGGAGAAGAGTGGGGGTAAATCTGGTGATTGGGTATCGCAGTAAGTAAATGAGCCACGCTACGGTGGCTCAAAACTCAGGTTCTACTGCGTACTAATGTTACCTATTTACAATTGCTTTTTTCTTACTTGACCATCCTACATTCAGATGGCAGTAATTGAGGTAAGAGGTTGGTCTCAGGCGAACGGCATGACCATCCGCCAGCCCATGTTGCACCCTCCGGCTTTGATAAATCAATCAGCTTAGGAATATTGGCATCCGGCTCATTCGTAGGCACTAAATGCAGTGAATTTTTGCCTGACGGTGCCACATTATTTTGAAAGTCGATTGCAATCATTCCCGAGGGTGTGACCTCAATCAACTTCACGCTACGTGTTGGTACAAAAGTAAATGAGCCTTGTGTTGCGTCATCCATAGCGACAGTCCCTCGACTGGCAAAGGCCTCTGTCACAGCTAGCTTTGCACTGGAAGCTAAATTCATACCCTCAACAATGCGACTTCGCGCTATATAGTCTTGGTATTGAGGAACGGCTACTGCCACCAAAATACCAATGATGGCTACCACCACCATGACTTCAATTAAAGTAAAACCGGCATCCTGTTCTGTATCTTGAACTTGTCTTTGCATGTCTTCTAGCTCCTGAGGTGAAATTCCCCATCATCCAGTCTATACCTCGTCTTTTCAAGAAATCTGCATGTAAAAAAAGCCAGCTTTTAAGGCTGGCTTTGACTGATTTTTCTGTAAGAACTTATGCCGCTTTGCTAGCGTTCTTTTTCTTTAAATACGTTCCCAACAAAATCACAATCGCAACGCCAGTCCCCTCAAAAAGCATATGGGCATCTTCCATAACAGCATGAATAGACTCCTTGATTGCAGGATCTTCTACCAACATCCCCCCAGCTAATAAGCCCAATAGGCCCGCACCCAAAGTAATGATGGCTGGGAAACGATCCATTACCTTTAAGAGCATGGTGCTACCAAAAATGATCAGAGGAATGGAAAGCCCCAGGCCAATGATGAGCAAAGCTAAGCGCGCTTCTTCTGGGCCTTTTTGAGCAGCTGCGGCTACAGCGATTACATTGTCCAAGCTCATCACTAAATCCGCTACTAAGATTGTCCGTATAGCGCCCCAAATATTGGAGTGGCCGTGCATCTCCTCTTCTCCACCGCTATCAGCCAGCAACTGCACCCCAATGTAAAGCAACAAAATAGCGCCAACAATCTTTAAATAAGGCAGGGTCAGTAACTGAACGGCAGTCACGGTAAGCGCCACACGCAAAATAATCGCAGCAGCACTACCCCAAAAAATAGCTTTCTTTTGCTGATGAGGCGGCAGGTTGCGGGAGGCTAAAGCGATCACTACTGCGTTGTCACCTGACAATAAAATGTTCGCCACAATAATAGACAAGAGGGCAGCCCAAAAAGGCGCCCCTGAATACACAGAAAAATCCATACCGTCTCCCAACCCTTTTTTATGCCTCTCACATCAGAGAAACATGCTAGCGATCAACAACCTTAAATTACAGCATGGCCTTTAATAAGCTAGCCATTTCAGATGGGTTTCTGGTGACCTTAAAGCCGCACTCTTCCATCACTGCAAGTTTGGCATCTGCCGTATCTGCGCCTCCAGAGATCAACGCACCAGCGTGACCCATGCGTTTTCCTGGAGGAGCTGTAACTCCGGCAATAAAACCGACCACTGGCTTTTTCATATTCTCTTTACACCACAGCGCTGCTTCCGCCTCATCAGGACCACCAATTTCACCGATCATGATGACAGCATCAGTTTCTGGATCATCATTAAATAATTTCATGATGTCGATGTGCTTCAGGCCATTGATCGGATCTCCGCCAATCCCAACTGCGGTAGATTGACCTAAACCAATTGAAGTTAATTGCCCAACTGCCTCATAAGTTAACGTACCGGAACGACTCACTACACCGATACGCCCTTTATGGTGAATGTGGCCCGGCATAATGCCGATCTTAATTTCATCAGGCGTGATGATGCCTGGGCAATTTGGCCCTAACAACAAGGTCTTTTTTCCACCTGCCGCTTCTTTTGCATTCATCTTATTACGCAATTCCAACATATCACGCACGGGAATGCCCTCTGTAATACAAATTACAAAATCGAGATCCGCTTCGACTGCCTCCCAAATTGCTGCTGCCGCTCCAGGAGGTGGTACGTAAATCACTGAGGTGGTTGCGCCGGTTTGCTGTGCAGCCTCTTTCACCGTACCAAAAATCGGGATATTGAATATAGATTCGCCCGCTTTTTTAGGATTTACGCCTGCGACGAAACAATTTTTTCCATTTGCATATTCCTGGCACTTTTCAGTGTGGAACTGACCCGTCTTGCCGGTAATACCTTGTGTAATAACTTTGGTGTTTTTATCAATCAAAATAGACATGTTTGGGTTCCTTGATTATTGATTTTTGGCTACGGCTGCTACTACCTTGGTAGCTGCTTCGGCCATGGAGTCAGCGCTGATAATTGGTAAACCAGAATCTGCAAGGATCTTCTTACCCAGATCCTCGTTGGTCCCCTTCATACGCACAACCAAAGGCACTGTCAAATTAACCGCCTTACAGGCTGTCACTACCCCATCAGCAATCACATCACAACGCATAATGCCGCCAAAGATGTTTACCAAGATCGCTTTAACGCTCTTGTTCTTAAGCATGATCTTGAAAGCTTCTGTTACTTTTTCCGCGGTCGCGCCACCACCAACATCTAAGAAGTTTGCTGGTTCACCGCCGAATAATTTAATCGTGTCCATTGTTGCCATTGCCAAACCAGCACCATTGACCAAGCAACCAATATTGCCATCCAATGAAATGTAAGCAAGATCAAATTTTGATGCTTCAATTTCCGCAGCGTCTTCTTCGTCGATATCACGATAAGCCACAATTTCAGGATGCCTAAAGAGTGCATTTGGATCAAAATTGAACTTGGCATCGAGCGCCTTAATCTTGCCGTTACCTTCCAAAATCAAGGGATTAATTTCTACCAATGAAGCATCTGTATCCCAATAGGTTTTGTAAAGACTTTTAAATACCTCTCGCGCCATCGGTATGGAAGCCTCTGGAACACCGATACCCTTAGCAACAATATCGCAATCCGCGTCGGTTAAACCCACTACAGAATCTATAAAGACTTTAATAATTTTTTCGGGAGTGGCATGAGCCACTTCCTCGATGTCCATGCCACCTTCGCTGGAAGCCATGATGACGTTTTTTTGTGTCCCACGATCGGTAACGATACTAAAGTAGTACTCTTTTTTAATGTCTGCGCCATCTTCAATTAAGAGGCGATTCACTTTTTGACCCTCTGGCCCAGTTTGATGGGTTTTGAGCTGCATTCCCAATATCTCTGAAGCGTATTTTTTCACTTCATCCATACTTCTGGCCAATTTGACGCCGCCACCCTTGCCGCGCCCACCTGCATGAATTTGTGCTTTTACAACCCAGACTGGGCCACCTAATTTTTCAGCGGCCTGCATGGCCTCATCGATGCTAAATGCCGGGATGCCGTTGGGGACAGGCACATTAAATTGGCGAAGAAGTTCTTTGGCTTGGTACTCGTGAATTTTCATAATTACTCCAGAAACAATGTTTTTTAGCAGGCAATGAGGCTGAGTGACTGATCTTGCCTCAGCCGTATATCCACCTAAAAACTAGCTAAAAACGCTGTCATTAGGAGAATTAACGTCAAAGGTTTAATCGACTCTCGAAGTCTAGCATGGTGCATCGCGACATTTGTTACTCCTCACTCCGCAATTGCCCTAAGCGTCCAGCTACGACTTTAGAAACAATCTCTGAGCTGAAGCCCTTGGAGACTAAAAAACGATATTGACGAGCACGCTCTTTTTGCTCTTGCGCAAGCTGCCCGAACTTTCTCAGCCACAGTTCATATGCCCTTTGTAATTCAGTGTCACGGAGGGTTTGAACAAGCTCTTGAGTTTTTGAAGAATCTATCCCTGCTCGCTGCAGCTCATCCTGTATTTTTCGCGCGCCAAAACGCTCGCTTCTACGGCGCACTAAGGATTCAGCGAAGCGCTCATCAGACAACCAACCGCGCGCCTCAAAGTCATCCAACACTGCGGCTATTTGTTCGCTAGATATAGGGGTTTGGTCTAGCGCGCCTACATTTCTTTTTTTGTTCAACTGGGCTGATCGAGCGACCGCTTCCTCTAGTTTTGCACCCAATCCCTTGCGGCTATATTCTCGCAGGGATAAAAGCCGCAAAGCCCGAGCTTTTAGACTCGGGCCTTGTTTGCTATTGCTGCCAGCTTCAGACATCGTACTATTCGATTTCTTCTGCTTCACTCAATACATCACTGACGACTGCTGAGCCAGCCTTCACGCCCAACTTGGCGCGAATCTTTGCTTCAATGTCTTTCGCAATCGCTGGATTTTCTTTTAAGAACTCACGGACATTGTCCTTGCCCTGCCCAATGCGATCACCGTTATAGCTGTACCAAGAGCCTGATTTATCGACCAAATCGGCTTCAACACCCATATCAATGATTTCTCCTTCTCTTGAAATGCCAGCCCCGTACATGATGTCGAAAATAGCCTCTCTAAATGGAGGGGATACCTTATTTTTTACAACTTTAACGCGGGTTTCATTACCCACTACTTCATCGCCTTTTTTGATGCTACCAATACGGCGGATATCTAAGCGCATCGAGGCGTAGAACTTCAATGCATTACCACCAGTAGTGGTTTCTGGAGAACCAAACATGACACCAATCTTCATCCGGATCTGGTTGATAAAGATCACGGTAGTGTTTGTACGCTTGATTGCCCCTGTTAATTTACGCAGTGCCTGACTCATTAAACGAGCCTGAAGGCCTGGTAATGAATCTCCCATATCGCCCTCGATCTCTGCTCTTGGCACTAATGCGGCTACCGAGTCAATTACGATCAGGTCAATTGAGCCGGAACGAACCAAGGCATCAGCAATTTCTAAGGCCTGCTCACCCGTATCGGGCTGTGAAATGAGAAGATTATTCACATCTACACCCAGGCGTGAGGCGTACTGAACATCCAATGCGTGCTCCGCATCGATAAAGGCACAAGTGCCTCCCAATTTCTGCATTTCCGCAATAGCGTGCAAAGTAAGCGTGGTTTTACCAGATGATTCAGGGCCGTAAATCTCAATGACACGACCGCGAGCCAAGCCGCCTACTCCTAAGGCAATATCCAAGCCCAAAGATCCACTAGAGACCACCTGAATATCTTGATTAATTTCGGCGTCACCCAATCTCATGATTGAGCCCTTACCGAACTGCTTTTCAATCTGCGCCAAGGCTGCTGTCAATGCCTTTTGCTTGTCTCCGCTCATTCCTTCAAACTCTGATGAGGCTGATTTTTTCTTATCATCCAAGGCCATTTTTATTTCCTTTTCGCAATGTGTTGGGCTATTTCCCGAAGTTTTAATGCTTTGTTACGACTTGAAAGTTACTGTATATAAAAACAGTACTATTTGCAAGTAGCTTTTCATAAGAATTTACTGATTTGCTATTAAGTTACTTCCTGAATCTCTTTTAGCCCAATAGAAAATGAGTGGAATGGCGATTACCCACACTACAGATACTGCCGCAAGACCGCCTAATTGGCCGCTAGGACCCCATGACCCTGCTCCCATTCGGATACCCGCTTCATACGATATCGGACCGAAAATGCCCCCTAAAACCGCTCCTAGGAGAGGTTTTCCCTGCAACCATGATAAGGATTGGTTTACCGTACTACTAAATAAGACCCATAAAACCCACATCCACATAGGAGATAAATAACTACTGGGCCAGGCATCATGAAAGTTCATAAAACCAAAATGATAAAGAAGTGAGTCAACGCTCACTCCCAACAAGAGCACTTTGAAAATGAACTTTGCTTCAAATAAAGGGGAGTCTGCACGCCGAATGACGATGCCAATATAGGCAAAGCTGGCCAGTACCGGCCAAAAGACCTCTTGGTGCGCAGCGCCTAAAATACAGGCAAACCAGCCAGCCTGGAAAAATACAAAGTTCCAAAATTTAGCCATCGAGTAGCCCCGCTAAGGAAAAAGCCACTGCCGGCTGGCAATGGCTTTTGAATTGGTGGCGAATCAGGGATTTGAACCCCGGACCTGCGGATTATGATTCCGTCGCTCTAACCAGCTGAGCTAATTCGCCGAGTTAATGATTATAAGGTCAAACCGACTTGAGGGCCACTCCTGCCAAACTATATGGAGATAAAAACCCAGGGGAAAGTCCGCAAGGGTCGCATAAGCAACCCTATGCTCGTGCAACTCCCTTTAATTTTGATAATGCACTCGATCAATCAATATCATATGCGGGACTGTGAGGGCTGCAAGGGCGACGAATACAAACCGCAAAATGCGTTCAACATTTGCAGTTTGCGGAAGATATATCCAGGCTAGTATTGCCATTAAAGCCACCCCCAGCATTGGCGCCAAAGCAACAAAAAATAACTGGGCAAAGCGCATCTGCGCATACTGCTTAGTGCGCAAGATATGCCTGAGACTATGCATTGCACAAAAATAGACGGTGAAGGCTATTAGCGGCTGGGCTAGTGTGGCTAATGAACAAACCGCACTAATTTCTAATGCCGTGCGCCAGCGCAGTCGACTTTCAAAACCAATCGCCACAATTGTCAAGGCTGCCCAGGGCCAAGCAATGAAATGTAGAAAGCCCGCTAACTCCAACCCACCACTTACCCCCAGAATCAATGCAAAGAGTTGTTGCATTTGCGTGAAATGAAATAACGTAGGCAACACGATCATAGATCCGCCATAGAGTAGCCTAGTGATTTTCGGCGTACTTATAGAAAGATCTCTTGAGAAATGCATCATTGAGAGGATTAAAAAGCTGGCCATAAAAAATAGTGGGAATTGCCACCAAATCCCAATCACCGTAATCGCCAAGGCGAGGTATACGAAAACAAATTGTGACCAGGCCTTCCAACCCCCTATCCCCAATAATTTTTGAGCAAAAATAGGATCCAAAGCACCATGGGGAACCCCCAAGAAAAAGATAGAGCTTGCCACCAGAAGAAGAGAGAAATAAGGGTCTATAGCGCCCAGAAATAAGGAGCTGAGCGCAAATAGAATGGCAATGAGACTAAAAGCAAGACCCTGTATTTGAATTGGATTCATTTGGACTTGATCATTTCAGCCGGGCTTATTTAAAAATTGCTTTGATAAACGGGGTGGACGGTAAAGCGCTAATCACCGCCACATAATCAGTCAAATGACCTTGATCAGATAAAAACCGAATTAGCCGGTGCGGCTCAACCTTGGAGAATAAATTCATAAACAGTTCTGGGCCGAATTCAGGATGTTCCCGCAAGACATTTAAAAAGATAGAGTCCATCGTACTCAACAAGAATGGGTCAAAGCTTGGTGCAATCGGCAATCCATTCGCCTGTATTGCCTCTGTGCACTCCTGAACCCAACGCTGAATTCTTTGAAACGCATAGCCAGTGGCGGATCTCGCAGAGCCGGCAGTGAGTCCAACGTGCACATAGCCCTTATCAATTGCACCATGCTTAGCACTCACCTGACTTTCAAGTCCCATCGGAATTAAGCCAAACTCGGTTCGATGAATTTTAAAATCAGTGTGAGGTATATATTTTTCTACCGCTTTCGTTAACTCGATTAATAACTCATCCTCATAAAAAGGCCGTTCCGCAAAAACAGTAAATTCAATCAGCGCCCTGGTTTTAGAGAATGGCAAAAGATAATTAAAACCAATATATTCAGCATTCTTTTCACAAAAATCCATGAGGACGGCGACCTCAGGATCAAATAATTCTTCCTGAATCTCAAGCTCATATCCTAAAAAAGATTGCCATAGCTTTGTATTCTTTAACTGCGTCATTGATAAGGGGCGGGTATCGACCACCCCCTTTGCACTGACTTCACCAAATTGAGTCTGGATACGCCACCGACCTTCAATAAACTGAGGCTCAGCTAAAAGGGCGGCATTCATTCTTAAGTCAAGGCGGGAATTTTTGCTAATTTTGCCCTGCGCATGGTCATAAAAATTTTGTGCAGCAATCATTTGATAAGGTGCAAAGGCACAATCTATCAATGCGCTTTGTTCGTTTGCTTGCACCTTAAACTGGTTCCACTGATTACTTGCTAAGTCGGTATGAAGCGCTTGATCAAGCCCCCAAAAACACCATGTACGATCATTCTCATAGTATTTTCGGCGCTCCAGCAAAAGCGTCTGCGGAGCGGTGTGGCCTAATTGAGCGAGATACATCCCCAAACTAAGCCCCGCACACCCTCCGCCAATAATGACTAAGTCAAAATCAGCCTGCATAACTCTTGATGGATAAAGGCGCTTGCGTTTGTGGGTCTAGTAATGCGCGATGCAATCCTAAGTCATGGCTTTTAGGATGACGCCAAAATTGCAAATTAAAGCAAACAGAAAGAAGGGCTTGTAAGGTGATGATTACCTTACGAGGGCTTGAAATAACAATACGTCGATGCCAGTATTCACAATGTTGTTTTTTCAATTCTCGGCCAATTTCTCGATAGACTCTAGCAGCTACTAAGATGGATAGTCTTGCTTTAAGGGGGAGATAAGAGAGACCCCTCTCACCGCTACTGTAATACTTTTCTGCGCAATCTAGCAAATTAGCCACGGCCTCACTGACAATCTGCTTTTGTTGTTCGTTAGGATAAATTAAGGAAATTGGCTCGAGATCTTTTACCAGATCCCCTGGCACGTAGCGCCTATTTAATAAGGCATCCGTTTTAATATCACGACAAATATTGGTAAGCTGCATTGCCATACCCAAATCTACAGCATAAGGTTTAGCGGCATCTTCATGGGTATCAAGCACATTGGACATCATTAGCCCGACCGTCCCTGCTACCTGATAGCAATAGCGCAGAAGCGCATCTTGATCCTGTATACGAACTAGAGCTATATCCGAGGTCGCTCCCGCGATTAAATCGAGCACGACCGCCTGCGGAATATGGCACTCCTTCATGAGACTTAAGCCATCCCGAACCACCTCATGATTTGATTGTCCAGAGAGGATCGCTTGACTCACTTCTACCAAGCCTTTTTCAGCTAGCTCAGATGACTCCGCCTCATCCACTAAATCATCGATATAGCGACAGAATCGATAAAGCCGAGTAGCGCGCAAAGCGTACTCTTTACCCAATAGACGCCTAGCCCAATGAAAACTCTTGCCCTTAGTGGCAAGGATTGCATCGGCACTATGGCGACTGGAATGCTTACTCATGCCCTACTTGCTTCCGGAATCAGTGAGTCAATCACCTTAGCAGAGGAAATCACACCAGGCAATCCTGCACCAGGATGCGTACCCGCGCCCACCACATACAAATTTTTAAGCCCCTCTGCACGATTGTGAAAGCGGAACCAAGCTGACTGAGTAAATAAAGGGGCAATTGAAAAACCTGCCCCATGCTCACTGAAGTAATTACTCGAAAAATCTTGAGGAGTCATATAAAAGTCCTCCGTAATAGTCTGCTTGAGATTAGGCAAAATTGTTTGATCAAGTGCAGTCACAATTTGATCACGCAATTTTGGCCCCTCTACAGACCAGTCCTGCCCACCAAGTAAATTGGGTACTGGACATAAAACATAAAAACTATCACACCCTGCAGGGGCAAAGCTCGAGTCAGTAGCAGTTGGACGATGCAGATATAAAGAAAAATCATCCGATAAGATCTTCTTATCGAAAATATCTTCCAATAACTCTCGATAGCGCTTACCTAACCAAATTGTATGATGGGCAACCTCCGAATAGATTTGTGTTGTTCCAAAGTACAACACAAAAAGACCCATAGAAAATTTCGGTTTCTTGGCCTTGAAGCGCGTCATCCAAGATTGCTTTTTAGGCTCAATCATATGACGGTAAAGATAGGCTGGATCGGCATTGGATACAACTAAGTCAGCTTGAATTTGCTGACCGTTTTCAAGTACAACTCCTTTTGCCGTGCCTGATTCAATCAAAATGGATTGCACTGATTTGCCAAGCTGAATATCAATACCTTGACGAATCATGAGATTTTCTAAGGCGACAATAATTGCGTTGGTACCACCCATTGCAAAATGTACGCCATAGGCACGCTCTAGAAAATGAATCAAACCATAAATACTGGTGGTGTCAAATGGGTTGCCGCCCACCAATAAAGGCTGAATCGAAAATGCTTGTCGTAACTTTTCATTTTTGAGATAGGTAGTGACTAATTGCCAAACCGTTTTGTAGCTCTGCAAACGAATTAGTCCTGGGATCTGCTTTAGCATGACAGAAAAGCGATCGAATGACTGCGTTGAAAGTTCTGTAAACCCAACATTAAAAATTCGTTCAGAATGTTTTAAGAGCTTACGATAGCCTTCACAGTCCTCGGGCTCCAGTCGATGGATTTCAGCAAGGGTCTCTTCTAAGGTTCCCCCATAGTCGAAATGCTCTCCATCTGCAAAATGAAAGCGATACCAGGGCTTGAGGGGAACTAGAGTGACATAGTCTGACATTTGCTCATCAAATAGTTCGAAGAGCTCTTCAAACAAAAATGGTGCAGTAATGACTGTGGGCCCGGCATCATGGCGAAACCCATTACGTTCAAAGGATTGGGCACGACCCCCCAAACGCTCACAGCGATCAATCAAGGTGACTTTATAGCCCTTGGCTTTCAGTCTTAGGGCGCTAGCAATACCACCAAATCCGGCACCAATTACTAATGCATGCATATCACTATTTTTCAATTGAGTTCATTAATAAGACTGCGAAGGTTGAGAGTGCACTCCTCCAAGAGCAAGCCAGATTGCGCCGGCAATTGTGACAGCACCTCTTTGGCGCTTTGAAAGTGCTGTATTGCCATTTCTTTTGAAGCCACTATGGCATCACAGGAGATATCCAAATCTCGGTTGAGGTATTCAAATACTGAAACAATATTTAATCGATCACTTAGTTGCGAAGCGGTGGTGTGTGCTGAATCTGAAGTAACGTCCCGCAAATCATCAAAGATTTGAAAGCCAACAGCAAAGTCATTGCAGGCAGCCTGTGCCAATGGAAGCCCTTGGCTTTGACCGCCTAATACTAAAACCAATTCAAGGGGTAGACTTAAGAGAGCGCCGGATTTCGCTTTAACAATTTCAATATAAGTAGCCAGTGTGATTTGATCGGGGTTAATCGTCAAATCGGCGCATTGCCCGTACACCGCTTTAGCAATCCGTTGATGCATTAACTGAATCAGTTGCGGAATTAGCGCTGCTTGACTGACTTGCGAAATAACGCCATAGGCCGTTGACAAGTAAAGGTCTCCACAGCAAATAGCGATGCTATTGCCGTATTTACTCCAAATAGATTCTTGCCCCCTCCGAAATTGATCTCCATCTTGAAGATCATCATGAATTAAGGAGGCATTGTGTAATAACTCGACAGCGGACGCGATCAATACGCTGTCCTGATCACTCAGGCCAATAGCCTGCCCCGCACTTAATGCCAGTCTTGCTCTGAGGCGCTGGCCACCCGAGCTTAGGTGATATTGGGCTGCCTCACGAACAATATTGGCATTGTCTAGTTGCATGATTGCATCGCTCTCAAAAGCGTTCGACATGCAATTCTCAACCTTTGCTAGCAAGGCATTTGGCTTGCTAACTAAATAGTTTGGGTGATTACTTTCACCCTCAAATTGATACTGAGTTTGCTGCTGGGCGTTATACGTCACTGGATTTGAGTCTGTTAAAAAAAATCTCCGGCATAGACCGGAGATTTTTTATGTTGATCAGAAAAAGATTAGTGTTTTGAATTCTCAGACTCTGTTACCGCTACAGTCCAAATAATCAAACCAAATGCAATCTTGTTCAATACGTCAGCTAGGTTATAGATGATGTTCAATGTGCCAGCAGAATCAGCTGGGCTATGACCCGTCAAATAACCAAAGTAGTAGCCGATTGGGTAAATTGCCCAACCGATGGTGACGATCCAACGCATTGTTGAAAATGCAGACTGTACTGATTTAGGTGCACTTGTTGCATTAATTTTGCTGGCTTCGCCTGCGAAAATTTCATACAGAATAAATGCCCAACCAATCATGCCGACGATAAATGCTGGCATTACTGCAACATAGCCAGCCTCACCAACGTAACCACCTACAAGCATTACCAAAGTACCAACCATTAAGCGCCAAAAAACACCAGCTGGTACTTTAGCGATTGCTGACAAGATTAAGTAGAACTCAATCATGAGTAAAGGTACTGTGATTAACCAGTCAATATAGCGATAGACGGTTGGTGTTGAACCAGTTTCTACCCATACTTCACGCATGTAGAAGTAGTGGACTGCCGCAACTAAAGTTACTAAACCAGATACTGTTAAGGAAGTTTTCCATTTAGGAGAAACACGGTCTCTTTCTAAAAAGAAAAATGCTGTCGACGCAACTAACGCCATAGAGATCAACCAAAAGCTGATGCCAACGAAGTCATCTGGTTTCAAAATAGCGGAAGAAGCCCAAACAGGGGTGCTGGTAATTGCTAAAGCAAAGATGGAACCGAGGCAGAACTTCACCTTGGAAGATATGGCGTTAAATTGCATGACGTCTCCTATGTTGTAAAACAACCTTAATATAAACAATTTTTTAAAATATTTCATGTCGCACCACACATACGTAAGGAACAAAACCCTGTTCTTTCTATCGCAAATGAGGATACTTCATTTTTTTAAGGGTAAATCCTAGTAAATCTCTTGCTTTCACTTACGCTTTATTACACTAATTGCACGACCACTTCGTTAATAAGGCTTCAGGGCTATCAGCAATTGCAATGACGAGGTATTGATTGCCTGGTACCCGGGCTACCAGTACGCCATAGTCATTTAGGCCCTTTGCTTTAGCCGATTTAGCGGCCTCGGCCCAAACGTGCTCTAAGTTTTGAACATACACACCGGAGTACTGGTCAAATCTTTCACGAGCACCCGCATTTAAGCGTAACAAATGAATATGCAACTGATTTTGCGATCTTTGTCCTCGAGGATTGACGACAAGCGCCAAAGACTCCACGTCGATTTTCTCTATTGCGCTATCCCAAGCAAACTGCCAGATTGCTTCAGGACGATTGGCATCTTCAACCCCAGTGACTACATTTCGTGGCATCGCTAGCCCATGCACAAACTCCGCAGGGCAACCGCACATCTTAATGTCACGAATGACGGTGTATTTATCATTCTGCGCCCATACCTCAGTGGTTTTTTTACAGGATGCCTCTGAACCACAGTTCGCATCCAAACGCGGCATCATGCAGTTGTTGCAATAACTTTCCTTCGCTGGCTCAACACACTGAGTCACGATGTGTAAAAGAATATCGCTCTTAGCAACCGTTCCAGCAATGACTGAATGGGTAGCGCCACAGACGCCAGCCACAAGGATGCAAGAAAGAAATAATTGCCTTATTTGCTTACGCACTATGCACTTTCCTCTGCAAGCTCTAATTCCAAAGAGATGCTTGACTCGGCATCGGCTAGCTCGGCTAGCTCCATTGCCTTCATTTGATCCTCGAAAGAGAGTTGAGCAAAGCGCTCAGCAGCGTCAAAGTTCCCTTCGCGGTAATGATCCAAAGCCAGCAACTGATTCCAGGCCGCTTTTTGGAAGCACTCGGCCGCGCCTCTGCGCAAGTTAATAATTTCGTCTATTACGCTTTGATCATGCATTTTCTGCATCCCTCCAATTTGCCAATGAACTGGGTATTGATCCTCTTCCATTTATATGACAAGCCCATGAATGGCTGCTTTTAAGCTATTTAAGGTGCGTGGATTAATCAAGCACCCCATAGAAAAGATTCATGTTGTCATGCAGCATTCATAAAAAAGGATCATAATTACTAGGTATTAACCCTAACCCACTAATTAAGGAGCCTTAAATGACACAATTATTTAGCCTCTTAAACCAGGTTTTTGCTCACCACAGCAACAGCCGCGATTTAGAGCAATACATCAATGCCCATAGCCCAAACAACGCTAAAGACGTCGAAGAGCTAACCCGCGGCTACCTTTACCAGTCTAACGGTTCCGAAGAAGTCTAATGATGAAATTCTTCACTGTCTCGACTGGGAATCGAGCCCAGCCTTCGAAAACTGCAAAAGAATGGTAGACCAAGCGCTCCATCCTGAGCACATCTTGGGACTAAAGACATGCTGACAACTACATTCTTATCCAAGGATCAGATTTTGGAATACGGCACTTGGTTGAAGGCTCAGGACCCACAAACGCTGCACAATTATTTTGGCTGCGCCATCGGACCTGAATCAATAGATACTTTGGTGCAAAAGTTTTCCAAAGATCCGAAACGGAACCATTTCTTGATCGCGAAAATCGACGGGCAATGGGCCGGAACCATCCATATTGCTACCCATAGCAAAGAGGTAGAGTTCGGCGTAATTGTCGCCGCCCAATATCGTAAGCAGGGTATCGCAAATGTGATGATGGATGAGGCCATTACTTGGGCCAGAAACCGTTTTTATACCGATCTCTTTATGCACTGTATTAGCTGGAATCTTCCCATCAAGCATTTATGCAAAAAGCATGGGCTCACCCCGCGCAATATGATGGGCGATTCAGAAGCCAATCTGCAACTGCAGCCACCCTCGCCCGCTAGCTTCCTGAAAGAGCAAGCAATAGCGCAGCGCAATTGGATGGCGCTGTTTCAGGTGCCCCGATTAAGCCTTAAGCACAACTGAGTTAATTTTAGGCAATAAAAAAACCCGACCACTAAGTGATCGGGTTTTTTGTTTGTGAAGCGTAAAACTAATTAGTCTTTTGCGTAGATATCGACATCTTTTGTCTCACGCACAAAGAGTACGCCGATAACCAAAGTCATTGCTGCAATGATGATTGGGTACCAAAGACCATAGTAAATGTTGCCGTTTTGCGCAACCAAGGCGAAAGCAATCGTTGGCAATAAGCCGCCAAACCAGCCATTACCAATGTGATAAGGCAATGACATGGAGGTATAGCGAATACGGGTTGGGAACATCTCTACCAATATCGCTGCGATTGGACCATACACCATGGTGACCAAAATCACTAAGAAGAGTAATAACAAGAAGACAGCAAAATAGTTAATTGCCGCTGGGTCGGCCTTTGCTGGATAACCCGCATCATTTAATGCAGTCCGAATCGACTTCTTGAACTCAGCATCTTTCGCTTTCGCATCTGCTGGAGCTAAGCCTTTAGCCGAGTAACCAATAGTCTCTGTGTCACCAATTTTGATAACAGCTGGACTACCAGCAGGCCCCGCAACCGTAGTGTAACTAGCAGAATTCGATGCCATCACTTGCTTTGCAATATCGCAAGAGCTGGTGAACTTTGCCGTGCCAGTTGGATTGAACTGGAAAGTACACTCACTCAGATCAGCAGTGATCGTTGCAGGTGAGTTCTCCATCGCCTTTTCCAACGCGGGGTTGGAGTAATGCGTAAGCGCATTAAACACAGACACCGGAGTATTAGGAATGTAGGTGATGATCGCCAATAACAGGCCACCCATAATAATGACCTTTCGGCCGATCCTATCGGACAAGCTACCAAAGACAACGAAGAATGGTGTGCCAACCAATAATGCGGCAGCGATCAAAAGATTCGCAGTTTTCGCATCCACCTTCATCACTTGCGTGAGGTAGAACAGGGCATAGAACTGGCCTGTATACCAAACCACAGCCTGACCAGCTACCAAACCGAATAAGGCAATGATGACGATCTTCAAGTTTTTCCACTGACCAAAAGATTCTGTCAATGGTGCTTTAGAAAGCTTGCCATCCTCTTTCATTTTCTTGAAGGCAGGAGATTCGCTCATGCTTAAGCGAATCCAAACTGAAACTGCCAAAAGCAAGATCGACATGAGGAAGGGAACTCGCCAGCCCCACACATCAAAGTCAGCGCCAGTAAATTCACGAGTGAACAGAATAACTAGGAGCGATAAAAACAAGCCCAAAGTAGCTGTGGTCTGAATCCAGGCAGTATAGGCACCGCGTCGTCCATTGGGGGCATGTTCAGCAACGTAGGTTGCCGCACCACCGTACTCACCACCCAAGGCCAAACCTTGTAATAAGCGCAGGGCAATCAGAATCACTGGAGCAGCCACGCCGATAGTTGCATAAGAGGGCAGCATTCCTACGATGAATGTCGAGCCACCCATGATCAAGATAGTGACCAGGAAGGTGTATTTGCGCCCGATCAAATCGCCTAAGCGACCGAATACCAATGCGCCAAAAGGACGCACCAGGAAACCAGCGGCAAAAGCCAATAAAGCAAAAATGAAGGCGGAGCCAGCATCTAAGCCTGAGAAAAACTGCTTGGCGATAACCGCAGCCAATGAACCATATAGATAAAAGTCATACCACTCAAAAACCGTACCTAATGAGGAAGCAAAAATAACTTTGCGTTCTTCGGCGGTCATTGGGGCTGCTTTGGTTGATGTTGACATCAGAAGCTCCTAACTATTTTTTTTATAAAGAATTAACAACCGAGCAATTATGCTGTGAAAAAAAGCAAAGAAATCCATCACTTAGGGTAATTACCCACAAAATCACCTCGGGGTTTTCCCGATTTAGCGGGTTTTGGTAATAAACATGATTGGGACGCGCAGATTCCAGCGAATAGCTGCCACCCGTATTCCAAAAATAGTGAGCATGCACACGACCGATCCTTCCAAAGTGTATTGCGGAAGGAAATTAAGAACCAGTACATAGAGAAAACAACCTAAAGTCACCGGAATTGCATAAAGTTCATGGGACATAAACAGGGTTTTTTTACCCGCCAAAATATCCCGTAATAGACCTCCGCCAATCGCCGTCACAACTCCTAAAATGACTGGTGCAACAGGCAGGCCGAACCCTAAAGTCCAAGCCTTATCTACCCCCTGAATTCCAAATAAGGCTGCGCCCAAGCCATCTATATAAAGCATCCAGCGATAAATCTGCGGCTGTGTAAAAAAAGCTTCCGCCACAAAGGTGACAACACATGCACCCAAAGCAAGCCAGACGTAAATTTGCGAAAGAGACCAAAAAGCAGGCACCCCTAAAATGATGTCGCGTAATGTGCCACCTCCAATTGCGGTGATGACACCCAGTACAAGCACGCCAAAAAGATCAACCCCTCGGTCTGCAATCGCGAGCACTCCAGTAACAGCAAAGGCAATGGTGGCGATAATGCCGATCCAAAAATTGATTTGATCCATGACCTGCTGTCTTAATTCTTGTGCTGGGACATGCCGAGCTTAAGCAATCTGCTTGAACGTCTTTTGATAACGCTTCGCATTGAGGACATATTTACCAGCAATATCTTGCAGGCCTGCAATTTGCTCTGGGCTAAGCATCTTCACTACCCTAGCAGGCGAACCAAGAATCATCGAGCCATCTGGAAATTCTTTTCCTTCAGTCACAAGCGAACCGGCGCCTACTAAACAGTGTTGTCCAATCTTAGCGCCATTAAGAATGACGGCTCCTATACCAATTAAACTATCATCACCAATCTGACAGCCGTGCAACACTACCTGATGTCCAACCGTCACCCGTTTACCTATGAGGAGTGGGTATCCAGGATCAGCATGCAAAATGGAGGCGTCCTGCACATTGCTGCCCTCCCCAATCTGTATAAGATCGTTGTCACCACGAATAACCACTTTCGGCCACACGCTAACAGAGTCCCTAAGCTCGACTCTGCCAATGACTTCCGCACTATCGGCGATCCAAACGCCAGACCCAATCTGCGGAGCAACCCCATCCAGTTCATAAGTAGCCATAAGTCATTATAAGTAAGGTCATCTCTTCACAATTTATCACTATTAAATAGGCCTGCCATACGCTTTTTTGCCACTGATTTACAACAGCAGCAATTAACTTCGATTATGATTTAATTATTAACACCTAAGGAGTTTTTATGAAGAAATTATTCATTGTTTTAGCCGTGCTCAGCAGCCTTTGCGGCGTCGCTCAGGCACAGGAAAAGGTTCCCGTTCTAAGCACTCAAGAACTCGCATCAGACTGCAAGCTCCCTGCTAGCCCGGAGTCGCGTAGTTTTTGTGTAGGTTATACAACTGCTATTTACGATACCTATTTAGCAACACGTCATCCAAAGCGCGCAAAGCCATTCATTTGCGTCAAGCAGCCCGCCCCCAAGCGCGATGTGGTCATTGCTGACTTCGTTCAATTTGCCCAAGCAAACACCATGTTGTCTGATAAGCCCGCTGCTGGAGTATTTCTTGGCTTTTTGGCTGAACGCTTTCCTTGCGCCAAGTAAGCAAGCTCGATATTTGGCCCATTCAAATTAAATAAGGATTCGTTGATATGAAAAAAACTATCATCATCACAGCAACCGTTTTAGCAATTGCCGGCTGCTCCAATATGAGTAACACCGAGCAACGTACATTATCGGGTGCTGGTATTGGCGCAGCTGCTGGTGCGGTCGGCACAGCGATTTTCCACGGCAACCCTATTTGGGGTGCGGTAGGTGGAGCGGCAGTTGGAGCGGCATCAGGCTATGTCTACGATGCCTATAAGAAAAATGAAGCTGCTAACTACAATGCCGGCTATAACGCTGGCAAAAATAACCAGCAAAACAACGCACCAAATTAAATAACCATCACCCTATAAACCCAGCTGCTAACTAGCTTATCAGCTGGGTTTTTATTTGGATCTGCCCCGTGAGTGCTTTATGAATCGGACATTTATTTGCAATCTCAAGCAAGCGCGTCTGTTGCTCAACATCTAGCTCACCTTGCAATTGAATATCTCGCGAGAAGCTCTCAACGTCGTTATCACGCGTCACCAGCACAGAAACAAGGGCATTCCGTAAGTTCCATCCTTTGTGCTGCGCGTACATCTTGAGAGTCATGCTCGTGCAACTTGCCAAGGCAGCGGCAAGATATTCATGAGGCGAAGGGCCGCTATCAGCGCCCCCGCGAGTGATTTCAGTATCGGCCAATAAAGACAAATCTCCTACCGAGATTTTCTGCTGTAAAGCGCCTTCACCAAATTGGGATTGAACGGTTCTCATGAGCTTAGCAATAAGTGATTAATACGTTTTACGAAACCAGCCGGATCATTCAGTTGACCCCCTTCAGCCAATAAAGCCTGATCAAACAATACATTAGTCCATTCATTAAACTGAGCGTCATTGGTCTTTAGTTTTAATAACAAAGGATGCTCTGGATTAATTTCCAAAATGGGTTTGGTATCTGGCGCTTCCTGACCTGCGGCCTTTAACATCCGCAACAAGTTACCAGACAATTCATTTTCATCGGCAACTAAACAAGCAGGTGAATCCGTAAGACGGAAAGTCACCCGCACATCTTTCGCCTTATCTGTTAATACCGTCTTCATGCGCTCGAGCAGATCCTTAAAATCTTTCTCAGTTTCTTCGTGCTCTTGCTTTTCTTTTTCATCGCTCAAAGCCCCTAAGTCTAGACCGCCTTTGGCAACCGAGGCTACTTGCTTGCCATCGAACTCGGTGAAGAAAGACAACATCCACTCATCTACACGGTCAGTGAGCAACAAGACTTCTACGCCCTTCTTGCGGAAAATCTCTAGATGCGGACTATTTTTAGCAGCATTAAAGGTGTCACCAGTGACGTAATAGATCTTATCTTGGCCTTCTTTCATGCGCGATACATATTCAGCCAACGAAACATTTTGGTCGGTTGAATCAGTATGCGTGCTAGCAAAGCGTAAGAGTTTTAAGATCCTCTCTTGATTGGCTTGATCCTCTCCAATACCTTCTTTTAATACCTGACCAAATTGAGCCCAGAAGGTATGGTACTTTTCTTTTTTAGCTGCATCCTCGCTATTAGCCAGCTCTTCGAGCATGCTGAGCACGCGTTTGGTTGAGCTTTCACGAATGGCTTTTACATCCCGCGACTCTTGCAGAATTTCGCGGGAAACGTTCAGTGGCAAATCCACGGAGTCGACCACGCCAGTAACGAAGCGTAAATACATTGGCATCAACTGCTCCGCGTCATCCATGATGAAAACGCGTTTGACGTACAACTTAATTCCACCCCGCTTATTGCGATCCCATAAATCAAAAGGGGCTTTAGCAGGTACGTAAAGTAATTGTGTAAATTCGCTACGTCCTTCAACCCGATTTAGGGAATAGCACAGCGGGTTTTCGTAATCATGCGATAGATGCTTATAAAAGTCGTCGAATTGTTCTGGCGTAATTTCGGATTTGGCGCGCGCCCACAAAGCACTAGATTGATTAATGCTCTCTAGCTCATCTGTAACGACTTGTTCTTTCTTCTCCTCATCCCACGCCTCTTTTTTCATTTGAATAGGTAAAGAAATGTGATCTGAGTATTTGCGAATAATCGACTTTAATTTATAGCTGGAGAGAAAATCATCCTCCCCCTCACGCAAATGCAGTTTGATCAATGTGCCGCGCTGGGGACGATCGATACTTTCTACGGTAAATTCTCCGGAGCCGTCGGATTCCCAACGGACGCCATCAGTCGCAGGTAAACCAGCGCGACGGGTTTCAACCGTAATCCGATCGGCAATAATAAAAGCAGAATAAAAACCGACACCAAACTGTCCGATCAAAGCTGCATCTTTCTGCTGATCACCGGACAGTTTTGAGAAAAATTCTTTAGTACCTGAGCGGGCAATTGTGCCTAAATTAGAAATCACCTCTTCTCGGCTCATGCCGATGCCGTTATCAGCAATGGTCAGGGTTCTATCGGCCTTATCAAAACCGACGGTAATTTTGAGCTCAGGGTCATCACCATACCAATCTGGATGCGCAATACCCTCAAAGCGGAGTTTGTCAGAGGCATCGGAGGCATTGGAGATCAGCTCGCGCAAGAAAATTTCCTTGTTGGAATACAAGGAATGGATCATCAATTGCAATAATTGTTTTACTTCAGCCTGAAAGCCTAAGGTTTCTTTGCTTGCTACGGTCATGCGCTTACCCTCGTGATAAAAGTGTTTGCCTAATTTGCTATTGCACAGATGGGGATTATTTTGATCATTTCAAGATACCCCAATGGCCCTATTTTTAGAATCAATACGGCTTAACGGGCTTCTCTGCTACAGGAAGTTCGGCCTTTTTCCAGGCGCTAAAGCCACCTTCGAGATGACAAACCTCCGGAACGCCCATTTTTTGGAGTGTTTCGGTTGCAAGGGCAGAGCGCCAATTAGAACCGCAGTACAACAAGAGGCGCTTGCCTTCCCCGAATACGGGCTTGTAATACGGACTTTCTGGATCTACCCAAAATTCAAGCATGCCTCGTGGGGCATGCAGCGCATTGGGAATCATGCCTTCTCGCTCAAGCTCACGCACATCGCGAATATCTACAAATAGTGTATTGGGATCAGATAGCAGGGCTTGAGCTTGCTCCAATGAAACAGTCTCAATTTGCGCCATTGCTTGATCGATGAGGGCTTGGTAGCCTAGCTTTAGTTTCACAATAATCTCCTGTATTTCACTTAATTTTACTTATTAGTATTAAGGTTATTTATCTGTCAGAACAGACTGATAATATGACCTTATGAACTTTACCCCTACAGAGCTCGGCGCCAGCATTATTTTTGCAATTGCTGTGATCCATACCTTTAGCACCACCTACTTCGAGATACTCGCACAGAAGTACCCAAAACATGCAGGTCTTTGGCACCTCTTAGGCGAAGTAGAAATTGTCTTCGGGTTTTGGGCAGCCATTCTCATGATTTATATTGGATTGTTGGATGGCCTGAGTTCAGCAAAATCATTTGCAGACCAGCGTAATTTCACCGAACCGCTATTTGTCTTTGCCATTATGGTGGTGGCAGGTAGCAAACCCATTTTGTATATTTCTACGCAATTATTAAAAACCATTGCTGCGCTTTTGCAGTCCTTGCTGAAGTCTCGCAGTGCGCCCGTGATGTATTTTCTGACGCTCGGCCTGACACCTTTGCTGGGTTCGTTCATTACAGAACCCGCCGCCATGACCCTGGCCGCCTTCTTATTGCGAGATCTGGTTTACCGGCATAAATGCTCTAACGCCCTGCTCTTTGGCACGCTAGGTGTGTTGTTTGTCAATATCTCGGTTGGGGGAACGCTCACCAATTTTGCCGCTCCGCCTGTATTAATGGTAGCAACCACCTGGAACTGGAGTTCAGCCTTCATGTTCGCCAATTTTGGCCTTGAATCCTGCATTGCTATTTTCATTAACGCTTTAGGAGCCACGCTACTCTTCCATCGGCAACTGGTCGAGCCTAAAACTCAAACCAAAGCTGAAACCAAAAAAGATAGTATTCCCCCGACCGTCATCTTCGTTCATTTAGCATTTTTAGTAGGCGTGGTTGTGTTTGCCCATGAGCCCGTCATTTGTATGTGGCTACTGCTATTCTTTATTGGGTACACCACCGCTTATCCAACCTATCAAAGCCCCTTAATTCTAAAAGAGGCACTCTTGGTAGGTTTCTTCTTAGCCGGCCTAGTAGTCTTAGGATCACTGCAAGGATGGTGGTTGCAACCCGTTCTGCAAAATATGAGTCCAACAGCCGTGTTTTATGGCAGCTTGGCCCTGACTGCCATTACGGACAATGCCGCTTTAACCTACTTAGGATCGCTAGTCTCAGGAACCACCCCAGAATTTAAGCTTGCTTTAGTGGGTGGCGCTGTGGCTGGAGGAGGGCTGACGGTCATTGCGAATGCACCGAATCCAGCGGGCGTCGCTATTTTGCGCAATCATTTCCCCAATGGCTCTGTCTCAACCATTCGCCTTCTTCTATGGGCGCTCCCGCCTACTTTTGTAGTCATTTTGGCTTATCGTCTGCATAGTTTCCTTATGCCGTAAAATCTTTGCTTCGCCCCCAGCTGTAAACCTGAGAACGGCATATGCAAAAGCTCTACATTAAAACCTTTGGCTGTCAAATGAACGAGTATGACTCGGGCAAGATGGCCGACCTACTTCATGAAAATGAAGGTATGGTCATGACAGATAGCCCAGAAGACGCAGATGTTGTCCTGCTCAACACCTGCTCGATTCGAGAAAAAGCCGAAGATAAGGTATTTTCTGATTTGGGACGCTTAAGAGAGCTCAAGAAAAATAAACCTAATTTATTAATTGGTGTCGGTGGGTGTGTTGCCAGCCAAGAAGGCCAGCAAATTATCAGCCGAGCACCTTATGTCGATGTCGTATTTGGTCCCCAAACCCTGCATCGCCTCTCTGACTTGCTATCCCAAAGACGTGAAACAGGCAGACCCCAAGTAGATATTTCCTTTCCAGAAATTGAAAAATTTGATCATCTGCCAGCTTCCCGCCAAACTCGGGGCTCGGCTTATGTCTCCATCATGGAAGGCTGCTCTAAGTATTGCAGTTATTGCGTTGTCCCTTATACGCGCGGCGAAGAAGTCTCGCGCCCCTTTGATGATGTACTTACTGAAGTTGCTGGGCTAGTTGCGCAAGGGGTAAAAGAAGTAGTCCTGCTAGGGCAGAATGTGAACGCCTATTTGGGGAAAATGGGGGATAGTGAAGAGATTGCAGATTTTGCGCTCTTATTGGAATACGTCGCCGAAATTCCCGGCCTCGAGCGCATTCGCTTTACCACCAGTCACCCTAAAGAATTTACGCAGCGCTTAATTGACGCCTATGCAAAGATACCTAAGTTAGTAAGCCATTTACACCTACCCGTTCAGCACGCTTCCGACTCCGTTTTATCTGCCATGAAGCGCGGCTACACTGCATTAGAGTACAAAAGCATCATTCGCAAAATGCGGGTAGTCCGTCCTGACTTGACTTTGTCGAGCGACTTTATCGTTGGCTTTCCTGGTGAGACGGATGCGGATTTTGAGAAATTACTGAAGATGGTAAAAGAGCTTAATTTTGATAATAGCTTTTGCTTTATCTTCAGTGCTAGACCCGGTACTCCTGCCGCTAACTTAAGTGATGACACACCATATGAAGTCAAACTCAAGCGCTTACAGACTTTGCTAGCCTTAGTAGAGTCACAGGCCAATCAGATTAGTCAAAATATGCTGGGTAATGTAGAACAGGTTTTAGTTGAAGGCCTAGCGAAAGATGGTGAGAATTTGCAAGGACGTGCAGCGAATAATCGCGTAATCCATTTTTCAGCAGCTATTGCCGATCATGAGGCGCTACTGGGGCAGATGGTGGAACTACGGATTACTGAGGTCCTGAACTACACCTTGCGTGGTGAGTTAGTGCATGCCCATGCCTAAGTCTTTAAATCCCACAGCACCTCCTAAGCTGCAAATTGAATTGCAGTTTGCCAGCGTAGCCGTCGAAAAATCGCTGTCTACAATTACATCACCAGCCCTCATCAAAAAATGGGTGAAGGAAGTAACTAAGCAAAGTGGACTTCTGACGCTGCGTTTTGTCAATCCAGCCGAAGCTAAGCGCCTCAATATGGGTTTTCGTCAAAAGGACAAAGCTACTAATGTGCTGACCTTTTCCTATGAACTTAGCAAAAAAATAGTAGTAGCCGATATCATTTTTTGCCTACCTGTAGTCCTTAAAGAGGCGCGTGAGCAAGGCAAGACAGTCAAAGCCCACCTAGCGCATCTCATCGTTCATGGTTGTTTGCATGCGCAAGGACTCGATCATGAGAGGTCGGAAGACGCAGTTAAGATGGAAAAAAGGGAAATTGCCATTCTTAAAGCCCTTGGCTTTGATGATCCCTATCAAGATTTTTAATCTATTGATGGCTAGATTCCCTTCGATTACTTTTTTCTACGCTATTCTTGCAATATGCCTGACCCCAAAAAATCCCTACTAGAACGCTTAACTGAATTTTTAAGCACTGAGCCCAGCAGCCCGCTAGAGCGTCGTAAAGAGCTCATCGAAACTTTAAGAGAAGCGCAGGTGGATGGCTGGATTGATGCTGATGCACTATCCATGATCGAAGGTGTATTTCAAGTGGGTCAATTGTGCGCTAGGGACATCTTAGTGCCGCGCGCTCAAATTGACTGGATTGATATCAACCTTCCGCTGTCGGAGATGATCAAGAGCGTGATTCACGCGGCTCACTCGCGCTTCCCAGTATTTGAGGGGAGTCGCAGTAATGTCATTGGTACCCTGTTGGCAAAAGACTTATTACGCTATTCCTCTGAAAAAGATTTTCAAGTGCGTGACTGGTTACGTCCTGCCGTATTTATTCCCGAATCCAAACGCCTGAGTGTTTTATTGAGGGATTTCAAGGACAACCGCAACCACTTGGCGATTGTGGTCGATGAATACAGCAGCGTCGCCGGCATTATTACGATTGAGGATGTGCTCGAGCAAATCGTGGGTGATATCGAGGACGAGCATGATGTGGATGAGGAGGCGGATAACCTCATTGCATTAGATAACGGCGATATTCGCGTTAAAGGGATTACCGAGTTAGAGCAATTTAATGAAACTGTCGGCACCCACTTTGAAGTCGAGGATATTGATACCGTCGCCGGCTTGGTGATTCAGCATCTTGGTCGTGTGCCGAAAATTGGTGAACTTGTTGATATTGGCGGCATTCAATTTGAAGTGCAACGTGCAGACCCACGACAAATCCATATTTTGTTAGCCCGTCAACTCTCCAAAAAAGCTGGCTGAAATTGCCCTTGGCTAATTGGGATACATTGAGTGCGTGGCTTACCTTGAAGAACCAAGAGATACATCAGCTTCATCGTAGCGCTCGCCTCCTGTTTTTATTTATTTTGGGCGCTCTTTTGGCTGGCGTTGCCGAACTACCTTTTGGTGGCTGGCTACAAATTCCCCTTCTCAGCGGAGTCTGGTACTTACTCAGCCTTGATAAAGACTCTCCACTAAAACGCCATCTCCTTCCTGGGGTGCTGTTTGGTTTGGGTTACTTTACTTTGGGCCTTTGGTGGATCTACATCACCCTGCATGACGTGGGCGGTATGAATGCAGTGCTTTCGTGTGCGGCTGTTTTCTTGCTGGCAGGCTTTCTCGCCCTATTTTTTGCCGGCGCCTGTTTAGCCATCCCCCTATTTAAACGCGCGCCCCAAACAGGTTTATTGCTTGCTGCTTGCTGGACACTGATTGAATATCTCCGCGGCACAATCTTTACTGGCTTTCCTTGGATGGGTCTTGCTGAAGCTCAGGTTCACGGGCCCTTCGCTCCCTTAGCGCCTTACCTAGGAGGCTTAGGGTGCACCTTTTTTGTTATTTGGTTATCTTGGTTGGCACTTTCTTTGCGCAACCATGGGAAGCGCTCTGCGGCACTGATAGTGTGTTTGCTTGGCTTTAGTCAGCTTCTCAACCTATGGACCTTTACCAAGCCAACAGGAGAGCCCCTTAGCGTCGAATTGCTGCAAGGCAATTTTGCACAGAGCTTGGTATTTAAGCCAGAGGGCATGCTCAGACAAATTGAGTTCTACAAGAACGCCATGATCCAATCTCATACCGATCTAGTCGTTGCACCTGAAACAGCGCTACCTTGGCCTGAACCCAATTTGCCAACCGGTACGCTTGAGGCGCTGCAAGATTTTTCCACAACCCATCAGAGCTTTTTGTTATTTGGAGTGATTGGCCGACATTTCAATCCAGCAGATGGCAGGGAGTTTTCTAACCGCGCGCTAGGATTGAGCCCGAACAATCCACCCTATCGTTACGACAAATCCCATCTTGTTCCTTTCGGAGAATTTATTCCTCCGGGTTTTCGTTGGTTTGTGGAGGCCTTCAGCGTGCCTTTGAGTGACTTTGCCCGCGGCCGTACTGATCAACCTTTCTTCTTAATCAATCGAAATACGCAAGTGCCGCTCTACGCAGCTATCACTATTTGCTATGAGGATGTGTTTGGAGGGGAATTAGCTAGCCGCTTAAGAGATAGTTCCGAGCCTGCGAATCTTTTAATCAATATTACTAACCTAGCTTGGTTCGGTGCCTCACAAGCACCAGCGCAACAATTACGCCTATCGCAGTTACGCTCGCTTGAAACCGGTCTGCCATCGATTCGGGCTACCAATACTGGTATCACTGCGGCATTGGGAGCGGACGGCAAAGTGTTAGGTCAGTTACCCCAATTTACCCAAGGTATTCTGAGTGCACAGGTGCAAGCGTATTCAGGCAAGACGCCCTATGTGCTTTGGGGAAATATCCCTATTTTGACTATTTCTTGCCTCGTGCTCATTCTCGGGATAATTCGTCAAAAACGCTTTAAGTAGTTAATTAATGGGCTTATGCACGAGCCATGTAAAATCAAGGGCTTAGCTAGGTTAATCATGCTTACTTTTCAGCAAATCATTCTTAAACTCCAAGACTACTGGGACCAACAAGGTTGCGCCCTATTGCAGCCTATTGACCTCGAGGTTGGCGCGGGCACATCCCATACCGCTACTTTTTTACGGGCTATCGGTCCCGAGCCTTGGAAAGCAGCCTATGTTCAGCCCTCCCGCCGACCAAAAGATGGCCGTTACGGTGAAAACCCCAATCGGCTCCAACACTATTACCAGTTTCAGGTCGTACTAAAACCTGCGCCAGAAAATATTCTTGAGCTTTACCTTGGCTCACTCGCCGCCTTAGGCTTGGACCTCCAAAAAAATGACGTCCGCTTTGTTGAGGATGACTGGGAGAACCCAACCTTAGGAGCATGGGGCCTGGGTTGGGAAGTCTGGTTAAACGGTATGGAAGTAACCCAGTTCACTTACTTTCAGCAAGTCGGTGGGCTGGATTGCAAACCCGTGCTCGGTGAAATCACCTACGGTATTGAGCGCCTCGCAATGTATATTCAAAACTGCTCCAATGTGTATGACCTTGTTTGGGCTGATGGCATTTCTTATGGTGATGTTTATCACCAAAATGAAGTGGAGCAGTCGAGTTATAACTTTGAGCACTCCAATGCAGAATTGCTCTTCGCCAACTTCATGAATTATGAAAGCGAAGCGAAGCGGCTCATGGAAATCCCCTTGGCACTGCCCGCTTATGAAATGGTTCTCAAAGCCGCCCATACCTTTAACTTATTGGATGCCCGTGGCGCCATCTCGGTTACAGAGCGTGCCGCTTATATTGGGCGTATCCGCCATCTTTCACGAGCATTAGCGCAGGCTTACTACGAGTCCAGAGAAAAACTGGGCTTTCCTATGTGTCAGAGTCCTTCAAGCGCAACAGCGCCTCACACCAATTTATGAGTACATCCCATTCGCTTGAACAATCAGCGCCACTATTAATCGAGCTCTTATCTGAAGAGCTCCCACCGAAATCACTGCGTCGTTTGGGTGAGGCATTTAGTGATGGGATCTTTAGTTCTTTGAAAGCAGTCGGCTTGTTGAGCAAGAACTCAGTAGCAACTTCTTACGCCACACCCCGACGTCTAGCGGTAGTGATTTCTGATGTCTTAAGTCAGGCACCAGATTATCCTGTGCGTGAAAAATTATTACCCACTAGCATTGCCTTTGACGCTCAAGGCAATGCCACCGCTCCTTTACTCAAGAAATTAGCTGCCTTAGGTTACGGTGATATTGACTTATCCACCCTCGAGAAATCAGGGGAAGGTAAAAATGAAGCACTTTTTCTGAATGTGCTCGCCAAGGGTGCTGCCCTGGAGTCTAGTGCTCAAGCGGCTCTCAGCCATACCCTGAATAAGCTGCCGATTGCTAAAATGATGCATTACCAAGTGCTGCAAAAGAATGGTGAGCTCGTTGATGTTGAGTTCGCGCGTCCAGCACATCGTATCCTCGCTCTGCATGGTAGCCATACTCTGACGATGAACGCCCTAGGGCTTGATGCTGGTAATCAGACAGAGGGGCATCGCTTCTTAGCTCCGGGTATTTTGACCATTGCATCAGCTAAGCAATACGAGGAAGATCTAAAAACTCAAGCTAAAGTGATACCGAACTTTGCACAGCGTCGCGCTCATATTGAGAACGCCCTTCTCAAAGCAGCCGGGGAAGATTTAGTGCTCATGCCGGATAGCCTGCTAGATGAAGTGACTGCCCTTGTCGAGTGGCCGGCAATTTATGAGTGCCACTTTGACCCAGAGTTCTTGGCAATTCCGCAAGAGTGCTTGATCTTAACGATGCAAACCAATCAAAAGTATTTTGCTTTAACGGACAAGCAAGCCAAGCTACGCAATCGCTTTCTGATTGTTTCCAACATTGAGACGAATACCCCAGAGGCTATTATTTCCGGGAATGAGCGGGTTGTGCGTCCGCGCCTATCCGATGCCCGCTTTTTCTTTGAGCAAGACCAAAAACGTCCTTTGGCATCTCGTGTTGCAGACTTAGGTAAAGTGATTTACCACAATCAATTGGGCAATCAACTGGACCGCATGAAGCGTGTGCAAGCGATTGCTATAGAGGTTGCAAAGACATTGAACGCTGACCCACAAGTAGTTAGCAGAGCGGCAGAAATTGCCAAGACAGATTTGTTAACCGATATGGTTGGAGAGTTTCCTGAGCTTCAGGGAATTATGGGCCGCTACTACGCCCTCCACGATGGTGAATCTGCAGAAATTGCCGCTGCTTGTAGCGAGCACTATATGCCACGGTTTGCAGGTGATGCTTTGCCGCAGACCCAAACTGGCACTATTCTTGCCCTTGCCGATAAGCTCGAAACCTTAATCGGTATTTGGGGTGTGGGATTGGCCCCTACCGGAGATAAAGATCCCTACGCGCTTCGTCGTCATGCCTTAGGAGTTTGTCGCCTCCTCCTAGAAAAGAAGCTAGCCCTTAATTTGCCCGTATTAATTGATTTAGCGCGTCACCAGTTTTCTCAAGCAGGCGTGCAAGACAATGCGAAGGTGGAGGATATTTACGCCTTCATCTTGGACCGCCTCCGCGCTTATTTGCGCGACCAATCCGTTAATAGCGTTCCCTTTACCAGTGCTGAAATTGATGCGGTATTGAGCCAGTCTCCTGCCCGCTTAAACGATCTTATCGAGCGACTTACTGCGCTTCGGCAATTTAGCGGGCTCACAGAAGCTACACAACTTGCTGCCGCTAATAAACGCATTAGCAATATTCTTAAAAAGAATAGTGAAATTATTCCTAAGGCCTGCTCTAGCAAGGCGTTACAAGATCCAGCAGAAATTGCGCTTTATCAAGCCCTTGAGCGCATTTCCCCCAAGCTAGACTCAGCATACGAGAAGCATGAGTATGTGGAGCTTCTGCAAGCACTAGTCGCCTTAAGTGCACCCATTGATCAATTTTTTGCTGATGTCATGGTGATGGATCCTAACCCCGAATTGCGCGATAACCGTCTTGCTCTCTTGCAACAACTCCACCAAAAAATGAATTTGATTGCCGATCTTAGTAAATTAGCATGAGCTCTAATCCCGTCAAATTAGTCATCCTAGATCGCGATGGCGTGATTAATGAAGATCGGGATGACTATGTCAAATCTAGTGCAGAGTGGATTCCTTTACCTGGGAGCTTGGAGGCGATTGCACTTCTCAATCAGGCTGGGTATCAAATTGCCATCGCCACAAATCAATCCGGATTAGCTAGAGGTTATTTCAGTATTCATGATTTACATGCTATGCATAACAAAATGGATAAATTACTCAAGCCATTAGGTGGTCATGTTGATGGTATTTTCTTTTGCCCTCACATTGATGCCAATGCCTGCGATTGTCGGAAACCGCAACCTGGGCTTATGAAAGAAATTGCCTTGCGTTACAAAAAAAATGACAGTGTCACACCCCTACTGGGCATCCCAGTGGTGGGTGACTCTTTGCGTGATCTGCAGGCTGGCGTTGCCTTAGGAGCCACACCACATTTAGTCTTAACTGGTAAGGGACAAAAAACTTTGGCTGCCGCCGGTTTGCCGGAAGGTACTCAAATACACGCTGACTTGCTCGCCTTCGCTCATGCCCTCTTACAAGAAAAGATATAGGTCAACATGATTTATTTACGTTCAACTTTGTTTGCACTGTTTTTACTTATCTTCACTCCCGTTTGGGCGGTACTATGTTTCTTGGCCTTTCCTTTTTTGAATCCAGAAAATCGTTACCGCTTTATTGGCCTGTGGAATAAGATTGTTATTTGGTTGTTGTGGCATTTATGCGGAATTCAGTATGAAATTAGAGGTATGGAGCATATGCTGGCCGCGCTAGATCAACCCGTGGTGGTTCTGAGCAAGCACCAATCGGCATATGAAACCATCGCTTATATTGCTTTGCTGCCAAAGCAACTCTGCTTTGTTTTCAAACGTGAATTGCTTTGGATTCCGTTTTTCGGCTGGGCTTTAGCGTTGCTCAAAATGATTCATATCAATCGCGCTAAGAGTGAAACTGCAGCAACTTCGGTCGCCAGTCAGGGTCGTAAACGCTTGAGTGAAGGCAAGTGGATTATGTTATTTCCAGAGGGGACAAGAATAGCCACTGGTAGCCATGTCCCCTACCGAAAGGGCGGGGCTAGATTGGCCAGTGCCACACACGCAATTGTCATACCCATCGCCCACAATGCGGGCAGATGCTGGCCTAAAAATAGCTTTTTAAAATATCCCGGCAAGGTTATTTTTTCGATTGGGCCTGCCATTCTGTCTGCGGGCAAAACGCCTGGGCAACTCCACCAAGAAGTGGAAGCGTGGATTGAGTCTGAAATGCATGCAATAGATCCCAGTGCATATCAGAATTAAGCGGCGATCGTTTTAGCCCATTCAATATAACGCTCTACCGAAATATCCTGAGCACGGGCTTTCAATTCCGACTCAGTCAATGAAAGCCTTTCGCTATAAGCAGCTAAGTTAGTCCGCAACATTTTTCTTCTTTGGGAAAATGCAGCAGCAACTACTTTTTCTAATGCAGCCCACTGGGCGCTATTTAAATTAAAGTCTTTTCTTGGAATCATGCGAACCACAGCCGAGTTCACCTTGGGCTTGGGATCAAATGCTTCTGGCGGAACCTCCAAGACAAGCTCCATATCGTAGCGAGCCTGCATCATCACTGTAAGGCGACTAAATTCTGAACCACCCGCTTTAGACACCATGCGCTCAACCACTTCGGCCTGCAACATAAATACTTGTTCATCAATGACGTGCGCCGCTGAAACTAAATGGAACAGCAAAGGCGAAGAGATGTTGTAAGGTAAATTACCCACCACCTTACACAAGCCACTATTCTCAGGACGACTTTTAGCCCATTCTAAAAAGTCAAAGGTGAGTGCATCTCCCTCAATTACATTTAAACCTGATAAATTTTCTTGTATCCAATAAGCAACCAAGTCTCGATCAATCTCTAATAAATCAAGATGCTCAAGATTGGTCAATAGCGGTCGCGTCAATGCGCCGAGTCCCGGACCAATCTCTATTACGTGCATATTGGTACTAGGGTTAATTAAAGCAATAATGGAATAGATAACTCCAGAGTCTTGCAGAAAGTTCTGGCCAAATCGCTTACGTGCGCGATGCATCATGGTTGTAGACCCTTGCGATTAACAGCCATTTGATATGCCAAGCGTAAAGCCTCAAGCATGCTGCCGGGGTCGGCAGAGCCTTTACCAGCAATATCGAGTGCAGTCCCATGATCCACTGAGGTGCGAATGATGGGCAAACCTAGAGTAACGTTCACACCGTCGCCAAAGCTCACAAACTTAAATGGCGCAAGCCCTTGATCATGGTACATGGCAATAAAGGCATCCACATGCCCTAAGGAATGTGCATCAAACATGGTATCACCAGGATAGGGACCTTTTACGTCAATGCCCATACCCCTAGCCATCTCGATAGCTGGTGCAATGATCTCAATTTCTTCGCTCCCCAAATAGCCACCTTCTCCAGCATGAGGGTTTAATCCAGCTATTCTTATTGCTGGGTTTTCTATAGCGAAGTAATGGCGCAAGTCTTGGTTCACTATTTGAATTGTTTCTAAGATGAGCTCTTGGGTTATGGCGGATGCAACTGCTCTCAAAGGCAAATGAATCGTTACCAAGGCCACCCTTAGAGTAGCTGCTTTATTTAGACCAAGAAAGCCCTGCGGTAAATCGGCGCACAACATCATGACCACATGTTTCACACCGCAACGTTTAGCTAAGTATTCAGTATGCCCAGTGAAGATAGCATCCGCTCCAAGCTTCGCATCATTGATAACGCTCTTTTGCAGAGGGGCAGTAACCATTGCATCGAATCGACCCTCTAGACAACCGTCGATCGCTATATCGAGCATATCTAAAACATAACGGGCATTAACAGGATTTAACTGGCCTGAGATACTGGGTGCAGCCAACTTTACCGCATCAATTGTTAAGCGATGTGCAATTGCATCCGCTATATGCGGCAGCTGTAGTACCTGAGGATCACCAACTAGAGTGACATGCGCATCCGGTTGCTCCCCCAGAAAACTGAGGGCGGCTGCAACAGAGACCTCTGGGCCAATACCTGCCGGCTCTCCAGAGCTAATGACTAAATTAACGGGGGCTGGATGCTGGATCATCTGCATTAATGATCTTCACAGTTGCGGTATCACGCAATTCTCGTAACCAGTCTTGATAAGCTTGATCAAACTTACGCTCACGTATCGCAGCGCGCGCAAACTCACGCTGCTTCTCGACTGTCAACTGCGCTTCACGTCGATCTAGGACTTGAATTAAATGCCAACCAAATTGGGTTTTGACGGGATTGCTCACATCGCCAATTTGCAAACGATTCATGGCTTGCTCAAACTCGGGCACTAGATCACCTGAGCTCATCCAACCTAAATTACCGCCATTAGCTGCCGCTCCATCTTCAGAATATTTTTTCGCTAAATCTCCGAAATCGACTGTTTTTGCTCGCACCTGATCGCGATATCCAGCCAAACGTCTTTCCGCATCCTGATCAGACAACCCTTGACGACTGCGCAACAAAATATGGCGCGAGAGTGTTTGGGTAATCATGATGCTTTGGGGCGCACTTGGCGCGGCCTGTGCTGACTGTGCAGGTCGTGATTCTGGTGCATTTGCGACCAAAGCACGACGATCCAACACCTTGAGGACGTGAAAACCAGCTGGGCTTTTAACCACCACATTCGCTACTTGACCACTGCCGATATTACGAACGGCCTCATAAAATAGTTGCGGCAAGCGATCTGGAGTGCGGTAGCCTAATTCTTGAAATTTGATTTTTGGATTATCTTTAGCCGCCATAGCGCCCAACTGTAAGAAGTCCGCATCACCGCGCGCCAGCACCAATAGAGACTCTGCCTTTTTCTTTGCATCTGCTTGCGCTGCCGCTCCTGCCTCAGCGGGAATAAAAATTTGCGCTACGTCAATTTCTTCTGGAGCCCCATTCGCAACTGGCGTAGATGCGACCACACCACCCATTGGAGCAGCTAAATTGCGATCCTTAATATAGTTATCAATTTCTGCATCAGAAATCTTAACCTTCCCCTCTACCTCACGCTCACGGTAACGACTAATCACAATGTCTTCCCGTAACAATTGCTTGTATCGCTCATAGGTCGTGCCGCTTGCTTCTATTTTGACTTTGAGTTCTGCGCGACTCATTTTATTTTTTGCCGCAATATCGTCAATGATCTTGTCTAATTCTTTATTAGTTACTTCTACGCCTTCTTGCTCAGCATTTTGTAGCTGAATTTTTTCAATGATGAGTCGATCCATCACCATCTTGCGTAAGTCAGTACCACTCGGCATTTTGTTGCCTTGTTTTTGTAGTGCTGCAATTCGGTCATCCACTTCTTTGCGCGTGACGTATCCAGTATTGACGATTGCGGCTACGCCATCAATATTGCGAATCTTGGTATCTGTTGTGGATATCTTTACGGCATCTTGCGCGAGAGCGATCACTGGAAAAATACCAATCCCAACTAGGGCTAGGCAAGCCAATAGGTTTCTAAAAGAATTTCTACGCGTCATTGATAGTTCTCAAATGTAGATGGTGGGATTGGCTTGGAAGTGGGCATATATCCTGGGACATTTAGCTTCATGATATCAACTGGATTGCTACCTGCACTACCAAAGCCCCTAAATTCTATTTGGAAGAGTACTTGGGTGGTGGTGATCTGAGAGGTTGTCAGATATTGAGAATAAGCCCCACGTAGCGTCCAGCAATCCCTAGTCCACTCTAAGGCCATCAAAGTATTTAAGGTCTTCGTAGTGAGCGCATCGTAACCCCAGCGACCGAGGACTGATACTTCTCTAGTAAGAGGCCATTGACCCGAGACATTGTATTGATCAGTAGTAGTTTGGGCCAAAGTAGCCGGGGTTGGTCCAAGCGCCTGCGTTGGGGGGCTCCAAACGTTACGGTAGCCAAAATTCAGGCTTCTGCCAGGAGTAGGGCGCCAGCTTCCACCTACGGTGGTTTGTACAAATCGATTGAGTTGGGTGTTGTAGTCCCCAAAGACATCTGCGCTAAAGTTGCCTAGCAAACGTACGGTTCCAGAGCCTAAGGTATCTGAATAGGTGGTTGGATTAGTAATATTGCCATTTAAGCCCACTCTTTGTGCTGTAAATTGCTGTCTTTGGGCCAGAGTCACGCTAGCTCGCTCAGCTCCTGAGCCAGCCTCAATCATGCGGCTAGTGATGCCTCCTGTGAGCTTATTGTTATCCGCAATACGGTCATTACCAATAAAGTTATTTTCACTAAAGATTTGACTCATGCCAAATCCGCCATCCGCAGTATCAAATAATGGGGTATTTGCCTGGCTTTGGTAGGGCGTGTAAACATAGAACGCTCTTGGCTCCATGGTTAGCAGCATATCGCGCCCAAAAAAGCCTTTCAGTTCAGCCGCCTCACGCTCTAAGGCCAGTCCAGAATCCACACTTAAAGTAGGCAAAAGAAATCCCTGAGCTACTGGTGCGCCCACAGTAAGAGAAGTGGCATTGTAGTTATTAGCCTGAAAGCTTAATTTTGGGGTTAGGTAGTAGCCTGGAGTGACCTGAGGCAAGGAAATCGCCCCCTTAAGCACCGTTCTATCCGCTTGACTATAAAGATAACCAGCAGGCGCCGCCGATGGGTTGCCGTTCACGTTGTAAGCGAAGCGTGTTAAATCAGTAGAAAAGGTAGTTACTGGCCCAGAGGCTTGCTCCAAATACTTTCCACTGGCATCAGTCACCGTTGGCGTTAGGCGATTGCTGTAGCTCGCATTAATATTTGGCAGAACGTTATAAGGCGACTGAACAATGTTCGTAGGATCTGGCTGCAAAGTCTGGAAAGTGGTCGCTTTCGCGGAAATATTCCAGTTTCCTAAACTGTCTGTTAGATTTTTAGTCGTGCCGATTTCTTGGCGGAACTGGCTTGTTACTGCCCCTGCAATACTTTGTGAAAAGTCGGTTGGATATTGACTATCCGATACGCGGGCTACGTTGGCATAGCCAGTCCATGCACCTGGTAGAGGAATACCTCCAGGCGCCAGCCCACCGGTAAATGACTGACGCTGCTGCCAGTCATAGCGCCAACGGTTGGTGCCGGTCTTGCGGTCATAAGGTAAATAATCCCCGCCCAGCGCACCCGCATACAGAGGATCCAAGAATTGGTACTTAGCACCAAGCTGCACTCCGCGCTGACCCATCACTCGAGGAACTAATAAGAGGTCTCGATTGGGTGCGATATTTAAATAATAAGGTTGGGTGACATCAATACCATTATTAGAGTTGTATCCAGCTATTGGCGAAAGAATTCCTGAGCGGCGTTGACTAGAGGTAGGTAAAGAAAAATAAGGTACGTAAGCGATCGGGACATCAAAGAACCGCATCACCCCATTTGTACCAACCATTTCCTTTTGTTCGTTATCTATTTCTAAGGTGTTGGCGGTGAAATACCAATCTAAATTCTGTGGCGTACAGGTGGTGTAGGTCGCCTTATCAAAAACAAAAATGTCGGATGACTCAATGGTGAGTTTCTGTGCCACACCACTTGCACGGTTGTCACGCAATTCATAGCTTGGGTGATCCATTTTCCCTTCGCGCGCATCCACTTTGAATTCGGCAGTCGGGCCGGTAAAAACCACATTGCCTTTTAGCAACTGCGCATTACCCACTAAGCGGGCAATATCAGAATCGGGATCGTACTTAATTTCATCCGCTTTCATCACCGCGCCATTGCGACGAATTTGCGCTCGCCCTTTAAGATTCATTTCGCGATCAACTACGCCATCGATGGCATCGCTGGAAGTAAAGGTCAACGCATCGCCATCACCAATCGGTTTTCCAACCCGCAGCTGATCATCCAACTTTAAGATCGTGACTTGACCTCGATCAGGTATCAAGACTGTGTTTTCTGCTTTATTTGGATCGGAGAGGGCTGGTAAAGGAGGAGGTGCCTGTGCAGCAGCATTAAAGGCAAATTGCGACAATACAGCCCCCAACATAATCCGCAGGGAGACAGCTAAAATAAGAGGGGCGCAAAGGCCGGCACGACGGCGATAATGACTCATAGATCCAGACCCGCCTTATTATACGAATCGACCATGAATGACTCTCGTTTAGACATACTCCGCCACTGGCTAATGGGCCTCCAGCCCCATTGGCAATTAGACTTGGCCACTTTAGCCCCCGCCTCAGCCGACGCCAGCTTTAGGCGCTACTTCCGCATTCAGACCCAGAATCCCCAATTTGGCTCTTTTATTGTGATGGATGCCCCTCCTCAACATGAGCCATTAGAGGCGTTTATTCGGGTGGATTTACTGCTAAGAGAAGCGGGTCTACATGTGCCCCAGATCTTAGAAAAAAATGAAAAGGAAGGTTTTCTTTTACTCAGTGATTTAGGCAATCAAACCTATCTTGCGGATCTAACCGAAGGAAATGCGGACTCACTTTATCAGGCGGCTACCAACACATTAATAGCAATGCAATTAGCAAGTGAGCCCCATGTTTTGCCAAATTATGACGAGGCCCTATTGCAACGTGAACTGGATTTATTTCCAGATTGGTATCTAAAAAAACATTTGCAACTGAACCTAAGTCAGATTCAAGAACAACAATTAACGCAAGCATTTGCACTCCTCATTCGCAATAATCTGGCGCAACCGCAAGTGTATGTTCATCGGGATTTTCATTCGCGTAACCTGATGGTCACCGCGCAAAATAATCCCGGTGTATTGGATTTTCAAGATGCCGTGTTTGGGCCAATTACTTATGATGCAGCATCACTTTGGCGCGATGCCTACATCGCATGGCCCGAAGAAAGAGTGATTGATTGGGTCATTAAATACTGGGAGCAGGGTCGCAAGCGTGGCTTAGTCATGACAGAAGACTTTGGTCAGTTCTACCGAGATTTTGAATGGATGGGTCTGCAGCGCCATTTGAAGGTACTGGGTATTTTCGCTAGACTCTTTTATCGTGATGGCAAAGAAGCGTATCTCAAAGATATTCCCTTGGTTTTACAGTATGCAATTGCAACCGCAAATCGCTACATTGAGCTAAAACCACTGGCCCGTATTTTGGAATCTACCCGTCAATCATCAGATGCAATCAGCTAATGATTTAACTCCTCCCTGCCTATTATTGGCTGCTGGACGCGGTGAGCGCATGCGTCCATTAACAGATGAACTCCCAAAACCACTTCTACAAGTTCAGGGCAAATCTCTCTTAGCTTGGCATCTAGAAGCACTGGCAAAAGCACACATTGATAAGGTAGTAATTAATTATGCTTGGCTTGGTCAAAAGATTGAGGATGCGCTCGGGGATGGTAGTCAATTTGGACTTCACATTACTTACTCACCAGAAGTGAAGGCTTTAGAAACTGCGGGCGGTATTCGTCAAGCACTTCCGTTAATGGAAGCGCATGACTATTTTTTAGTGATCAACGGTGATGTTTTTTGCCCGGACTTTCCCATCAGCGCCCTGCTAAATCAAGTACCTAATCTACGAAGCGATCTTCACAGCTTGGCGCATTTGGTGATGGTTCCCAATCCAATGCAACATCCCACGGGGGACTTTTATCTCAAGGGGGTGCAAATTTCCGATGGCATCGTTAGGGATGCAGAAAAACTGACTTTTTCAGGCATCGGACTTTACCACCGTGACCTATTCATGGATCTAGAAATCGGAGTACCATTTAAACTAGCACCACTCCTACGCGAAGCAATGCAAAGAAACCGTGTTACCGGCGAAAAATACAGTGGCCCTTGGCATGATGTCGGTACGCCCCAACGATTAAAAGAACTCAACGCAGTTGATGAATAAAACCAACTTGTACCAAGAACGACGCCTACGATTAGCAAAGCAGATACTGGCTAAATCGGGCGGCGGAATTGCAATTGTCAATACTGCTCCTGAGGCGCTGCGTAACCGCGATAGTGAATTTCCGTATCGCCATGACAGTGATTTTTATTACCTCACTGGCTTTGATGAGCCTGGGGCCACTTTAGTCATGCGTGTTAGTGGCACTAGTCAGCAAACTCAGCTTGAATCTCACCTTTTTTGTAGACCTAAAGATCAAGAGCGAGAAATTTGGGATGGCATTCGTTTGGGACCAGAGGCTGCTCCTGAAGTACTCGGCTTTGAATTTGCACATAGCAACGAACTGCTCGATGAAAAGTTGAGCGTGCTATTAGCAAATGAGAGTGCGGTTTACCTCCGACTAGCGGAGAGCGCAGAGTCAGATCGCCGCGTGCGTCATTGGATGAAGAAGGTGCGTCAACAAAGTCGCGCTGGCGTAAATCCTCCTTCTGAATTTCATGATGTAGAGGCGTTGATTCATGAGATGCGCTTGCTGAAAGATAGTCATGAGCTCGAAATCATGCGCCGTGCTGCTGCCATCTCTGCTCAGGCACATATTCGTGCCATGCAAATGTGTAGACCGGGCATGCGGGAATATCAACTTGAAGCTGAGTTACTTCATGAGTTCCGAAAAAACGGCTCGCAGAGTGTGGCTTACAACAGCATCGTAGCCAGTGGCGCCAATTCTTGTATATTGCATTACCGTGCAGGTGCCGCTGAATTACGCAGTGGCGAACTCTGTTTAATTGATGCAGGCTGTGAACTTGATGGCTATGCTTCAGATATCACGCGCACCTTTCCAGTCAATGGCGTATTTTCCGGACCGCAGCGCGCGCTTTATGAAATTACTCTAGCTGCACAAGAGGCTGCCATTGCCGTGACTAAGGTGGGTAACACCTTCGTACAGCCTCACGAAGCAGCGCTTAAAGTGCTTACTCAGGGATTGTTAGATGAGAAGTTACTGAAACTCTCTGCATTAGGCTCACTTGAGAATGCGATTGAAACCGCTGCCTACCGCCGCTTTTATATGCATCGCACTTCCCACTGGTTAGGGATGGATGTCCACGATGTCGGCTCGTATCGCGAACTAAACGCCACTACGCCAATGGATGAAAAACCTTGGCGTGTTTTACAAGAGGGTATGGTCATCACTATCGAGCCAGGTCTCTACGTACAAGCTGCCGACGATATTGATCCCGCCTTTTGGAATATTGGAATTCGGATTGAAGATGACGCCGTTATTAACAATACTGGCTGCGAATTAATTTCTCGAGGGGTGCCAGTTTCTGTTGATGAAATCCAAGCCCTCATGAAGCATTAAGCATCAAACGTTTTCAAGATGAGCCCAATGCATTGTGATATTTTGATTCAGGGAGGTGGACCAGTTGGTCTAGCCTGTGCAGCATGGTGCTTACAAAAACTACCCGATGCCAAAATCATCTTGCTGGATCGCAATCCAATGGATGATGCTGAGATTGCAGAGTTTGATAGCAGAGGCACTGCACTCTCCCACGGCAGCAAACTCTTACTCGATACGATTGGCGCTTGGCCAAAGGAGTGCGCTGATATTCATCGAGTACATGTTTCACAAGCAGGCCGTTTTGGTCGCACCTTAATGACGCGCGAAGAACTTGGACAAGAGGCCTTAGGTCATATCGTACGCTACCGTGACATTCACCTGACTTTACGCAAGACCTTGCGAGAACTACAAAAAAATAGTTCGAATTTCGTTTGGCGCCATATTGATCCTAGGGCAAATATAGAGGCTACCGCCCACGCAATCATTGCGCAATGTATTGTTCATGCCGAGGGTGGCTTATTTAAAAAGCAGGATTGGGTTGAGTCCGGTCGAGACTATGAGCAATCTGCTTTAGTGGGGTTGGTAGAAGTAGAATCTGCCGAACCCCATCAAGCTTGGGAGCGCTTTACTTCCGAAGGTCCCTTGGCAGTACTACCTAGCCACTATGGGCCCAATATTCTTAATCTCGTTTGGTGCGGATCTCCGGAATCTTCCCAAGCTAGATTGGAAATGAATGAGACTGACTTCTTAAAGAGCTTGCGCGATGCCTTTGGCTCGCGCGTTGGTGCGTTTCTAAAAATACAAGATCGCCGACTCTATCCACTGGGCCTCAATTACCGCAAAGAAATCGTCCAAGTCAATGAGGTCTGGATTGGTAATGCCGCGCAAACTTTGCATCCTGTCGCAGGGCAAGGTCTTAATCTAGGATTACGCGATGCTTATTTGCTGGCTGACAAACTAAGTACTCTGTTTGCCAGGCCCGAGGAGCAAATCACGCTTGCGCAGGTTCATCAAAAACTTGCGGAATATGCCCTCAGCCGTAAACTCGATCGAACCACTACTATTGGCCTGACAGATACGATGGCGCGGATTTTCACATCAAACTTATTGCCGGTAGTTTTGGCTCGTGGACTCGCCTTAACAGCCCTTCAATGGCTTCCACCAGTCAAGACAGCCTTAGCACGTCAAATGATGTTTGGGCGCCGTTAGGGCCGCTAAATTCTGCTTAAAAAATAGGCAGAGAAGTCGTAAATTGTGCTAAAGTGTCAGCCTTTCCTAGGCAGCTTTAGACTCAGGCGTACACCAAAATACCTTAATGAAGATTGGCCCTCACCTTCTCGCAAATAAACTATTTGTAGCTCCAATGGCTGGTGTTACTGATCGTCCATTTCGCCAGCTTTGTAAAAAGTTGGGTGCTGGCTATGCGGTCTCTGAAATGATTGCTTCCAATGCCCTGTTATGGAAGAGTGAAAAAACCCAACGGCGCGCCAACCACCAAGGTGAATTCAAACCAATTGCGGTACAAATTGCCGGCGCTGATCCTGCCATGATGGCGGCTGCCGCAAAGCTCAATGTGGATCAAGGTGCGCAGGTGATCGATATTAATATGGGTTGCCCAGCGAAAAAGGTTTGCAATGTTGCTGCTGGCTCCGCCTTACTGAGAGATGAGCCCCTCGTTCAGAATATTTTGGCAGCCGTGGTCCAGGCAGTCGGGATAGGTCCCGATGCGGTACCTGTCACCTTAAAGATTCGGACTGGCTGGGATCGTGAGCACAAGAATGCGATTGCGATTGCTCAATTAGCAGAAAAGATGGGGATCTCCATGCTGACCGTGCACGGCAGAACGCGCGCTGATTTGTATCACGGCGAGGCCGAGTACGAAACGATTGCTGCCGTCAAAAATAGTGTGGGTATTCCAGTGGTGGCAAATGGAGACATCACTACTCCAGAAAAAGCGGGGCTGGTTCTCAAACTGACGGGTGCAGATGCCATCATGATTGGTCGAGCCGCTCAGGGGCGTCCTTGGATCTTTCGTGAAATTGCCCACTATCTTGAAACTGGGGGGAAACTTCCAACTCCCCAAATCAATGAAATTCAAGAGATTATGAATGCGCACTTACTCGACCACTATGAGTTCTATGGTGAATACACTGGCCTGCGTACTGCGCGTAAACATATTGGCTGGTACTGCAAAGGTTTGCGCGATTCTCACGCTTTCCGCCAAAGAATGAATACCGCGGATGATTGCAAGACCCAATTGCAAATGGTGAATGACTTTTTTGATGAGATGAAGTCTCACTCAGAGCGATTACTTTTTTTAGAAGCAGCTTAATTTCTCCAGATTCATCTATGACAAATAAACACCCCATTACAGAATGTATTGAAACCCAGTTGCAGCGTTATTTAGAAGACCTGAAAGGCACCCCTCCGTCTGATATTTACCAAATGGTCTTAGGCGTAGTAGAAAAGCCCATGCTTGAATTGGTCATGCAACATGCCAAGAACAATCAATCCCTAGCCGCTCAATACTTGGGTATTAATCGCAATACCTTACACAAAAAATTAGTTGAACATCAACTACTGAAGTAACTATTAGTAAGCTTTATCTTTCACGTGCATTACTCGATTTACCTCACAAAGAACCTATGATCCGTACAGCCCTGCTTTCCGTCTCCGATAAAAATGGCATTGTGCCTTTTGCCAAAGCCCTCCATGAGCAAGGAGTAAAACTCATTTCTACTGGGGGGACAGCCAAGCTATTGGCGGAGAATGGCCTGCCTGTCGTCGAGGTAACTTCTTTAACTAAGTTTCCGGAGATGTTGGATGGCCGCGTCAAGACCTTGCATCCAATGGTGCACGGGGGCCTGTTAGCTCGCAGGGATTTTCCAGAACATATGGCGGCCCTTAAAGAGCATGGGATTGATACGATTGACATGCTGGTGATTAATCTCTACCCATTCAACGAAACAGTGGCCAATGAGCAATGCACCTTTGAGGAAGCAATCGAAAATATTGATATTGGTGGGCCTGCCATGTTACGTGCGGCTGCGAAGAATCATCAAGATGTCACCGTGTTAATTTCTCCTGAGGATTACGCCCTTGTCCTAGCGGAAATGAAAGCAAATCAAAACGTGGTTTCTTATAAGACAAACTTGAGGCTTGCTAAAAAAGTATTCGCCCACACTGCTCAGTACGACGGCGCAATTGCCAACTACCTGAGCGCCTTAGGGGATGATTTAGCGCACAAGACCCGTTCAGCTTATCCAGAGACCCTACATCTGGCTTTTGAAAAAGTACAAGAAATGCGCTATGGTGAAAATCCCCATCAGTCTGCCGCATTCTATAAAGATACTGATTTAGTTGCTGGTGCCTTGGCTAATTACAAACAGTTGCAAGGTAAAGAGCTGTCTTACAACAATATTGCCGATGCAGATTCTGCTTGGGAATGTGTGAAGAGTTTCTCAAACCAAACAGAAATTGGCGCTGCCTGCGTCATCATTAAGCACGCCAATCCTTGTGGAGTGGCAGTGGGTATCAGCCCTGTAGAGGCCTACCAAAAGGCATTTAAAACTGATCCTAGTTCAGCCTTTGGCGGCATCATTGCTTTTAACGTGACTTGTGATGGTGCAGCGGCTGAAGCTGTTGCAAAACAATTTGTGGAAGTACTTATTGCACCTAGTTTTACCGATGAAGCCAAAGCCATCTTCGCAGCTAAGCAGAATGTGCGCTTATTAGAAATTCCCTTAGGCCATGACTTTAATACCTTTGATTTCAAACGCGTTGGGGGAGGCCTCTTGGTGCAATCACCCGATGCAAAAAATGTCCTTCAAAATGAAATGCGTGTCGTTAGTCAAAGACTCCCTACCCCTAGTGAAATGAACGATATGCTGTTTGCATGGCGTGTAGCTAAGTTCGTCAAATCGAATGCGATCGTCTATTGCAAAGACGGCGTGACTTTAGGTATTGGTGCAGGTCAAATGAGTCGCGTCGATTCTGCGCGCATGGCCAGTATTAAGGCTGAAAATGCTGGCTTAAGCCTGGCAGGCTCGGCAGTAGCAAGCGATGCATTCTTTCCTTTCCGTGATGGCTTGGATGTAGTCGTAAAAGGTGGCGCAAGCTGTGTCATTCAGCCAGGGGGCAGTATGCGCGATGATGAAATCATTGCCGCAGCCAATGAGCATGGCATCGCAATGATCTTTACTGGCACGCGCCATTTCCGCCATTAAGATCTCGGCTACTGTATGGCACTCACACGCTGGATAGGTATTGACCCAGGCCTCCGAACCACTGGTTTTGGTGTGATTGATGTGGATGGCCAGAAGCTCACTTATATTGCTTCGGGAACAATAGAAAGTGGTGATCCAGCAAAGGGCCTGCCGGAAAGATTGGGTGCGCTGTATGCCGGAGTGAAAGAGGTATTGGAAACCTATCATCCGCAAGCCGCAGCCATTGAAGAAGTCTTTTTAAATGTCAATCCTCGCTCCACCCTCATGCTGGGTCAAGCCCGAGGAGCCGTAATTGCCGCACTCGTCTCGGAAAAATTACCCGTGGCAGAGTACAGCGCTCTCAGAGTCAAACAGTCGATTGTGGGAACTGGTCGCGCTACAAAACCCCAAGTACAAGAAATGGTCAAGCGTCTTCTCAGGTTAAATCGTGCACCCGGAACAGATGCATCCGATGCACTAGGCGTGGCTATTTGCGCAGCTCACCACGCACAAATGCCGCAAGCATTAAGCGCAGCACTCACACTCACTAAACGTAGCAAGTAATGTCATCACAGGTTAAGATCTCCTCATGATTGGTCGCATACAAGGCACCTTAGTGTCGGTTCACCCTCCCCGTCTCTTGGTAGATTGCCAAGGCGTAGGCTATGAAATTGATGTCCCGATGAGCACGCTGTATCAGCTGCCTGAGGTGAATCAAAAGATCACCCTCTTGACGCATTTTCAGGTGCGCGAAGATGCGCAACAGCTTTTTGGTTTTGCCACTGAAACTGAACGAGAAGCGTTTAGAGCTTTAATCAAAATTAGCGGCGTCGGTTCGCGTACCGCCTTAGCAGTGCTGTCTGGCATGAGCGTCAATGAATTGGTTCAAGCAATTGCTATGCAAGAAGCAGACCTTCTCACCAAAGTTCCTGGCATCGGTAAAAAAACAGCAGAGCGTCTGTGTTTAGAGCTCAAAGGTAAGCTGGCCCCAGACCTTGGTATTGCTGGTGGCAAACCACCCGTGATTGAAGCCAGCAGTGAAATCCTACAGGCGTTGTTAGCCCTAGGCTATTCCGAGAAAGAAGCACTGCTCGCCCTCAAACAAATCCCACCCGACAGTACTGTCTCTGACGGCATTCGGATGGGTCTAAAGTACCTCTCTAAGTCTTAATAAACAATACCCACTACACTGGCAGCATGGCAATTCATACAGAAGATCTCAGCTCTATTCCTGAAGACTTACCGCAGGGTGGCTCTGATCGCTCCGACCGCATGGTGAGTGGCACAGCAGGTAATGCCGAAGCAGTCTTTGAACGCGCCCTGCGCCCCAAACAGCTAGATGAATACGTTGGTCAAACCAAAGCCCGCGCCCAATTAGAAATCTTCATTACCGCCACTAGAGGCCGCCAAGAAGCCCTTGACCACGTCCTACTATTTGGGCCACCTGGTCTCGGTAAGACTACATTGGCTCACATCATTGCGCGTGAACTCGGGGTCAATCTTCGTCAAACAAGTGGTCCCGTTCTCGACAGGCCTGGTGATCTTGCCGCCTTACTGACTAATTTAGAAACCAATGACGTCCTCTTCATTGATGAGATCCATCGCTTATCACCGGTAGTAGAAGAAATTCTTTATCCCGCTTTAGAGGACTACAGTCTTGACATCATGATTGGCGAAGGACCTGCTGCTCGCAGTGTCAAAATTGATCTCAAACCCTTCACACTTATTGGCGCGACTACCCGTGCGGGTATGCTCACCAACCCCTTGCGTGATCGCTTTGGAATTGTCGCAAGGCTGGAGTTTTATACGACTGAAGAATTGACCAAAATTATTAATCGTTCAGCGAGCTTACTTAAGGCAAAAATTGATCCACTAGGCTCAGTCGAAATTGCTAAACGCGCCCGTGGTACGCCTCGAATTGCTAACCGTTTATTACGCCGAGTGCGTGACTATGCAGAAGTCAAAGGGGACGGTACGATCACCAAAGAAATGGCTGATGCCGCACTCAAAATGCTGGATGTTGACCCCAGTGGTTTTGATGTGATGGACAGAAAATTGCTAGAAGCGATTCTGCACAAATTTGACGGTGGTCCAGTGGGTATTGATAATCTAGCCGCGGCTATTGGTGAAGAGCGCGATACGATTGAAGATGTCCTGGAGCCTTATTTAATTCAGCAAGGCTATCTCCAGAGAACCTCGCGCGGCAGGGTAGCTACCCGTCAAGCCTATGAGCACTTTGGCTTAAAGCCCCCTAGCAGCCTTGACAGCACTGATTAGCCCAGCGTTACCTTAGCAAATCGACGCTTACCAACCTGCACTACATAAGTTCCTGCTTCTATTTTTAATTGCTTGTCGGCGATAGTGACGCCGTCAATCTTGACGCCATTTTGCTCGATGTTGCGATTAGCTTCCGAGGTAGAAGGGCTTAAGCCTGCAACTTTGAGAAAATTAGCAATTCCCATCGGGGCGCCTTCTAAGCTGATCTCAGGAATATCCTCTGGAATACCCCCTTTAGCACGGTGATTGAAATCCTCCAAAGCTTTCTCGGCAGCAGCCTCAGAATGAAAGCGGCTCACAATCTCTTGACCAAGCATGACTTTGCAATCACGCGGATTACGTCCAGCAGCCACTTCTTGCTTCATGAGATCAATCTCAGCCATGGGGCGGAAAGACAAGAGCGTATAGTAGTCCCACATCAAGTCGTCCGAGATGCTCATGAGCTTACCGAACATGTCACTAGCTGGTTCGCTGATGCCAATGTAATTGCCTTTGGACTTACTCATTTTCTCGACCCCGTCGAGCCCAACCAGCAAAGGCATAGTCAAAATGCACTGGGGTTCTTGGTCAAACTCGCGCTGGAGTTCACGACCGACTAAAAGATTAAATTTTTGATCTGTTCCACCAATCTCTAAATCACTCTTTAAGGCTACTGAGTCATAACCTTGCATCAAAGGATAGAGAAATTCATGTACTGAAATAGGAATGCCACTGCGGTATCGTTTAGTAAAGTCATCACGCTCTAACATCTGCGCTACCGTATATTTAGCCGCCAACTGAATCATGCCGCGGGCACCCAAGGGATCGCACCACTCACTGTTATAGCGCACCTCAGTTTTGGCAGGGTCTAGCATCATGCTTGCTTGTTGATAGTAGGTTTGGGCGTTAATGGCTATCGCCTCTGCGGTCAGAGGGGGGCGTGTGGCATTGCGACCAGATGGATCACCAATCATGCTGGTGAAATCACCAATCAAGAAAATGACGGTATGGCCCAAATCTTGCAGTTGGCGAAGCTTATTCAGAACCACTGTGTGACCCAGATGAATATCTGGCGCAGTGGGATCTAATCCCAACTTAATACGTAATGGCACGCCCGTAGCTTGGCTACGAGCCAGCTTCTGAATCCAATCGACTTCGACCAATAACTCGTCACAGCCTCTTTTAGTCACTTCAAGGGCTGCAAATACTTCAGGAGTAAGAGGATAGGGGTGTTCTGATTTAGCCGTCATGCTGATGGGTTTAGAGTGTGTGCTGGGTGTCAGTTAAATTAGCAGTTAAATTAACGTTTAGTTTTCCAAAGTATTATTGTCGCATCCCTGAGCCTAGAACCAATGAACAAACCTACATCCCTATATATTGGACTGATGTCTGGCACCAGCTTAGACGGGATCGATGCGGTCTTAGCAAGCATCGCATCTTCAGGAGAGGCAATCCTCATGGAAGCTGTTAGCTTGCCATTTTCACCTGAATTACGTCAATCGCTGCTTGACCTGCAAGCTCCTGGGCATAATGAAATTCAGCGAGAGAATCAAGCCGCAAATGCCTTAGCCTTGGCATATGCCGAGATAACCCACAAATTACTCCAAAAAGCAGAACTAGAACCAAAGCAGATTAGCGCCATAGGGGCCCATGGCCAAACCATTCGTCACCAAGCTCATCTAGCGGGTCACTTAGCCTTTACCCACCAAACTCTCAATGCAGCCCTGCTGGCCGAGCTTACCGCAATCGATGTGATTGCTGACTTTAGAAGTCGAGATGTGGCGGCAGGTGGTCATGGAGCGCCTTTAGTGCCTAGCTTTCATGCGCAGCAATTTGCATCTGATCAAGCGGTGGCCGTATTAAATATTGGTGGCATAGCCAACCTTAGCATCCTGTCTACTAACGGTGCGGTGCTCGGGTTTGATTGTGGTCCTGGCAATATGCTGATGGATGCATGGATTGCTGATCAACAGGGTTTTGCTTTTGATGATGATGGCACCTGGGCTTCACAAGGAAATGTTCATCAAGCCCTACTGGATCAGATGCTCTCAGAGGCGTTCTTTTCTAAAAAGCCGCCTAAAAGTACGGGGCGCGATGACTTTCACTTAGATTGGTTAAAAGACCAAATTGGTGGTCACAATATCAATGCAGAAGATGTCCAAGCCAGCTTGCTCCATCTCACGGCAATGACTGCGCTGCAAGCCCTTGCAACTCATGCCCCTCAAACTGTCCAACTAATTATTTGTGGTGGAGGTGCGCGTAATACTGCCTTGATAGGTGCCTTTAAAGCCCATGCCAGTGATGTATTTAAAGCGCCCCTCAACATTGTTACTAGTGATGCCTTTGGCATTGATCCGCAACTTGTTGAAGGCCTAGCATTCGCTTGGCTAGCATGGGCTCATAAAGAAAAACGGCCAGCAAATTTGCCGGCCGTCACGGGTGCGAAAGGTCCTAGAATTTTAGGCGCTTGCTATCCCGCTTAAATGCGGAGTCAATACAAAATCCATTAAGCAGAGAACGAAGATCCGCAACCGCAGGTAGTAGTTGCATTAGGGTTCTTAATCACAAACTGAGAACCATTGATGTCTTCTTTGTAATCAATCTCTGCGCCAACTAAGTATTGGAAACTCATGGAGTCAACTAACAACGTCACACCGTTCTTTTCGAACAAAGTGTCGTCTTCGTTTACAGCATCATCAAATGTGAAGCCATACTGAAAACCTGAGCAACCGCCGCCCTGCACAAACACGCGCAACTTGAGCTCTGGATTTCCTTCTTCAGCGATCAGATCAGCAACCTTTGCGGCAGCACTTTCCGTAAACACCAAGGGGGTTGGTGGCTCTGCCAAGTCGGTTACTGCTTGCGTAGCTAATTCGGTCATGGTTTACTCCTGATTCAAAAGGCAATACCCTATTTTAGGCTTTTAATGCCCATGTTGCTGAAAGGTCTTTATCGGGCCCTCTTTTAAGACCCAATTAAGGGGACAAGGCGATTTGAGTCAAGCCAGTAGTCTCCGGCAGCCCAAACATCAAGTTCATACACTGAACCCCTTGACCAGAAGCGCCTTTGACCAAATTGTCTTCTACCACCAAGATCACCAAGGTGTCGCCATTGCCGGGACGGTGTACGGCAATTCGCAAACCATTGCTACCCCTTACGGAACGAGTTTCAGGATGACTACCTGCAGGCATCACATCAACAAACGGTTCATTTTGGTAAAAATCTTCATAGAGCTTTTGATAATCCACCCCTAAACCCGCCTCAGTTAAGCGCACATACAAGGTCGAATGAATGCCACGCACCAACGGCGTGAGGTGCGGCACAAAGGTTAAACCAATCTGGTCATGGCCTGCAATCGCTTTTAAGCCTTGCACAATCTCAGGTAAGTGACGGTGTCCTTTGACGCCATACGCCTTAAAGTTATCACTCGACTCCGCATGTAACGTGCCGATTTCGGCTTTACGACCAGCCCCTGAGGTTCCCGATTTGGAATCAGAAATAATATGTGTGCCATCAATCAGCGCTTTTCCGCCGGTAGATGCGGAGGCTAAAAGAGGCGCAAGACCTAATTGCACAGAAGTGGGATAACAACCTGCAAGACCAACCACGCGGGCCTTTTTAATCGCCTCGCGATTGATCTCAGGCAAACCATAAACCGCTTCAGCAAGAATTTCCGGGCAAGCATGCTCCATGCCGTACCACTTTGTAAACTCGGCAGTATCTTTTAGGCGAAAGTCCGCAGCGAGATCCAATACTTTGACGCCTGCGGCTAACAGTTCTTTTGCTTGCGCCATAGCGACACCATGGGGAGTGGCAAAGAAAACCACATCGCACTCCTGTAACTTCGCTTCAGCAGGGCTTGTAAATTTCAGATCAATGCGACCACGCAAAGAAGGGAACATTTCAGCGACCGACATGCCCGCCTCGGTACGAGAAGTAATTGCCTGGATTTTGACTTCAGGATGTTGCGCCAGCAAACGCAAAAGCTCCACTCCTGTGTATCCCGTTCCGCCAACAATACCAACCTTGATCATTTCATTCTCCAAAATTACGAATTACTTATTACGCATTGCTTCAGGACCTCAGCAGCGCCTTAGCAACATCTACTCACAACCTAGATTGTAGAAACAAAAAAGGCCGCTTGCGCGACCTTTTTCAATATTACTAAGCGACTGAAAGAAATTAGCGCTTGCTGAACTGCTTACGACGACGCGCGCCGTGCAGACCAACCTTCTTACGCTCAACTTCACGTGCATCACGTGTAACCAAACCTGCTTTAGACAGGGCTGGCTTCAAAGTAATGTCGTAATCCATCAAAGCGCGTGTAACGCCATGACGAACCGCACCAGCTTGACCAGTTTCACCGCCACCAGAAACGTTTACTTTGATATCAAAGGTCGTTAAGTGGGCTGTGAGAGCCAAAGGCTGACGCGCGATCATGCGTGAGGTTTCACGAGCAAAATACGCGTCAATAGGCTTACCGTTTACAGTAATTTCGCCTTTGCCAGATTTAATAAATACGCGCGCAACTGAACTCTTGCGACGTCCCGTACCGTAATTCCAAGTTCCGTAATTAATAGCCATATGAATTCCTTAAATCTCTAGCACTTTAGGCTGTTGAGCCGAGTGTGGATGAGTAGCGTCGCCATAGACTTTTAATTTTTTAATCATAGCGTAGCCGAGTGGGCCTTTAGGCAACATACCTTTGACAGCCTTCTCTAATGCGCGACCAGGAAAACGGTCTTGCATCTTGTCGAAGTTAGTCGAGCTAATACCACCTGGGTATCCACTGTGACGGTAGTAAATTTTATTCAAGCCTTTTGTGCCTGTGACACGCAGCTTAGATGAGTTGATGACAACGATAAAGTCGCCTGTATCAACGTGTGGCGTGAATTCGGGTTTGTGCTTGCCGCGTAGACGGTGTGCCACTTCACTGGCGACACGACCGAGGACTTTGTCCGTAGCGTCAATCACGAACCATTCATGCGTTACCTCATGGGATTTTGCAGAAAAAGTTTTCATGATTTCTCAAATTGTTATAGTCAAAAAAAAGTACCCCAATCAAACTACGTCCACCTTGGCCCTGCTTATGTTTGCAAGCTCGCAGATTCTGCAATCGACTGGTAAAGCAACTACCGCTGACTAAGTCGGTAATTCAGTAAAGCCTTGAATTGTAACCCAAAAAAAACCCAGGAACGAGTCCTGGGTTGGAATCCACTGATGTTTAAGTGGAGGAGACACTGGGCGACAAGTCAAAGCTTATGTATTGGGCTGACTGTCTATATGGTCATTCTTACACACAATATGGTGCAATGCAAGAAAATTGATCTAAATCAATAATTCTCAGCATCAAATCATTCAAGAGCTTATTAAAATGTTGGTAAACTATTGATATTATTGATAATTTGTCTAAATAGGATTTAAGCCGATGGAATGTAAAGTGAGTTGGTTAGGTAGTAATGGGATGGCTTTTTCGGCTGAAACAGGCAGTGGCCACTTGGTCAATATGGATGGTGCACCAGAGGCAGGCGGCAGAAATTTAGCCCCTAGACCAATGGAATTGCTCTTAGCCGGGGCTGGTGGCTGTTCCGCATTTGATGTGGTTTTAATCCTACAGCGCTCTAGGCAAGCCATTACTGGCTGTGAGGTTCAACTTACAGCGGAGCGAGCTAGCGAAGACCCTAAAGTGTTTACCAAGATTAATTTGCATTTCCAAGTAAAAGGTAAAGACCTCGACCCCGCCAAGGTAGACCGCGCTGTCAAGCTTTCTCATGAAAAGTACTGTTCAGCGACCATGATGCTGTCTAAAACAGCGGAACTGACTTACAGCGTGGAAGTCATTGCAGAATAAGTGCAGAGTCAATCGATAAGCCGGATTCTGTCGCCCAGATTTTCATCTAGGGGCAATCATTCCTCTAGGCCGGCAGTTACCTGACGGCTCAAGCTCCCTACCCGCAGACTCAGCGGGTCGCCTCATCGTCTGCTTACTTGGGATTGCTCCGGGTGGAGGTTACCGCGTTTCACCGTAACTAAATACGCTCGTCTCTGTGGCCCTATTCCGCACGTCGCCGTGGATGGCTGTTAGCCAACACCCTACCCTGTGGAGTCCGGACTTTCCTCCCCCTCAATAAAGAGGCGGCGATTGCCTAATTGACTCTGCGACGCAAGTCTAACGCAGTCACAGAAATTTGGCTCAGAATTGAATTAAATAGGTCGTGAAACTTTAGACTAGCGACCACGCGATAGTTGCACCAGCACGCAAAGGTACGATCGTATCTCCGCCCAAGGGAAGCTCGTGCGGCACGGCTTGAGTCTGCCTGAGCAAAGTAATTTCCTTGGTGTTGCGCGGTAAAGAATAAAAATCAGGGCCAAAGAAGCTTGCGAAGCCTTCTAATTTATCTAACTTACCTACACTTTCAAAAGCTTCGGCATACAAGCCTAGAGCGTTAAAGGCACTGTAGCAACCAGCACATCCACACGCAGTCTCTTTTGCGCCCTTGGCGTGCGGCGCACTATCTGTGCCCAAGAAAAAACGAGGATTACCGCTAGTCGCTGCCTCAAGTAAAGCCACTCGATGTTTCTCACGCTTGAGTACAGGCAAACAATAATGATGCGGACGAATACCGCCAACAAGCATGTCATTGCGGTTCAAAAGTAAATGCTGTGGTGTAAGTGTTGCGGCTAAAGTATTTTTGCCAGCTGTGGAGGCATCACGTACATATTGAGCTGCCTGCAAGGTTGTAATGTGCTCAAACACCATCTTCAGCTCAGGAAAGTCGTGGCGCAGCGGCTCTAAAACTTGATCAATAAAAACCGCTTCACGGTCAAATATGTCTACCTCTGAATGGGTCACTTCACCATGAATCAAAAGAGGTACGCCCAGCGTTTGCATTGCTTCAAGCGCCTTGTAACAATGCTTGATATCACTCACACCTGAGTCACTATTCGTAGTGGCGCCAGCGGGGTAAAGCTTAAATGCCACAATGCCCTCAGCATGTGCTTTGCGCACTTCTTCAGCGGAAGTGTTATCCGTTAAATACAAGGTCATCAAAGGTGTGAAGTGTTCGATGCCCAGTAGGTTTAATTGCGCCTGTATGCGGGCTTTATATTCCTTAGCCAAAGCAACCGTTGTCACAGGTGGCTTTAAATTGGGCATGATGATGGCGCGGGCAAACTGTCGTGCCGTGTCAACCAGTACATCGCGCATGACATCACCATCCCGAATATGAAGATGCCAGTCGTCTGGTTGAATGAGTTGAATTTGAGTGGAACTTATTTTCATAGCTTTTCAATCGGCCTTAATCGAGCAAGATGATTCTAAAATCATTCACATTCGTAAGTGTAGGTCCAGTTTCTACTAAGCAGTCTATTTGCTCAAAAAAACCATAGCAATCATGCTCATTTAAAAAGGGTGCTGGCATTAACCCCAGCTCGTTAGCTGCGTAACGTGATTGCGGCACAAACCAAGCGCCGGCATTTGTTTCGCTACCATCGATACCATCGGTATCCGCTGCTAAAGCCGATAAATTGGGTATGTGGAATGTATTGGAAAATAAGGATAAAAGGAATTCGCTACAGCGACCTCCACGACCCTTAATACCCACTGGTAAAGTGACAGTGCATTCACCGCCCGAAATAAAAGCGATTGGACGGGCTTTAGATTGTTGATCAACGGTGTATGCCTGCGCAATGATGGACTGCTCCATAGCCACCTCGTGCGCCTCACCAGTAATCATGTCTCCCAAAATAATGGGCTCGTACCCCTCTTGCTGAATATAGGCTGCGGCAGCCTCAAGACTTTTGTAAGCGGTAGCAATCACATGATTGGTGACTTGAGCACCCACTAAATCCGCCTCTTTTAATGTCTCAGGAATTTGTCCGGCAGCGCCTCGCAAAAGATGCTGCATCACTGACTGCGGAATAGACTCTGCATCCATTAAATATTTAGCCAAAATATCCAAGGCATCTTGGTAGGTTGAATAGTCTGCCGCACAGGGTCCGCTCGCAATATCTGCTGGATCATCGCCGGTGACATCAGAAATTAATAATGCTTCGACGCGTGCACCTCTAGCCATTGCCGCTCTAGCTAAATTGCCCCCCAAAATAGCGGAAAGGTGTTTGCGAACAATGTTCATTTCCTCGATGGGGGCGCCACTGCGCAATAGTGTTTCCGTTGTATGGCGCAGATCATCAATTCCAATACCGTCTTGCGGCAAAGTTAACAAACTGGATCCGCCGCCAGAGACAAGGGCGATTAACACATCTCCCGGCTTCAAAGTCTGAACGAGCGCTAAAAGTGCCACTGCACCATCCATGCCTGCTTGATCAGGAACTGGGTGACCTGCTTGGATAATCTGTATATGGGAAGTGGGCGCCTGATGGCCGTAGCGAGTCAGGACCACACCTTCAAGTGTCACCTCAGGCCAATGCACACTTGCATAGGCTTCGAGAGCGCTAGCCATCGATGCGCTTGCTTTGCCAGCGCCCACTACAAGGCATCTTCCTTTAGGCCGATCTTCTGGAGAAAAGATGCGCGCAAGATGCTCTGGGACAATAAGCTGTGGGTCCGCGGCGGCTACCGCAGCAGCAAAGGCATTTTTCAGAAATAATTCTTGTTTGCTCATGGCGCTATTTTAATCAAGCGTGGCCCGTTCTTGCATTTGCCACATTTCCTTATAGCGCCCATTGAGCATCAGTAGGTCAGCATGGGTACCCCGCTCTACGATCTTGCCGTGGTCCATGACTAAAATTTGGTCCGCGTGAATGATCGTTGATAACCGATGAGCAATGATTAAGGTCGTGCGATTCTTCGCCAAACTCAGCAGCTCCTCCTGAAAAGCGCGTTCAGTTTTGGAATCGAGCGCCGAAGTGGCCTCATCGAAAATAAGCATGGCTGGCTTTTTTAATAAAGTGCGGGCAATGGCAACCCGTTGCTTTTCACCCCCAGATAATTTCAGGCCGCGCTCGCCGACTTGGGTGTCGTAGCCATCGGGTAAGTGACGAATGAACTGATCAATCTGCGCAGCTCTGGCCGCCTCATATACTTCCTCAGCCAAAGCGTGTGGATTGCCATAAGCAATGTTGTAACCAATCGTGTCGTTAAACAAAACCGTATCTTGCGGCACAATGCCGATTGCCTTGCGCAAACTCGCCTGAGTTACATCTTGAATATTTTGATCATCAATCAATATCTTGCCGGCCTGCACATCATAAAAACGAAACAATAGCCGTGCTAAGGTACTTTTCCCGGCCCCACTTTGACCAACGACAGCTGTAATCGTTCCTGCTGGAATATGAAAACTCACATCCTTAAGAATTTCTCGTTTCGCCTCGTAATGAAATGAAACATGTTCAAAGCGAACCTCAGGTCCAATTGCAAAGTGAGGAATGTGAAGTGACTTCGCATCTGGAGCATCTGCAATTTCTTTTGCTGTTCCGAGTAAAGAAAACATCCGATCCATATCTGTCAATGCCTGTTTTATCTCTCGATAAATCACGCCCAAAAAATTCAGGGGAATGTAGAGCTGAAGCATTAAGGTATTGACTAAGACCAAGTCGCCCAAGGTCATCGTGCCATCGACTACACCAAGAGTGGCGCGCCAAAGAATCAGTACCAGACCAACACCAATAATCAGCTGTTGCCCCAGGTTGAGCACAGCCAAGGATTTTTGAGACTTCACAGCAGCCAACTGATAGCGTACTAAATTCTCATCGTAACGACCTGCTTCAAAAGCTTCGTTACTAAAGTACTTTACTGTCTCAAAATTAAGTAAAGAATCGATGGCTTTCTGATTTGCCTTTGAATCCATCTCGTTCATCGTACGACGAAAATGGCTACGCCACTCTGTGACTAATACGGTGAACGCAATATAGAGGACCAAGGCTACTGAAGTGATTACAGTGAACCAAATATCATATGAATAGGCAAAATAGCCAAGCACCAAACAAAACTCAATGAGTGTGGGCAAGATGCTATACAGCGAATAAGAAATCAGCGATTGGATGCCACGGGTACCACGCTCAATATCACGACTAACCCCGCCAGTTTGTCTCGCCAAATGAAAGCTCAGCGCTAAAGCGTGTAAATGCTCAAAGACTTGCAGAGCGACCTTGCGCACGGCGTTTTGAGTAACACGGGCAAAGAGGGCTTCCCGTAATTCATTAAAGAGTGAGGCGGAGAGTCTTAAAAGTCCGTAAGCCAAAATTAATCCCACGGGAACCGCAAGTAATGCTTGAGGGGAATCAACTTTGATATTTAAAGTATCAATTAAGTTTTTAAGCAGTATTGGAATACCCAGGTTGGCTACCTTAGCAGCAATCAAGCAACCCAACGCTAAGGCTACCCTGACCTTATATTCCAGAAGATAGGGCAATAAATCGCGAATCACTTTCCAATCAGTGCTTTGCGAAGATTTTGAAGCCCCTTCGGCGTGATGGCGTCCTGAGGAGTGTCTCATCTTGCTTTCTTATGGGTTGGCTTAGTCATACGGAAAATAATTGCAAGATGGCCTCACCATTACTAGGAGAAAAACATTTCTTTGCCGCCTCTTGATAGGGCAGCCACTGATAGGCAACATGCTCTCTTGGAGCTAGAGTCACTTGCGTGTCATCAGGCACTTTTAATGAAAACCAATGCTCCGTATTTTTGACCACGCCCGGCGCATAACGATGACGCCATTGAGGATAGATTTCATATTCAATGTGATGGTGCCTATTTTGCAATGCACCTTCAGGCAAAGAAACGACATCAATTCCTGTTTCTTCCAGAACCTCGCGAGCGGCTGCCATTGCGAGATCTTCAGCGGGTGCGTCAAGGCTGCCGGTCACCGACTGCCAGAAACCCGCTTTATCTGCTCGCTCAATTAACAGAACTTCCCCAGCAGTTTTGTAGATGACTACCAAAACCGAAATGGGGATCTTCACGATAAGCTAATTTCTCGCTAAATTACGCTGCAGGAGTTGCTTGACGTAAACGAATATGCAACTCTTTGAGTTGACGTTCATCCACTGGGCTAGGTGCCTGAGTTAATAAGCACTGCGCGCGTTGTGTTTTAGGGAAGGCGATGACGTCACGAATGGAATCAGCCCCAGTCATCATAGTCACAATACGATCAAGTCCAAAAGCAATACCGCCATGGGGAGGCGCACCATACTGCAGGGCATCAAGTAAGAATCCAAACTTGGCTTGGGCTTCCTCAGCGCCAATCTTTAGGGCACGGAATACCTGGCTTTGCACTGCCTCTTGATGGATACGTACCGAGCCACCGCCAATTTCACTGCCATTGAGGACCATGTCGTAGGCTTTCGCTAAACATTTTCCTGGAGCGGTTTCTAGATACTGCATATGCTCGTCTTTTGGACTGGTAAAGGGATGGTGGCAAGCTACCCAACGCGCTTCATTGTCATCGTAATCAAACATGGGGAAATCAACTACCCACAATGGCTTCCAGCCTTCAGAAAAGAGTCCATGCGCTTTGCCCCATGCTGAATGACCAATCTTGAGTCGCAAATTACCCATTGCATCGTTGGCTACTTTTTCTTTATCAGCGCCGAAGAAAATGATGTCGCCATCTTTTGCACCAGTGCGCTTGATAATGCCTTCCACTGCCGCATCATGTAGGTTCTTCACGATAGGAGATTGCAAGCCATTGCGGCCATCAGCAACCTTGTTCACTTTAATCCAAGCTAAACCCTTGGCACCGTAGATCGCCACAAACTGAGTGTAGTCATCAATTTCACTACGACTAATTTCAGCGCCGCGGGGCACACACAAGCCCACTACGCGTCCGCCTTCTTGATTGGCGGCGCCAGAAAATACCTTGAAATCGACGTCTTTCATCAAGTCGGTCAATTCGGTAAATTCAAAGTTCACCCGCAGGTCTGGCTTATCAGAGCCAAAACGCGCCATACCTTCGGAGTAAGGCATGGTCGGGAAGGGATTGGGTAACTCTACATTCATGGTGACCTTGAAAATATGACGAATCATGTTTTCAAATAAATCACGAATCTCGAGCTCGCTCAGGAATGCAGTTTCACAGTCAATCTGAGTAAATTCAGGCTGACGATCTGCCCGTAAATCTTCATCACGGAAACATTTGGTAATTTGATAGTAGCGATCAAAACCCGCCACCATCAACAACTGCTTAAATAACTGGGGGGACTGAGGTAAGGCAAAAAACTGACCGTCATGAACACGCGATGGCACCAAATAATCACGCGCACCTTCTGGTGTGCTCTTGGTGAGCATAGGCGTTTCAATATCGATAAAGCCCGCGGCATCTAAATAGCGGCGGCATTCCATAGCGACGTTATAGCGTAGACGCAAATTCTTTTGCATCTGTGGGCGACGCAAATCCAGCACGCGGTGAGTTAAGCGAGTTGTCTCGGATAAATTCTCGTCATCTAACTGGAATGGCGGAGTAATAGACGCATTCAGAATCACCAAGCTATGACACAAAATCTCAATTTTTCCGCTAACCAAGTCATTGTTCTCAGTGCCAGCAGGACGCGCCCGTACCAATCCTTTGATCTGAATGCAAAACTCGTTGCGCACTTCTTCAGCTAAAGCAAACATTTCTGGGCGATCAGGATCGCATACCACTTGGACGAAACCTTGATGATCACGTAAGTCAATAAAGATCACGCCGCCATGGTCACGACGACGATTCACCCAACCAGAGAGGGTGACTTCTTGACCAATCAGTAATTCAGTAACCTGGCCGCAGGTGTGGCTTCGCATCGACATAAAATTTCCTATAAATCAAGATGAATGAGCTGACTTCACAGTCAAATCGTTTGGGATCGTGGGCGGTACAGAGCCCATAGAGACAATATGTTTGAGCGCCTCTTCCACGCTCATATCCAACTCGATCGTTTGTGAGCGGGGTACGATCATAAAAAAGCCAGAGGTAGGATTGGGAGTAGTAGGTAGAAATACATTGACGTAGTTCTCACCCAACTTTGCAGTCACTTCCTGTGCAGGAGCGCCTGTTTGAAATGCAATTGCCCATGATTCAGCATGAGGGTAACGAATTAATAGCGCCTTGCTGAAAGCCTGACCGTTGCCAGAGAACAGAGTGGAGGAGACTTGCTGAACGCTGGAGTAAATTGAGCGGACAATTGGGATGCGGTGCATTAGGTTATCCCAGGCCCGCAACCACCACTGCCCGGCAAAGTTAATGGCCAACAGCCCGGTAAACATGATGACTGACACTACGATCAGAATGCCTACGCCTGGTAAGTCGCGGAAATGCTGCAGATCAGGCTCAAACTGGTTTGGGAAAACGGCAATAATGGCACGCATTACCGAGCCAAAAACACCATCGAGCATACCTAGGCCGCCCGCGATCACCCATATGGTGACAGACATGGGTGCCCAAACTAGAATGCCGGCGATAAAGTATTTTTTCATGTAATTGTGATTTGCCTAATTTGCCATTTTAGCGGTATAGACCACGACAAGCGAGTGCTTAATAAATCCTCAGGCCAATAATTAACACGCCGAGCAAAAAACCACCTCCAAAAAGTAAGGCGCCGACAAATAAGCGGTAGGTGCGCCGTTCTTCCAGCAAGAGTGCTTTAAGCAGCTCCAATTGCTGATTTTGGTCCTTTTTAAGATATTGACTCTGATTTTGTGCCAGGCTTTCAGCAATTAAACGGGGCAAAGTAGGTACTAATTTGGCCCACATTGGCGCTTCGGCCTTGATTCCGTCGATGAGGCCGCGCCAACCCAATTGCTGACTGATCCACTTTTCCAAAATCGGCTTGGCGGTTTTCCACAGGTCTAGGTCTGGATCTAACTGGCGCGCGAGCCCTTCGACATTTAACAAGGTCTTTTGCAGCAGAGTCAATTGCGGCTGAATTTCCACCTTAAAGCGACGGGAAGTCTGAAAGAGGCGCATGAGAACTAGGCCTAAAGAGATTTCCTTTAATGGGCGATCAAAGTAGGGTTCGCAAACCGAACGAACGGCGCCCTCTAGCTCCTCAACCCGAGTATTCGCTGGTACCCAGCCGGATTCAATATGAAGTTCAGCTACGCGTCGGTAATCACGATTGAAGAAAGCCAAGAAATTGAGGGCCAAGTAGTTTTTATCGGTTTCGCTTAAGGCGCCAACAATACCGAAATCTAAAGAAATGAAACGGCCGAAAGTATCCGGCTCTAGGCTGATCATGATATTTCCAGGGTGCATGTCCGCATGGAAAAAGCCGTACTCAAATACTTGGGTGAAAAATATCTCCACCCCATCGGACGCGAGCTTTTTAAAGTCCACTCCGGCGGCGCGCAATTCTGCATAACGCCCAATTGAAATACCGTACATCCGCTCCATGACGATGACATTGGTATGGCATAAGTCCCAATACATCTCTGGAATCATCAACTTTTTTGAATCTACAAAATAACGGCGCAACTGACTGGCGTTAGACGCCTCACGCATGAGATCCAACTCATCATGCAAATGGGTATCAAACTCAGCTACATTTTCTCGCGGCTTAAGGCGACGGCCGTCTTCGGATACTTTTTCAATAATCCTTGCGAGGTCATACATCAAGGCAATATCGTTATCAATTACTGGCAAGATGCCTGGGCGTAAGACCTTAATTGCAACCGCACGATCCTGCCACTCTGGATGCTTCTCAGTGGCTCGCAACACGCCAAAATGCACTTGTGCGACAGAAGCACTTGCCACTGGCGTCGCATCAAAGCTAACGAAGATCTCCTCGATCGATTGTCCCAATGCTTTTTCAATCAGACGCCGCGACTCTTCATTTGAAAAGGGGGGAACTTGGTCTTGTAACTTGGCTAACTCATTGGAGATATCCTCTGGTAGCAAATCCCGTCTAGTAGAAAGTACTTGGCCAAACTTGACGAAGATCGGCCCCAACGCCTCTAGGGTCAGACGAATACGTTCGCCTCTGGGTAAATGGGCATTTGGAGAAGCCCAACAAAGAATCGACAGAAATCCCCTGCGCAGTCCTGGCTTGAGGTGATCGCGCAATAAAGACAAGAGTCCAAAGCGCCAAGCGGTAAAGAATATAAAACACAGACGAGCTAATCGACGCACGGTTTATGAAGCCTTTTTTTCTAATAATTGGATGCGTTTTTCTATGCGATCCACTGCATCACGCAAGTCGTTTAATTCCACTTTGCGAGCCATCAAGTCTCGCTTATTCAGTAGCACCTGATTCTCCTCAGTAAGGTACTCAATTACATTACCTAAAAAATCTTGTGCAGCAGCTTGTCCGGCCTTTAGCAATTTCTTACCCTCGCGCACTGTCAAGTGGGCTTGCGCGTCTCCCACCATGCGAGCTAAGTCTTCTTCATAGTCCCAGCGAACCTGTCCTGCAAGACGTCCTAATAATTGCGCTAAGTCTGCATCACCAGTAATCCGAACGGCTTTAAAAGCCTGTTCCCGTAAATTACCTGGGCCGCCAATGAGCTCGCTGAGCGCCTGGGCAGAAACATCCAGAATGAGGCTTGGATTTTCATTATCAGCAGCAACCTTTAAGAGGCCTTGGTCACTTAATTGGACTCCGAGATTGCCGACAGGTAACTTCAGCAAAATCGTCTTATTTGCATGACGCGCCAATTCAGCCATTGCCCAAGGCTCACTTGCAAGCACGTGGTTAATCCCGCGACAAACTGCGTCAGCGGCGATGGTGTGACCTGGAAGAGTATCAGTGCTCATAAGTGTAAAAAACCCGCACTCGTGCGGGTTTCCATTGGAAAGTGCCTCAAGCTTAAACTAACTGAGAAATGCCTGCCAAAACCCAGCCTCCTGGACCCTCAACTGGTTTGCTCAAATTCCATAATTCTGAGAAGTGGTTGGCAGGTGCGCCAGGTTGCTCAGAAATCATGCCGGTAAATTGCACGCTGCAGTAGTACCGGTTTGCGTTAGTTTCAATGCCGATTAACTTTGCCTCAATGGACAGCACATCGGTTTGATTTGAACTGTCAGCTCGTCCAGCCAAGTCTTGCGAGATCGTAGCAAACATTTCTGGGGTCGTATATTCGTGTAAAGCAGCCAAATCCCCTTGATCCCAGGCTTTTTGAAGTGCCACAAAATACTGCTTGGCATTTCCCAAGAACGCATATTCATCGAAACCTGGCGGTAAGGTCGACTGAAATGGGGCCGGCTCGTTTGAACTGCCGCCAAAATTATTCGCAATCGGCGCAAAGGCTGGATCCTGCCGTGGCGATGGATCAAAGCTAGTACGTTGCATGCCCTGAGAAGGGGCTGGAGCCCGTTGAGCGCCCGACAAAGCAGGCATCAACTTTCTGATTACAAAGAGAATGACGAAGCCAGCTAATGCGGCAATTAATAATCCTGTGATGAGTGAGGATGCCGCTTCACCCATACCAAAATGGGATAAAAGATAGCCAATACCCAGACCTGCAGCCAAGCCACCTAACATACCGCCCATACCGCCAAAACGGCTAGGGGTCGGGGCTTGTGGTGCAGTTGCTTGGGTCGGCTGTGCTGGCTTTTGCACAGGGGCAGCTTGTTTTTGCATTGGCGCACTCGGGGCGCGTCCAATACTTCTGCCGCCGCCCAAACGGGCTGCATCGACCTCGCCAACCAAAGCAAATACCAAGCTCAAGCTGAGAAATGCTGCTTTAAAAAAATGTGCATTCATTTTGTTACTCCTAAAGGTCACTACTGACTTCTGAACTTCTACTTCACAAAGGAACAGCGAATTTGTAATTAACAATACTCAGTATTTAATACCAATATGCAGAGCAACAATACCCCCAGACATTCTGTGGACTTCAACCTCGTCAAAACCTGCCTCCAGCATCATTTCTTTCAGGGCTGGTGCATCTGGGTGCATACGGATGGATTCCGCTAAGTAGCGATAGCTTTCTGAATCTTGCGCAATCTTCTCACCTAGCCAAGGCAATACCTTAAATGAGTACACATCATAGATGGGCTGAATAAATGCATCGGGCTTAGAAAACTCTAAAACCAACACCCGGCCACCCGGCTTAATCACACGGCACATTTCCTGCAACGCACGCTCTTTGTGCGTCATATTCCGCAAACCAAAAGCAACCGTCACCACATCAAAGTGATTCGCCGGAAAGGGAATTTGCTCCGCATCAAATTGGACGCAAGGCAAAGCCAAACCTTGATCCAACAGTCGATCGCGCCCAACTCCCAGCATAGAGGCATTGATATCGCTTAGCCACACTTGTGCATCCGCTTGATAACCCCAATCTGCTGCACGGGCAAACGCAGCCGCTAAATCCCCAGTTCCACCAGCAATATCCAAGACTTTTTGACCAGGGCGCACCTGAGCGCGTGCAATTGTCAATTTTTTCCACAGCCGATGCAAACCGAAGGACATGAAATCATTCATGACATCGTATTTGCTCGCCACCGAATGAAACACCTCAGCGACCTTATTTGCCTTTTCGGCCTCATCCACACTTTGATAGCCGAAATGGGTTTTACTCATGAAGTTCTTTTTCGCTTAATTAAATTAAATCAGATTCACTGAACGCTTAATGACTACCGCAAGCATGGCCACCGGCAACAATCATAGGCGCATCTCGTTCCAAGCCTGCCGCAGCTAAACGCGCCAAGTAGGCCTGCCACAAGGAGTCTTGATTTTCACAGAGATGCAGCAAGAAGCTCCAAGAATATAAGCCAGAATCATGCCCATCTGAAAATGAAGGTTTCAGAGCGTAATGACCTACGGGCTCAAGATTCGCAATCAAGACATCGCGCTTACCCGTTTGTAAGGTCTCTTGACCAGGACCGTGCCCTTGCACCTCAGCAGATGGAGATAACACCCTGAGTAGTTCAAATGGCAAGCGATAGGTTTTGCCATTCTCATAACCCAACTCCAACACTTTGGATTGTTGATGCACTACGACCTGAGTTGGAATCATTAGACCAAGACCCTTTCAATGCCGCCTTGATTGGCTTTGGCTACGTACTCTTGCATCCAGTTCTCGCCCAATATTTTTTGCGCCATTTCGACCACAATATAGTCTGCAGTTGTACCGCTATCTGCATCAAAACGAGTTAAGCCCTGCAGGCAAGATGGGCAGCTAGTCAACACTTTGACTTCGCCCACAAAGTCATCCTTACGTAAGTCGTTGGCGCCCTTTTCCATTTCAATCTGCTTACGAAAACGAATTTGCGTCGAAATATCTGGCCGCGTGACTGCAAGGGTGCCCGCCTCACCACAGCAACGATCATTCTTCAAAATAGCCTTGCCATCTTCTTGCGTAATCAGCTCGTTAACTGTTTTGATGGGGTCCTGAAGCTTCATAGGTGAATGGCATGGATCGTGATACATGTACCGCACGCCAGATACTCCAGAAAGCTTAAGACCCTTCTCTAGTAAATATTCATGGATATCAATAATTCGGCAGCCCGGGAAAATTTGGTCGAACTGATAACCCGCCAACTGGTCGTAACAAGTTCCGCAAGACACAACGACAGTTTTAATATCAAGATAATTTAAGGTATTCGCAACTCGATGGAAGAGGACTCGATTATCGGTAATCATCTTTTCCGCTTTATCGAAGTCTCCATTGCCACGCTGCGGATAACCGCAACATAAGTAACCTGGCGGCAAGACCGTCTGCACACCTACATTCCAGAGCATGGCTTGCGTTGCTAAGCCCACCTGAGAAAAGAGGCGCTCGGAACCACAACCAGGAAAGTAAAAGACAGCCTCGGTATCAGCAGAGGTAGTTTGCGGATCACGAATGATAGGAACATAGTTCGCATCCTCAATGTCCAGCAAAGCCCGCGCAGTCTTCTTAGGTAAATTGCCTGGCATCTTCTTATTCACAAAGAAAATGACCTGTTCTTTCATGTTTGGCTTGGTGACAGTTGCTGGCGGATGCGCTGTTTGCTTACGCGCCAGCTTACGGAAAACATCATTGCCTAAACGCTGCAATTTGTAACCCCAACCAATCATCACTTTGCGAACTAAATTAATAGTTTCTGGATTGGTAGCATTTAAGAAGAACATCGATGCAGCAGTGCCGGGATTAAATTGTTGTTTACCCATCTTGCGCAACAGATTGCGCATATTCATCGACACTTCGCCAAAGTCAATATTGACTGGGCATGGCGTGAGGCACTTATGACAAACCGTGCAATGCGCGGCCACGTCATCCAACATTTCCCAGTGGCGAATAGATACACCACGGCGGGTTTGCTCTTCGTATAAGAAAGCTTCAATCAATAAAGAAGTCGCCAAAATTTTGTCACGTGGACTGTAGAGCAAGTTGGCTCGCGGTACGTGCGTGGCACATACCGGCTTACATTTACCGCAGCGCAAGCAATCCTTCACACTATCAGCTATGGCACCGATATCGCTTTGCTGCATGATGATGGACTCGTGTCCCATCAAGCCAAAACTGGGGGTGTAGGCCATGCTGAGGTCAGCATGTGGCATCAACTTGCCTTTATTGAAGCGACCCTCAGGATCCACGCGATTCTTATAGCTACGGAAGTCCTTGAGCTCTTCTTCAGTCAGGTATTCCAGCTTGGTAATACCAATTCCGTGCTCACCTGAAATCACCCCGTCTAATGAGCGGGCTAATTTCATAATCCGATCTACTGCCTGATGCGCGTCTTGCAGCATCTCGTAGTCATCGGAATTGACGGGAATATTGGTATGCACGTTACCGTCACCGGCATGCATATGCAAAGCGATAAACACCCGCTTACGCAAAATTTTCTTATGAATCGCCTCTAACTCACTCAGGATCGGCTCAAAGGATAAGCCGCCGAAAATAATCCGTAGTTCAGCACGCACTTCTTCTTTCCAAGAAGCTCGCAATGTGAAGTTCTGCAATTCCGGAAAGTAGGCATCCATATTAGCGAGCCAATCCGACCAACGATTTCTCACACCCTCAATGAGTTGGAGCGCTTGCTCTACACGGTCCCCCAAAATTTCTGCTGTAGGGATATCGTCGTCCTCAGTCGATTTACCTAAAGGCAGGGCGCCCTTGTGTAAAAAGACTTCTAGACCATCGAGTACTTGAAGCTTGTTCTTCAGTGAGAGCTCAATATTGATGCGCTCAATCCCTTCGGTGTACTCACCCATACGTGGCAACGGAATCACCACATCTTCGTTAATCTTGAACGCATTGGTATGGCGCGCAATTGCCGCAGTGCGTGCGCGATCCAACCAAAACTTCTTGCGTGCCTCTGGGCTCACTGCTACAAAACCTTCACCAACGCGCAGGTTGGCCATACGGACCACTTCACTAGTTGCCGCTGCCACTGCCTGCTCATCATCGCCGGCGATATCACCGATGAGGACCATCTTAGGCAAACTATTGCGCTTTGATTTAGTGGAGTAACCCACTGCTTTTAGATAACGGTCATCCAAATGCTCCAAGCCAGCCAAAATTGGGCCGCCCTCTTTAGTCAAGCCATCTAAATACGCTTTAATTTCCACAATACTAGGTATCGCTTCGCGCGCTTGACCAAAAAATTCTAGGCAAACCGTACGCATATGCTTAGGCATGCGATGCAAGATCCAAGTAGCGCTGGTAATTAAGCCGTCACAGCCTTCTTTTTGAATGCCTGGCAAGCCTGATAAGAATTTGTCAGTAACGTCTTTGCCCAATCCCTCTTTACGGAAACGCTTGCCTGGAACTACCAAGGTTTCTTGTTTAAGAATACGTTGGCCAGGCTCACTCAAGCCATCAGACCATGTCAACTGGAAGCGGACGGTTTCAGCAACGTGGATCTTGCCTAGGTTATGGTCAAGACGCTCAACATCAAGCCAATTTCCGTCAGGATCCACCATCCGCCAGCTTGCCAAGTTATCGAGTGCAGTTCCCCACAACACGGCCTTCTTCCCACCAGCGTTCATGGCAATATTGCCGCCGATACAGCTCGCATCTGCTGAAGTTGGATCAACCGCAAACACCAAGCCAGCGCGTTCTGCCGCATCTGCTACGCGACGGGTAACAACCCCAGCGCCAGTAAAGATGGTAGAGACTTCATGCTCGACGCCAGGCAAACGTTTACTTTTAACGCTATCAATTTGTTCGAGTTTTTCAGTATTAATCACTGCCGACATGGCGTACAAAGGGATGGCGCCACCGGTATAGCCAGTGCCTCCTCCGCGCGGAATAATTGTCAGTCCGAGCGCAATACAACCCTTAACGAGGCCAGGAATCTCAGATTCATAGTCGGGCTTGAGAACCACCAACGGAAACTCGACACGCCAATCGGTTGCATCGGTCACATGGGCGGCACGGGACATACCATCGAAACAAATATTGTCAGAAGCTGTATGACGCCCAAGCTCTTTGCGAGCGCGCTTACGGATGATTTCAACTTCCTTAAAGCCCTGCTCAAAGTTTTCCACTGCACGGCGGGCAGCACTGAGCAAAATTCCAACTTGCTCTGCCGATTCCTCACCAGCGCGTTTCTTTACCTCGCCCAGGCGATGCCATAAAGCATCCACCAATAGTTGACGGCGTTTAGCGTTATCCAGTAAATCATCTTGCAAATAAGGGTTGCGCTGAACCACCCAGATATCGCCGAGCACCTCGAATAACATACGAGCTGAGCGACCGGTACGACGTGCCCCACGCAGTGAACTCAGGGCGCGCCAAGATTCCTCGCCCAAGAGGCGAATCACAATTTCACGATCTGAAAAAGAGGTGTAGTTGTAAGGAATTTCACGCAAGCGCGGAGCTGCTGCCTCGGCGTCTAGCAATTGATTTAAAGCTAAGGGTGCGTTCATGGCGTCATATTTAACAAATATGCATTTTAATTGAGGAATTCGATATTGACAGGGATCCGCTCAAAATGTCTGAGTCAGCGATAAACCCTTTCAAAACTAAGGGCTTAGAGCCCATCCGTGGTACGCTCATTGGATGGCGACAAATTATTTAAAGAAAATTTTATCGGCCAAAGTCTATGACGTGGCTAGAGAAACTGAACTGCAATTAGCTCCTGAGCTGAGCAAGCGTTTAGGCAACCAAGTTTTACTGAAAAGAGAAGACAACCAACCCGTTTTCTCCTTCAAGTTACGCGGTGCGTACAACAAAATGGCTCACTTATCCCCTGAGGCACTCAAACGGGGGGTCATCGCCGCCTCCGCGGGCAATCACGCCCAAGGAGTAGCTCTCTCAGCAGCCAAAATGAAAAGCAAGGCTGTCATTGTGATGCCGCTAACGACCCCCAGCGTCAAAATTGATGCTGTCAAAGCACATGGTGGCTCTTGGGTCGAGATCATCTTAGTTGGCGAGTCATATAGCGATGCCTTTCAACATGCCCAGATTTTAGAAAAAAAACGGGGTCTGACCTTCGTCCACCCCTTTGATGATCCTGACGTCATTGCCGGACAAGGCACGATCGCCAAGGAAATTTTTCAGCAATGCCAAGAACCAATTGATGCCATCTTTGTGGCCATTGGTGGCGGTGGCTTAATTGCCGGCATTGGCGAATACGTCAAAGCAGTCAGTCCTAAAACCAAAGTGATTGGCGTGCAATCCGTCGACTCAGATGCTATGAGAAGGTCGCTCGAGGCTAACAAACGCATTGAAATGAAGGATGTCGGACTATTTTCCGACGGTACTGCAGTCAAACTGGTTGGCAAAGAAACCTTTCGGATTTGCAAACGCGTAGTCGATGACATCATCACCGTCGATACCGATGAAATCTGCGCCGCTATCAATGATGCGTTTACGGATACTCGGAGCATCCTAGAACCTGCAGGCGCCCTATCGATCGCGGGCATGAAAAAGTATGTCGGCAAACATCATTTAAAAAAGAAGAATCTGGTAGCCATTGCTTGTGGTGCAAATATCAACTTCAGTCGCTTGCGCTTTGTAGCAGAGCGCGCTGATGTTGGTGAATCCCGTGAGGCTGTTTTTGCTGTCACCATTCCTGAAGAGCGCGGTTCATTTCGGCGCTTTTGCGAGCTCTTAGGTAAGCGTAATGTGACAGAGTTTAACTATCGCATTGCCGATCAAGATGAGGCCCATATTTTTATTGGTATTGGCACCCAGAAAGCCACTGACAGCACTGCCATCGCCAAGCATTTTCGTAAGGCTAAATTCGCTACGATAGATCTGACACATGATGAGCTAGCAAAATCGCATTTACGCCATATGGTGGGCGGCAGGTCTACATTGGCTAAGGATGAGCTTTTGTATCGCTTTGAGTTCCCTGAGCGGCCAGGCGCGCTAATGAAGTTCCTTACTAGCATGGCTCCTAATTGGAATATCAGCCTCTTTCACTACCGAAATCATGGTGCCGATTACGGTCGGATTCTGGTGGGTATTCAAGTGCCCCAAAATGCACAGAGGGCGTTTCAGAAATTCTTAACATCCCTTGGGTATCCTCATTGGGATGAAACCGATAATCCAGCCTATCGCCTTTTTCTAAAATAAGATGTCCTTCACACTCACCGGCAAACTCGTTGTAGCGATTTCATCGCGTGCCCTCTTTGATTTCGAGGAAGAGAATCGCATTTTTGAATCCACTGACGACAGCGCTTACATGAAGCTCCAGCTCGACCGCCTAGGGATCGCGGCACAAACTGGAGTTGCTTTTCCACTGGTGAAGAAGTTGCTGGCCTTTAATGATGTGGGCGAACAACGAGTTGAAGTGGTAATTCTCTCGCGCAACGATCCAGTGAGTGGTCTGCGGGTCTTTCGTTCCGCAGAACATCACGGCTTACATTTAGAGCGGGGTGTATTTACTAGAGGCCGACCTCCTTACCACTATCTTCGCTCCTTGCACGCAAACCTCTTTCTGTCAGCTAACGAAGATGATGTCCGAGCAACTATTGATGCCGGCTTTCCAGCGGCGCGGGTCTATCCCGAATCAAGCAAAACAGCGGAATCACACCCTAATGAAATTCGTATTGCCTTTGATGGTGATGCGGTGCTCTTTTCCGATGAGGCAGAACAGGTCTTTCAGAAAAAAGGCTTGGTCGCATTTGTGAATCATGAAAGTAAAAAGGCTGCTATTCCCTTGCCACCAGGGCCTTTTAAACCTTTGCTTGAAGCACTTCATCATCTTCAGCGCTCTACCAGTGAAGCTGGCATGCGGATCCGTACAGCCTTAGTGACCGCGCGCTCAGCTCCAGCTCACGAGCGGGCCATACGGACTCTCATGGCTTGGGGTATTGATGTGGATGAAGCCATGTTTTTAGGAGGCTTGTCCAAAAGTGAATTCCTCCGAGAATTCGAACCCGATTTTTTCTTTGATGATCAAACTGGTCATTGCCAATCTGCTTCTGCTGTAGCTCCAACAGGACATGTCGTTTCGGGCGTATCCAACCCTCCTAAGCCCTAGCATCCCTCCTTCATTCTTTCTTCACTGATCTATTTATGTCTACCCTAGTTCTAGGCCAACAATCTGCCTATCCCGATCAATATGACCCTAGCTTACTTTTCCCCATTCCGCGCATTGTGAATCGCCAGAAATTAGGTATCACGCCAACGCAGCAATTGCCGTTTTTAGGAGTAGATCTTTGGAACGCCTTCGAACTTAGCTGGCTTAACCCCAAAGGCAAACCCCAAATTGCCTTGGCTGAATTTCAGGTGCCGGCAGATTCACCAAATATGATTGAATCAAAGTCATTCAAGCTTTATCTCAATAGCCTCAATAGCGCGCGCTTTGTAGATGCAGACGAATTACGTGAGCGCATCACGGCCGACTTATCTCAGGTTGCAGGGAGCCGAATTCACGTTCAGATTAATACACCTGAGCAGGTTGCCAAAAAAGGCATGCAAGAAATGAGCGGCATCTTGCTCGATAGACTAGATATCACTATTGATCCAGCACTTTCAGCCGACGCTTCGCTACTGACAGTGAATAGTGCTTTTGGCCCCACCGAACAGTGCTTGGTCTCGCACTTACTAAAGTCAAATTGCCCAGTAACCGGTCAGCCCGATTGGGCCAGCGTCCAAATTCGTTATCAAGGGCGTCCGATCGATCAAGAAGGGCTATTGCGATACTTGATTGGCTTTAGACAGCTTGGTGAGTTTCATGAGCATTGTGTTGAAACCATCTTTTGTGACATTAAGCGCCAGTGCAAACCCGAGCATTTATCAGTGTATGCACGCTACACGCGGCGCGGTGGATTGGATATCAATCCATTTCGCACTGACCATAATGCAGTTTGGCCTGAGAACGTACGTCACGCCAGACAATAAAAACCCCTTGTAGGAAAACCTAAAAGGGGCCGTTTTTACTGAACTCACCAGCTCTCTATTAGAACGGAATGTCGTCATCCATTGCGCCCAGCGAAGCGGCGTTAGAGGACATTGGTGCGGATTGCTCAACCGGCTTTGAGCGGCTATAACTTTCACCGCCATCACCGCTGCCACCTACTGGCTTACCACCAAGCATTTGCATAGTTTCTGCAACGATCTCGGTGGAGTATTTTTCTTGACCACTGGCATCGGTCCATTTACGGGTTTTCAAACGACCTTCCACGTAAACCTGTGAACCTTTTTTAAGATACTGACCAGCGATTTCAGCTAGTTTTCCAAAGAAGGCGACTCGATGCCATTCTGTGGTTTCTTTCATTTCGCCTGAAGTCTTGTCTTTGTAGCGATCTGATGTCGCTACTGAAATGTTAGTTACTGCGTCGCCGCTTGGCATGTAACGGGTTTCTGGGTCACGCCCAACGTTACCTACCACGATGACTTTATTTACCGAAGCCATGTTGTCTCCCGAAGAAAAATGATGATGTGAAATGAATCTAAATGACTGCTCTAAAAATAGATTCTATATGTATAGCTAAGGCACTGTCTTTGCTTCTGTATCCGTTGAATCTACTACCTTCGCTGGTAACTCGCGCATTGACCAAGCAATTATAAGCCAGCATAAAAGAAGGGCAGCGCCCATCATAAAGACAGATAAATCGCCATGGCTATCCATTAACCAGCCCCCTGCGACAGCCCCTGTGAATAAGCCAATAGATTGTGTCGTGTTGTAAACACCTAGTGCGGTGCCCTTGGATTCTTTTGCAAAGCGAGAAACTAATGAGGGCTGTAATGCTTCGAGTAGGTTAAAACCGACAAAATAAATCAATAAGGCCAGTGAGATACCCATGATGGATCCTGCTTTGATGAATACCAGCTCAGCAATAAACAGCAACACAATCGCTAATAACAGCACCTTCCGCAAGGCATGCTTTTTTTCTCCCAAAATCAATACTGGTGCCATAAAAACGAAGGAAAGCAACACTACTGAAAGGTACACCTGCCAGTGTGATGCCAGCGGTAAGCCTGCTTGAACGAGCAAACGAGGAACTACCAAGAACATCGCCACTTGGGTGGCGTGCAGCACAAAGACCCCCGCATTTAAACGCATCAGCTCTGGGCGGAAAAAAACCGCTTTTAGACTCGCCTGTTGAACTTGCGTTTCGGGCATTGCACTTGGGAGGACAGAGTAAGTCACCCAAATCGCAATAACGCCTAGAGCGGCCAACACTACAAAAATTCCACTCAGACCAATGACTTTGTAAATTGGGGCGGCAATCACCAAGGAAAGGGCAAAAGAGAGTGCAATACTGCCACCAACGATCGCCATGGCCCGCGTACGCACTTGCTCACGCGTTAAATCAGCCACCCAAGCGGAAATGGCCGCTGATACCGCTCCTGCACCCATCACTCCGCGCCCAATCGCAATCCAAAGCAGGTCCTCCTGGGAAGCGCAAATCAAGGCACCAGCAACAAATAAGGAAAGGCCCCATAAAACAACCGGTTTGCGCCCAATTCGATCTGACAGACGTCCCAAGGGAATATAGAAGCAAGCTTGAACAATATTGAAGATTCCTAGGGTAAGACCAACCCAAAGGGCATGGTCTCCGCCTGGCAAGCCCCGAGCGTGAATACTAAAAACCGGCAAAAGCAGAAACAGGCCCAACATACGTAGGCCAAAAATGCCCGCTAAGGCCAGAGTAGAGCGAAGTTCAGAAGAATTCATGGGAAAGGGCTATATTAACAAGTTACGCTAAAAAAACATGAACAACTACATTAAGATCCGCGGTGCCCGCACCCACAACCTCAAAAACATCAACCTAGACATTCCTAGGGAGAAATTGGTCGTTCTCACTGGCCTATCCGGCTCAGGCAAGAGCTCCTTAGCATTTGACACCTTGTACGCTGAAGGTCAACGACGCTATGTTGAGTCTCTCTCATCCTATGCGCGTCAATTTCTGCAAATGATGGAAAAGCCTGATGTCGATGTCATAGAAGGCCTATCACCAGCAATCTCCATTGAGCAAAAAGCCACGAGCCACAATCCCCGCTCGACTGTCGGCACCGTCACGGAAATTCATGACTACCTCCGTTTGCTGTTTGCCCGGGCTGGTACACCCCATTGCCCTGATCACGATTTGCCACTTGAAGCACAAAGTGTGTCGCAAATGGTAGATACCGTTTTATCGATGCCCGAAGATACCAAGTTGATGATTTTGGCTCCAGTAGTGAGCGAGCGTAAGGGCGAGTTTGTCGATCTCTTCCAAGACTTGCAAGCCCAAGGGTTTGTGCGCTTTCGGGTTCGATCTGGTGGCGGGACAACCAATACGGCTAAAGCAGAAATCTTTGAAGTCGATCAACTACCTGAGCTGAAGAAGAACGAAAAGCATTCCATTGAAGTAGTTGTTGATCGCATTAAAGTGCGTCCTGACATTCAGCAACGTGTGGCCGAGTCATTTGAAACCGCCCTGCGCCTTGCCGATGGCAAAGCCATGATTGTGGATATGGATACGGGCAAAGAGATGATCTTCTCTAGCAAGTTTGCCTGTCCGGTCTGCTCGTACTCTTTAAGAGAGTTGGAGCCGCGCCTCTTCTCCTTTAACAATCCTATGGGCGCTTGCCCATCGTGCGATGGCTTAGGCCATCAATCCTTTTTTGATCCGAAGCGCATTGTGGCGCATCCGGATTTATCTCTGGCATCGGGAGCGATCAAAGGCTGGGATCGCCGTAATCAGTTTTATTTCAAACTGTTACAGACACTAGCGAAGCATGGTGGCTTTGATGTTGAAAAGCCATTTGAGACACTGAGCAAAAAGCAGCAAGATTTAATTCTTTTGGGTTCTGGCGATATCACCATTCCTTTTGAATATATCAATGAGCGCGGCAAAAATAGTGTGCGCGAGCATGCCTTCGAGGGCATCGTGGCGAACTTCGAAAGACGCTATCGCGAAACCGATTCCATGACCGTGCGCGAAGAGCTATCGCGCTACCAAAATATGCAAATCTGTCCAGACTGTAAGGGTAGTCGTCTGCGCAGAGAAGCTCGCTTTGTCAAAGTGGGTGACGACAAACAGTCACGTGCCATTTTCGAAATCAGTGCGCTACCTTTAAAAGAGGCGAAGGAATATTTTGAAGTCTTGCAATTAAAAGGTGCTAAACGAGAAATTGCCGACAAGATAGTGACGGAGATCAGTGCTCGCTTACGCTTCTTAAATGACGTTGGCCTAGACTATCTTTCCCTTGAACGAAGTGCTGACACCCTTTCTGGTGGAGAGGCACAACGAATTCGCTTAGCTTCACAAATTGGTTCTGGTTTAACTGGTGTGATGTATGTATTAGATGAGCCATCCATTGGCTTGCATCAACGCGATAACGATCGCCTCATTGGCACCCTGAAACACTTGCGCGACTTAGGCAATAGCGTGTTGGTAGTCGAGCACGATGAAGATATGATCCGCGCATCTGACTATGTGATTGATATTGGGCCAGGTGCCGGAGTGCACGGTGGTGAAGTTGTTGCTCAAGGCACGCCTGCGGAAGTTGAAGCAAATCTAAATTCCTTAACTGGTGCCTACCTCTCAGGACGCGAATGTATTGCTGTGCCAGAAAAACGCATCCCAGTAACGGATAAGTTTCTTGAAATCATGGGCGCGCGTGGTAATAATCTGCAATCGGTTCACGCCCAAATTCCTGTGGGCTTACTCACCTGCGTGACAGGCGTCTCCGGTTCGGGTAAATCGACACTGATTAACGACACACTTCATCATGCTGTAGCCCAACATATTTATGGCTCCAATGCGGAACCCGCAGCGCACGATGCCATTAAGGGTCTTGAGAATTTCGATAAGGTCATCAGTGTTGACCAATCTCCTATCGGCAGAACGCCACGCTCCAACCCAGCGACGTATACCGGCTTGTTCACCCCTATCCGCGAGCTTTTCTGTGGCGTACCTGCAGCGCGAGAACGTGGCTACGAAGCTGGTCGCTTTTCCTTTAACGTCAAAGGTGGGCGCTGTGATGCCTGCGAAGGCGACGGCGTCATCAAAGTAGAAATGCACTTCTTGCCCGATGTCTACGTCCCTTGTGACATTTGTCATGGCAAGCGCTACAACCGCGAAACATTAGATATTCGCTATAAGGGCAAAAATATTCATGAAGTTCTATCGTTGACGATTGAACAAGCACATGAATTCTTTGAAGCCGTTCCACTGGTCAAACGCAAACTCAAAACCTTGCTCGATGTTGGCCTAGGTTATGTGAAACTTGGTCAGAGCGCTACGACACTTTCAGGTGGCGAAGCTCAGCGCGTCAAGCTTTCTTTAGAACTTTCAAAGCGCGATACTGGTCGAACCTTGTATATCTTGGATGAGCCCACTACTGGTCTACATTTTCACGACATTCAACTCCTGCTCACCGTATTGCAAACCCTCAAGAAACAGGGCAATACGATTGTCATCATTGAACATAATTTGGATGTGATTAAGACAGCCGACTGGATCATCGATCTAGGACCTAAAGGTGGTGCTGGCGGTGGACTCATTATTGCCACTGGCACTCCTGAAGACGTCGCTAAAAATGAGGCTAGCTTTACTGGCCACTACTTAGCGCCACTACTTACCCGTAAAGTTCCTGCAAGCAAACAGAAAAAGAAATAGGGAAAAAGAAATAGCTTACTCAGAGCAATTTAGATTCAGCCAATTCGGTTGCCTCTGAATTGCCCGAGAGCACCAACACATCATTTGCTTCCAGAGTTAAAGTGGGTGTCAGCTCGAGCTTGACATAATCAGCTCCACCCACTTTACGTCGAACCGCCTGCACACTCACGCCCTCGTTTTCTAGGTAAAGCTCTGCAAGTGTTTTGCCAATGCTGGCAGACTCCGGCAATAGCGTAACCGAGTGAAGCCTCCAAGATTCCGTGGTCTGTAAATCAGCATCATCAGCCCCCCGAAAATATCCTCGTAGCAAGGTGTAGCGAGCCTCACGCGCCTTGGTAATACGGCGTACTACCTTACGCATGGGCACACCCATCATCAGCAACACGTGGGAGGCCATCATGAGACTTCCCTCAATTAACTCAGGAACTACCTCGGTTGCACCAGCGGCCTGCAACTTCAATAAATCGGCATCATCTTTAGTGCGTACCAAGATTGTCATGCCTGGGCGTAAACGCTCCACCTGATACAACACTTTTAAGGTCGCTGGAGTATCGGCGTAAGTGATGACAACCGCCTTCGCCCTAGATAAGCCAGCCGCGCCCAAAAAATTTTCTCGACTCGCATCTCCGTAAACCACATTGTCGCCAGCCGCTGCCGCCTCCTTCACTCGATCCAAATCCATGTCCAAGGCAATGTATGGAATTTTTTCTTGATCCAACATGCGGGCTAAGCTTTGCCCCGAGCGCCCAAATCCACAAATCAGAACATGATTTTCTGAGCGGACACTTTTAGAAGCCACGCGAGTTAATGCCAGGGATTGCAATAGCCATTCATTACTGGCAAAGCGCATGGCGATGCGGTCGCTATATTGAATTAAGAAAGGAGCGCCAAACATGGAAATCAGCATCGCCGCCAATACTGCTTGGCTTAAAGCCGGATCAATCATGTCCAAGCCATCAATTTGATTGAGTAAGACAAAGCCAAATTCTCCAGCTTGCGCCAAACAGAGACCAGTCCGAATCGAAATGCCTGGACTAGAACCAAAGGCGCGAGACAACAACGCAATTAAGCCAAACTTTAAGATTAGTGGGCCGGCCAGTAAAAGCAATACCAAGAGCCATTGCTGATGTATCACCTCAAAGTCCAGCAGCATGCCCACGGTAATAAAGAAAAGACCGAGCAAGACATCCCGAAAAGGCTTCACATCCTCTTCAACTTGGTGCCTAAAGGGAGTCTCAGCAATGAGCATCCCGGCCAAAAAGGCGCCCAGCGCCAAAGACAGGCCAAAATATTCTGTTAAACCCGCCATGCCCAAAACAATCAACAAGAGATTGAGCATGAATAGCTCTTGGGAGCGTAGTTTGGTGACCAATCTAAACCAGCGACTCATCACAGTCTGGCCAATGACAAAAATGAGGGTCAGGGCAACTACGATCTTGATGCCAGCCAAAGCTAGTGCAATCACCAAGTCGCCAGGATTTTTACCCAAGGATGGCAACAGAATCAGCAAGAAAACTACTGCCAAGTCCTGAAAAAGGAGTATTCCGATGACATTTCGGCCATGCTCTGTCTCTAACTCAGAGCGATCGGCGATGAGCTTGGTCACAATGGCCGTTGAGGACATCGCTAAAGCACCCCCTAAGGCGATTGCAGCCTGCCAAGAGATAGGGTAAATCTGATTTAGCAGCAAGCTTGCTGGAACCGCCAACAACATCGTCAAAACCACCTGGCTGCCACCTAAACCAAATACGATGGTGCGCATGGCTCTTAGCTTATGGAGGTTAAATTCCAAGCCAATGGAGAACATCAGAAAGACGACGCCGAATTCCGCAAGGTATTTGACCGTAGCTGAATCATTAGCCAAAGCAAGGGCATTTGGGCCGATAAGGACACCAATGGCCAAATAGCCCAAAATAGGGGGCAAGCCAAAATAGCGGAAAATGACTACCCCGGCCACGCCAGAGGCCAGCAAAATGAGAGTTAACTGAAGGACTGACGGCATATACTCACCCCATGATAGCTAAGACTCGTGAACGTACCCTAAAGCTTGCGCTTGATACCTTGAGCATTGAAGCTGATGCCCTGCTCACTATGCGCGATAGATTGGCAGGCAGCAATGCGGACGCCCTCGTGCTCGCGGTGGAACTTCTGCATTCTTGCAAAGGCCGCATCGTAGTTTCAGGGATTGGTAAATCTGGGCACATCGCCCGCAAAATTGCGGCCACCTTTGCCTCTACAGGCTCCCCTGCGTTCTTTGTTCATCCTGCGGAAGCCAGTCATGGTGATTTGGGTATGGTGACGCGAGATGACGTCTTTGTGGCCCTCTCCAACTCTGGGGAAACAGAAGAGCTTCTCACTATTGTCCCCATTGTGAAGCGCACTGGTGCGAAATTAATTGCTTTAACCGGCGCGCCAGACTCTTCCCTAGCCAAGCTGGCCGATGCCCATTTGGATACCAGCGTAGAGAAGGAGGCGTGCACACTCAATCTGGCTCCGACCGCCAGTACTACCGCGACCCTTGCCATGGGTGATGCGCTAGCCGTTGCACTTTTGGATGTCAGAGGATTTCAGGCTGAGGACTTCCAGCGCTCCCATCCAGGCGGACGACTTGGTCGTAAATTGCTCATGTACGTGAGTGAGGTGATGCGTAGTTATGGCGACACCCCCAAGATTTCGCAGGAAGCTCCTCTATCAGAAGCTTTGTTAGAAATGACTGCTAAACGCATGGGTATGGTGGTCACCCTTGATGAGCATCAGAAAGTAGCCGGCATTTTTACCGATGGCGACTTACGCCGCTTGCTGGAAAAGAGTAGCAATTTGACTGACTTTTCTCTTAAAGCAGCCACTACCAGCAAGCCACATACCATCCCCGCTGAATTGCTTGCAGAGGAAGCGATTGAGATGATGGAAAAACATCGCATCAATCATTTAGTGGTGACGGATTCCCAAGGAGCACTTTTGGGAGCCCTGAATTTGCATGACCTATTTGCCGCTAAAGTAATTTAAATTACCTGCCCACCCCCTTCTTTACAGCACCCTCTTATGCCTAATGCTTTTCATCCCCACAATACCAATCCCTCTAGTCGTTATCCGCAAGCATGGGACCGCGCTACCCAGGTAAAGTTATTGGTATTGGATGTGGATGGAGTGCTTACCGATGGCCAAGTATTTATTGGGCCGGATGGACAAGAAGCATTTAAGTCATTTGATATTCAAGATGGTCTTGGCATCAAGCTTTTACAGCAGGTGGGCATACCTACTGCGGTCATTACGGGCCGAGAATCCAAAATGGTCTTAGGGCGCTGCACTGAGCTCGGGATTAATCATGTACACATGGGTGTGAAAGATAAGGCGATTGCTCTGCAAGAAATTCTTCAAGCATTGCATTTGAAACCTGCAGATTGCGCGGTCATGGGCGATGATTGGCCTGATCTTGCCATGATGAAATCGGCTGGTTTGCGAGTATGCCCTGCTCAGGCTCATGTGAGCGTGAAAGATGGCGCGCATTTTGTGACTGAGGCGGCCGGCGGTAAGGGCGCTGTGCGTGAAGTTTGCGATCTCATTCTCAAAGCACAGAACCAATATGAAGGATTGCTTGCTCAGGCACGTGGCTAAGTCATGAAAACAGCCTATCTGAATTCTGAAACCATCAAAACAGGCTTATTGCGTAGCTTGCTACGCCTCACGCCCCTGTTATTGATGGGTGTTTTGACGCTCGTCACATTCTGGCTAGTGAAACAAAATGAACCCGTATCAAAATCAGTCATTGAACGGGTTCGCTTGCATGAGCCGGATTACACCATTGTGAATGGGGCGCTCTCTGCCCTAGATGAATTAGGTAAAACAAAATATCGGATCTTAGGCAAAAAAGTGATTCACTACGATGATGATGCTTCGATTGACATTACTGCGCCGCGGATGCGCTTGTTTCCCCCAGGGAAAGCGGCTGTCACAGTGAAGTCTGATCTTGGACATTTGGATGGCGACCTTACTATCCTAGACTTAACCGGTAATGCAGAGATTTTTCGCCCGCCACAAGCAGCCTCAGCCACTGAACCTGCTAGACCAAGAATGCTAGCACTGTCTTCTTTTTTTAAAGTGCTTATTAACGATGACATCATCGAAACCAATAAACCAATCACTCTAGAACAGGGGATGTCGGTCATGCATGCGAGTGATGGGGGCACGTTTAATAATGTTCAGCAAAGCATGGTCTTGTCAGGTCAAGTACGAGGCCGAATTGAGCGGGAGCAACAAGGAATACGTCCATGACGGTAATCACCTCCTCTAATTTGCATAAGACCGCTTTAGCTCTTCTCCTCTTCGGATTATTTAGCCTCGGAGTCTCGCATGCTGAAAAAGCAGATCAGGATAAGCCCATCGTACTTGAGGCCGAAAAAGTATCTGTTGATGACGTACAGCAAATCTATCAACTAGATGGCACTGTCCTACTGACCAAAGGAAGCATCTTGATTACAGGGGATAAAAGCAATATTAAGGTAGATCCGGAGGGCTATGAATATATTGATGTTCAAGGCACTCCAGAGGACTTGGCTAATTTTCGTCAGCGCCGCGATGGCCGTGCAGATGAGTTTATGCAAGGCCGCTCTAGCGTGGTCACCTATAACGCAAAAACTGAATTCTTGACATTGACTGGCGATGCCACCCTCAAGCGTTTGCTCAATATGCAAATGCTCGATCAATTGCATGGCTGGAAAATTGAATATGATGATGTGAAGCAATACTATCGGGTCTTACCACCCGCAAATGCCAAATTAGAGGATCTCCCTTTAGCAAGAGCGATCCTTTCACCTAGAAAAAAAGCGACCCTAGAGAAATGACCACGGATACAAATAGTCTAGCCAGTGCTCCCACCCTTAAAGCGCAACACTTACAAAAACGCTATGGCTCACGCACTGTAGTTCGCGATGTCTCTATTGAAGTGAAATGTGGTGAGGTTGTAGGTCTATTGGGTCCCAACGGTGCTGGCAAGACCACCTCTTTTTACATGATCGTAGGCTTGGTCCCTCTCGATGGCGGCAATATCAATTTAGACGGTACTGACATCACGCATCTACCCATTCATGAGCGTGCCCGCATGGGACTATCGTACCTGCCACAAGAGGCTTCGGTCTTTAGAAAGCTCAATGTTGCTGAAAATATTCAAGCAGTTCTTGAGTTACAAGTTCAGGGTGGCAAGCCTTTAAGTAAAGCTGCGATAGCGCAGCGCTTAGATGAGCTATTAGGCGAGCTGCAAATAAGCCATCTGCGCGATAACCCTGCCTTATCCCTTTCAGGGGGAGAGCGTCGACGTGTTGAAATCGCACGGGCCCTCGCTTCTCAACCCAAATTTATTTTGCTGGACGAGCCCTTCGCAGGTGTTGACCCTATTGCAGTTGGGGAAATTCAGCGGATCGTCCGCTTTTTGCGTGATCGTCAGATTGGGGTTTTAATTACCGACCATAACGTGCGTGAAACACTGGGTATTTGCGATCACGCCTACATCATCAGCGAAGGAAGCGTTTTAGCAGCTGGAAAACCAGACGAAATTATTCAAAATGATGCCGTTCGCAGAGTGTATTTGGGCGAAAACTTCCGTATGTAAGAAAGCGAATTGGGGAAATTTTTTACAAAAAGAGCTTACCCCCACTTGGTTTTCAACAAAATCGCTGATACGCTGGAGGGGCATGTTCTCTTCATCCCAATAAACTTAATGAGATAAGACAAGGGTTTACTGCGCACCCTTGGCAATAACTTACGCACAGAGATTACCTAGGAGCTGCTGATGAATTTGAAAATTAATAGCCATCACTTAGAAGTTACTCCAGCCATGCGAACCCATTTGGAAGCTGGCTTAGCCAAAGTTCGTAAACATTTTGATCATGTGCTGGATGCTTCGGCCTTTCTTATCATCGACAATACTAAAGAGAAGGACCTACGCCAAACCGCTGAGATCACCATTCATCTCAAAGGCAAAGAAATCTTTGCCCAAGCTCATAATGCCGATCTTTACCATGCGATGGATGCCGTGGTGGATAAGCTCGAGCGCCAGGTTGTCAAACACAAAGAAAAAATTCAAGATCACCATCACGATAAGCATTTTGAGTAATTGCTGGAGTCGGGACACCTATAATCAAACGATATGAATGCCCTGACTACTTTATTTGCCCCCGACTGCATCTCCTTAGATAATCCTGCCAAAAGCAGGGCTGAGGCATTTGCAGTCGCAGGCGCACTTTTTTCCCAACATGCTCACTTGGATGCCAGTGCAGTAGTTGGCTTCTTAGATGCCCGCGAGGAACTCGGCTCTACCGCTCTCGGTGCAGGAGTAGCTATTCCCCACGGACGAGTCAAAGGACTTAAGCAACCTATAGCTGCTTTTATAAGACTAAATGAGCCTATTGAGTTTGCCGCACCCGATGCTGAGCCTATCTCGATTTTGATTGTTTTATTGGTCCCAGAAAAAGCGACTCAGCAGCATCTAGAAATTTTGTCATCAATTGCACAATTGTTGTCGGAACCAGAAAATCGAAAGCTACTGAACTCGGACAGCAGTCCTGAGAATATTTGTCATTTCCTTCAAAACTGGGGCTCTCATCAATGATCCAACCTTTGCTTCTAGAAGGGGTAACTGCGCAACAAATCTTTGACGACAACGTCTCGGATCTGAAGTTATCTTGGATTGGAGGCTTAGAAGGTGCCGACAGAACTTTTCCTAAAGAGGCTGTAAAGGCTGCAGCAGCAAGCTCTGACCTAGTTGGACATTTAAACCTGATACACCCTAGCCGCATTCAAATCTTTGGCGATCAGGAAGTGGATTACCACGCAGCACTGGATCAAAAACAAAAGCAAGAACAAATCTCTGAACTGATTTCAAAGACGCCTCCTTGTGTGATTGTTGCCGATGGTAAATCTGCCGACCCTGATCTGCAGCTGTTCTGCCAACGCTCTTCTACCCCGTTATTTACTACCCCTCGCTCTGCTGCAGAGGTCATTGATCATTTACGCATTTACCTCACGAAAATTGGCGCGCCCCAGATCACTATGCATGGTGTCTTTATGGACATTCTGGGATTGGGCGTATTGATTACTGGAGAATCCGGCCTTGGCAAAAGTGAATTAGGCCTGGAACTGATTTCTCGGGGTCATGGTTTGGTAGCGGACGATGCGGTGGATTTTTCGCGTCTTGGACCTGACTATATTGAGGGTCGCTGCCCTATCATCTTGCGTAATCTTTTAGAGGTACGGGGATTGGGATTATTGGATATTCGGACTATCTTTGGCGAAACCGCCGTACGTCGAAAGCTTAAGCTCCGCCTCATTGTGCAACTCGTGCGCCGCACAGACGGTGAATTTGAGCGCCTACCCTTAGAGGCTCAACATATTGATGTTCTAGGCGTAGGTATTCGCACAGTCAAAATTCAGGTTGCCGCAGGTCGTAACTTAGCTGTACTCGTTGAGGCTGCTGTTCGCAATACGATTTTGCAACTGCGTGGCATTGACACCTTAAAAGAATTTATGGAACGGCAGCGCTTACAAATGAACGCTGAAGCCGATCCAGTAAAGTCTCAAAGGCGTTTGCTCTAATATGCAAATTAATCTGATTACCGGTATATCCGGCTCAGGTAAATCGGTTGCTCTGCGCGCTTTTGAGGATGCAGGTTATGACTGCGTCGACAATCTCCCCGTCGCTTTGCTAGAAAGCCTGATCAACACCCTTGCGCTTGAAAAAAGTGAAAAAGTGGCCGTTGCAATTGATGCGCGTCGCGGTAAGTCACTGGCAGAGTTACCCCAGATTTTAGAAAATCTGCGGCTTCATCATGAGGTGCGCATTATTTTTTTAAACGCAGATTCCAATACGCTGATTCAGCGCTTTTCAGAAACTCGGCGACGTCATCCCCTCTCTACGCGTGATGAACAATCCCAATCTGTCACCCTAACCGAAGCGATTGAAACCGAGCGCAGCCTTCTGGAACCATTACGCAGTCAAGCTCACAGCATTGATACCAGCAATATTCCTGCGCACACCTTGCGCTCTTGGATTCAAGATTTATTAATGGGTCAGGCGCTTGGCTTAGCTGTGATTTTTGAATCCTTTGGCTTTAAAAGGGGCTTGCCCAGCGACGCTGACTTAGTATTTGACGTTCGTTGCCTGCCTAACCCCCATTACGACAAACTACTGAGGCCCCTCACAGGAAATGACTTACCAGTTCAAGAGTTTTTAAGAAACATTCCTGAAGTCATCGGAATGGAGCAAGACATTATTGGTTTTATTGACAAATGGCTGCCGCACTACATTGCCGATGGTCGTAGCTATTTAACTGTAGCAATTGGATGCACCGGTGGTCAGCACCGTTCGGTCTATTTGGTGAATCAGATTAGTCAGTATTTCATCGGTCATCAAGCGTTGAATGACCTACAGATTAACTTCCTCATTCGTCATCGCGAACTGGATTCAATCCCTGCAACAACAACTTAATAGGTTGTGGCAAGCCATATTGCCCCAATTGATGCAGTGACACCCATCTTAAGTTTTCATCAGTAAATTGCACTGCTTTTGCGCTATTCATATGCCAGATTTGCATCCATAAACGCCGATGCGTAAAGACATGCTTAATACGCTCTCCGAGAATCACTTGCTGGTAATCCTTGTGACCAAGTTCCGCATTTTCATTTGGTAGCGTAAGTTTTAGGATTTCTTCGGGTGAAAAAAAGTGTCCCTGGATCTCTTGATCTACTTTGTTTGCTTTCGCTCGCCAAGGTGATTCTGGCAAAGACCATAGGCCTCCCCAAATGGCCTTCTCAGGTCGTCTCTGCAGTAACACGGCATTTTGATGACGCATCAATAGCAGGTCAGCATCAAACTCGGGCGACTTTGCTTTCACTTTCTTTTGGGGAAGCATTAGGACTTGGTTGCTTAAGTTTGCTTGGCATTGTTTTGCGAAGGTACAAACATAAGCATCACTTAAACAAACTGGTTTGCGTGAAGTACACCAAGTCGCTCCAAAGTCCATTAAAGCTTGGGTATAAACCGGCATCCTCTCTGAATCTGTTGGTAGCAATTCTTGCGCCAAGCCCCATAGGAGATCGTTCACCTTCTTCTCTTCTATGGCGCCCTCAATTGCAAAAAGACGTGCCAGTACACGCTTGACATTCGCATCTAAGATCGGCGCACGCTCATGAAAAGCAAACGCGGCAATCGCGCCCGCGGTAGATCGGCCAATCCCTTTAAGACTTTCGAGTAATCGCGGGTCACTAGGAAAGGTTCCGCTAAATTGCTCCATTACCTGCTTGGCGCAAGCATGGAGATTACGCGCTCGCGAGTAATAACCTAAACCAGCCCACTCAGCTAAAACAGCATCGATAGGGGCTAGGGCCAATTGCTTTACCGTTGGAAAGCGCGCCATGAAGCGAGGGTACCGCTCTAATACCGTGGCTACTTGGGTTTGTTGCAACATGATTTCAGAAATCCACACTGCATAAGGATCTTTAATTCCTTGCCACGGCAATCCTTCTCGGCCATGTGCCTGATGCCAGACCAGGAGTTTTTGGGCAAAACTCGCTATTAGCGTTTTTGACATACTGGGCAAAAATAAGTGGAGCGTTGGCCTTGGACTATTTGTTTAATGGGTGTTTTGCAGACCCGGCAGGCTTCATCTTTACGATCATAGACTTTGGTAAGAATCATAAAATGTCCAGGCTCACCATGGCTATTCACGAAGTCTTTGAGTGAACTACCGCCAGCATCAATCGCTTTTTTCAGAATCATTCTTACCGCATTAGCTAAGCGGATGCACTGCGGGCGAGTTAACTTACCTGCTGCTTTTGCGGGATGAATGCCCGCCTCAAATAAGCTTTCTGAACAATAGATATTACCTACGCCCACTACCGCCTGCCCAGCTAATAAGAATTGCTTCACGGAAATACTGCGCTTACGAGACGCGCGATATAAAACCTCAGCCCCGAGGTCGTCGGCAAAGGCTGGAGAAAAAGGCTCTACTCCTAATTTTTGTAACAATACGAAATTTTCTATAGGTCCCTTAGATTTAGGGTGCCACAATACCGCACCAAACTTTCTGGGGTCGTGTAGACGCAGGCTGAGCTCTCCAAACTCAAAGGTGACGCGGTCATGCACTTTGAGAGGATCTGAACTGGGTAAGACGCGCAGGGTGCCGGTCATGCCCAAATGGATGACCAAGTAGCCCGTATCCATTTCTATTAGCAGATATTTGCCACGGCGCTCTACCTTATGTACCGTCTGACTAGGCAGTGTGCTGGCCAGATGGTTTGGCACCGGCCAACGCAAGCGCCCATCGAGTACTTTAACTGCGGTCATTTTCCGCCCCTGCAAGTGAGGCTGGATTCCGAGGCGAGTGACTTCTACTTCTGGTAGTTCAGGCATAAATGGATTGTAGATTCAGAGATTAGAATACGCTTATGAACAGAAATGCACTTCGGTACTTGTTTCGAGTCCTATTGACCACTATTTGGTTAGGAGTTGGATTATCGAGCGTGAGCGCCAAAACAAATAGTTTAGAAACAGGCGAAGCAGTTTTTGGAATATTAGCTTCAGAAATTGCGATGCAGCGCGGTGAGGCTGGCCTAGCTTATGGAACGTATCTGGAACTAGCGCGCGAGCTCAACGATCCCCGCTTAGCGCAGCGTGCGATGGAAATTGCCATCACAGCGAACTCTCCTAATTTAGCACTTGAGGCAGCCCAAACATGGTCAAGCTTAGCTGGGACATCTGACACTAAGCCGAAAGAAGTGCTTGTTACCTTATTACTGATTAATCAACGCTGGTCAGAAGCGGTGGAGCCAGCGATTAATTTGCTGAATCAAGAAACCCCCGTGCAACGCACGGCTACGCTAAAGCAAATTCAAGGCCTGCTTGCCAATGCCAATGATGAAACAGAAGCCTTACGTGCTTTTTATGCCATTGTTTCCGCAATCAAGCCCCCGCCAAAAGATCCTGGAATACTCTATACCTATGCCATGGCTGCAGAAAAAATGGGTTATTTCCAAGTAATGGAAAAAACCTTGCGCACCATCCTGCTGACCCACCCAAATGATCCAAACGCACTCAATGCCTTGGGTTACTCATTAGCAGATCGTAATAAAAACTTGCCTGAAGCATTTCAGCTCATTAGTAAGGCTCATCTACTTTCGCCGAATGACAGTTTTATCCTGGATAGCTTAGGTTGGGTCAATTTCCGCATGGGCAATAACGCTTTAGCTCAAACCCAATTGCGTCAAGCCTACAAGCAAAAACCCGAAGCAGATATTGCGGCCCACTTGGGAGAGGTCCTTTGGGCCATGGGTCAAGCACAAGAGGCTGAAGCGGTATGGCGTGAAGGTCAAAAACTGGATGCGAATAATGTGACGCTAGAAGCCACTATCCAACGCTTAAAACCTGCTTGGGGCCAAACAAACGAAGCTCCTAGCGGCAATTGGGATGGCCGTTTTGCTGTCAGAGTAACAGGTGTCACAGAAAGTAAAAATCAAGGCGGTTCTGGTGGCTTTACCTTGACTCAAGCTGCCTTAGTAGATGTCCTGGAAATCCGTAACCCAATGGGTGGCTCGGTGGCAAAAATCACTATTAAGCCAAGTAGCGCCTCACTAGAGCGTGACGGAAAAATCACCACAGCAGTAGACGCGGACACCTTGATACAAAATACTCTGGGGTTACCGCTGCCAGCAAGGGGTTTATCTGATTGGCTAAGGGGTCAAGCGCGTCCTGGAAGCACCGCGAGCATCGAAAGAAATTCAGAGGGTCAGGTAAACCAAATTACGCAAGACGGTTGGATTCTGCAATACCTCTGGAATGCCACCAATCGCCTGGAAAAACTGACGATGACCCGCAGTTCAAACATCGGCACTATCGACATTCGCCTAGTCTTTGATAATCCGAATGACTGACGTTGGACACACTCTGGAGCTGCATACCCCAGCCAAGTTAAACCTATTTCTACACATTGTTGGGCGTCGCGCTGACGGCTATCACTTACTCCAGTCAGCCTTCCAACTCATCGATTGGTGCGATGTACTTAACCTTAAACTCATTCCTGAAAATGAAATTCGGCGGATCGATCCTATTCCTGGCGTGCCTGCAGAAAGTGATCTCGTGGTGCGGGCTGCCCAACTAATTAAAGCGTATTGCGGTGTCCGCACCGGTGTTGAAATCCGCCTGCAGAAAAACATACCGATGGGTGCCGGACTTGGTGGGGGCTCTTCAGATGCGGCCGCCACTCTCATTGGCTTAAATCAGCTTTGGCATCTCAACTTGGATCAGGCTACCCTATGCAGATTGGGCTTAAGTCTGGGTGCTGATGTACCTTTTTTCATTTTTGGTAGCAATGCATTTGTTGAAGGTATTGGAGAGAAAATGCAGGCTATCTCTCTGGAATTACAGAACTTTTTGGTGATTTTTCCCAATCAGGCGATTGCCACTGCTTTGATTTTTCAAGACCCGGAATTGACCCGGGATCGCGCTCCGATTACAATAGATGGCTTTGTTGCATCGCCACTATTAAATCAGACGAATGATTGTCAAACAGTTGCGGTGCGCATATGTCCTGAAGTGAAGCATGCATTAGATTGGATTAGTCAGACATTACCGGGTTCAACGCCGCGCATGTCTGGTTCCGGAAGTAGCGTATTTACTGCCTTAGACCCTAAGACAGACCTCGCGAACCTAGAAAATCATTTGCAAAATCTTCCAAAAGGATGGGTGGGACGAGTTGTTGGGGGGCTAAATAAAAATCCCGCTTACAATTTGATCTCTTCAGAGTAAGCTGTAGGGGAATCGCCAAGCTGGTTAAGGCACTGGATTTTGATTCCAGCATGCGAAGGTTCGAATCCTTCTTCCCCTGCCAAATACTTTGGATGAGAATAAATGACCAATTTAACTCCCTATCTAATCCAAATACCCCATGAATCCTGAACCGCTTACCCTATTTACTGGCAATGCAAATCCAGTTTTGGCCCAAGCTGTTGCCAAAGAACTCAATCTCCCCATGGGCAAAGCCTTTGTAGGGCGCTTCTCCGATGGAGAAATTCAAGTAGAGATTCAAGAGAATGTTCGGGGTAAGAATATCGTTGTCATCCAGTCGACCTGCGCGCCTACCAATGACAATTTGATGGAACTCATGATCATGATTGATGCGCTAAAACGAGCATCGGCGGGGCGCATAACCGCAGTGATCCCTTACTTTGGATACGCTAGACAAGATCGTCGGCCACGCTCGGCCCGGGTTGCGATCTCCGCCAGAATTGTTGCGAACATGCTTCAATCGGTCGCTGGCATTGAGCGGGTATTGACGATGGACCTTCATGCGGACCAAATTCAGGGCTTTTTTGATATCCCAGTAGATAACATTTACGCGTCCCCCGTTTTGCTGGCCGATCTAGAGGCCCAAAAAACCCAGAAAGACCTCATTATTGTTTCTCCAGATATTGGTGGGGTCGTACGCGCTCGTGCCATGGCAAAACAGTTAGGCACGGATTTGGCGATTATTGATAAGCGCCGCCCTAAAGCAAATGTTTCTGAAGTCATGCATCTCATCGGCGAAGTGGAAGGCCGGCATTGCGTCATCATGGATGACATCATTGATACGGGTGGAACGCTCTGTAAGGCTGCTGAAGCGCTTAAAGCGCGTGGCGCTAAGGCCGTTACTGCTTACTGTACCCATGCCGTACTCTCCGGCGGAGCCGTTGCCAGAATCGCCGCCTCACAATTAGACGAATTAGTGGTAACCGATACCATCCCGCTGACCCCAGAAGCGATGCAGGTATCTAAAATTCGGCAATTAACCGTTGCTCCCATTTTGGCGGAGACCCTTTCTCGCATTAGCAAGGGCGACTCAGTGATGTCCCTTTTTGCTGAATAAGGCCAAAATAGTTCGTTTTGCCTAGTTTTTGCTAATTTTTAGATCTTTTGTAGGCTGTGATTGGCAATCCCAAGATATAATCAAAGGCTTTTCTGTTTGGTCGCGAACGGAAATTAACCTTAATTTTGGGAATTCAATATGAAAGTAGTAGCCTTTGAAAGAAGCGTACAGGGAACGGGTGCGAGCCGCCGTCTGCGCAACTCCGGTAAAACTCCGGGAATTATCTACGGTAGCAAAGAAGCGGCCGTAGCGATTGAGTTGGATCACAACGCACTGTTTCATGCTCTCCGCAAGGAAGCATTCCACTCATCCATCCTTGATCTAGAAATCGCCGGTAAAGCACAAAAAGTGTTGCTCCGCGACTACCAGATGCATCCATTTAAACCATTGGTTTTGCACATTGACTTTCAGCGCGTATCCGCGTCTGAGAAAGTCCATATGCGCGTGCCATTGCACTTTACCAATGCAGAGAACTCTGCTGCCGTGAAGTTGCAAGGCGCCCTCGTAAGCCATATTGCTACCGAATTGGAAGTGTCTTGCTTACCAGCAGACTTGCCAGAGTTCATTGAAGTGGACTTAGGCGCCATTGAAGTAGGTCATGGTATTCATGCTAAGGATCTCACTTTGCCAAAAGGTGTGAGCTTGGTATTGCACATCGAGCAAGAGAATCCAGTATTGGCTAATGCACGTATCCCAACAGTCAAGGCTGCGGATACTGAGGCAGCGCCTGCGGCTGCCGCTCCTGCTGAAGCTGCAAAAGATAAGGCTAAATGATTTAGCAGTCTTGTAGTTTGTATTCGAGAAGACCCGCTTATCGGCGGGTTTTCTTTTTTGCGCAAATACTCTTATCCTTGAGCCTTAATCATGACTAAATTAATTGTTGGCCTCGGCAATCCGGGCGAAGAGCATCTAGAAGATCGGCACAATGCGGGCTTCTGGTTTGTGGACGCCCTCGCCAAAGAACTAGGCGCCCGTTTTGAATCTGAAAAGCGCTTTAGTGGCAAGGTGGCAAAGGCGAAGTGGGAAGGTGAAGACCTCTTTTTGCTCAAGCCAAACACATATATGAATCTCAGTGGGCAGGCAGTAGGTGCACTTGCCCGCTTTCATCACATTGCGCCAAAAGATATTTTGGTGATTCAGGATGAACTTGACCTCAAGCCTGGCACCGCCCGTATTAAGCTAGGTGGCGGCACCGGCGGTCACAATGGTCTTAAGGATATACAAGCCCATTTGGGTACCCCTGACTACTGGCGGCTGCGCTTAGGTATCGGCCACCCGCGTGATCTGGCTGGTGACGGCCGAGCCATGGAGGTGGCTGATTACGTCTTGCGCAGACCCCTAAAAGCCGAGCAGTCACAAATTGTTGCGAGCATTGAAAGTGGTTTAAAAATATTGCCCTTGTTTTTAAAGGGTGATAGCCAGGCAGCGATGCTTGAGCTTCACTCCAAAGTGCATTAACTAGCTCTACTTTATTCAGTAACTTCTTTTACTGTTTCGCTTTTGAGTGCAGCAGTGAGTAAGTGGTATTTCGCCATCAATTGCATTTGGTTTTCAGGAAACTGTGGATTTAAGGGAATGCAATCCACCGGACAAACTTGACGGCATTGCGGGGCATCAAAGTGACCGACACACTCTGTGCATTTATTGGGATTAATTTCATAAATCTCTAACCCCATGTAAATCGCATCATTCGGGCACTCGGGTTCACATACGTCGCAATTGATACATTCGTCGGTGATCATTAAGGCCATGGGATTAGTCTGAAGCCTACTCTTTAGGTAATTTCAGGTCAGCAGTTTTCTTAGCCAACCACTTTTCTACCGAAGGAAAAACGAATTTACTTACATCCCCACCCATAAAGGCAATCTCACGCACAAAGGTGCCGGAGATAAATTGATACTGATCGGAAGGGGTCAAGAACAAGGTTTCTACATCGGGCAAGAGGTAACGATTCATGCCTGCCATCTGGAATTCATATTCAAAATCTGAAACGGCTCTGAGACCGCGCACGATTACCCGGGCATTGTGTTCTCTAGCAAAATCCTTCAACAAGCCTGAAAAGCCAACAATCTTCACATTGGAATAATGTCCCAGCACTTCTTGGGCAATTTCAATACGCTCTTCCAAAGTAAAGAAGGGGTGTTTATTTCGGCTATCCGCCACTCCAATAATGAGCTCGCCAAAAATACTTGAGGCGCGGCGCACCAAGTCTTCATGACCACGAGTAAACGGATCAAATGTTCCAGGGTATACGGCAACAGTCATAACTCTCCTATAGCATCAAAAGCGGTAGGTAAGAGTTTAGTCTCTTCTCGAACGAAAGAGACAAGCTTTTACCTGACCCGCCTCTAGGTATTTAGTGCAATACCACTCAGGCAATAAGGCTTCCACATCCTCAAGAAGGCGATTAGCCGGAAATTCGACATAAATGCCCCCGCCAGCACGGTCATCGCAGATGCGTCCTGCCTCAGTCAGTGCGCGCTCAAGCAAATCTTCCTCCTGAAAAGGCGGATCAACAAAGATAAGGTTGCTAGAGTAATCCGCTTGCTGCTTTAAAAAAGCCACGCTATCCTGATGCAGGATGTGCACTTGCCCAGGGGCCGGCGTGGATTGCAAGGCGGCAAAACTATTTAAAAGATGGGCATGCGCCTTCTTATTTTTTTCCAGCAGGGTAACGGATTGGGCGTGACGTGACGCCGCCTCAAAACCCAAAGCCCCAGTCCCAGCAAATAAATCGAGGCAGCTCAGTCCCCTTAAGTCTTGTCCAAGCCAATTAAATAAGGTTTCACGAATCCGGTCTGTGCTTGGGCGCAAGCCTGGCAAATCCAATACGCTGAGCAAACGACTGCGCCAAATACCTCCAATAATGCGTACCTTTTTTGGAGGCTCTTTCAACTGCTTAGCACTTGCGCCACTGATAGATTTTGAAGGCTTAATTATTTTTCGCCCCCACAAGCACAATTTTCATACGATCGATTGCAAGATACTGCTGAAATGCAGCCTTGACCTGCTCCTGAGTTACTGACTCCACTTTACTGGTCCATGTTTCCATTGTGTCGAGAGGTAAATCGTACCAAGCGATCGCAGATACGTTATCCAGCAATTTACGATTGTTATCAATTCTTAAGGGGTACCCGTTCATGAGGTTTGATTTGGCTGCAGTAAGCTCTGCGGAGGTCGGACCATCTGCAATGAATTTCGCAATCGTGGTGTTCATGATTTCGAGTGCTAAAGTCGCCTGATCATTTTTAGTTTGCAGTCCCGCCTCAAAGATACCAACCTCTTTGCCGGGTGCAAAGTAGCTAAATACGCTGTAGGCAAGCCCACGCTTCTCTCGTACTTCAGCCATGAGACGCGATACAAAGCCACCTCCACCTAGGACATAATTACCAACAATTAAGGGGAAGTAATCTGGGTTGTTGCGCGTGATTGCCGTCATACCCATCGCAATGTGCACTTGCTGAGAATCAAAAGGAATCTGTATCTCTCTTTGACTTAAGGGCTCTACCGGTGAACGCTCAAACTCAGGCAGCTGCGGAATGCCTGAGGCAATCTGCGGAATATTTTGTAATAAGGTATGCACAATTTCAGTGGCTTCCGCAGCACTCAAGTCACCGACCATGCTGACTATCATGCGATCACCCCGATAAAACTGTTGATGAAATTGCTTTAAATCGGACACACTCACATTGGCTACGGATTGCACCGTAGGTGAGAGGGCCAAAGGATAATTGCCGTAGACAGATTTTCTGAAATTCCGTTCGAGCACTGCCTCTGGCTTGGTTTCAGCCTCCAATAAAGCGGCGGTCATTCTTTGCTTTTCGCGGGCCAATATTTTGGCATCGTAGTTAGGGCTACTCAACATGGTTGCGGCCAACCTTACTGCACGCTCTCGCAAATCTTTTCTACTCAAACTACGTATCCGCAGGATTGCACGTTCACCAGTGACAGAGAAACTGATATTGGCGCCTAGATCAGCAATCTCATCGGCAATCTGCGCCTCGGTCAAAGTCGCCTTGTCTGAGCGGGTACCGTATTTCATTAATTGCGCTGTCATGGTGGCTAAGCCACTCTTAGTGCTGGTGTCGTATCGGTCGCCAGCATCAACACTCACTTCGATATCTACCATTGGCAGCGCTTTGGTCTGAACCAAATAGGCCTTTGCGCCCTTGAAGGAGTCAAGCTGCTCAATCGGTAAGATGGCATTAGCGCCAGACATAACCCCAATAAAAAGAATGGTCGCTATAGCAGCGGATTTAAGCGGCTGATTCATTTACCCACCTTTTCAGAAGTGCTGGTTTTACGCGCTTGGGGATCGAGCACACCAATGGTCAGCCTGTCATCCACTAAATATTTTTTTGCCACTGCTTGAACTTGCTCCGGGGTAATGGTTTGCATTCTCTCCAAAATGGGATCGATGTCACGCCAAGAAAATCCCGACATTTCAGTCGTACCAATTTCCATTGCCTGCCCAAATATAGAGTCCCGCTTATAAATTTGCCCAGAAAGAATGCGTACCTTGATGCGCTTTAATTCAGAGTCCAAGACGCCTTGATCCGCCACTTCCTTCAAAGCTTTCTGAATACTTGCCTGAGCCTGTGCAACTGTTTTGCCTTTAGCTAGACTGACACTCACCGTGAATAAGGCAGGACCTCGAGAGATCATGTCGTAGTCAACGCCAACACTATCAACTACCCGCTCTTGCTTCACTAAGTTACGATTTAAGCGGGCGTTGTCATAACCATCCAACACCGCCCCCAACAATTCCAGCGCATAAGGCTCGTAGTCCTCCAATTGACCCGCTTCCAATTTGGGTACCTTCCATGCCATGGTGAGCTGCGTACTATCAGCGGGTGCTTTAACTAAGACCTGCTTCATCCCTTTTTGGGTTGGCTCTATTTGTGGTTTACGCTCAGGCAATGCATGCGCAGACAGAGGGCCGAAATATTTTTCAACACTACGGAACACTTCCTCTGCTTGAACGTCGCCACTAATAACCACAGTGGCGTTATTGGGAGCATACCAACTGCGGTACCAATTGCGCGCATCTTCTGCTTTCATATTCTCAAGATCATTCATCCAGCCAATGACAGGGTGACGATAGGGTGAACTCATAAATGCACTTGCCATCAAGGATTCATGCAACAGACTGCTAGGATTGTCTTCTGTGCGCAAGCGGCGCTCTTCCATCACCACCTGAATCTCTTTTAAGAATTCTGCATCATCAAAATTGAGATGAGCCATGCGGTCTGCTTCTAGTTCGAGCACCGCATTCAGCTTCGACCGCTCAACCTGTTGGAAAAAAGCAGTGTAGTCACGCGAGGTAAACGCATTCTCTCGTCCACCCATTGCCGCCACCTGCTTGGAGAATTCTCCCGTTTTAACTTTGTCAGTGCCTTTAAACATCATGTGCTCTAAAACGTGGGCCACACCAGTGCGTCCATTGAACTCATCCATTGAGCCCGCGCGGTACCAAATCATGCTGGCAACGGTGGGGGCGCGATGATCCTCTCGCACAATTAACTTCAGGCCGTTAGGAAGTAAGTACTCCTGGGTATCGACCTTAGTGTCCGTTCCGGCCCAAGCGAGCTGTGAGCACAGCATCAAAAACAAGCAAATTCGTAGCAAAGTAGCAGACATCTGTAAGATCACCGTATCCCTATAAGAAGTTGCCCACAGGCATGGAGTAAATTGTATCGATTATGTTTGGCCTACGTAAAACCCTTGGATCTCTATTTCATTCTCAGCGTGCTGATGAAGCTTGGTTTGATGCCTTAGAAGAATCACTCATTTTGAGCGATGTAGGCCTTCGTACAACCGAGCAACTGATCACCAAATTGCGTAAAGCAGCCAAATCAGAAAAAGTGCCGAATGCAGAAGCCCTTCAGGCACTCTTAATTCAAGAGGTATCTTCTTTACTGGAAGTATTAGAACCCACACCCAATCCACTTTACATGCATGATCAAAAGACCATTCCTGAGGTGTGGCTTGTTATTGGAGTGAATGGCGCCGGCAAGACCACCACTATTGGCAAAATCTGCAACTTATTTCAGTCTCAAGGTAAATCCGTTCTATTGGCTGCCGGCGATACCTTTCGTGCTGCAGCCCGCCATCAACTGCAAGAATGGGGATTGCGCAACCAAGTGGACGTAATTACCCAAGATGGCGGAGATACCGCGGCTGTGGCGCACGACGCCATTCATTCTGCAATCTCGCGCAAGAGCGATATTCTTATTATTGACACTGCTGGCAGACTAGCCACCCAAGATCATCTAATGGAAGAGCTGAAGAAGGTGAAGCGAGTGATTGCTAAGGCCCTTCCTGGCGCGCCTCACCAGACTTTGCTCGTATTAGATGGCAATACAGGTCAAAACGGCTTAAGTCAGGTGAAGGCCTTTCATGAGGCTTTAGGGCTGACTGGCTTAATCGTGACGAAATTAGATGGCACTGCCAAAGGGGGCGTTATTTGCGCCCTAGCCCAAACCTTTCAAAACAGTTCAAAACCAGCCGTTTTTGCTTTAGGCAAAGGTGAGGGAATTGAGGACTTGGTGCCTTTCACTGCCAAGCAATATTCAGCAGAATTATTCAGCTAAATCAAATACTTATAGTATGAGCGAACCGCTAGCACTCTCTTGACAGGAGTGCTAAAATAGCTTTTCTACCTAACTCAATCTCGTTAAAAAAGATCATGGTACAAAAGAAAATAATTCCATCAAGTGCCCAGCCCCAAACCGCTGTAGCACCCTTAAACGTTCCGATGCTGCCTTCGCTCGGTGTTGGCACCCTTGATTCCTATGTTGCTTACGTGAACCGCGTCCCCATGCTTAGTGCCGCGGAAGAGCTACACCTTGCGCAAGAATTTCGTCGTACTGAGAACGTCGACGCCGCTAAAACCCTCGTGCTTTCTCATTTGCGCTTGGTGGTTTCGGTCGCGCGCCAATATCTTGGCTACGGCATTCCCCATGCTGATCTCATTCAAGAAGGCAACATCGGCTTGATGAAAGCTGTAAAGCGTTACGACCCAACGCAAGGTGCACGTCTCGTTTCTTATGCGATCCACTGGATCAAAGCAGAGATCCATGAGTACATCTTGAAGAACTGGCGCTTAGTTAAAGTGGCGACAACCAAGGCACAGCGTAAATTATTTTTTAATTTACGCAGCAATAAACCCACTTTAAGTGCCCTCACACCAAACGAAATTACCGCTTTAGCAAAAGCGCTGGATGTTAAAGACTCTGATGTCAGAGAAATGGAAATGCGCTTAGCCGGTGGCGACATTGCCATGGAAGGCGATGACAGTGATGATGACGCAGCCTATGCGCCGATCCAGTGGCTAGCTGATCACAGCCAGGAGCCAACAGAGAGGATGGTAGCCGCTGCAACCGATGCCTTGCAGGGTCCACAATTAGATCAGGCTCTGATGGCCTTGGATGAACGCAGTCGAAATATCGTGCAATCACGCTGGCTAGCAATGGATGCCGAGGGTAATGGCACTAAAACCTTGCATGATTTGGCTGGCGAGTATGGCATCTCCGCCGAACGCGTTCGTCAAATCGAGACAGCCGCTCTTAAAAAGATGCGCAGCTTATTGCAGGAAGCAGCTTAAAAATCTCTGGCTGTAAGTCGTTTTACTTAAGCAATTCCTTCAAGTCCTGCGCCAAAGTCTCGGCGCCTTGACCATGCTTAATGTAAAGCCGTAAGCGTCCCGTGGGATCAAACGCATAGCTACCAGCGGTATGGTCCATTGTGTATGACCCTGGGCTAGCTCCCGGAATTTTCTTGTAATAAATCTTGAAGTCTTTCGTTACCTTTTCTAGTGCGGCATTATCAGCTGGACGCAAGCCCATAAAGCGACTATCAAATGCGGGCACATACTGCTGCAAAATTTCTGGAGTATCGCGTTCTGGGTCAATACTCACAAATAAAACTTGCACCTGCTCGGCCTGCGGTCCCAGCAAAGTCATGGCCTGCTGCATCTCCGACAATGTGGTGGGACAGACATCGGGACACTGTGTATAGCCAAAAAACATGACTACTGCCTTGCCCTTGAAGTCCGCCAAAGTTTTAGTTTGTCCGTTAGGGTCTAGCAAGCTAAAGTCGTTACCAAAAGAAGCGTTTCCGGTGATATCGATATTCTTAAAATTTGCTTTGGGGTTACAAGCCGCTAGGCCCAAACTGAGTAAGGCCCCCATCAGAACGCATAGTAAAAAAGCAAATGGTTTTTTTAAGCGCATGATCTTCTCAAGGGAAATAATGATCTATTAATAACACTGCAAAAAGAAGTGATAAATAGGTGATGGAAAAGCGGAAGGTCTTTTTAGCCAAAGCATCACTATAAGAGACGAAGAGTGCAATTACATAGCCAAGGAAAATGAATCCCAATATGAGTGCCGATATTAAATACACCAAGCCGCTCATGCCATATATATAAGGTAGCAAAGTAGCAGCAATCAAAATGATCGTGTACAGCAAAATATTGAGTAAGGTAAACCGCTCTCCATGAGTTACTGGCAGCATCGGCAAACCAGACCGTTCATAATCTTCGCGTCGAAATAAGGCAAGCGCCCAAAAATGCGGAGGCGTCCAAACAAAAATAATGAGCACCAATAACCATGCTTCTGCTGGCAGCGTATTGGTCACAGCAGCCCATCCTAAGGCAGGTGGCATGGCACCGGAGAGGCCACCAATCACAATATTTTGTGGGGTCGCAGGTTTCAGCAACCAGGTGTAAATCACCGCATAACCCACAAAGGTAGCAACAGTCAGCCACATCGTTAGTGGATTGCAAAAGTTCCACAGGACTACCATTCCGAGTGAGCCTAAGATGATGGAGAAAACCACAATCTGAAATGGGGTCACTTCCCCAGTAGCGGAGGGTCGCCATGCAGTGCGCTTCATCTTGGCATCAACTGCTAATTCTATTAAACAGTTCATGGCAAATGCAGCGCCCGCCAATAACCAAATTCCTACTATTCCGCCGATAAGGATGGGATAGGGAACCATACCTGGAGTTGCTAGAAACATCCCGATCACCGCACAAAAAACCGCAAGTAACGTTACCCGGGGTTTAGTCAGCACCCAAAATTGACGCCAACGTGGCATCGCTTCAGCTGGTTTTAGTAACTCAGTCATAGTGCTGCGCGATCAATTAAAAGGGGTGATTTCCAAGAGGCCCAATAACTCAGCCTCACCAAGCAAAATACCAAAGCAGCGGAACCAGCAGTGTGCAGTAATGCAGCGAATAAAGGCCACTGAAACACTACATTAGAGATTCCTGTGATCAACTGCAAAAACAGTAGCAAAATTAAGAGGCGCACAAATGGTTTTAATTGTGGCTGTCTATGCACAGCTTCTTGCCAAGCATTCCAAGTTAAAAATCCCAAGGTGAGTACTACAGCAATCGCAAAGACGCGATGCGCCCAATGAATTGTTTGTAAGGCTGTGGGGGAGATAGATTCACCGTGGGCAGTAAGTCCTAATGGGCGCCATAAAGCAAAGCCCTCCTGCCAACTAGTATCTGGCCAAATGGCTCCCATGCAAGTTGGAAAGTCCGGGCAAGCTAATACCGCGTAGTTAGTACTTACCCAAGCACCTAAAAATATTTGGCTACCGAGAATCATTAAAGCAAAGCAGAGTAACTTTGCTGATAAGGGCTTGACTCGCGCAATCGCCTGAGCCGAATTTTTTTCACTCCAAGCTTGTTGGGCGTAGGCAGTTAAACAGGCGAGTAAAGCCAAAGCCAATAAAAGATGTAGAGTCACAATAATCGGTTGAAGTTTCAGGGTAACGGTCCACGCACCGAATGCACCTTGAATGCACACTAAACCCAAAAGACCCACACTACCCAAGAGCGGGGCCTTACCTAAAGACTTCACTTTGCTCCAAGCCAAACTCAGTTGCACCAAAATTAAAGCGCCCACCATCATCGCGATATAACGATGAATCATTTCTATCCACGCCTTGAGAACAGTCACTGGACCTGAAGGCATTGCAGTTTGAGCCAACTGAATATCCCCAATGGCATGCCACGGATTGGAGGTCCCATAGCAACCGGGCCAATCAGGGCAGCCAAGTCCTGAATCCGTTAGCCGAGTAAATGCCCCAAACACAATCAAATCAAAAGTCATGAAGACCAAAACCCAGTTGAGCTTTTGAAACAAGTCATAGCCAGGTCTAGTCAACAGATAAGTCAACGGCAGACCAGCAAAGAGCATGGCAATGGCCGCAAGCTCTCCGAAGAGAATCAAGCTATTCATGGCAGGCTTTCACCTTTGCGATTAAAGCGCAAGAGTCTTTCCAGGTCCTTCTTCATGCTGCCAAATTCTTTAGATGAATTTGTTACTGGGAAATACATCATCTTGGCTGGGCTCGGATCGATTAATTGAATTTTTTGCCCAGCACCTTCGCGATTTAGCCAGGCCTCAAATGCGGCTTTAGATTGGGGATCGGCTGGCATTGGCAGTATTTCAAAACCGGCTATATTTTTATCGTATGCCTGCGCAATTTGTGGACTCACTGATTTTCCATCGGTGTTAATCCACACTAATTGGACTCTGCCACTCTCTCTAGCCATGGCAACGCGGAGTTGTCGCATTAAAAATAAGGCTTCTAAACAATCTGAATTTTCAACCTGACATTCACCTGCTGGCCGAGCCACCAACAAAGTCCACTTTCCTTTAAATGGAAAATCAAACCAAGCGTCACTCATTTCTTGAGCTGGCTGCACCAAGGTACCAAAGTTTGTTTTTCCACCCTCTGGTTTAAACACGTAATACGCTAAGTAGGAAGCAATGACGGGGGCTGCGCAAGCAAGCAGGAGGAGAAGCATTTGAATACGGCCACGACGAGTCCGCGCGTTGATAGCGGAAACATCTGCTTGCGCTGCAGGAATTAATAACTCTTCATTACTCATTTTGCACTCCAACTTGACGCTCTATTTTACGTTTGCGCCGATATTGCTTTAGTCCGGTAAGAAACCAAAACAAAAATCCGCAAAGCGCTAATGCAAACCACTGAAAGGCATAAGCATAATGGCGATCGACTCCATTCGTCGGAGCTGCCCAAATTCTCACTAAACCATCGTCGATATCGGTATCAGAAGCGCGCAATATAAAAGGCAACTGCTGCCATCCATGAATCTGCGCCTCGCGTGCTAAGTCTAAGTTTTGCACGATACGCGGCTGAGTAAGCGAATCATCCGACTTACCCAATTCGAATACCTTGCCAGGATGAGGAAACACCACGCCCTCGACCGTTAGGACGCGCTCTGGAGTGTTCACTAGGGGCAATTGTGTACGACTCTCGTGATTGCGTGGAGCCCAACCCCGGTTCACCCAAAGCACTCGATCGCTACCCTCTAATTTCAAAGGCATCAAGACATAAAACCCGGCTTGAGCGGTATTAGCGCCAACCCCCTCAGGCACTGGTCGCGGCCGATTGTCGAGCCAAACGACTTCATTCAGCAGATAACGTCCATGCACCTGCATACGGCGTTGGTTTGCCTCCTCTAAGCTGACGGCACCTATATTTCCATCCAGCACTGCCAGTTTTTGCATCGCTGCCATCGTTTCGCCCAGATGAATCTTTTGATCCGCTCTATTGAGCTGCCAAATTCCCGCCGCACAGCCAATCGCTATCACCAAAAGGGCTGATACAGTAGCGGCTATACGTGAGCGAATAAAAATAGAGAAAATATTCAAGCGAGGATGATGACGATGAAATGGGTTATTCCGGTTGTACTACTGTTGATTGTAGGGAGTTTAGGCTCAGCCCTGTTCTTTATGATGAAGGGCAAGGGCAATAACTCCAAAATGGTTCGCGCCCTCATGCTGCGCATTGGGCTTTCTATGGCCTTATTTCTTGGGATACTGATTGCTTATCACTTTGGCTGGATTGAGGCTACGGGCATCCGCGTCGGCTCCAACTAATGCAAAACGGGGCCGAAGCCCCGTTCTTTTTGGATTTACATCCAGTAAACGGCGATGTAAAGACCTAACCAGATCACGTCAACGAAGTGCCAATACCAAGCGGCGCCCTCAAAAGCAAAGTGATGTTCCGCTGTGAAATCGCCGCGAATCATCCTGCGCAAGACAATTGCCAAAATCGTACCGCCTAAAAAGACGTGAAAGCCATGAAAACCAGTCAACATAAAGAATGTTGAGCCATAAATGCCAGACGTGAGTTTCAAATTGAGCTCATGGTATGCGTGGTAATACTCGTAGCCTTGAAAGCATAAAAAGACGAAACCTAGAGCAACCGTAGCTGCCAGACCGTAAATCGCCTTTTTAATGTGATTCTCAACCAAAGCATGGTGGGCATACGTAATTGTGACGCCTGAACTCAAAAGCAAAAAGGTATTAATTGTCGGAATTGGCCAAGGGCCCATCGTCGTGAATTTCTCGACTAAACCAGCGGGACCATCATTGGGCCAGACCGCCGTAAAGTTAGGCCATATTAATTTACTCTCAACGTCACCCATCCAAGGCATGGCAATATTGCGCGCGTAGAACAAGGCTGAAAAGAAAGCGCCGAAGAACATAATCTCCGAGAAAATAAACCAAGCCATCGACCAGCGATAAGAAACATCCACGTTGATGCCATTTTTGCCTGCGTTTGACTCTGCAATGGTGTCGCCAAACCAGTAATAAAGCACTCCTAAAACCCACAGCACACCAGCAATTGCAAGATATCCGCCCCAAGAAGTGTGATTAACCCAACCTGCCATACCAAAGCCAAAGCCAATTAAGCCGATGGCCGCCATGACAGGGTGACTAGATAATCCAGGAACAAAATAATAGGGAGTGGTATTGGATGACATCTTCTTCTCTCAATTAAATCAATAAATAATCAGTGGGACAGAACTGCTTTGACGATCAACAGCAGGATGGCCATAAATACTAAAGCACCCAGAACACCTGCAAGAATAATATGCACAAAACTTAAAGAGGTGACATCGCTATCTAGGCCCGACTTATTACGAACGCCCAAGAAAGCCCACAACACTGCCACCATCGACTTAATAAATGAACTCTTTTGCTTCATGACGACAACTCTTTAGACTTTGGCGTAGTGAACCCTGCTGGCGGCTGACCGACCCCTATCTCAAAAAAAGTATAAGACAAGGTAATTGTTTTTACATCCTGCGGTAAGCCGGCATCAACCACAAAAACCACTGGCATCTTTCTTGATTCGTGTGCTGTGAGGGTTTGCTGCTGAAAACAGAAACATTCTAGTTTAGTAAAGAACTCCGTCGCACTTTTAGGCGCATAACTTGGAATTGCTTGTGCTTGCACGGTACGGTCTAATTTATTGGTTACTTCATAAACAATTTCCGTCATTTCACCGGGATGCACTTCCAAATAATTCTTGACCGGGCGAAAGCCAAAGGGCCCCCGACTATTGGAGTCAAACTCAATCGTTACGACACGTGAGTAATCCACCTGTGAATTGCCTACCTTATTCGGGCTGAAGGCACGTACGCCATAATCATTCTTGCTGGTAATCACGTTGATACCGGTGACTTCACACAAGGCCTTATACATCGGCACCAAAGCGTAACCAAAACCAAACATCATGACTGAAGCAATAAGTAGCTTCAGTAAGATTTGGCGATTAAGGGCAAGGGTTGCGGACATTGCGGATTTCCTGAGACTAGCCCAAGATGCTGTATTTCATCAGAATGCCGAGAAAGAAAATAGCGGCAATGCTTAATAGAATAAAACCCAATCTGCGATTGCTAGCAGAGAGGGCTTCCTTTGATCTAACTTTAAATTCCTGCGGCATGCAATTCTTCAGCATCGGGAGGAGTTTCAAAGGTGTGATGTGGAGCTGGTGAAGGCACTGTCCACTCGAGACCCTTGGCACCGTCCCAGGGCTTCATAGGGGCTTTGACACCCTCTCCACGATACGCAGGCAAGGCTACAAAGATCAAGAAATAGACTTGAGATAAACCAAAACCCAAGGCGCCAATCGAAGCGATCATATTGAAGTCGGCAAATTGGGTTGGGTAGTCGGCGTAACGACGTGGCATTCCTGCTAGCCCCAAAAAGTGCATAGGGAAGAAGGTAATGTTGAAGAAAATCATGGAGCTCCAAAAATGGATCTTGCCACGCGTTTCATTAGCCATTTGGCCGGTCCACTTAGGACACCAGTAGTAAAAACCTGCAAACATCGCAAATAAAGAGCCCGCTACCAGCACGTAATGGAAGTGAGCAACTACGTAATAGGTATCTTGCAAACCAATATCAATCGGTGCAATAGCCAAAATCAAGCCAGTAAATCCACCCATAGTAAATACGAAAATAAAGCCTACGGCCCACAACATGGGAGTCTCAAAAGTCATTGAGCCTTTCCACATTGTTGCAACCCAATTGAAAATCTTTACGCCAGTTGGTACAGCAATCAACATCGTGGCGTACATGAAGAACAATTGACCTGTCACTGGCATGCCCGTGGCAAACATATGGTGAGCCCAAACAATGAAGGACAAGATCGCAATCGAAGAGGTGGCATACACCATCGAGCTATAACCAAAGAGGGTCTTTCTTGAGAACGCAGGAATGATTTCACTCACGATACCGAACGCGGGCAGAATCATGATGTACACCTCTGGGTGACCAAAGAACCAAAAGATGTGTTGGAACATTACTGGGTCACCGCCGCCTACAGCCGAGAAGAAGCTTGTACCAAAATGGCGGTCAGTCAATACCATCGTAATCGCACCTGCCAACACCGGCATTACGGCAATCAACAAATATGCGGTAATCAACCAAGTCCAGCAGAACATGGGCATCTTCATCAGCGTCATGCCAGGGGCACGCATATTGAGAATGGTCACAATAATATTAATCGAGCCCATGATCGAAGACGCACCCAACAAGTGCAGAGCAAAAATAGCCATGTCTAAGCCAGGTCCCATTTGCGATGTCAAGGGCGCATATAAAGTCCAGCCTCCGGCAGGGGCACCACCCGGCGCTAAGAAAGAGCCAAACAGCAATAGCGCTGCGACTGGCAAAATCCAGAAGCTAAAGTTGTTCATCCGCGCAAAGGCCATATCGGAGGCGCCAATTTGTAGTGGCACCATCCAGTTAGCAAAACCCACAAATGCGGGCATGATCGCGCCGAACACCATTACCAAACCATGCATAGTGGTCAACTGATTGAAAAATTCTGGGCGGAAAAATTGCAAGCCTGGCTGAAACAGCTCTAGACGAATTCCCATCGCCATCGCTCCACCGGCCAGCAGACTAATGAACGAGAAGGTTAAATACATCGTACCGATATCTTTGTGGTTGGTCGCGAATAACCAACGACGCCAACCGTGTGGCGTGTGATCATCGTGTGCATGATCGTGCGCTGTATCGTGGGTGGTAGAGACGGTGCTCATGAATTACTCCAGTTGAGATTGATCTATAGTTTAAAAATTAGTTCTTAGCTTGTGCAGAAACGATTTCTTGGGTTTGAATGACTTGCCCCGAGTTATTTCCCCATGAATTACGCGTGTAAGTAATTACTGCAGCGATATCCGCAGCAGAGAGAACACCGCTCCACTTAGGCATCGCATTTTTACCATTCAAGAGAATATGGATTTGACCTTCCAAAGGTCCATTCACAACCTTACTTCCAGCTAAAGCCGGGAAGGCGCCTGCACCTTTGCCGTTAGGCTGATGACAGGCTGCACAGTTGGCTCCATAAACTTTTTCACCACGCTCTTTTTGCTCCGCAAGGGTGTAGACCATGGATGGATCATCCGTGGCAGCAGTCAGTGACTTTTGCTTCTCTGCCACCCATTTGGTGTAGTCCTCTTGAGAAACCACTTTCACCACAATCGGCATAAACGCATGTTCGGCACCGCATAACTCAGAACACTGTCCACGGAATGTGCCGATTCTGTCGGCGCGGAACCACGTATCTCGTACAAAGCCTGGAATAGCATCTTGCTTAAGACCAAAAGCAGGAATTGTCCAAGAGTGAATTACATCGTTAGCCGTAGTAATAATGCGAATTTTTTTATCGACCGGCACTACCATTTCGTTATCGACTTCCATTAAATAGGTTGGCGATTTTGGTTCCAAATTATTTACTTGGGTTCTTGGTGTTGAAAGGGTTGAAAGAAAACTAATTCCTTCGCCCTCACCTTTAATATAGTCGTAGCCCCATTTCCACTGATAACCCGTGGTTTTAATGGTGATATCTGAATTGGTGGTGTCTTTCATTGCCACGACCGTCTTAGTCGCAGGCAAAGCCATACCGATCACAATGATCAATGGAATAACGGTCCAAATAATTTCAACCGTGGTGCTCTCATGAAAAGAGGCTGATTTGGCGCCGAGTGATTTGCGATGACGCAAGATGGAATAAAACATCACGCCAAATACACCAATAAAAATCACTGCGCAAATCACCAGCATCATCCAGTGAAGCCCATGAATTTCTTGCATGATTTTGGTGGCGGGGGGCGTAAAGTTGAGCTGATTCACGGCAGGGCCGCCCGGCATATTTTCAGCTGCAAAAACGGCTGCTGCGTTAAAGGCAGCTATGAAATAGAGCGAAGCCCTTGTGACTTTTCCAAATAAATTCATCTTATTCTCAGTTTGTTGTCATGAACTTTTGGAGTTTTAGACCCCAAAAATCCCTAAGTCTGTGTCCTGCCTTACAACCAGCACAGATTATAGGGTTAATTAGCATGTACGACAAATGGGGTAAACCTGCCCCGAAAAGACTGCACCTCAATATGTTAGTAATTACTTACTTTATTTCAGGGGTAATCCGAGTCTTGCGCAAGATTTGAGATGGGTCAATATAGGCAATATGATCCTGCGGCTTGGCCAGGTGCTTCCCGATTGCCCAGGCATGGCCGTAAACGACCTCTAGAGTCAGCTTGCTTGGCATCTCAGAGGAAATGGGAAGCTTTTCCGCCAAGGGCTCCATCAAATTAAGGGCAACTGCGTCGGTTTGCAAAACGGCGCTTGACTCATATTCCAAATTCAAATACTCCATATCCATCACCGGATCAGCAAACCGCGCCCCAACAAGGGCATCGCCCATATCGTGCATATCCCAAGGGCTAGCAAGCTTCTTTAATGACCACTTGGGCGAAGCTGCTGCATAGAGCTCTTTTCCAGTATCAGGCCCTAAATAACTAAAGGTCAGCAGGCCACCCTCTTTTAGTATCCGCCAGCATTCTTGAAGAAATGCCTTGGGATCAGCCAGATTTTGAATCAACAAGTCACTAAACACCAAATCCACCGAGTGATCGGGGAGATCGAAACGGCCTGACTTTTGAAACTCCTCCAGCGAAATATCGGCCTGACTTTTGAGACCGGAGTGCCATAAATTTGCCGTCTTTAAGCGCAATAAATCGAATCCCCGTAGATCGGATTCTGGAGCACTCACAATACGCACTCCAGGAAAACGCTTTGTCAGAAAGCGGCAATGATCTCCAGGAAAATCAGGAACAATGAGGGCGCTTTTTACTGGCAACTTGACGAGGTCTAACTTTTGCAACATTCGGTCTGCAATTTCGTCCTGAAGCCATCTGATTGGTTGGGTCATTGCCTCAGTATACTCAGCGCCCCATGTCTATATTAGAGAATGCTTTTCACGCTATTTGCGCGCAAATATTACCAACCTCTTGCATTGCTTGTGCAGCATTTCAGGCGGAAACTTTGTGTCCTGCTTGTAGAAAACAATTGGAAGCAGAAAATCTATTGCATTACGAGTGCTGCCAGCAATGCGGTACTACGCTCGCACGCAGCGAATTATTGGCTCAGCGCTGCAATGATTGCGTAGACACTGCCCCTTATTTTGATGAGACTTACTGTCTTGATCGATATGAAGGCAAGTTGCAGGCAGCCCTACACCAACTCAAATATCACAAGCGCCTTGCGTTCGCTCATGGACTGGCGACAAGCTGGAATCACATTGCCGCTCAGTCCATCTTTGAAACAAATGCAAACTACCTCCTGCCAGTCCCTCTGAGCAAAGAAAAACTATGTCTTAGAGGCTTTAACCAAAGCTGGGAAATTGCTAGGCGAATCCACCTGCATCCTCAAATTAAAAGACTGCCGAACGCCCTCTTAAGACGGCATAGTTCTCAGTCCCTAGCTTTAGAAAATAAGTTAGGGCGTCGCATTGCTATACAAGGCCTCTTTCACATCTCGCCGCAATTTCAGGCCATCTTAAAGAATAAAACGGTGATTGTGTTTGACGATGTGATGACCAGCGGTGCAACCTTAAATGAGATTGCCCGCGTTCTGAAGGACAATGGGGTATCTCGTGTCATTAATTGGGTGTTATTGAGAACTGCCCGCCCAACTCCACTCCGAAATGCGTATGTTTAATATCGTTTTATTCGAACCAGAAATTCCGCCCAACACAGGCAACATTATTCGCTTATGCGCCAACACGGGCTGCCACTTACATTTAATCGAACCCCTTGGCTTTCCCATGGAGGATGCCAAACTGCGCCGTGCGGGCTTGGATTATCACGAGTTTGCCAGCATCAAACTGCACGGCAATTGGACTGAATTTTTAAGCAATGAACAACCTCGCACTGAGCGCCTTTTTGCCTTAACCACCAAAGGCACGGGGAAATTTCATGAGGGGCAATATTTACCGAATGATTATTTTGTCTTTGGCTCTGAGACCAAAGGGATTTCTGCGGAAGTCAGAGGTGCTATCCCTAACCCCAATCAAATGCGCTTAGCAATGCAAGAGAGTAGTCGCAGCCTCAACCTCTCAAACACAGTAGCCATCGTAGTGTACGAAGCTTGGCGTCAAAACGGCCTAAGCGGCGGCAATTGAGTTGTGACTAAACACTAGACTTCTAATTTGGGGTCACGTCCCATCAGCTGTTTTACAGCTTCATGCGGAGTAACATTTCCTGAAAGTACCTCACCCATCATTGTCGTAATGGGCATGTCGACCTCCAAACGGATGGCTAAACTTCCTACTGCTTGAGCGCACAAAACACCCTCGGCCACATGTCCTAGGCCACCCAAAATATGAGTGAGCGGTTTGCCAGCGGCGAGCTCTAAGCCCACTCGGCGATTGCGCGAGAGGTCACCCGTTGCAGTCAAAATTAAATCGCCCGCACCCGTCAAGCCCATACAGGTTTCAGGCCTACCGCCCGCAGCTTTTACCAAGCGCATCATTTCGGCAAGCCCTCGCGTTAATACAGCTGCGCGAGCATTAAGTCCTAAGTCAAGGCCGTCGCTGATGCCGGCTGCGATGGCCAAGATATTTTTAATGGCACCGCCCAATTCCACGCCCACTAAATCATCGCTCGCATAAATGCGCATATTGCCGTGGTGAAATGCGGCCTGCACGTCAGCACACAAAGTGGGTGACTTACTTGCCACTGTTAAAGCGCAGGGCATTCCTAGGGCAACTTCCCGCGCAAAACTGGGACCTGACAGCGCGCCAAATGCGTGCGTTAATCCGTGGCTATGCAGTTGATTTTCACGCTCGACTACTTGGTTCGGTAATAGCGCCGTGTGAGGTTCGAGGCCCTTGCATAACCAGACAATATTGAGGGGATGTTGCGCAATCTTCAGTACCTGCTTGACCATCTCAGCCAACGCAGACATCGGTGTGGCAATCACCAAAAGGTCATCTTCTGAAAGACGCAATATTGCGGTTTCTAAGTCGTCTTCAAATTGCAAATGTACAGGTAGATCAATCTCCGGTAGATATGCGGAATTTCGTCCGGCCCGCTTCATTTCCTCAAGTTGTTGCATGCTACGAGACCATAAGCAAATGTCGCCAGCTGGCAGGTATTTCGCAGCATGTACTGCGAGGGCGGTGCCCCAAGCACCTGCTCCAAGCAGTGTCACTCTCATGATCTATAGGCCTTAGATAGCTTAATGAGGCAGGATGATTTTGCTTTCTTCTGCAGGAGCATTTTCTTGGGCTGCAGCAGCTTGAGCTTGCATGATGCGATGCTCATACATGCCATGGAAATTCATTTCGTTTAAATGAATTGGCTGGAAACCAGCACGGCTAATGGTGTCGGCAACATTAGAGCGCAAGTAGGGATACAGAATAGTTGGGCAAGCGATTCCCAGCATAGGGTCGACTTGCTCAGGAGGAATATTTTGGAACTCAAAAATCCCTGCCTGCTTTGCCTCTACCAAAAAGAGTACCTGACTTTCCACTTTAGCGGTCACAGTGGCAGTAAGCGCTACTTCGAAAATTTCATCACTCAAGCGTGTCACAGCAACATCAACTTCAACTTCAACTGTAGGCTCAGCGGCGACTAATAAAATTTGCGGGGCGTTTGGCTGCTCTAAAGAAAGATCCTTTAAGTACACACGCTGAATACGAAATCCTGGTTCTTTTGATGTGTTGGCAGCGTCTTGTGCTGGCAAAGTGGCTTCGGTCATGGCTAGCTTCCTGTGAAATAAATATATAAATTAGTTGGTCAATAGTGGGTCAAGTTGACCTGCGCGATCCAATGCAACCAAATCGTCGTAACCACCAACGTGCGTTTCGCCAATATAAATTTGCGGAACAGTACGGCGACCAGTACGGGTCATCATGAGTTCGCGCTGAGCGGGATCACGATCAATCAGGATTTTTTCTAGACTGAGCACGCCCTTCTTTTGCAGAAACTTCTCTGCCATGACGCAATAAGGACAAACTTGAGTGCTATACATCGTGACTGGGGGCATGAGTTTCTCTTGTAAGGTGGGCTTATTTAACTAAGGGAAGAGCCGCTGCCTGCCAGCCTTGAACGCCACCTTCTAAGGAGGCAACTTCGCTAAAGCCAAGCTTTTGGACTTCAGCAACACCCTTACGGGAGTGATTGCCGCTGTCACACACCAAAATGACGGGATTTTTGCGATCTAATCTCATTTTCTCGATCCCAGTCGCAAGCTCTGAGGAGATGATGTGTTTTGCTCCGGGCAAATGACCTAACTTGAAGGCTTCTACTGACCGTAAATCCAAAACATAAGCCTTGCGCCGATTAATCCAGATTGTGGCTTCCGTGGGCGTCAAACCCTTGCCGCTAATAAGCGTAGATAATGTAGGAAGAAACAGCGCTGCCCCTGAAACAAGTAAAAGGGCAATCAGCGCTATGTTATCAATTTGTGTGAGAAAGTTCATTACCAGATTATAGAATGGCTCTATGAAACAACTTGTCCTTATTCGACATGGCGAATCCGCCTGGAACCTCGAAAACCGTTTTACCGGCTGGGCCGACATCGACTTAACTCCCAAAGGTGCTGAACAGGCACTGGCAGCTGGTGAGAAACTCAAAAAAGCAGGCTATGACTTTGATGTTGCCTATACCTCTGTTTTAAGAAGAGCTATACGCACTCTTTGGTACGTACAAGAGGCGATGGACTTAATGTGGCTGCCCGTCGTACACAGCTGGAGGCTCAATGAACGCCATTACGGCGCACTGACCGGCCTTAATAAAGCCGACACTGCTGCAAAGTATGGTGACGAGCAGGTCCATATTTGGCGCCGCTCTTATGACGTTCGCCCACCACTATTAGAAGATGGAGATGAACGTCATGCCCATCATGATCGCCGTTATGAGAAGTTGAGTCACTCGGATATTCCTGCGGGAGAATGCCTTAAAGACAATGTAGAGCGAGTAATGCCTTTGTGGAATGAGTCGATTGCTCCTGCCTTAAAGGCAGGCAAACGGGTCTTATTAGTGGCTCACGGCAACAGTATCCGGTCCTTAATTAAATACCTTGATCAAGTTTCCGACCAAGATATTATGGAAATTAATGTGCCCAATGGCATCCCTCTCGTTTATGAATTGGATGATGATCTCAAGCCAATTCAGCACTTTTATTTGGATTAGGTTAAAAAGATAGCTATGCGCCAATTTTTAAAGAATGCTTCACTCATCGCAGTTGGACTGATTGCCGGGGTAGCCGCAACCATTCAACTATCGGCGACCGCACAGCAAAGTACCACTTTGCCTTTAGAGGAATTGCGCACACTCTCCAATGTGTTCGCACAAATCAAACGGGAATATGTTGAGCCCATCGAAGACAAGCAATTACTGACGGACGCTGTCAAGGGAATGGTCAGCAGCTTGGACCCCCATTCCACTTTTTTAGATAAAAAAGATTTTGAGGAAATGCAAGAGCAAACTTCAGGTAAGTTTGCCGGGCTCGGAATTGAGATTACCTCGGAAGATGGCGTAGTCAAAGTACTGAATCCGATTGAGGATAGTCCTGCTGCGCGCGCTGGATTACAAGCTGGAGATTTAATTACTCGTCTTGATGACAAACCTGTGCGTGGCATGTCCTTGGACAAAGCAGTGCGGACTATGCGCGGCAAGCCTGGCACTAAGATCACTTTGACGATTTTTCGCAAAAGTGAAGAACGTAGTTTCCCAGTGACGATTACTCGCGCTGAGATTAAGGTTCAATCTATCAAAGCAAAATTGCTAGATAACGATATTGCCTGGGTACGTGTAACGAGCTTTCAAGAGCGCACCGTCCCTGATCTCGCAAAGAAGCTCACTGATCTTGCCGCTCAAGATCCCAAGCTCAAAGGAATTATTCTCGACCTTCGCAATAACGGCGGTGGCCTGCTTCAGGGCGCTGTTGGGGTAGCTGCAGCTTTCTTGCCAGCCGATGCTGTCATTGTCTCAACCAAGGGTCAAACCACCGAATCCAAGCAAGTCTTTAATGCGACTCCAGCAATGTATCGCTTAAGTGAGGCAGGAGATCCATTGGCAGGGGTTCCTGAGATATTTAAAAAACTCCCAATGGTTGTTTTGGTAAACGCCTATTCCGCATCCGCTTCAGAAATCGTCGCTGGAGCCCTGCAAGACTACAAGCGGGCAACGATTATTGGTAAAACTAGCTTTGGTAAAGGCTCGGTTCAAACTGTTCGCCCATTGAGCAATGACTCTGCTTTAAAAATTACTACGGCTTATTACTTCACTCCAAGTGGAAAGTCGATTCAGGCTTTTGGGATTAAGCCCGATATCCCAGTGGATCAAAACAAAGAAGGCGACCCTGATGATGTATTGATTACGCGTGAAGTGGATAGTGCGAAACATTTACGCAATAAACAATCCTCTGAAGATAAGTTAATTACCGACCGGGAAAACCGTCGTATCGAAGAAATGCAACGCATTGAAGCGAATAACGCTAAGAAGACGCCTGAAGAAAAAGAAAAAGAGAAGTCGAAGAAGCCCATCGAACTTGGTAGTCCAGAAGACTTTATGCTGACTCAAGCAGTTGCATTTCTTAATGGTCAGCCAGTGAAGCGCTCTTCCTCTAAGCTCGAATAACGTTTTACTTTATTTCTAATTAAGCTATGAACGATGAGCAGTTGCTGCGCTACTCAAGGCACTTACTCCTCGAAGAAATTGATGTTACAGGTCAAGAAAAGCTCTTGGCCTCTCATGTTCTTATCATTGGTGTGGGTGGCCTTGGTTCTGCCGCTGCCCCCTATCTAGCAGCAGCTGGTATAGGGAAAATTACCTTGGTGGATTTCGACCAAGTTGAACTCAGTAATTTGCAGCGTCAAATTATGCATACCCAACAGAGTATTCATCTGAACAAAGCAGCATCGGGTAAGCAGTTTTTAGATCAGCTGAACTCCACAATTCAAGTGCACGCCATTCAGGCTGAAGCAGATGACTCCTTGCTTGATCAACTCCTACCCAGTGTCGATCTTGTTTTAGATTGCACTGATAATTTTTCAACTCGGCAGCGCATCAATGCCGGCTGCGTGAAACACCAAACGCCGCTTGTCTCTGGATCAGCACTCCGCTTTGATGGCCAACTGAGCGTATTTGATTTCCGCAGCGAAACATCACCCTGTTACGCCTGCATTTTTTCTCCGGATGAGTCATTTGAAGAAGTTAGTTGCGCTAGCATGGGCATCTTCTCACCGCTGGTAGGCATTATTGGTTCTATGCAAGCTGCTCAAGCGTTGCAAATACTGGTTGGATTCGGTGAGCCCTTAGTGGGCAGAATGTTGCTTTGGAATGCGCTCAAGACCCAGATAGATGAAATTCGACTGACACGCAATCCAGAGTGCGTGGTGTGTAGCGCTAGTCACCTAGGCTAGCAAATGCTGCAGGGCCGACGCCTGCTCCTCGGGCTCAAAAGCCATTAAGAGCGCTGGAATATGTGTCTTCAGCTCACCCGCATTGGCCTTTAAGATTTCACGCTTAACGAGCAACAGCTGGCTAAAGTGCATAGAAAAATCGGTCAAGCCCATACCCAAGAGCAGCCTAGTTAACCCAGGATCTCCCGCCATCTCACCGCAGACTGCTACTGGTACATTGGCACGTTTAGCCTGATCAATAATGTTGGCCATTAAGTTCAGAATCGCTGGATGCATTGGATCGTACAGGTGAGCCACCGCATGGTCAGCGCGATCAATTGCTAGGGTGTACTGAATCAGGTCATTAGTGCCAATAGATAAAAAATCAAAGCGCTTCAAAAACAAAGGCAAGATCAAGGCTGCCGCTGGAATCTCAATCATGGCACCCACAGGGATATTGGCATTGAATGCTTGCCCCCTTTGATGCAATTGTTGTTTTGCTTTTTCAATCAGACGCAAGGTCTCATCAATCTCCTGAACATGCGCCAACATGGGAATCATGATGCGCGCTTGGCCATGAGCTGATGCGCGCAAAATTGCTCTCAACTGCGTTAAGAAAATTTCCGGTTCGGTCAATGACCATCGAATTGCGCGCAAACCTAATGGGGAAGTGCCAGTTTGAGATAAATCAGCACCCGCACCAAGCGCTTTATCAGCACCCACATCGATGGTGCGAATATTCACAGGAAGACCATTCATCAACTCTACTGCCCGGCGATACTCTTGATACTGCTTTTCTTCATCCGGTAGCGCTTGATCAGGATCCATAAATAAAAACTCGGAGCGAAACAAGCCGACTCCGACTGCACCAAGCTCAACAGCGTGGATAGCATCTTCTGGTTGCTCGATATTAACCATCAGCTCAATTGCTACTCCGTCAACCGTTGCTGCTTTGGAGTGCTTCAGTTGCTGCAATTTATGGGTTTCTTGTAATGCCTTGGCTTGGAGTCGCCGATATTCTTCTAATAGTGGTTCATCCGGCGCCACCACCACTACGCCATGCTCACCGTCAATCACCAGCCAATCGCCGTGACGAATCATTTCACTGGCATGACGTACGCCAACCACTGCAGGAATCTCCATGCTCCTCGCCACAATTGCCGTGTGGGAAGTGGTGCCGCCTAAATCAGTAACGAAGCCAGTGAACGCGTACTCTTTAAAACGCAACATGTCGTGTGGAGCAATATCATGCGCCACGATAATGGCATCAACCCCGACCTCGGCTGATGAGACTAATTCGGAGTGGGTTGACGAATCCTTTTGCCGAGCGCCTAAGGCCTTGAGTACTCGCTCTGCGACTTGTCGAATATCGTTAGCGCGTTCTTTGAGATAAGCATCTTTAATTTCAGAAAACTGCGCCAGCAAATCATTAAGCTCAGTAGTCAATGCCCATGCGGCGTTGAATCGTTGGGCTCTAATGAGTTTAAGCGGCTTCTCTGTGAGGGCGGGATCAGCCAAAATCATGCCGTGCACATCGATAAAGGCGGCCATCTCTTGCGGCACGTCTTTAGGCAAACTCTGCCTCAATTGCGCTAGCTCTAAGCGGACTTGCTCAAAAGCATCTAGTAATTTTTGAGCCTCAACTTCTTCCGTACCAGGTTCAATTAAGTAATGACTCACCTCTAGCGCTGCATTTGAAATCAGCACTGCCTTGCCGATGGCAATCCCCTTTGATACTGGAACCCCATGCAAAGCAAAAGTCATGATTTACTCGCCTTCACCAAAACGGTTATGAATCAATTCACTCAGGGCCGCCATGGCTTCATCAGCTTGGTCGCCCACAGTTTCAATGACAATCTTGCTACCAATGCCAGCGGCTAGCATCATGACGCCCATAATACTTTTGGCGTTAATTTGACGGCCATTACGCGACAACAATATTTCACAAGGATATTCGGCTGCCAGCTTAGATAACTTAGCTGATGCCCTGGCATGCAAACCAAGCTTATTAATAATTTCGATTTCTGCAACGGGCATGATTTACCTTGTTTTTTACTTGCTAATTGCTTCTGGAATCTGAGTACCTAGGCGCGCAATGCCCTGCTCTCCCCCTTGCAATGCTTTTTGCGTCAAGACCTCTAATTCTTCATGGCGATGGGAAACACAACGCATCAACATGGGTAGGTTCACCCCCGCCAACACATTGACCGGCGCCCTAAAATTCGCATCTGCTCCTAAGCCCATCAATTTTGAGGCGACGTTAGCAGGTGTAGCACCCATCACATCAGTCAAGATCAAAATTCCTGCGCCAGCATTAACTCCTTTAGCAGCCTCTAGCACTCGCTCAAAGCTTACCTTAGTATCTTCATGCGCAGGAACATCCACAGCTCGAACGCCTTCGGGCATGACACCGAAGGTATGCTCAACAAATCCCAACATAGCACTAGCTAGCGGCGTGTGAGCCACAATGACGATTCCGGTCATAAGTGTGCCAACTCCTTTTCAAGCGCTTGCAACCAAAACTGCGCCACATCAAATCCACTTTGCTCAGTAATTTCAACAAAGCAGGTTGGGCTAGTGACATTAATTTCAGTAACAAAGCCTCCAATCAAATCTAGCCCTACCAAGAATAAACCGCGCTCATGCAAAATCGGCGCCAATTCTTGCGCAACTCTCTTTTCAGACTCGCTTAAGGGCATTGCCACACCCTTACCGCCAGCAGCCAAGTTGCCACGGATTTCAGAGCCTTGAGGAATACGAGCCAATGCAAAAGGCACTACTTCGCCGCCAATTAAAAGAACCCGCTTATCCCCCTGGGAAATCTCCGGCAAGAAACGTTGCACCATCAAAGTACGCGTCCCGTTCTCGCCCAGAGTTTCGACAATACTCGCTAAATTTAAACCGTCTGGCCCAACCCGAAATACCCCCATGCCGCCCATACCATCTAAAGGCTTAATCACTATGTCACGGTACTCGCGGTGAAACGCCTCAACTGCACTCAGCTCACGACTCACTAGAGTGGGTGGAATCAATTGCGGAAACTCAGTAATGGATAATTTTTCCGAATGATCGCGAATCGCCGTTGGATTATTAAATACCTTGGCGCCTTGTCGCACCGCTGCAGAAAGTAACCAAGTGGTATTAAGGTATTCAATATCAAACGGGGGATCGGTGCGCATCAACACCGCAGAAAAAGAATGTAGGCTACGCGCCTCGACTAGACCCAATTCATACCAAGAGGTACCGGACGGCTTAATAAAGAGAGGCTCGCAATCAGCCACAATCACATTGTCGCGCCACAAAATATTGCGGCTTTGGCAAAACCAAAGCCGATGACCGGCTGCCTGAGCCACTCGCATCATCGCTAAGGTCGAATCTTTACCAATCTTGAACGAGTCAAGTGGATCAGCAATAAACAAGTAATCCATATTATTTATTCAAAAATAAATGCTTTTAATTTAAGCGAATTCAGCATCAGGGTCGGTACGCTCGAGCTCCAATGAAGCAGCCAACAGTGCCAAGCGCGCAACCACGCCATAAAGATAAAAACGGTTCGGAGCCGCGCTGCCAGCTTTGGCAGTGATATCGGGCATAGAGTCTTGCTCAAAAGCCAATGGCACAAAGTGCATTCCTGGGGCATTGAGGTTTTCATCAGGACCGCGGTCTGTATGTACGCGATAGAAACCGCCGACAACGTAACGATCAATCATGTACACCACCGGCTCAGCAACCGCCTCATTGACTTTCTCAAAGGTGTAAACACCCTCCTGAATGAGGACGTCACTGACTTCTAACCCTTCCTTCACCACGCTCATTTTGTTGCGTTCTTTGCGATTCAAGTCTTTGAGCTGAGCAGGATCATTCACCACCATAATGCCCATGCCATAAGTGCCTGCATCGGCCTTTACAACGACAAAAGGTTTTTCTTTAATGCCGTACTCGCGGTATTTCTTGGCAGTCTTTTTGAGTATTTTCTCAACTGCTGTTTGCAGTTCATCCTCACCCTTGCGCTCATGAAAATTGACTTCGGAGCATTGCGCAAAATACGGATTGATCATCCAAGGATCAATATCGACCACCTTGGCAAACTTCTTTGCCACTTCATCGTAGGCAGCGAAGTGATTTGATTTACGGCGAATATGCCAACCCGCATGCAGCCCAGGCAACAAATACTGCTCATGAATATTTTCCAAAATAGGCGGAATGCCTGCGGATAGATCGTTATTCAACAGAATTGAGCATGGATCAAAATCCTTCAATCCCAAACGTTGCTGCTTTAATCCTAATCGGGACAAAGGCTCCATTAACAAGCGGTTGCCATCAGGGAGATCTATCCAGGTAGGCTTTTTAATCTCTTCGGAAAAAGTACCCAGACGGACATTGAGACCGGCCTGACGCAAGATGGAAGATAGGCGCGCTACGTTTTGCAGATAAAACGTATTACGGGTATGGCGCTCAGGAATCAGCAATAAATTTTTTGCTTCTGGACAAATCTTCTCAATGGCCGCCATAGCAGCCTGCACTGCCAAAGGCAGCATCTGGGGAGAAAGATTATTAAAGCCACCAGGAAATAAATTCGTGTCAACTGGGGCTAGCTTGAAACCCGAGTTACGTAAATCTACCGAGCAGTAAAAAGGGGGGGTGTGCTCTTGCCATTCAAGCCTAAACCAGCGCTCAATCGTAGGAGTAGCTTCTAAGACCTTTGTCTCGAGTTCGAGCAAAGGACCACTAAGGGCAGTAATGAGATGTGGAACCATTTCACCATTGTAAGTATTTTATAAAAAAAACGCGGAATCCGAAGATTCCGCGCTGATAAAGCAGGCAGTTAGGACCGCCTAAGAGGGTTAAAACGACTAATTAAGACTCGTAAGCAGTTTCACCATGTGAGCTGATATCCAAACCTTCGCGCTCTTCTTCTTCTTTAACGCGCAAACCAATCACCATATCGATCAATTTGAAGGCAATGAAAGAAACTACGCCAGACCAGATTACGGTAGTGATCACACCTTGAGCTTGAATCCACATTTGGCTAGCGATCGAATAATCAGGTGCAGCAGCATTTGTAACGTAATCCCAGATACCTGTGCCACCCAAAGCTGGATCAGCAAAAATACCAGTCAACAACGCACCAGAAATACCACCTACGCCATGCACACCGAATACATCCAATGTGTCATCTGAGCCCAACATTTTCTTCAGGCCTGTTACACCCCAAAGGCAAATGACGCCAGCGAACAGACCGATAGCAATTGCACCCATTGGGCCAACGAAACCAGCAGCTGGAGTAATAGCAACTAAACCTGCTACGCAACCAGAAGCCGCGCCCAACATCGATGGCTTACCTTTGAGAATCCACTCAGCAAATGACCAGCCCAATACAGCGGCGGCAGTAGCTACATAGGTATTGACGAATGCCAATGCAGCGCTTCCGTTTGCTTCGAGTGCTGAACCTGCGTTGAAACCAAACCAACCGAACCACAAGAGTGCGGCACCAGTCATTACATAAACTAAGTTATGTGGCTTCATTGCTTCTTTGCCGTAACCAATACGCTTGCCAATCACAAAGGAGCCAACTAAACCAGCGATCGCAGCATTGATGTGAACAACGGTACCGCCAGCAAAGTCGAGCACACCTTTTTGCCATAACCAACCTGCACGGGCAGTGATAGCTTCAAGTGACGCTGCATCTTTGATGTCATCAGGGCCAGGCCAGAACCAAACCATGTGAGCGATTGGCAAGTAGCTAAACGTGAACCAAATCACCATAAAGATCAGGATTGCAGAGAACTTAGCGCGCTCAGCAAAAGAACCGATGATTAAACAGCAAGTAATAGTGGCAAACACTGCCTGGAAAGCCATGAATACATACTCAGGAATACCAACACCTTTACTAAAGGTTGCTGCGATAGAGTCTGGAGTCAAGCCAGCCAAGAACAGACGATCAAGTCCGCCAATAAATGCCCCACCTTCCGTAAACGCCAAGCTATAGCCGTAGAAGACCCACAGCACGGTAATCAGAGAGAAGACCATGAAACATTGCATACAAATGGACAGGATGTTTTTACTGCGGGTTAAGCCGCCGTAAAACAATGCCAAGCCAGGAAGCGTCATCAACAGCACTAATGCTGTAGATATCAACATCCAAGCGGTATCACCTTTGTTTACTGTTGCTACAGGTGCTGCTGGAGCGGCTGCGGCAGCTGAGGCGGCTGCAGGAGCAGAAACAGCGGGTTTCGCTTCATCGGCAAACGCGGGAGCGCTTACCATTACGCCAGTTGCGCCAATGGCCAAAGCCATCGCACCACCAGCTAGGAGATTTTTCATCCAAGTTAACATTTTGAGCCTCTCTTTAAAGTGCTGACGCACCGGTTTCACCGGTACGAATACGAATGACATGTTCTACAGAAGTAACAAAGATTTTGCCATCGCCAATTTTGCCAGTACGAGCAGATTTTTCAATCGCTTCAATTGCTCGCTCCAAAATGTCATCATCAACAGCAGCTTCAATTTTTACCTTAGGCAAAAAATCCACTACATACTCAGCACCGCGATACAACTCAGTGTGACCCTTTTGACGACCAAATCCTTTAACTTCGGTAACAGTGATGCCCGAAACTCCCACTTCTGAGAGAGCTTCGCGCACCTCGTCAAGCTTAAATGGCTTGACGATTGCAGTGATTAATTTCATATGTTTCTCCGTTCAGAGTGGAAATTAGAAAGTTTTTGTAAGAGCAACTACAGCGTTACCACGTCCAGCGTTGCCGCCGTTTGGGGTAGCGTAAACATAAGTGCTACCCACTTTTTGTGCGCTTGTTCCTGTGTAGTAAGCGGTACCAGACAAGCCGCCGCCGAAGTCCTTAGTCAAACCAAGCTTCCAATCAGCGTAGCTTGCATTCCAAGTTCCTGCCAAGGAAGTATTGCCAACTCCAGCAGTTGACTGGGCATTAGAAGTAACAACGTTATTAGGCACGTACTGATAACCAGCATGTGCATTTAAGCTGATGCCATAAAAGCCTGTGTCATAGTTCGCAGTGAAATCAGGGTAGAAAGCACCTGCAGAATTCTTGATACCGAACAAATTAGTTACAGCATAGGAGAACTTCAAGAATCCAGTTGCAGGACCAAATGTGTAGTTTTGGGCTACATACAATTCAGTTGTACTTGGATTCACACCTGCAGCTTGGCGACTACTTGGAATGTTGTTGACGGTTGTACTAGACTGAATTCCAGGTAAGCCAGCTGCTGAGTAATAGTATTGCAATACACCGATATCACTCGCAAAGCCTTCGCCGATTAACTCTTTCTTAAAACCTGCATAGAAGTCCATTTCAATCGGAGCAGATACGCCGGTGCCAGTTGTTTTTGGGTTTGATGAGGAAGAATAGCCATCGCTGATCCAGCTAATAGATGAGTTCCAGTTACCAATGTACAAACCACTCTCGTGAGCATAATCAAAGCCACCTTGAATAGCTGGCTTGTTATTGGACTGCGTCAAACCACGATAGATATAGTTACTTGCTACAGTTACGTTAGCCGTAACCGGACTTACTTCAGGTGCTTCTGCTGCGGCCTCTTCCGCAAAAGCGGATGTGTAAACTAAGCCGCTCAACAAGGCAACTGCAACAGCAGAAATTGCTGACTTTTGAAAAGATTTCATAAAATGCTCCTTACTAGTTGTAATGAAAAAAGGGTTAAATGCTTTATTGCATGGGTCGATGATGAAGTCCCCCTGTTAAGCCCTTTTTCAATCATTCCCCATAATGAAGCTCATGCACTTATTTGGTGCTTCAGTTTGCACCATTAAAGTGAATCTGTTCCCATTTTTACTGTTTTAGGTCTTTTCGGACGCCGAAACTCGACTCCCATTAAAATAAGGTTTGTCTCATTTACGCAACTCTAACCCATAGCGAGTAAGTCAAATCATGCAAAAACCTGGTGAAATCCTCGAACAGATTCAACGCATTGCTGGCGAAATGCAAAATAAGGTGGGAGATGCGATCCGTAATTCGCCCGCACAGGATATTGAAAAGAATGTGCGCGCCATGATGAGTCAAGGCTTTCAGAAAATGGATTTAGTCACTCGCGAAGAATTTGATTTGCAAACTAAAGTGCTTTCCAAAACGAGAGAAAAATTGGAAGCGCTTGAAGCAAAAGTAGCGGCTATGGAAAAAACTCAGTAAGTCTCTAGCAATTTACTCGGGATGAAATTCTTCGAAGAAAGTGGCGTACTGCTCTTCTGAAAAGAGTTGTTCAATATTGATCCCAGAGGGCGTGTTCTGCAAAACGGAAACTTGATATACCCATATGCCGCCATCAGGACTCGGCCTAGAAATCCAGCGCACTCGCATAGATTGCCGCTTTGAATCAGGCGCAATAAAGTCTAAAAAATAATCTGTTGTTGGTTGACGTTGGCGAGCTACCGTGCGATAGACGGCAGAAGAGCTAAGAGCGCTCTGCGCGTCTACGCCTGCCCGCTTAAAAAGATTGTCTTGCATCTGCTTAAGCAGCTCAGGAAAAAAATCTGACTGATCTTTGTTTAAATAAATTGAAGAGACTGAATAAATCGCTTCATCGACTTTGACCGCCTCTAAAATCTGCGGAATATTTGCGCCTTGATAGGGCACCTGTCTTTCTAACTTGTCAGGCTTACCCGGAAATAATGCCGTGAAACTTTCTTGAGGCGCTTGAACTGTGCGCCAGTCTAGTTTCGGACTACAAGCGATCAGCAGAATGCTTGTTGCAATCACGATGCAACTTCGCATTGCCTTTCTTCTAGACAAGGCCAGCCCCGAGAGCCTGCTGATCCGCATGATAGCTAGAGCGCACCATGGCGCCTACTGCCGCATGCGAGAAGCCCATTGCGTAAGCTTCTTTCTCATAGTGCTTAAAGACATCAGGGTGGACATAGCGCTGGACTGGCAGATGGTGCCCAGAAGGCGCCAGGTATTGACCAATCGTCAACATATCAATCTGGTGTGCTCGCATGTCACGCATGACTTCCAAGATTTCTTCATCGGTTTCACCTAGACCTACCATCAAGCCGCTCTTGGTAGGAATGTGTGGAAAACGTACTTTGAAATCTTGCAACAGTTTTAAGGAGTGTGCATAGTCAGCACCTGGACGCGCCTGTTTATATAAACGGGGAACCGTCTCTAAATTGTGATTCATTACATCAGGCAATCCATTAGGCGCATGCTCTGAAAAAATATCTAAGGCCTTATCTAATCGACCACGAAAGTCAGGTACTAACACTTCAATTCGGGTATTTGGTGAGAGCGCTCTTGATTGAGAAATACAGTCAACATAATGCATAGCCCCACCATCACGCAGATCATCGCGGTCTACGCTCGTGATCACTACGTAATTTAGTTTAAGGACGGCAATCGTGCGCGCTAAATTAGCGGGTTCTTTTTCATCCAAGGGATCTGGGCGGCCATGACCTACATCACAGAATGGACAACGACGGGTGCATTTATCACCCATGATCATGAATGTAGCTGTGCCCTTACCAAAACACTCGCCGATATTAGGACAACTCGCTTCTTCACAAACGGTAACTAAATCATTCTCACGCAAAATTTGCTTAATTTCTGCAAAGCGAGAATTTCCAGAGGCGGCCTTCACCCGAATCCAATCAGGCTTTTTGAGTACCTGCTCAATGGGGATAATCTTGATCGGAATGCGGGCCGTCTTCTCATTGGACTTTTGCTTACGTGAAGCATCGTAGTTGACGTCCTGACGTGACTCAAGGAGTGCACTACTTTCCAGTTCTATCTTATCTATGGTCATGGTCGAATCAATTGCGCCTGCAAATGGTCAATGAGGGTTTTGCTAATCATCTCCTTATTGTCCTTGATCCCGAGAGTTTGCATGTCCACCGTTCTCAAGCCCTCGTAACCACAAGGGTGGATACGGGCAAAAGCGTCTAAATCCGTGGCCACATTAAGGGCTAGGCCATGATATGTGCAGCCTTTGGAGACTTTTAAACCCAGTGCGGCGATTTTCGCTCCAATATAGGGTTCAGGTAAACCAGCCTGTGCGCAAACATAGATTCCAGGGGCTCCAGAGTGTCGCTCAGCCTGAAGACCAAAGTTGGCCAAAGTGTCAATCAGCGCTTGCTCAATGCGCGCTACCAACTCTTTAACAAAGATTCCGAGTCGCCGTAAATCCAATAAAAGATAGATCACAATCTGGCCTGGGCCATGGTAGGTAATCTCACCGCCACGATCGACCTGAATTAAAGGAATATCACTGCTAGGAGAATGTAAGTTTCCTGCATCACCAGCGAGACCTAAGGTAAAGACGGGTGGGTGCTCTAAAACCCAAATCTCGTCTGGAGTGTCGGGCGTGCGCTGTTGATTGAATGCCTGCATTGCTTCATAGGTCTCGGCATAGTCCGATAAACCCAAAGACTTCACTAAGATCGCCATGAAGCCGCTTAAAGAACCATGCTGACTAAAGGATGGGTCGAGAGGGTTCGGTACAGCTCATCCAATTGCTCGCGACTAGTCGCATTAATAGGCAGGGTAATGCCGAGGTAGTTGCCATCTTTTGAGGGTCGTTGCTCCACCTGACTCTCATCAAAGATCGGATCAAATTGATGGGCAATATGCAAAATTGCGGGTAAATATTCAGGGACGGATTTGCCCATGACCTTAATTGGAAATAGGGAGGGATATTCGATGAGGGATTTTTCTTCTGCCATGGTGTTCATGATTCCTTATGTGTTGGGCATACCTAACCATGCCCCGGTAATGATGTTGCGTATGCAGTGGAGTTTACGGTGAAAAAAGTGATCCGCACCTGGAACAACCTGCACCGTTAATTCTTGTGGTCGCGCCCAATCAAAGACATCCACTAGGGGAATGGTTTCATCCACCTCACCATGAATCAAGATCGTATCAGCTGGTACTGGCGCCAACTCCCATTTACCCGTAGCACTACCCACCATAACAAGACGCTCAGCAGGACGTCCAAGCTCAGCTAACTTTTGCACCAGGTGCGTACCCACAAAACTACCGAAAGAAAATCCAGATACAAGCAAAGGGAGGGTATTGGCGGAGTTAGTCCAAGCTTGGCCTTGGGTTGCCTCAAAGCGTGCCCAGCTTGCGGGAGTGCGCATCCAGTCAGTTACCTGGAGTAAATCTTCGGTTTCACCGACACCATGATCATGTTCGCCTGCAGTTGTGCCCACTCCACGAAAATTGGGGCGCACACTGATATACCCCAATAGGTTGAATGTACGTGCCATGGTTTGCACTACCTTGTTATCTTTAGTGCCACCCATCAGTGGATGGGGGTGGGCTACCAAAGCTAAACCGCGCACGGTAAATGCGGGATTCTTTTTTAAATCATCAGGTAGGTCGATAGACATTTCTATCGAGCCCATGGGGCCATCAATATGCATTACCTTAGGGTCAACACTCATAGTCAGCGCTTTCTCAAATTTATCTAGATCAACCTAAGCTAACTGTAAGCGCTCAACAGGACGCCCCTCGATTAAGTGCGACTGAATAATTTCTTCTACATCTTCAGAGTCAATGAAGGTGTACCAAACGCCCTCGGGATAAATCACCATGACCGGGCCTTGCGCGCAACGATCCAAACAACCGGCCTTGTTAATTCGGATCTTGCCAGAACCCGCTAAGCCCAATTCTTTGACTCTCTTTTTGGCGTACTCAAACAAAGCATAGGCGTTATGTTGATGGCAACAATTATCCCCATTAGATCGTTCATTCAAACAGAAAAATACGTGGTTCTTAAAGTACATAGCGATCCCAATTAGGGTTTTAGTTTAACTACTAAGGCTTCACGAATCATCCAAAATAGAGCCAATGGCAACCATAGTACTGAAAGCCATTGCATTAAGTCATTGAAGTGCAACATGGGACCTTGATACCAATGGCGCATCGTCAATATAAAGTAGGGATTATCAGGTAGCACACTGATGGCCACCGTCGCTGAGAGCAAACAAACAAGCGCAGCCCAAAATTTTGTCCTAATAGAACAACGCAGCATCCACCTCAAAATCACGCTCCCCAAGACCATTCCCCAAATTGCACCTGCGGTCAGCCACAGCAAACTCAATTCAGCGCCAAATTGCAATGCAGTGAACAGGATCTTGATCAGCACTGTCCAAGCAAGCAAGCCCATCAGAATTTTCCACTGCGGCGCCTTCGTTCGCATGCCTAAAGAAAGCAAGAGTGCAGTACCAAGCCAACATAAGGCCGTTATCGCTGTCTCTTGGGCAAAGTGATTCATCACCGTAGTGCCCCAGTCAATTGAGCCAAAAATGGCATGCCCCCAAACACCCGTTCCAAGCCAAGAACTCTGCGGGTAGATTTGTGCCCAAGGAAATAATAAAAATAATCCCGCCCAGGCCCAATTTAGACCAAACCAGCGATCGAAGCGCCGTCGAATGGCGCTTCCTGAGAGCCATTGGGGCCCCATGGGAATAGCCAGTAAGCCACCTAGCAAGCCACCTGAAACGTTAGCCCACCAATCCATCAGACTAGGAATACGCGTGGGTACCCAGCTCTGCAATGATTCAACACTGAAAGCAAGCATGGCGCTTAAAGCCAAAGCAATGCCAAGGGCAACAAAATTACGCCAGCGTGGATAAGCCGAAAAAACGATTAAAAATCCTAGCGGAATATAAGCCAGGATATTGACCGAAACATCGAATAAGGTGATGTAACGCGGTAATGGCGCGTCTAACCAGGCCCAGCCCGAAATACCATTATCTAAAGTAAATTCAAAGGGATTCAGACTCACATACAGAATTAACAAAGCGTAAATAAGGGTCATCGCTCTAGCCAAGGGCATGGCTTGAAGAGGCCAAACAAACTTACGGGGACGCTGTTCTTCTTGATGCATTCCCCAATTCTAGGTCAGTCTTTTCTACAATGAGCAAATGAACTGGAATTGCACCTTTGAGCGCGTCGCTGAAACGGCTTCGACCAACGACGACTTATTAAACCGCTGGCGTGCTGGTGAGTTAACGCATCCGGTTGCCAGAATCGCCTACAAACAAACTGCAGGCAAAGGCAGGGCTGGACGAACTTGGCTTGCCAACCCCCAGGATTCACTATGCTTTTCTTTGGCCTACCCTTACCCTGGGAGCCCTAATGAGCTAAGTGGTTTAAGTCTCTGTGTTGGCCTGGCCCTCATCAGTGGCTTAGCCTCTGCGCTTGATTGCAGTGAGGCCAGTTTATTTTCTCAAGGCCTGCGCCTCAAATGGCCTAATGACCTTTTACTTAATCACGCTAAGCTAGGCGGAGTCCTGATTGAGGGTAGACAAACCAATATGAATGAGCCCACTTGGATGATCATTGGTGTGGGAATGAACTTACGCAATGCTGCTGCACTTGAGGCGAAGCTGGATGGGCGAACCCATCTTCAGGTGGGCTCTTTGGATCAGCTGATTTCAGAGAAGAGTGTCTTACCTGAGATTGATCAGATTTGGCTAAAGCTCATTAGCGCTTTAGAGAACGTATTGACGCAATTTGAAAAGACGGGGTTTAGTCACTTTCGCGCTGAATGGCAGCATTGGGATGCTTTTTATGGGCAGCCCGTCCGCATTTCAGCAGGGCTGCAACCACCACTTTTAGGCCTCGAGCAAGGGGTGGATGACAATGGGGCATTACTTCTTGAGCGGGATGGAAATCTGATGACAATATTTGCTGGCGATGTTTCTCTGCGGGCTCAAGAATGAGTCTATTTTTATGAGTCTCTATTTATTATTTGATGTGGGCAATACACGCTTGAAGTGGGCTGCAGTTGAGTCAACGCAAAACCCCTCTGATCGTCAGAAAAAATTGTGGGCCTACTCTGGCTCTATCAGCACCAAGTCACTCCAGTCTTTGGAGTTGCGGGAAGAGCTATCAGACTATATTGCCAAAACGGTACCCAAACCCGACGCCATTGCTTATTGTTGTGTTGCAGGTGCAGAGGTGATGACCAATCTGCGCACCCTCTTTCCGCAGTGGCAGGATCTTCTTTGGCGACAATTTACCGGGGACAGCACTTTTAAAGGGGTGCGTACGCTTTACCAAGATCCGACTAAATTGGGTGCTGACCGTTGGGCGGCTATTTTGGGTGCCAGAGCCCTCTCCGCCAACAACACCCTTGTGGTGAGTGCTGGCACGGCGACCACCATTGATATGTTGGGTGGCAATGGCCTGCACTATGGCGGCTGGATTTTGCCAGGACTTAGCATGATGCAAGAGAGCCTCCCCACTAATACGGCGCAATTGCCTCAGGCAACTCGCAGCAACACTTATTCTCAAGCTTTGGGCTTTGGCGTCAATACCAACGATGCCATGATTGGGGGGTGTGATGCAGCGCAATTGGGTGCCATCCTGCGCGCTACCCAATTATCAAAAGAGCTCAATCACCCCATTGAACGGATTTGGCTTGATGGCGGTAATGCCAAAATCTTAGCAGCGGAAATCGCTAAGCTACCCCAGCCACTTGCCCTCTCAACCGAGTCCATTGAAGGCCTAGTATTGCGCGGCTTGTGGGCATGGTTGGTTCAACAGCTTTAAGAGCGGATCTTGCCCAACAAGGTGCTGGTAGAGCGCTCATATAAAAACGGGATGGCAACGGTCTTACCACCCCAGGTTTTTACTAAATGGGCCTCTGGCAAGGTATCGATTTCATAATCGCCACCCTTGACGTAAATATCCGGGCGAACCTGCTCGATCAATTGAACTGGGGTTTGTTCGGTAAATAAGGTCACTAAATCCACGCTAGCCAATGCCGCTAATAATGCTTGGCGGTCTGCCTCAGAGTTGATCGGCCGATCAGCCCCTTTACCCAGCATTTTCACGGACGCGTCAGAATTTACTCCCACCACCAAACTTGCGCCTAGCTGGCGAGCTTGATCTAGGTAGCTTGCATGGCCACGATGCAGGATATCGAATACGCCATTAGTAAAGACTAGAGGCCTTGGTAGCTGCGCTATACGGGCAGTTAAATCTGCAGGTGAGCACACTTTAGAATCAAACGAAGGAGCTGGTATTGGGGTCATGACACAATATTAATAGTATTGCGTGATGTCCAACGAGAAACGCCAGAATGTCTTAGACTTGGCTTACCCAAATACCCCAAAAAAGGTGCAACATGTTTCGTATTTTGATGAAGTGGCTACTAGTTTTGGCGTTTACGCCCCTCATTCAATCTGCTACTGCCGCAGGGCCTACGCCTGCTACTTGCAGCCCCCTGCTTTCACACACCTTTCCCCGTCTGCAAGACGAAGCCCCACAAAATCTGTGTCAATACCAAGGTAAGGTGGTCTTGGTAGTCAATACCGCCAGTTATTGCGGTTTCACCACGCAATATGAAGGTTTAGAGGCTCTTTATGCCAAGTACAAGGCCCAAGGGCTAGTTGTCCTGGGCTTTCCCTCCAATGATTTTGGGCAACAAGAACCCGGCACAAACAAAGAGATTGCGGAGTTTTGTAAAAACACCTATGACGTCAAGTTTCCGATGTTTGCCAAAAGTGTTGTGAGCGGGAGCAATCCGAATCCATTATTTAAGATGCTTATTGCTAAAACTGGCACAAGCCCCAAATGGAACTTTTATAAATACCTCATTGATCGCAACGGGAATGTCGTCGACTCTTTCGGCAGCATGACCAAGCCTACGAGTAGCAGCATTACCTCTGAGATTGAAAAACTCTTAGGAGAGAAAATTTAGTGCTTAAGAAAAAGATTGCCATTATTGGCGCAGGAATTTCTGGCTTAGGTTGCGCCTATGCCCTGCGACAAGATCCAAATGTTGAAATTACTGTTTTTGAGGGCGGCGACCATATCGGCGGTCACAGCAATACCGTGGACCTTTCTCTACAAACGTCTCACGGCCTAATCACGCATGGAGTGGATACCGGCTTCTTGGTATTTAATCGCAGGACCTACCCCCATTTAGTTCGACTCTTTACCGAATTGCGCGTACCCATCTCGCCTTCAGAGATGTCATTCTCAGTATCAATCGATAACAGCGAAAAGGCTCATCGACATCAAAATATTGAGTGGGCAGGTAACGATCTCAATTCTTTTTTTGGTCAAAGATCTAACCTGCTGTCACTCTCGTTTTGGAGAATGGCTTATGACATCTTGCGCTTTAATCGTCTCGCTACCAAATTAGCAGAACAGCAGATGCATTCTGCACACGAATACAGCGAACCTGATGAGAGTATTGCGGACTTTCTCAATCGTCACCGCTTTAGCAAAAGCTTTCGGGAAAATTATTTTCTTCCCATGATCGGTGCCATCTGGTCTTGCTCAGTTGAACAAATGCTGGAATTTCCAATTAAAACCATGGTGCGTTTTTGTCACAACCACGGCTTGTTACAAATTCAGAATCGCCCTCAGTGGCTTACCGTAACTGGTGGCTCGCGCGAATATGTAAAGCGCCTTGTAGCCGCGTTAGAGCTTCATCAAGTGCAGTTTATACGTGAGGCGGTTGTTCGTGTGAATGCCAGCCCAGACGGAAAGTTGCCAGTTGAGGTGATTTGTCCCAGCGGTTCAACTTGGTTTGATGAAGTCGTCATGGCCTGTCATAGCGATCAAGCCCTGAATTTATTGCACGGCATTGAGCAAGATGCTCGCAATATCCTGGCAGCCATTCCTTATCAAAAGAATCGTGCCATATTGCACACAGATAAACGCTTCTTGCCAGAAACAGAGCGCTGCTGGGCGGCTTGGAACTACACCGCCAAATCAGGGGCGTTACCAAATGCGCAGCAGCACGTCAGTGTTAACTATCTCATTAATCGACTTCAGCCATTGCCAGTCGAGTGGAAGAAAACGCCAATTATTGTCAGCTTAAATCCCTTGACCAGCCCCGACCCCCTGCTGACTCATCAGGAAATTCGTTACTCTCATCCCGTATTTGACATGAGGGCGATTCAGGCTCAAAAAGAGTTGCCGCTCATTCAGGGAAATTCCTCGATTTGGTATTGTGGCGCTTGGACCGGTTTTGGCTTTCATGAGGATGGCTTGCGTTCGGGCGAATTGGTTGCGAAAGATCTCCTGGAAAGTATTCACCCTCCTATTGAATCCAATTCCATTCAAAACACCCGCTAAATGAATCCAGCGTATGAACCAAGCAACGATTAACTTTGGGGTAGTGCGGCACCGCCGTTTCCGTCCCGCAAAGAATGCGTTTGGCTACGGAGTTTTTACGCTCTCGATTCCAATGCGCTCCAGAAAAGCCAATCCCCAATTACTCCAAAAAAATGGTCTTGGCGATAATCGCTTTAGCCTATTCTCCTTCCTCGACAAAGATCATGGTGTCGGTAATGCAGATAGCTTAGAGTGGCTTGAGCAGGTCTTGCGAGACTACCAAATCACCCAGGTCGATGGTGAGATTTGGCTCCAAACTTTTCCCCGTGTTTTAGGCTACGTTTTTAACCCAGTGAGTTTTTGGATTTGTACCCGCGCTAATGGACAAGTACAAGCAGTTCTTGCCGAGGTTAACAATACCTTTGGTGAGCGTCACTGCTATTTACTCCACAAAGAGAATGGCGATCATTTACGATCGGGTGAGACGTTTACAAGCGCTAAAGTATTTCATGTCTCTCCATTTTGCGATGTGAGTGGTGAATACCATTTCCGCTTTCTCTTCCCCCAAGACAGCCTCTCCCTCAGAAACTCTGTCTGTCGTATTGAGCTTCACAAAGAGGGTTTGCCGCTGATCAATACCAGCATCAGCGGCGTTAGTGAACCACTTACCAAAAGGGCCTTGTATGCGGCTTTTATACGCTACCCCTTAATGAGTGTAGGAGTCATTGGACGAATACACTGGCAAGCATTAAAACTTTGGCTAAAAGGCGTGCCCTTTCATACAAAGCCCACCCCACCTGAACTTAAAATCACCCAATGAATCGCCCTGGACAAACCTTGCTCTCCCGCTTAAACTTTTTTCGCCCCCGCAATCAGCAGCCTAAGCCACATCAACATCGTATCGCTACTGAAACCTTACTAAATCTGCTTTCGAAGTTACAAAGTGGCTTTCTTACGCTGACTCTGCCCAATGGTGTTGTAAAAAAATTTGGTAATTTCGATGACACTCTGCATGCCGATATCCAATTACATGACTGGTCTGTCTTTAAGCAACTGCTTTCGCATGGTGATATTGGCTTTGCCGAAAGTTACATTCGTGGCGACTGGAACACTAGCAACCTGAAGGCCCTCCTAGAATTGGCGATTCGTAATCGTACGATCTTAGAAAAAGTGATTTATGGAAGCTGGTATGGCTCACTTTTCTATCGCTTTAAACATTGGTTAAGAGGAAACTCTAAATCAGGTAGTCGAAAAAATATCCATGCACATTACGATTTAGGAAATGCTTTTTACGCCTTATGGTTGGATCCGACCATGAGCTACTCGAGCGCTTGGTTTAGCGAGGGAGAAGGTCAATCTTTGGCGGATGCTCAAAGAGCCAAAATTGCTCGCATCTTGGACTCCTTAGACGTGAAGCAGAATGCGCATCTTCTTGAAATTGGCTGCGGTTGGGGCGGATTGATGGAAGAGGCTCTGCGCAAGCAACTTCAAGTTACTGGACTCACCCTCTCAACAGAGCAAAAAGCATTTACTCTGAACAGGCTCCAAAATATCAAAGCCCCGGGCACCGACTTGCCAGGATTTGATGTGCGACTCCAGGACTATCGTGACTGTACGGAGCAGTTTGACGCGATTGCCTCAGTAGAAATGTTTGAAGCAGTAGGTGAGCAATATTGGCCTGAATATTTCCAGATGATTGCTAAGTGCTTAAAGGTGGGTGGTAAAGCTTGCATACAAACGATTGTGATTGCAGAGGATCTATTTGAGCGATACCGCAACAGTACTGACTTTATTCAGCAGTATGTCTTTCCAGGAGGCATGCTACCCACCAAAAAACGTTTTGCGGAATTAGCGGCCAATGCAGGTCTGCGGGTAGAGGCAGATTTTGCTTTCGGCTCCGACTATGCAAAAACACTCTGCCTATGGAGCGATCGCTTTAATAGTAAGCTACAAGAAATTTCTCACCTTGGTTTTGATCAAACTTTTATCAGACTCTGGAATTTCTACTTGATGTATTGCGCCGCAGGATTTGCTGAGAAAAATATTGATGTCGTGCAGTTCACCTTAGCTCACACTACCGCCTCACCTACCAAGGATTCGCACACAGCATGAAACAAGCAGGCATAGACAATTGGCTAGGTAAGCGCGTTTGGGTGATTGGGGCCTCTAGCGGGATTGGCGAAGCTTGTGCCCAAGCCCTCCTCAAAGCTGGCGCAAAGGTAGCACTATCTAGCCGTCGAGTTGAGCGACTTACTCACATCGCCAGCAGTCATCCGGTGGAGCAATCACTTGTGCTTGCTCTCGATGTTACCCAAGCACAGCAAATGCAGGCTGCCTACCAAACTATTCTAGAAAATTGGGATGGACTAGATTTACTCCTGTTTGTTTCGGGCATGTATATTCCAATGCGCGCTGATGCTTTTGACATTCAGGTAGCTGAGAGGACCATTGACGCCAATCTTTTGGGACCCATGCGTGCTGTCGCATTAGTGCTACCTGAGATGCTGAAAAATCGTACCGGTCATCTAGCCATTATTGGTAGCGTGGCTGGCTACAGTGGCTTACCAAAAGCGCTTGCTTACGGCCCAAGCAAAGCCGGAATTATTAATTTCTGTGAAACCCTGTATTACGATTTGCAGCCCCAAGGTGTGAGTGTGCACCTCATCTCACCGGGATTTGTTGCAACTGAGGCAACGGCACAAAATGATTTTGAGATGCCCGCCCTCATTACTGCGGAGCAAGCCGCTAAAGATATTATGGCGGGCCTAGAACAAGGTGAGTTCGATATTCACTTTCCTAAGCGATTTACAGGATTCATGAAATTTCTCAGAATCCTCCCATACCCCATATATTTTTGGATATTACGTCGCTTCGTCAAGATTTAAGGCAACGCTCTTGGGGGTCTTATTTGTATTTATCTTTACGAATCTTTTGCTCTAAATAATCCATCACCAAAATTGCTTTTGCCTTGGTTCCAGCAATCGATGGCGAGGTTACGTAGCGACCTTGCATCACAATTGTTGGTACGCCATCAATACGATATGCCTCGGCCAATTGGCCTGCTACTCGGGCTTTAGAGGTGACTGCAAATGAGCGATAGGTTGCCAAAAACGTATTGCGATCAATGCCTTGAGACACAGCCCACTCAGCTATATCATTTTCAGTCAGCAAACGTTTGTTTTCTTTATGCATGGCGTACATGACTTTTTCATTCAAGGCATCTCCCTTGCCTAGCGCCTCCAATGTATAAAACAATTGGCTATGAGGCATGAAGTCTTCACGAAACGCTACAGGAATTCTACGAAAAACCACATCTTTAGGTTGACGCTTAGCCCATGCGCTCAGCTCAGGTTCAAAGTCATAACAATGCGGGCAACCATACCAAAAGAATTCAATCACCTCCACCTTGTTCTTGGTTTCCACTGCTTGAGGAATGGGTAGTACGCGGTAATCGAAACCTTCTTCAATCTTAGGGCTCTGCGCAGCTATATTGCTCATGAAGGAAAGTGACAGCACGAGCGCCGCCAAACTCATGAGAATTTTTTTAGGGGACAGAATCATGATTTATTCGCTTTAATAACGGTTGGTTTGATACCCATGGCATTTAACTTATCGCGCATCGGGTTGCTTTCTTCGGCACTGTCAAATGGGCCAACGCGCACTCTCCAGACTGTATTGCCGTCGTTCGATATCTCACTTAATTGCGACTGAATTCCCTGAATTGCTAAATTGGCCTTTTGTCCATCTGCGTCAACGCGTTTTGCAAACGCCCCTACCTGCAAGAAATACACCGCCTCAACCTTGGCTGCGGGCGTCGCGACAGTTTCAGGTGCTTTTTTGCCGTTTAGCAACTCGCCGATTGGATCGGCTGTCGCCACTGGAGTGGCGGCCTGCTTGCCTTGCAAAGGTTTATTTAAATCTAAGGGTGCCGTAGGGCTTGCCGGTGCACCTTCCTCTGAAGTGGGCGCTGACTTCAGAGTTAATGGAAAACTCGGCGCGCGCATGCCAGGGCGCTCTTGGGGGGTGTGCTTAGAAAGATAAAAAGCGATCAAAAATGCAACTCCCAAGCCAACAGCCAAACCGACAATAAAGCCGATGATGGTTCCGCCGTATTCAGGGCTGGATGCCTTAGTACGTCGAATGAAGCCCTTTTTTTGATTCATTTGTGATCACCTTGTTCCATCCTACATCATTACTTTATCGGTTTACTGCAGCCTATGACTTACATCTTAGCGGGTGCGGATACACCCAATACTTTTAAACCATTTTCAAGCACTTGGCGAGTAGCAGATAACAAGGCCAGGCGAGCCAATTTCAATGCCAAATCATCCACGAGAACCCGATCTGCATTGTAAAAAGTATGGAAGTCGCCTGCTAAGTCCCGTAAATAGAAGGCCAATGCATGGGGCGCAAGGTCTTCTGCGGCATTGGTCAATACTTCAGGATACTCAGCTAAACGCCGCAACAGATGATCGGAAGCTTTGCTTTGTAATAAACCAAGGTCGGCTGATTTAAGGTCAGCCACTTGGCCGCCCCATTGCGTCAGAATCGAGCAAATGCGCGCATGTGCATATTGGATGTAGAACACGGGGTTCTCATCATTTTGCTTTAACGCTAAATCCACATCAAACACAAACTCGGTATCCGCTTTGCGAGAGATTAAGAAAAAACGTACCGCATCACGGCCCCGTTGTAATGACTGCTCTCGCACCTCAGGAGTCATGTCTGGAGTGGTGCCGCCTGACCACTCAACCAAATCTCGCACTGTGACATACGATCCAGCGCGCTTGGAAATTTTGACTTCCTCGCCATGACGCATGACTGTGACCATCTTATGCAAAATGTAGTCAGGGTAGGTCTTGGGGATGTCCCAGCCCCGTTTTTGGGCAACTCCTTGCAGGCCTGAGCGCACCCTAGCGATCGTGCCATGGTGATCACTGCCTTGCACATTAATGACCTTCGCAAAGCCGCGCTGCCACTTGCTGGTGTGATATGCGACATCCGGCACGAAGTAAGTAAAAGTCCCGTCAGACTTGCGCATGACTCGGTCCTTATCATCGCCGTCGTCGGTCGTCTTTAACCAAAGAGCGCCTTCGGATTCGTAGGTCTTGCCAGCACTTTGGAGATCTTCTACCACTTGCGCCACACTGCCGTCGGTATACAAGGAAGACTCGAGGTAGTAGCAATCAAATTTTACGCCAAAGATTTTCAGATCAATGTCTTGTTCATTGCGCAAGTAGGCCACCGCAAACTGTCGAACTGCTTCAAGTTGCTCTGCTTCAGAACGCGTTACATTGGATTGCTCTGTTGCTTTAAAAGCGGTAGCAATCTCGGCAATATATTCACCGTTATAAGCTTGCTCTGGCCATGCCGCGTCACCCGGCTTAAGACCCTGTAAGCGTGCGGTAACGGATAAGGCCAAATTGGCAATCTGTACCCCGGCATCGTTGTAATAAAACTCACGATGGACTGCGATCCCTTGGGTGGCGATCAAATTGGCGAGAGCGTCCCCCAAAGCAGCCTGTCGGCCATGCCCCACGTGCAATGGTCCAGTTGGATTGGCGGAAACAAATTCAATCATGGCATGCGCTACCGGTCCCGAACCTTGTCCCAACATACCAAATTGCGCTCCCGCAGTCAGAATCTCCTGGACAACCATTGCCTTAGCCGCGTTACTGAAACGGAAATTAATAAAGCCAGGGCCAGCGATTTCGCAAGAGGCGATCAAATCCGTAAATTCAGGCTGCAACTGCAAACGTTGCACCAGGTCTTGTGCCAACTCTCTAGGATTGAGTTTCCACGCCTTGGATAGTTGTAGAGCGACATTACAGGCAACATCTCCGTGATCCAGTGCCTTGGGTCGCTCAAGGCGGGGCTCTAGAGGCTCTCCCAAGCCACGTTCTTGGGCGATGCCTTGGAGTGCATTACCCAACATCGTGATTAGGCGGTTTTTATTAGTTACTAACATAGATGAGTGAGTTTATCAGGTGGTAAGCTATGCAAATGATCTATCAATTTCGCTCCAAAGCGGGCCCTGACGTCATCATGCTAGCGGACCTGAGCAAACGGATTTTTGATATTCTGGACTGCCCTTTAGAGCCAAGGGGCATTCTCACCGTTGAGCACTTGCCCGTATTCATTACCCGCTTGGAAACTGCCATCCTCAGGGACTTAGAAGAGCGCAAAGAAGCTCAGTCATCGTCTGGTCAAGACGTTAAAAAACTTTCTCAGCCAGATAGGTTGGGCCAAAGAGCCTACCCCTTCCTCGAACTCATGAAGCAAGCCAAAGAAAAAGGTGAACCAGTTCTTTGGGGTGTTTAAGCCCCAAAGATACTTAATCTCTTAATCGATTGAGCTTGCGAGTTGGCGGCGCACATCTTCCAGCGAGTCACCGCGACGCTGAGCCAAGTCTTCTATCTGATCTGGCATGACCTTACCGACGTTGAAATAGCGCGCATCAGGGTGCGCTAAATAGAAACCGCTCACACTTGAAGCGGGATTCATAGCCATCGATTCCGTTAATGTCATGTCAATATCTTCTGAACCAATGACGCGCAACAAATCCTTTTTGACTTCATGTGCAGGACAAGCAGGGTATCCAGGCGCCGGACGAATCCCGCGGTACTCTTCATTTACCATCTGCTCATTAGTCAAAATTTCATCCGTGGCATAACCCCATAGATCAGTTCGTACGCGATGGTGCATCAGTTCGGCGAAGGCTTCCGCTAAACGATCGGCTAGGGCCTTCAACATAATGGCACTGTAGTCATCATGTTTAGCCTGAAATTCCGCCACTTTCTTTTCGACGCCATGACCCGTGGTGACCGCGAAGCAACCTAAATAATCTGCTACTCCGGTATCTTTTGGTGCGACATAATCTGCCAAGCAACGATTAGGGCGGCGCGCACCATCAACAACTGGGCGCTCACCCTGCTGACGCAAGTTGTGCCAAACAAATAAGGGATGTTCACGTGCCTCGTCTGTGTACAAAACGATGTCGTCGCCGATCGTGTTAGCAGGATAAAAAGCGACCACCGCATCTGCTTGTAACCACTGCCCTTTAATTAATTTATCGAGCAATAGTTTTGCGTCTTCAAACACCTTGCGCGACTCCACTCCCACAATCTCGTCATCAAGAATGGCGGGGAACTTACCCGCCAAGTCCCAAGTCTGGAAAAAAGGAGTCCAGTCAATGTACTTGGCTATTTCACTCAAGGCGTAATTTTTAAAGATCCGCCGACCAATAAATTTGGGCTTTTCTGGTACGTAAGCAGACCAATCAATCAACTCACGATTTTTACGTGCAGCTGCCAAAGAAATGGTGGGCGCCGCTTTTTTATTCGCATGCTGTTCACGAATACGCGCATAGTCTTCGCGCAAGTCTGAAATAAATTTCTTGGCACTTTCATCCGACAGCAAACTAGAAGCAACTGAAACGGAACGGGAGGCGTCGGGCACATACACCACCGGACCATCGTAGTGAGGGGCGATTTTCACAGCCGTATGAACGCGTGAAGTAGTTGCTCCACCAATCATCAAGGGAATTTGACGCTCACGGAAATAATCATCACGTTGCATCTCCTGAGCAACATAGGTCATTTCTTCAAGGGAGGGTGTAATCAATCCAGAAAGGCCGACGATGTCTGCTTTCTCTTCCTTAGCCCTTTTCAGAATTTCTGCACAAGGCACCATCACGCCCATATTGGCGACTTCAAAGTTATTACATTGCAGAACAACCGTAACAATGTTTTTACCAATGTCATGCACATCGCCCTTTACCGTCGCCATAATAATTTTGCCCTTGGCTTTGGCTTCACCACCAGAAGCGATATGTAAACGCTTCTCTTCTTCAATATAGGGAATTAATACGGCTACCGCTTGCTTCATCACACGAGCGCTTTTGACGACCTGCGGTAAAAACATTTTGCCTTCACCGAATAAGTCGCCCACCACATTCATGCCATCCATGAGCGGGCCTTCAATCACCTCAATGGGTCTGCCACCATCACCCATAATCTGCGCACGGAGCTCTTCAGTATCTTCTTCGATAAACGAGGTGATGCCCTGAACCAAGGAGTGTGTCAAGCGCTCACGCACTGGCGCTTCACGCCAAACCAGATTTTCTACTTGCTTTGCACCGCCACCTTTAAATTGATCGGCAATATCGAGCAAGCGCTCGGTTGGCGTCTTGCCTTCTTTTTCTTTAAAACGATTGAGTACGACATCTTCAACCCGCTCTCGCAGGTCGGGATCTAAGTCTGCATACACGCCCAACTGGCCGGCATTCACGATGCCCATATCCATACCCGCCTGAATCGCGTGATACAAAAATACGGTATGAATAGCTTCACGAACCCGGTCATTTCCCCGGAATGAGAAACTCACATTGGAGACGCCGCCACTAATTTTCGCGCCCGGAAGATGTTCTTTAATCCAGCGTGTTGCATTAATAAAATCTACGGCATAGTTGTCATGCTCTTCAATTCCAGTGGCAATCGCAAAAATATTTGGATCAAAAATAATGTCTTCAGCCGGAAAGCCCACTTCATTAACAAGAATGTCATAGCAGCGCTGGCAAATTTCTGTTTTACGTTCGTAGGTATCGGCTTGACCTACTTCATCAAAGGCCATCACGACACTGGCTGCGCCATAGCGTCGTATTAAACGTGCTTGCTTTTTAAAGGGCTCCTCTCCCTCTTTGAGAGAGATGGAGTTGACAATCGGCTTACCTTGAACACATTTCAACCCCGCCTCAATCACGCTCCACTTAGAGGAGTCAATCATGATGGGAACCCGAGCAATATCCGGTTCAGAGGCAATGAGGTTCAAGAAGCGCGTCATCGCCGCTTCTGAATCCAACATGGCCTCATCCATATTGATATCAATAACTTGAGCGCCGTTTTCTACCTGCTGACGAGCGACAACTAAAGCTTCGTCAAACTGATTATTCAGAATCATGCGGGAGAACGCTTTCGATCCCGTCACGTTGGTGCGCTCACCGATGTTGACGAAGCGCACATCAGGAGTCACATTAAAAGACTCTAGTCCCGAGAGTTTCATGGGGGTTAGTACTTGCTTGGTCATGCACTTGCCTCGTTAGCTTCACGATAAAAGGGGCGTGGTTGACGCTTAGCCATCGCCCGGGCAATCTCCCGAATATGATCAGGAGTAGTGCCGCAACATCCACCAACTAAATTTACCAAACCATCTTTAGCAAAACCATCTACCAAGCTTGAAGTAATGTCTGGGGTTTCATCAAAGCCAGTATCACTCATTGGATTTGGCAAGCCCGCATTAGGATAACAAGAAATAGCAACATCACAAATACGAGACAACTCCGCAATATAGGGGCGCATCAGCGCTGCACCGAGTGCGCAGTTCAGACCAAATGTCAGCGGCTTGATGTGACGCAAACTATTCCAGAAAGCTTCGACAGTTTGACCAGACAAAATCCGTCCAGAAGCATCGGTTACTGTGCCAGAGATCATGACTGGCAAGCGCTCGCCAGTCTCCTCAAAAAATTCATCAAGAGCAAAGAGAGCCGCTTTGGCATTCAGTGTATCGAAAATCGTCTCCACCAAAAATAAATCCACGCCACCCGCAAAGAGTCCTTCAATCTGCTCACGATAAGAAGCACGCAAGGCATCGAAAGTGACGTTACGTGCACCCGGATCATTGACGTCCGGAGAAATACTTGCGGTCTTGGGAGTAGGTCCAATCGCACCGGCAGCAAAACGGGGTTTATCTGGAGTGCTGAATTTTTCACAAGCGGCACGGGCTAAGCGCGCGGAGACTTCATTCATCTCGCGTGCCAACGGCGCCATTTTGTAATCTTCTTGAGCAATTGAGGTCGCTCCGAAGGTATTGGTTTCGATAATGTCCGCGCCCGCCTCAAGGTATTCCTCATGGATCTTGCTAATAATTTGGGGCTGAGTGAGAACTAATAACTCGTTATTCCCTTTAACATCACCAGGGTGGTCAGCAAAACGGGTGTTCTTGGGTAGGCCGCGGTAATCCGCTTCAGACAGTTTGTACTGCTGAATCATTGTCCCCATGGCGCCATCCAAAATCAGAATGCGCTGCTTTAAAAGCTCAGGAAGTGCCTGACCGCGGGTGTAAGACTGGGATAAACCATTAAATTGCATTGCTAAACCGGGAATCATCTCTAGAATCCCCTATTCTATTGGTAAATACGACTTTTTATCTGGACTGGAGCCTTTATGTTTACAAGCATGCCTGAATTCAATCAAAGCCTTGAAATGTTTAAAACCATGTGGGGTCAAGGTGCCGCTGGTCAGATGCCAGGGCAGTTCCCATTTAGTGCTGATCCCTCTAAGGTAGCGGGTGGCTTTAACGCAGCCTTTCCAGGCTTAGATACAGATGAATTAGAGAAACGCATCAAGGATCTGAAAAGCGTGGAGAGCTGGCTCAACCTCAATCTGAATATTCTGAAGTCAACGATTCAGGGCTTAGAAGTCCAGTACGCCACGATGATGGCCCTGAAGTCCTTTGGTGATGCCGTCTCCGCAGCAGGTAGCGCGGCGACAAGCACGTCTGAAAGCTCAGACTCCAGCACTAAAACGCGCAAGAAGGCCGCACCGCGTAGTCGACAATCCAAGACTTAGGCGCCTTAATCAGCGCCGCAGACCGTCTTAACGATTTACATCAACGACGACTCGGCCTCGTAGATCGCCAGCCATTAATTGCGCTGCAGCTGGGATAGCTTCTTCCAAGGTAATTTCATGGGAGATCTCTTCTAAGGTGTTGAGATCGACCAATTGACTAAGTTGTTCGTAAGCAGCAATCCGTTTTGCGCGGGGCACAGTCACGCTATTAATGCCGTATAAGGTGATACCCCGCAAAATGAATGGCGCGACACTGGCCGGCAAGTCCATGCCTTGTGCAAGCCCGCACGCCGCTACTGCGCCGTCACTCTTCGTTTGCGCACATGCATTAGCTAGGGTATGGCTACCCACACTATCCACCACCGCAGCCCAACGCTCTTTGGCTAAAGGCTTGCCTTGCACTGATAAGGTGGCTCGATCAATCACTTCGGTTGCGCCGAGTTTCTTTAAGTAATCCGCCTCTGCCATGCGTCCTGTACTGGCCACTACTTTAAAGCCGAGCTTACTCAAAAGCGCAATCGCAAAGCTACCAACACCTCCTGCCGCACCCGTTACCAATACCTCGCCATCATTCGGCTTTAAACCATGCTTTTGTAATGCCATGATGCACAACATGGCGGTGTAACCCGCGGTACCGATAGCCATGGCCTGCTTCGGTGTCAGGTCTTTAGGCAAAGGAATGAGCCATTCAGACTTCACTCTGGCTACCTGAGCCAAACCACCCCAATGTCCTTCACCAACCCCCCAACCATTGAGAATCACCATGTCGCCCACCTTGAAGTCTGAGCTCTTGCTTTCTAATACTTCACCCGCAAAGTCGATACCAGGCACCATTGGAAAACTGCGCACTACAGGGCCTTTGCCGGTAATTGCTAAGCCATCTTTGTAATTGAGAGTGGAATACAGCACTTTGACGGTAACGTCGCCCTCTGGCAGGCTCGCTTCCTCAGCCTGTGACAATTCCGCGCGATAACCCTGCTCATCTTTATTTACTAAAATAGCTTTAAACATGTTTCACCTTTTTTAAAAGAATCTAATAACCTACTGTACTTGCTCAATAGGTTTATGCTAACGAGCAATACCGATTATGTCTATTTTCATGAAAAAAATTCTACTATTAAAAGCTTGGCGTCTGGCCCAGTCGTGTCTCAAAACCCATGAAAAGGACTAGATGAGCCCCTTTACCCCGCAAGAGTTGCGCAAAGGCTTTTCCTCTTTTGCTACTGGCGTTACTGTGATTACCTGCCTTGATGCTGAGAAACAAGCCCACGGCATCACCATCAGCTCTTTTAATACGGTTTCTCTAGAGCCCCCTCTGATCCTATGGAGCCTAAAAAAGCACTCCCGTTTAATGCCGTACTTTGAGGTGGGTTATCAACACCTCATTCATGTGCTGGAGCGTTCGCAAGCGGATATGGCGATGCATTTTGCAACTGTGAAAGAAAATCAATTTGTAACGATTCCTCATACAGTTTCGGCAAGTGGCTTAACGCAAATTGAAGGCTGCATTGCCTATTACGAGTGCGAAACAGTTTCCGTGCACACGGGCGGCGATCACAACATTATTGTGGCTAAAGTTCTCCAAATTAAAAATCATCCCGATAGGCAACCGCTGATTTACGCCCATAGCCAGTTTCTTGGGCTTGAGCAGCAGCAAGAAACGCCCACCTAATACACTTACGGAAAGAGCCGCCAATGATGCGCTTATGGGGTAGAAAGAATTCGATTAACGTTCAAAAAGTCTTGTGGTGTCTGGCTGAACTTGGACTTGAAGAGGGGGTTGATTTTGAGCGCATTGATGCTGGTCTCCAGTTCGGGAAAAATCGCACTCCAGAGTTTTTGACGCTCAATCCTAACGGCACAGTACCCACCCTAGAGGATGGCGACATCGTGCTGTGGGAGTCCAATACCATCATGCGCTATCTGTCCCAACAATATGATCAGAAGAAACGGTTCTCAACTGATATTGCAAGCAAATTCGGTTCAGAGAAATGGCTGGATTGGCAGTTAAGCACTTTATGGCCATCTCTGCGGATAGTCTTTTTAGGGCTTACTCGCACCCCTGAAGATCAACGTGACTACGTATTAATTAAAAAACTCTACCAAGACACGAATCAGTGCCTGACTCTACTGGATCAAAATTTAGCGAACCAAAAATACTGTTCTGGAAATACGTTTCAAATTGGTGATATTGCTTTAGCTCTTTGCGTGCATCGCTGGCTTTTATTGAACACCTTCTTCCCAGAAAGAACTGGGGATCGTAAACAACTGGCCAATATCGACGCTTGGATGGAACGCCTTTATGCGCAGACGCAATTTACTGTCGTAGCTGATAAAGAACTGAATATCGTGAATTAAAAAGCGGGTTTATTCTTCTTTAAATTTCTTAGCGTGGTGATCTGCGCCAATGAAAAGATACATCGCCGGCACAACAAATAAAGTAAAGAGAGTGCCAATCGATAATCCCGTAAAGATCACGATGCCCATCGACTTGCGACCAGCAGCCCCCGCCCCAGAAGCAACCACCAAAGGCAACACCCCTAAGACCATCGCCGCAGTAGTCATCAAAATCGGCCGAAGTCGCACACTGCATGCTTCAATAATGGCTTCGAGCTTACTAAGTCCCTTAGCTTGCTGTTCGTTAGCAAATTCCACAATCAAAATACCGTGCTTACTAATCAAGCCCATGAGAGTTACGAGACCAACCTGGGTATACACATTGAGCGTGGTGAATCCAAGATTGATAAAAATGAGTGCGCCAAATAATGCAAGTGGCACCGAAACTAAAATGACTATCGGATCACGGAAGCTTTCAAACTGCGCCGCCAATACTAAAAAGACGATCAAGATCGCAAAGAACATGGTGACCAAGAATCCCCCAGACTCCGCCATGAACTGGCGCGATGGTCCGGCATAGTCCATGCTGTAACCAATGGGCGCAACCTCACTTAATGTTTGGCGCATAAACTCCAACAAATCAGCTTGTGAAATAAATGGTGTACTCACGCCTGAAATAGTCGCCGAGTTTAATTGCTGGAAATGGTTAATTGATTGAGGTACGACTTTTTGCTGAATGGTAGCAATCGTTCTTGCCTGAATCATTTGTCCACTCGGTGTACGAATGTAATAGTCCAAAATTTGGTCTGGATTGAGGCGATCAATTTGCTTAACTTGCGGGATCACGCGATAGGAACGTCCAGCAACTGAGAAGTAATTGACGTAGCCACCTCCAAGTGCAGCCGATAACGCAGCGCCCACTTGCTGTTGCGTCATTCCCAAAGCGGCGACCTTTTCACGATCAATCACTAAAACATCTTGTGGTTTATCGATTTTTAAATCGGTATCAACGAAAAAGAAATTGCCGCTCTTGCGCGCCTTATCTAAAACAGCTTGGGAAACTTCGTTCAACTGCTCGTAAGACTCGGTGGTATTAATGACTACCTGAACTGGCAAACCTTGCGCACCAGGCAAGGCTGGAAATTGAAATGCCGCCACTCTGGCGCCAGCAATGGTATTCCACTGGTTCTGCATCTTCTGCTGAAACTGCGAAGCGTTTAAGGTGCGCTTATTCCAGTCCTTCAACAAGATGCCACCAAAACTACTGGTGCGACTAGTAATCTGAAAAGCCTGCTCGTAATCTGGCTCGACACTAGCAAGCTGATAGATCTGGTCTGCATAAGTCTGCATCTGATTCACCGTACTATTTGGCGGCCCAAATGCCTGCATTAATACAATTCCTTGATCTTCGGTAGGAGCTAGCTCTGAACGTGCTGTTGCATATAAGTAGGCAACCCCGCCCAGGAGAAGTGCGCCCATCACGATGATGACCTGCCATGTACCGAGCAATTCTCGCAAAGTGCTTTTGTAACTATGGTGTACTTTGTCAAAGATCCGATCAATCTTTTGAACAAATGGAGATGCTTCTTGAGCCTCGGTAAAGATGCGCGAGCACATCATAGGTGAGAGGGTCAGCGCAATCAAGCCAGAAACGGCCACGGCGCTAGCCAAAGTGAACGCAAACTCCGTGAAGAGAGCGCCAGTCAGGCCTCCCTGAAAACCAATCGGAATGTAAACCGCGATCAAGACTACAGTCATCGCCAAGATCGGACCACCCAACTCACGAGCAGCCACCAAGGAGGCTTCCAGTGGTGATTTACCTTCCTTCATATGGCGGTCTACGTTCTCCACCACAATAATGGCGTCATCAACTACCAAGCCAATTGCCAAAACAAGGGATAGCAGCGTGAGCAAGTTAATCGAGTAACCAAGTACTTGCATCAGGAAGAAGGTGCCAATCAAAGACAGGGGCATCGCAATCACAGGTACTGCCACTGCACGCGCGCTTCCTAAGAAGAGGTAGATCACTACCGTCACGATCAACAATGCCTCAAGCAACGTTTTCACCACCTCATCGATTGAAGTCGTGATGAATTGGGTCGAGTCGTAAACCACTTTGCCTGTTAAGCCATTTGGCAATTGCTTTTGAATCCCAGGAACAGCAGCTCTGACCTTTTGCGCCACGTCCAATAAGTTCGCTTGAGGCGCAACCTTAATACCGATAAATACAGATTGCACGCCACTAAACGCCACGTTGGTGTTGTAATCCTCTGAACCTAGAGTCACGGTGGCTACCTGCTCTAAATACACAATATTGATCCCATCACTCTTGACTACTAACTTACGGAAGCCCTCTAAAGAATGCAAATCAGTACCCGCAACTAGATCGACTGACACCATGTCGCCCTTAGTGCTACCTACCGCCGATAAGTAATTATTGGCAGTTAAGGCATTGGCTACATCGTCAGCACCAACACCTAAACCCGCCATCTTTGCACGATCGAGCCAGGCGCGTAAGGCAAACTTTCTTCCGCCAACAATTTCCGCAGTTTGCACACCGTCAACCGCATCTAATTTGGGCTTAACCACGCGCAGCAGGTAATCCGTCACTGCATTGTTGGGGATCTCATTACTGTAGAAACCTAAATACATGGCATCCGTGGTCTGACCAATTTGCACTGTCAAGACGGGTTGTTGCGCTTGCTTAGGCAGCTGATTCGATACCGAGCTAATCTGTGTCTGTATTTGTGTCAAAGCCGCGTTTGAGTCATAGTTCAACTTCAGAGTAGCGGTGATAGTAGACAAACCACTGACACTCGTTGATGACAAATAGTCAATTCCCTGAGCTTGCGCAATAGCAGACTCTAGCGGCTGCGTAATAAATCCTGCAATCGTCTCAGGATCGGCGCCATAGTAAGCGGTAGTAATGGTCACCACCGCATTTTGAGTTTGCGGATATTGATTGACAGGCAAGGAGCCCATCGCTTTTAAACCAAAAACCAAAACGAGCGCACTTACTACCAGCGACAAGACTGGCTTGCGAATAAATACATCAGTCCAATTCATCTTAGACTCACTCCTGCGGCTTTGGATCGGGGGAATTTGCGGGCAGGACTTTGTTATTCACAATTAATGGTGTGCCATTTTTCAATTTTAGTTGACCACTAGTGACCACCGTGGTGCCAGCCTCTACACCCTTAAGAATCGCAACCTGATCGCCACGAGTCAGACCCGTCGTAACAAATACTTGTTGCGCTTCAAGGACTGGGTTGCCTTGCTTATCCAGTTTATCGGTTCGCTTCGCGATAAAAATAGTGGATCCATAAGGGTTATAGGTCACCGCTGTTTGGGGCAGAGTCAAAAATGCAACTTGGCCACCTACATTGATATTCACATTGGCAAACATCCCTGGCAAGATTTTCTTGTCAGGATTAGCTAGTTGCGCTTCGACCAAAATATTGCGCGTGCCGGTATCTACCTTTGGACTAACTGCGGTAATTTTTCCAGTAAAGCTTGCCCCCTTAAATGCATCCGTAGTCACTTCAATTTCTTGACCAACCTGCACTTGCTCCGCATTACTTTGGGGTAAGTTGAAATCCACATAGATGGGATCCAAAGTTTGTAGTGTCAATAGCTTGTCGCCAGGGTTAACGTATTGACCTGGATTAATCGTCACGATACCTATGCGCCCGCTAAAGGGTGCCTTCAGATTCTTTTTTGCAACTAAGGCAATCTGCTGGTCAACTAGCGCTTGCTTCGATTGCGCATCTGCTTTGGTGGTATCGAAAACATTTTTACTAATCGCTTGAATGGCTAATTGCTGTCTATCGCGCTCATTAATAAGCTTTGCCAAAGCAGCTTGGGCCTTTAAAGAGTTGAGTTGCGCTACATCGGAGGCATCATTCAATTTGATTAATAAGTCCCCTTCATTCACATCCATGCCAGATTTGATGGGAACCGTCAGCACTAAACCACTGATTTCCGTGCTGAGCTCAACGCCCCTGAATGCACGCACGTTGCCAACGCTAGATAATTTAGGCTGCCATTCTGTGGTGGCGATGACCATAGTGGAAACCGACGCTGGTGGTAAACCTGCCCCAGAGATGAAATGCTTGATTAAAGCCGTTTTTAATTGGTTAAAGCCGAAGATTAGACCGAGTAAAAGAAAGACGCCGCAAAGCATTAAAGTCATGCGACGGCGTAAAGGTGTCATGGCCTGTAATTTTGCATAGGCTTTGCTGTTCCTGACGCGTTCGCGCAGACGCAGGCGACCACCAACAGCGGCCCAAGTTGCGCTAACCTTCCCCCATATGGCAGCCAATTTTTCATTCAGCTGCCACTCTTGCGCTTTTGCTAAAGCCCACGATTGAAGCGCAACTGCGATTGCAATCATTTTGGTTTTAATGGTTTCGAGGAGTTTCATTTGGGATTTTGGTTAACTAGGTCTTTTGGTTGAAAAGCAGGTCCGGTACGATTCCACCAGCCACCGCCCAAGGCCGCAAATAAGGCGGCAGTATCTGCAAAGCGGGTTGCTTGAGCTGAAACCGATTTCACCTTAGCAAGTTGATACTGGTTTTGGTAATAGAGGACAGATAAGTAACTTGCTGTTCCCAATTTGTATTGTTGCTGAACGAGATCCAATGTTTCATAAGCATAGCGTTCAGCATCTGTAGCAGACTTCAAAACTTGCGCGCCAGTTTCGAGTGCACGCAATGCATTAGCTACCTCCTGAAACGCAGTTAAGACAGTGGCTTGATATTGATATACCGCTTGCTCGTAATTTGCCATGGCGCCACGTCGTTGCGCCAGCAATTGCCCGCCCTGAAACAGGGGCTGAAATAAACCGCCCGCAACAGACCACAAAGCCGCGTTGGGGCCAAATAAGGCACCAGTGCTTAAAGCCTCCGAACCGATACTGGCGCTTAAGTTGATTTGGGGTAATAGATTGGCCGTGGCAACACCGACTAAGGCATTGGTTGCTTTGAGTCTTGCCTCTGCAGCACGCACATCAGGGCGTTGCCTAACTAAGCTGGAGGGCACTGACAAGGGTAAGGTTGCTGGCAAGCGCAAAGAGCTTAAATCAAATTTAGCGATGTTGGCATTACTGGGTAACTCGCCAGTGTAGACCGCCAATTGATTGCGTACAAAGGCCAAATTACGCTCATAGGTAAAGAGATCAACTTGTGAGTTAGCCACTAAAGCTTTTTGGGAGGTGACATCCACTTTCGACACCGTACCAATAAGTAATTGACTTTCAGTGAGATTGGCAAGATTGGTCTGCGCTTTTAGTATCTCCGCGGTGGATTGCATTTGTGCACGTAATGCCGCCTCTTGGATAGCGCTAGTAACAATATTAGAGGTAAGAGAAAGGTAAGCACCCTCTAAAAGAAACTGCTGATACTCGGCTTGTGCCTGCGCACTCTCCACCGTTCTACGAGCACCACCGAAAACATCCAGGCGGTAGGTCACATTCACGTTAGTGTTGTAGAGATTATAAATATTAGTACCACTTCCGGGAACACCAAACGCAGCATTAGGTACTTGTTGGCGACTACCGCTGCCATTCAAACCAATGGCGGGAAAATATTGCCCGCCAATTTGTGCATTCACATTTTCTTGGGCAGATCGCAGTGCTGCATCAGCAGCACCCAAAGTGGGGTTTTGTTGCAAGGCTTTTTTAATCAGCGCATCCAACTCGGGCGAATGATATAAAGTCCACCAATCCGCTGCGATATCAACACCCTGCGCAAACTCCTGCACTTCACCACCCGGTATCCCGGGAGTGGTTACCAACTTTTGGGGAAGTGGATTTTCAGTATAAGAGTTTGTCTTTGGTGGCTCGGGCTGCTTGAAATCAGGGCCCACCGCACATGCAGAAATCAGACCTGCCAAAATCAGCGAAAGCCAGTACGGACGTGCAATTGTGGAAATGATTGAGTGAATCATGAAATAGTGCAAATATCCTTTTCTACAAAAGACATTTGAACACAGATTCACTACACAAGGTTTTGTAACACCCTGATTTTCTTGCTTAATTTTTAATAGGCCAATCTACTTACTCTACGGTCACACTTTTTGCTAAGTTTCTTGGCTTATCAACATCCGTACCCAAAGCACAGGCCGTGTGATAGGCCAAGAGTTGTAGCGGCACTACGTGCAAGATGGGCGAGAGATTGCCATAGTGTTCTGGCAGGCGGATGACCTGAATGCCTTCACTACTTGCAATCTCGGTGTCATGGTCAGCAAAGACGTAGAGCTTGCCGCCGCGTGCTTTTACTTCTTGCATATTCGACTTGAGCTTTTCCAGCAATTCATCCTTAGGAGCGACTGTGACTACAGGCATTTTTTCCGTGACTAAGGCCAGTGGGCCGTGTTTTAACTCGCCTGCTGGATAGGCTTCCGCGTGAATATACGAAATTTCTTTTAACTTCAGAGCGCCCTCTAAAGCAATGGGGTAATGCATGCCGCGTCCTAGAAACAGCGCATTCTCCCATTTCGCAAAATGGGTACTCCAAGCAATGATCTGCGGCTCTAGAGCTAAAACTGCTTGCAAGGCTTTTGGTAAATGGCGCAATTCTCGTAACAGCGACTTCTCTTGCTCTGGCGTAATTCTGCCAGCCCGTTTTGCCAGGGAGATAGCGAGTACATATAAAGCCACTAATTGCGTGGTGAACGCTTTAGTAGATGCCACCCCAATCTCAGTGCCTGCTTTGGTGAGAAATTTCCAGCGAGTTTCACGCACCATGGCGCTACTATCCACATTGCAAATAGCCAAGGTTAACTCATGGCCTAAGCTCTGGGCATGGCGTAAGGCGGCTAAGGTGTCCGCTGTTTCACCAGATTGAGAAACAACCACAATCAAGGTCTTGGGATTTGGCACGCTAGTTCGATAGCGATATTCACTCGCGATTTCTACCTGTGTAGGTATGCCGGCAAGATCTTCTATCCAATATTTCGCTACACAAGCTGAGTAGTAACTAGTTCCACAGGCAAGAATTAAAACCTGATCAAACTTTTGCCATTCCTGCGCAGTGGCATTAAAGAGCTCTGGTCCAAAGCTTGCAATATTTGCCAAGGTATCGCTGATGGCGCGGGGCTGCTCAAAAATCTCTTTTTGCATGTAATGCTGATACGGGCCCAAATCAACGGAATCCGCTTGGGCTGGCATGGGCTTATGTGCTCTTTGCACCACCTGACCGAATGCGTCAATAATCTGTATGCCTTTGGCTTGCAACACAGCGACATCACCTTCTTCCAAATAGAGCATGGAATGAGCTCGGCCCGCCAAGGCAAGAGCATCTGACGCCAAGAAGTTTTCATTATCACCAAGCGCCACAACTAGGGGTGAGCCAACCCGCGCGCCAATCAAGATATCTGGTTGATCTTGCGCAATAACCCCGATCGCATAAGCGCCATGTAAACGCGGCAATACCGATCGAACTGCAGCAACCAGATCGACCTGCTTAGTCTCGGTATAAGCTCGGTGAATCAAATGTGCAATAACCTCTGTATCCGTTTCTGAAGCGAAGATATACCCAAGGGCCTTTAGCTCATCACGAAGTACTTCATAGTTTTCAATAATGCCGTTGTGAACCACAGCTATCAAGCCATCTGAAATATGTGGATGGGCATTTTGAGTATCGGGTTTACCGTGGGTTGCCCAGCGTGTGTGGGCGATGCCCAAGGTGCCGTAAAAATCATTGCCTTGCGATGCTAATTCGGAGACACGAGCGGTGGTACGCGCACGCTCAATTAGATGTTGCGAATCATCTCCATTCATCACTGCAAAACCGCATGAGTCGTAGCCGCGATACTCAAGACGACGCAAGCCCTCGACTAATACTTCAACAATATTTTTTTGGGATACGGCACCAACAATTCCACACATTATTTTTTAGCCTTCACCGCGTTTTTGCTCTGGGCTTTTTTGGCAGCAGTCTTTTTAATCGGTCTTTGCCACTCCAAAGAAACTTGTTTTGCTCTTGAAACTGTCAACTGATTGGGTGGCGCGTCTTTCGTTAAGGTAGTACCAGCGCCCAAAGTGGCACCTCGGCCGACACGCACTGGAGCAACTAGCTGCGTATCAGAGCCAATAAAAACATCGTCCTCAATAATCGTTTGGTGTTTGTTAACGCCATCGTAATTACAAGTAATCGTTCCTGCGCCAATGTTGACGCGCGCGCCCACAATGGAATCTCCCACATAACTTAAATGATTGGCTTTGCTCTGCGCAGCGATAGTGCTGTTCTTCACTTCCACAAAATTACCAATATGAACATCCTGCGCCAAATCTGCGCCAGGACGTAAGCGTGCATAAGGGCCGATAACAGAGTTCGCTCCAACTTGTGCACCATCAATATGACTAAATGCATGAATTGCCACGCCCTTATCAATCACGCTATTGCGGATGACACAGTAAGGACCAATCTTTGTTCCTGAGGCCAAGGTAACGCGCCCCTCAAAAATACAACCTACGTCGATAGAAACGTCCGTACCGCATTCCAAACTGCCACGGACATCTATCCGCGCGGGATCTGCTAGTGCTACACCACTATCCATCAGTTGTTGCGCTAGGTTCAGTTGATGCACTCGTTCTAATGCCGCCAGTTGATCGCGGCTGTTCACACCTACTGTTTCAAATGCGGCATCGGCTTGAGTCGTCCGAATCGGTACGCCGTCCTTTGCTGCCATGGCAATCACATCCGTCAAGTAGTACTCACCTTGGGCATTGCTTGCACCTAAGGCTTTTAGCCATTTCTTGAGCGAGCCGGTCGGCAATACCATGATGCCGGTGTTAATTTCTAGTATCCGCTTCTGCTCTGCCGTTGCATCCTTCTCTTCAACGATCTCCAGCACCGACCCATCTCCACCTCTGATGATGCGGCCATACCCAGTGGGATCATTTAAGTTCTGTGTGAGCAAGGCCAAGGCGGAATCTTGTCCGCGTGCACCATCAGCTAATTTAGCCAATTTGCTGAGTGTCTTTTTAGCAGTCAAGGGTACGTCGCCGTAGAGCACTAACGTTGGCACATTAACGTCTAACTTAGTCAGGGCTTGCAATAAGGCATGCCCAGTCCCTTTTTGCTCAGCTTGCAGTACGGTCTTGACACTTGCAAAAGCGGGATCAGCTTGACCAGCCGCCTCAAGAAATGCCTTGACCTCTGCCGCACCATGACCGATAACCACAATCGGGCCAGAGCTCGTTTGCTTACCCTGTAAAGATAAAGCCGTACTCAATACATGGGAAAGCAAAGGTTTTCCTGCCAAGGTTTGTAATACTTTGGGGAGGGCGGACTTCATCCGCTTTCCTTGCCCGGCAGCCAAAATGACAATATTCATAAGGAAATATTATAAGCACCCTGAATAAGGGTTCCGGAGACTAATTCATCGAATTCTTTTTCGTCGATACCCTTATCGCCACCAGCTCGAGCAGCAATTCCAGATAAAGCTGTGGAGACCTCTAGGTTTTGGAAATCAAAAGCCTCTCTATCCATTAAATGGGAGGGCACGATATGGTGCATTGAGCGAAATAGATTCTCCACCCTACCAGGAAATTTCTTTTCCCAATCACGTAACATTTCTTTCATGGCACCCCTTTGCAAATTGGGCTGACTGCCACATAAATTGCAAGGAATGATAGGGAAGTTCATATCACTTGAATACCGCTCCAGCAACTTTTCCGGTACGTAAGCTAGGGGACGAATCACCATATGCTTGCCATCATCTGAGCGTAGCTTAGGGGGCATTCCCTTAAGCTTGCCCGCAAAGAACATATTCAGCAATAAAGTCTCAAGGATGTCATCACGATGATGACCTAAGGCAATCTTGGTAGCGCCCAATTCATCGGCGACACGATACAAAATTCCTCGACGTAAACGCGAGCACAGACCACAAGTTGTTTTCCCTTCAGGAATCACTCGCTTGACGATGCTATAGGTATCTTGGGTTTCTATGTGATACGGCACGCCTAAACTACTGAGATAGTTTGGCAATATCTCCGCAGGAAACTCTGGTTGCTTTTGATCGAGATTAACCGCAATGATTTCAAAATCAATGGGGGCACGCTCGCGCAGTTTTAATAAGACATCGAGCATGGCGTAACTATCTTTGCCACCAGAAACACAGACCATGACCTTGTCGCCATTTTCAATCATGTTGAAATCGCCAATAGCTTGGCCAACTAAGCGGCAGAGTTTTTTCTCGAGCTTGTTTTCTTCAAAAATAAGTTTACGCGTATTGCTCATGCCTCTATCGATTCTCTTCTCTTCACCGTTCGTTATTGTGGCTTCATGCGAAAGACTTCGACGCCGACAGAATGACAATCTGGATAGACATCGGGTTTAGCGGTGCTTACGCGCGCAGCCAGAACCTTGGGATGCTTCAACATGGCCGCAAGAATGTCATCACAAAAGGTTTCTTGCAATTGGATATGGCCCTGCGAGGCAATAGTCTTGATGGTCTCGCGCATGAAGTCGTAGTCCACTACTTCGTTTAATTGATCCATGGAGGGAGTGCTCATCGAAAGCGGAATATATAAATCGACATTCAAGGTAACGCGCTGTTCTGCGAGTTTTTCAAAATCATGGACACCGATATTGATATAAATTTCATAGTCACGCAGAAAGAGACGGCGACAATCAACTAAAGCAGGATGAGTCAAGATTGTATGCATGCAGGTTCTCTTTATTATTTTTTAATAGTGTATTAATTTGTTTTAAACATCACATCACGAGTCGATGGCAGCAAATGTTGGCCACCGTCTACGTAGAGAGTTGTACCGGTAATAGCAGTCGCATTAGCCAAAAAGAGTGCGGCTGACGCGATGTCATTTGGAGTGGAAGATTTTCGTAAAGGCGTCATTTGATGAGCCTGCGCAAAACCAGTTTCAGTTTGATCGCCCGATGGCAGAGAAATGCCGGGAGCCAAACCGACTACGCGCAGGTGGGGAGCACAGTCCATTGCCAGCAACTCCACCGAAGCAAGTAGCGCGCTCTTAGATAAGGTGTATGACAAATAATCCGGATTAGGATTAATTAACTTTTGATCTAGCAAGTGAATCACGGAGGGAATAATCTCGGGGACCACTGCCAGCGGATTGTCTTGAGATTTACACCAATCGAACATCAACTGAGAAAGCAAAATAGGAGCGGCGACATTCACCTGCATATGCTCTTGCAAGCTTGGAAAACTTAATGGAGTGGGAGAATTGGCGCGGTCATACTCAAAGATGGAGGCGCTGTTAATAACGCAATGCAGGTTGTCAAAGGTGTTCACCACGTCGCTAAATAGGCGCTTCACCTCTGCCTCCTGCCCCAAGTCAGCCTGAAAAGCCTGCGCATTCGACCCTAATTCTCGAATCTCTTCCACAGTGGCAAACGCTTCTCTAGCAGATTGGCCATAATGGACGGCTACATCCCAGCCTTGTCTAGCAAAAGCTAAGGCGATTTCGCGACCCAGGCGCTTTGCTGCGCCAGTCACTAAGACTGCTTTCTTTTGCTGCGCGGTAGGTATTGAACTGGGGTTCACTTAAATTCTCTTAGACTAGCGACTATGGATATTACCTTGACCAGCGCAGAAATGGAGCACAGCCAGCTCCTTAGTACAAAAATTGCCCATGAAATTGATTCTCGGGGCGGTTGGATCCCCTTTTCCCGCTATATGGAGATGGCCTTATATGAGCCTGGCTTCGGTTACTACAGCGCGGGAGCCCATAAATTAGGGGCAGGCGGAGATTTCACTACAGCGCCTGAGCTTTCACCGCTTTTTGGTGCAACTATTGTCACTACCTTGCTACCCATATTGGAGGGCTTGAAGGCTAGAGGCCTACCCACACAAATTCTGGAGTTTGGTGCTGGCACTGGAAAACTAGCGCAATCCATCCTAAGCCGTCTTGCTGAGCTTGATTTTGGGCTAGATCGTTACGACATCATTGAAATCTCTCCCGATCTTGCGCAAAAACAAGAAAAGCGACTCAGCCAGCTGCTCACTGAAAAAGCACTCCCAACACAATGCACTTGGTTAACTGCGCTACCAAAAGACTATCAAGGCATTATTTTGGCAAACGAGGTGATTGATGCCATCCCTTGTGAGGCCATCATCTATCAGAATGGTTTTTGGTATTGGTACGGGGTCACATTTGCAAATGATCAATTCCTTTGGAAAAGTGGGCAACCTGTTGAGCAAGATTTACTACCCGAGGCCTTGCTTACCAGTCACTTTTCAGAGGGCTATGTGACTGAACTCCATTTACAAGCCAACGCGTGGATCCGTCATGTGGCACAACAATTGGACACCGGCTTATTTCTGACCTTTGATTATGGGTTTCCAGAAAACGAGTATTACCATCCGCAAAGACTGGCGGGGACTTTAATGGCGCATCATCGCCACCATGCTATTCAAGACCCCTTTCATTTACCGGGTCTGTGTGATTTAACGACCCACGTGGAGTGGCTGCAACTGGCTCGTAATGCGCTGGCAGAAAACGTAGATGATGTTTTTCTCACTAATCAAGCAGCCTATTTGCTAGATGCGGGTATTGGCGATATCGCCTTGGAAATAGGAGACCCTACTAAGCCAGAAATATTTTTGCCCATCTCGAATGCTCTGCAAAAACTATTGTCTGAAGCTGAGATGGGCGAACTCTTTAAAGCCTTCGCTTTCTCAAAGAAATTGCAGACTTTATTACCCGATTACAGATTAGAAGATTTGCCGGGACTCAGGGGCAGGAACCGACTGTAATTTAGAGCGCGCTAGAGAGCTGTAGCAATTGCCAACAAGCGCGCTTCTTCAACAGCACTCTTAATCCGCTCGCCGTTCAAGCGATCGACTTCTGAAAGTCTCACAATGATTTCAGCTGGATTAAGTTGTTGAGCAGCCAACATCGCCTCGTTTAAACGGCTGACTTGAACGCCTATGCTCTGCGCCAACTTCATTAAAGCTTGAGCACGCTCTGGTTTACGCCAAACATCGGCGCGATTAAACCAAGTCAAAACCCCATTTGCTTGATAGGCCCCATCTTTATGCTGCATGGTTAGTTGATGCAAGGTGCTGAAAATTTCACAGAAGTCCCGCACCTCATGAGGCATGCGCACCTGCTCAGACCAGTCACGAATCTCCTGTGCAGGCAAATGCATCAACACGACTGCGCAGCGATTTTCAAGACGCACATCACTTGCATGCAGGTATGCGATCAATTCTTCACGATAAGACTCTTCTACCAGTTCGTTCACTAAAGCTTCAGGCAAGAGTGCTTTTGCTGCTCCCGTATCGAGTAACACTTGAAACATACGCATTGGCTTGTCAGCAATAAAGCCCCTAGCCAACTCTTGCCAAACTCGCTCAGGGGATAAGGCTGCTAACTCGCCTGAATGCACAATGGCCTTTAGAGCATCTAATGTTTCTGCTGCAACAATAAATTCAGGAAAGCGCGCAGCGAAACGGGCGATCCGCAATAGGCGGAGAGGGTCCTCTGCAAACGCATCCGAGACATGACGAAATACTTTTTTAGCTAAATCTTCTTGACCATTGTAAGGATCGATAATCGGGCCGAACCACTGACCATTGGCATCTACTTCTTGCGCCATGGCGTTAATCGTCAAATCGCGGCGCTCCAAATCTTCTTCTAAAGTCACCGTGGGGTCAGCATAGAACATGAAGCCCCTGTACCCTACGCCGGTCTTACGCTCCGTGCGTGCCAAGGCATACTCAGCCTGAGTATCTGGATGCAAAAAAACGGGGAAATCTTTTCCAACTGGGCGAAATCCTAGTGCAAGCATCTCATCGACGCTAGCACCCACGACGACATAATCCACATCGTGCACAGGCAAAGCCATCAGAGTATCTCGTATGGCTCCGCCTACAGCATAGATTTTCATTGGCTTATTTCATGCCTTCAAGTGTGCGTCGACTGATCCCGAACACATCAGTAAGGGCATCTTGGCCATTGAGCGGCAAAATATTAGGCGACTTCATTGAGTCGATATTGTCCCGCGACATTAAAGTAGGCAGCGGTAGATATTCAAAAGCAAGGGCTTGCAAATAGCCTACAAAATCAGGCACAGGAATAATCACGCACTTACTATGCACCTTCTTAGCCGCAAACTCCACAATCTGTTTCATGGTGTAAACGGTAGGACCAACCAAATCATATGACTGATGAATCGTATTTGGCATCTTGAGTGACTTAGTAAACGCACTGGCTACATCATCGACGCTCACCGGCTGAAACTGCGCTCCTGAATGTGCCAAAGGCATAACTGGTAAAAACTTGGTGAGCTTGGCGAAAAGGTTAATGAATTGATCTTGCGCTCCAAATACTACGGAAGGCCTAAAAATAGTCCAATCTAAATTGCTGGCCACCACTGCAGCCGCACCATCGCCCTTGCTTCGCTGATACATAGAAGGTCCATGCGAGTCTGCGCCTAAGGCACTCATATGAAGGTAGCGCTTGAGGCCGGCCAATTGCATTGCGGTAATAATATTTTTAGGTAAATCTACATGAGCGGCTTTAAATCCTGAGCCATAGGGCTCACCCGGTTTGTCATGCAACATTCCGACCAAGTTAATGACTGCCCCACTTGGCTTGATCCGAGCGCACAGTTTTTGTAAATCATCGAACTCTTGTACATCTGCCTCTTCAAGATGAATCTTTGGCAACATCCGTAATTCACGCGCACTGGCCATGTGACGGGTTGGCATTAATACGGAATATCCTGCGGCCTGTAATTGGGCGGCTAGGACTCTACCAACAAAGCCATTGCCGCCGATCAATAAGATGTCATATTTCATAGAGTTCCAATGGTGAGAAGTGCTTAGGGTAATTCTGATTGAGAGGCTACTTTAGGAGCAATGACGCCTAAGCGCTGCTTTAAAGATTGCACTTGGCCGTTCATTACCGCTGAATAATAAGTCGCGTTGGCTAAGACATTCTTCACGTAAGTGCGTGTCTCATTAAATGGAATGGTTTCAACAAAGATGGCGCCCTCAGTGGGGCTGGTGAGTTTTTCACGCCAGGCTTTTGATCGAGACGGGCCCGCGTTATAGGCGGCCGATGCCAACACCCATGAACCATCTAAATCGCCAAGAACCATATTGAGATAGTTGCTTCCCAAAGTCAGATTCGTACCAGTATCACTCAAACGCTCGTTGGTGTAAGAAGTCATACCAATTTTCTTTGCAACATACTTGGCAGTATTCGGCATCACCTGCATTAATCCAGAGGCACCGACTGAAGAGGAGGCGTTCATGATGAAGCGAGATTCTTGACGAATCAATCCGTAGGTCCAAGCTAAGTTCAAATCTATTTGCTTGGCAATCGGGGACAGTTCATCTCGGTAAGGCGTTGGATAACGCAAACTAAAGTCATGCTCTTGCTTAGTTCGATCCGCAGTATTCACTACGCGGTCATACAGACTAATCCGTTTGGCATATTCGGCCGAAGCGAGCAACTGCTTATCACTCATATTGCGCAATTCCCAATTCCATTCACGATTGCCTTCAAAGCGCAGATTCATGGCATATAAGCGCTCACCCCTGACAAAGCCCTTGCGCGTGGCCATCGCATCGATTTCTTGATCTGTCACTTTAGTTTTAGCAGGCGCGTGATTGCTTTTACCCAGCTCTTCACGCGCTAGTTGTCCATAGAAGTTGAACTGGTCTGCAATCAGCTCAAAATTTTCGCGCGCTTTGTCATTTTGACCGCTCACTGCTAGAGCGCGTCCGTACCAATAGGTCCATGCGGGGTCTTTAGTCCGCACAGCTGGGTTCATACCCTCAATTCCACCTTTCACTAAGGTCCAATCTTTTGCTCGCAAACCAGCGCGCACTTTCCACTCTTGACTTTCGGTGGATAAAAGCTCGTTGTAACCCAACTCTTGTTGCAAACGATAGGCATCATCCGCATTTGAATCCAATGATTTTGCCAAAAACTGGCCAATGACTCCCCAAGCAACCGCTTGGTTCTCTTTGCTGTAACGCGCGGCATTGCGTGAAAACTCTTTATAAGTTTTTGCTGGGTCGGCTTTGGCAGCTTTCACGATATCCGCAATCGGATCTTCTCCACCTACACGGCGCGCCATAGTGTCAAAACCCATTTCACTGGCTGCTCGGCCCAAAGCCTTGGCTTCACTTGGGCTGAGTCCACCAGCCCCCGCTAAAGCGGGCACAAGCTCTTGACAGGCCTGTCCGTAATAACGCGGATCGGTCAGCACGGCACGGGCGTCTATTCCCACTTTCGTTGGGTTTTCTCCCTGTGCTAATTTTGCTTGCAGGGCGTAGCACTTTACTTGGGTGTCATCGTCCAATACAAACTTAGGGTATTCGGCGTCAAAGCGGGCCCAGTCCTTACGCTTACCCAAAACCAATAACCAATCGTTCCGCATCCGATCAGCGAGAGCGCTGCCTTGATATTGATTTAAAAAAGCCAGAACTTGAGAATCTGCAATGGTGTCTGCACGAGCGCCTCCAGCACTATCAAATAACTGTGGCTTGATGCGAAAGTAGGCAACGTAATCGTCGTATGGGTAGTTCACTAAGCTAGCTGCAAGTTGTTGGGTGCGCGGTACGTCATTCTTTTTAGCGGCTTCACGTAATTCCATGAAAGTTCGGTCGCTATCGGTAAGATCCGCTGCTGTTACCTTATTTACATACGACTTGGCTTGACTCGATTTCTTAACGGCGTCAGCTGCCTGGCTCGGGCTGCCCATAGCAAAAGCCAAGAGCAGCGCTCCGAAGCAAAGCGGATATGTGCTTTTTCGCGTTCCAAACTTCTTTTTCAATTTCCAGCCTTATTTAAATCATTAAAAATGGTACTTCTTTATTGCTCCGAAGACTGTGCTTCAGCAATGACTTCATTTCTCAATTTTCGCCTGATAATGTCGGTTATGCACGGCAATTCTGTAAAAACCCTCCGTCAAGACTTATTGGCGCAAAGAAAAAGCTTTGCGGCTTGCGGCGACGATGTGCCCTTAAAGACCGCCCTGCTCTCTCATTTGCAGGACTTTCTCCAAAAGAACGCCTCTCGCTTAGGATCTATCGCCCTATATTGGCCAATTCAAGATGAAGTTGATCTGCGCGGTTCTTTGCTCACTTGGGTCGAGGAGGATAAAGCGCGACGGCTCTGCTTACCTTTTGCACGCCCAGACAAACATTTAGATTTTTATGCTTGGCAAGAGGGTGACACCTTAATTCCTAGTCAGCACGGCGTACCCGAGCCTGATCCCAATAATCCGCGTAGGGCTCAAATCGCGCCAGACTGTATTTTGATTCCTTGCGTAGGCTGGTCTGAATCGATGAGTGCAACTAGGCACTATTTTTGGCGCCTTGGCTACGGTGGTGGCTACTTTGACCGCACCTTAGCCCAATTAAGACAGGCTAAACCAGACTTACTCTGCGTGGGTATTGGTTTTGATTGGCAAAAACTCAATGATGCCCAATGGCAAAGTCAAACGCATGATGAACCTCTGGACATCATGCTGACCGAATCAGGCATCCACAACTCAGCTCGGTAAATTCAGATTCTCGGTGATGCCAAGAACGGCATCCGCTTGATTGAGGGAGTAAAAATGGATACCGGGCGCGCCAACAGACAATAGTTGGTCGCACAAGTCAGTTACCACCTCTTCGCCAAAAGCGCGGATAGAAGCAGTGTCATCACCATAGGATTGCAAACGCAAACGAATCCAACGAGGAATTTCAGCGCCGCAGGCATCTGAAAAACGCAGCAGTTGCGTACTATTGGTAATCGGCATGATCCCAGGGATGATTGGCTGGGTAACTCCTAAGTCGTATGCCTCATCCACAAAACGGAAGTAAGCATCGCTGTTATAAAAATACTGGGTCACCGCGGAATTCGCGCCCGCTTTCATTTTTTGTACAAAGAAGCCAATATCACTCGCTGGTGACTTTGCTTGCGGGTGACTTTCTGGATAAGCTGCAACATCAATATGAAACCAGTCGCCTGTCTCGAGACGAATAAATTCCACTAATTCATTAGCGTGATGGAACTCACCGTACTGCCCCATACCAGATGGCAGGTCACCGCGTAAAGCGACAATACGCTTAATGCCTAAAGCTTGATACTGCTTGAGCATCTCGCGCACGCTATCGCGCGAACTGCCAACACAAGATAAATGGGGCGCTACGCTTGCGCCAGCAGCGTGAATATCACTCACTACCTTTAATGTCCCTGACTGCGTAGAGCCGCCAGCCCCAAAGGTCACGGAATAAAACGCGGGCTTGAGTTCCTCACTCAAACGCTCGCGCACCAGCCGTAACTTGTTTTCTCCCTCTGGTGTTTTTGGAGGGAAGAATTCAATACTTAATTCCATGATCTTGGGCCTGTCTACTTTCTGATTAATAACGATAGTGGTCGGTCTTGTATGGACCTTCCTTTGTTACACCAATGTAGGTGGCCTGCTGGTCAGATAAAACCGTTAATTGCGCATTGAGAGTTTTGAGCTGTAAACGCGCCACTTTTTCATCTAAGTGCTTAGGCAAGGTGTAGACGCCGACTGGGTATTTATCAGTCCCTACCGCATTCCACAATTCAATCTGTGCAATCACTTGGTTTGCAAAAGAGGAGCTCATGACGTAAGAAGGGTGTCCAGTACCACAGCCCAGATTTACTAAACGGCCTTTTGCCAAAATGATGATGCGTCTCTCTGGCAAGCCATTGCTCGCAGGGAAAATCACATGGTCAACTTGGGGCTTGATTTCTTCCCAACGGTATTTTTCAATACCAGCAATATCGATTTCATTATCAAAGTGGCCAATGTTACAAACGATGGCTTGGTTCTTCATCTTCACCATATGGTCATGGGTAATCACATGGTAGTTACCGGTCGCGGAAACAAAGATATCGGCTTTATCAGCAGCGTAATCCATGGTTACAACGCGATAGCCTTCCATAGCTGCTTGCAAAGCGCAAATAGGATCGACTTCGGTCACCCATACTTGTGCTGACAAAGCACGCAAGGCTTGCGCTGAGCCTTTACCCACATCGCCGTAACCACAGACCACAGCAACCTTACCAGCCACCATGACATCCGTTGCACGCTTGATTGCGTCAACTAAAGATTCGCGGCAACCATAGAGATTGTCGAACTTACTCTTAGTCACGGAGTCATTTACGTTGATTGCTGGGAACATCAATTCGCCCTTAGCAAACATTTGATAGAGGCGATGTACGCCAGTAGTAGTTTCTTCGGTGACGCCTTTAACTTTAGCTAAGCGCGTTGAGTACCAAGTAGGGTCAATGGCCAGCTTGTTCTTGATAGCGGCAAACAAGATTGTTTCTTCTTCGCTACTAGGGTGGCTGATGCAAGCTTGATCTTTTTCAGCACGGGCACCTAGGTGTAGCAACAAAGTTGCGTCGCCACCATCATCCAAAATCATATTGGTGTAACCGCCATCCGCCCACTCGAAGATGCGGTGCGTGTAATCCCAATACTGCTCGAGGGTCTCACCTTTAATCGCAAACACGGGGGTACCGTTGGCAGCAATGGCTGCGGCGGCATGATCCTGAGTGGAGAAAATATTACAGGAAGCCCATTGCACTTCTGCACCCAAGGCTTCGAGCGTTTCAATCAATACCGCTGTTTGAATGGTCATGTGCAAGGAGCCAGTGATGCGCGCCCCACGCAAGGGTTGTTGCGTTGCGAATTCATCACGAATTGCTATCAGGCCAGGCATCTCAGTTTCGGCAATCGCAATTTCTTTGCGGCCAAAATCCGATAAGGAAATATCTGCAATCGCGCAACGCGTTGCAACGAATTCGTTTAAATCTGTAACAGTGCTCATGAAAGCTCCAGCTAAATACGATTCAACGCTGGAGTAGATACTCGCTAGCCATTGAATCATGGGTTAGCGAGCGCGGTTGCAATTAGCAGGTCCTCGGGTTACTAAGGACTCACTCCCTTCAAGCCTGGGGAAACACTGGTTCGCAGTATTCCTTGCAACGCTCCTTGAAGGCATGGCGAAATTGTAATCAATTTCGCCATGTTCGACTGTATTACTACTTAACTATCACCACTTATTAGGCTGATAGGCCAGCTGCTGCACGTAATGCAGGCGCTTTATCACACTGCTCCCAAGTGAATTCAGGCTCTTCACGACCAAAATGGCCGTATGCAGCGGTTTTGCGATAAATTGGACGCAAGAGGTTCAGCATTTTCACAATGCCCTTGGGGCGCAAGTCAAAGTGCTCAGAAACCAATTGGGCGATCTTTTCATCGGCAATCTTGCCAGTACCAAAAGTACTCACCATCACGGATGTGGGCTTAGCAACGCCAATTGCGTAAGAGATCTGAATCAAGCACTTACTCGCTAAACCAGCGGCAACGATGTTCTTGGCAACATAGCGGCCAGCATAGGCTGCTGAGCGATCCACCTTGGAAGGATCTTTTCCGGAAAAAGCGCCACCACCATGGGGCGCTGCACCACCATAGGTATCAACAATAATTTTGCGCCCGGTTAAACCGCAGTCACCCTGTGGGCCACCGATCACAAATCGGCCTGTTGGATTGACCAAGAATTTAATCGCGCCTTTAATGAGATGCTTAGGCAATACCGGTTTAATGATTTCTTCGATCACCGCTTCGCGCAATTTCTCGAGCGAAATTTCTTCATCGTGCTGAGTGGATAACACGACGGTATCAATCGAATCAGGCTTGCCATCGACATAGCGCAGTGTTACTTGAGACTTAGCGTCAGGACGCAACCAATTTAAACGGCCATCACGACGTAAGTGGGACTGACGTTCCACTAAACGGTGCGCCAAATGAATCGGCATGGGCATGAGCTCAGTAGTCTCATCACAAGCATAGCCAAACATCAGACCCTGATCGCCAGCACCTTGGTCAAGGCCATCGTCATGCGCCTGATCTACACCCTGTGCAATGTCAGGACTCTGTTTGTCATAAGCCACTAATACAGCACAACCTTTATGGTCAATGCCGTATGCGGTGTTGTCATAGCCGATTTCACGCAAGGTATTTCGGGCGATCTGGATGTAGTCTACGTTCGCATTGGTGGTAATTTCGCCGGCGAGAACGACTAATCCGGTATTACACAGAGTTTCTGCAGCGACCCGTGCAGTGGGGTCCTGCTCCAAAATGGCATCTAAGATGGCATCGGAGATTTGGTCGGAAACTTTGTCTGGGTGACCTTCAGAGACGGATTCTGAGGTGAAGAAGTAATCATTTGCCATTGCATATTCCTTAAGAAAATTAACACGATCTAATGGACAACTCGACGTGCCAGGAACCACAACGGCGACGCTTTAGCAGAATTTATGAATCGCCCTGCAAGTTGCCTTAACTCAGCGATGAATTCATTCTATCTCAAAAGTAAGAAGGCCATCAAATTGATAAAGAAGTAGGGTCTTGCTTCAGCATTGAATATCATAGAAGGGTGAGAAAATTCCTACTTCAGATCGGCCTAAAGCTCATTGCCGCCTGCCCACTTGGTTTTACCCAAATAATAGGTGCTGCCTTAGGCATGTTGGCTTATGCGGGCTCCCAGCAATACCGCGCCCTTTTTCGCCCCCAATATGAGGCCGTCATGCAGGCGCGTCACCTGCCAATAGCGCTTTGGACTGCCGTCAAGGCCTCTGGAATGCTGTTTTCGGATAGCTTATGGATTTGGCGTAATCCCCAAAAAGCCCTGAAGTTGGTCGAAGTGCAAGATTGGGACGTAGTGGAGTCAGCTATTAGCGAGGGACATGGTTTAGTCATGTTGACTCCCCACCTTGGTGGCTTCGAGATTATTCCCCGCGTCCTAGCTCAACATTTTCCAGCGACTATTTTGTATCGGCCCTCACGTCAAGAATGGCTTAACGAGGTAGTGGAAGAGGGTCGCTCTTATCCCAATATGCATTTTGTGCCCACGAATCTACATGGGGTGCGCCAAATGACGCGCGCCCTCACCCGTGGGGAAGCCATAGGCATTCTGCCGGATCAAGTTCCAAGTGGCGGTGAAGGGGTTTGGGTGCCCTTTTTTGGGCGTCCTGCTTACACAACTCCTTTGCCAGCCCGTCTAGCCAATCGCAACAACACCCCGATCGTCATGTTTACTGCTAAACGCAAGGCGCTTGGTCAAGGATGGCTCATGCAAGCAACTCGCTTGGCGCCACTCCCTGAAGATTCAGTTTCGGCGGCAACCGAACTGAACATCGCCATCCAAAATGCCATTTTGATTGCGCCCAATCAGTTTATTTGGGCGTACAACCGCTACAAACATCCGGCTGGCGCAGAATTGCCGCCCGAGACTGAACAAGCCATCCACTGATAAGACGGTCACGATGACTTACTTACAAAACATCTTGAATTTCCTGTCGCTTAAATTACTGCGTCTATTTGCTTTTTTGCCTTACTCAATGACGGTGCAAATGGGCTATGGCTTGGGTTGGTTAGCTGCGCATATTCCCAATGAGCGTGCCCGCGTTGTCAAAGTCAATTTGCGCCTGTGCTTTCCCAACCTAAACGAAACAGAGATTGACGATCTTGCACTCCAGCATTGGAAGTTATTTGGTCGCAGTGTTTTGGAAAGAAGTCGCATCTGGTTGGGTAGTGGCAAACAAATTACGGATATTGTCACCATCAAGTCGGCCATTACTTTGGGTGATCGCAAGCCGCGACTCCTCATCAATCCTCATTTTGTTGGGCTCGAGGGTGGCTTTATGGCCCTCTCCGCTCTCGCCAGTCAACATGATTGGCCCCGAGGTGCAGGCCTGTATCAAAACATGAAGAATCCCTTCTTCAACCAAAAGATGATTGAGTGGCGTAATCGCTTTGGCGGTAAATCCATCGAAAGGCAGAGTCGTCTACGCGACCTGATTCGAGAAATCCAAACAGGGAATTTCATCTTCATTGCTCCTGATATTGATTTGGGACCGCGCGATTCAATCTTTGTGCCTTTCTTTGGCATTCAAACAAGCACCATTACCTCAGTGTCTCGTTTGGCCAAAATGAGTGGGGCGGAAGTCTGCCTCATGACAACCACCCTCAACCCGGATCTGCGCGGCTATACCTGCAATATCACCGCGCCTCTGCCAAACTTCCCAAGCGATAGCGTCGAAGAAGACACTGCGCGTTTAAATCGAGTCATTGAGGACCTTGTTCGCGAAAGACCAGCGGAGTACTATTGGGTACATAAACGCTTTAAACACCGGCCCCCTGGCGAGCCTAGCATCTATCAAAAAACCTGACTTATCGGACCTCATGTGAGCGCAACTTTATACCCAACCTCGGACACAGCCTCCCGCAAACTCCGCTTTACCAAAATGCACGGGGCTGGAAATGATTTCATTGTGCTCAATGGAATTGATCAGGATCTTGCCAACATCACACCCGACCAATGGCGAAAGTTAGCGCACCGACAGTTAGGCGTTGGCGCAGATCAAATTTTGATAGTTGAAAAAGCCACTCGACCTGATGCTGATTTTCGGTATCGTATTTTTAATGCGGATGGTGGCGAAGTAGAGCAATGCGGCAACGGTTCGCGTTGCTTTGTGCGCTTCATACAAGATCAAGGGCTCTCTTCTAAGAACCCCCTTCGCGTGGAGGTGGCTCATACCGTGCTGACCCTCAAGTCACACCCCGATGGTCAAGTAGAGGTGGATATGGGCGCACCTATCTTTGAGCATGACTTCATTCCATTTAATGCCGCAGGACTTCATACCCTGCAAGAATTTCATGAGACCTTGTATGCCTTACCTTTGACAACGCCAGCCACACACGATAGTTGGGTTGGGGTTGTGTCGATGGGTAACCCGCATGCGGTTCAGGTAGTCGGCGATATCAATAGCGCGCCCGTTTTGGAAGAGGGGCCTTCGATAGAAAAGCATGGCGCCTTTCCAAACCGAGTCAATGCGGGATATATGCAAATACTCAATCGCCATGAGATCCATTTAAGGGTCTTTGAGCGAGGAGCGGGTGAGACCCTAGCCTGCGGCACTGGTGCTTGTGCTGCGGTAGTCTCAGGCATTCGTCGAGGCTTGTTGGACTCTCCAGTCACGGTTCATACTCGGGGTGGTGATTTACTCGTTGCTTGGGGTGGCGTGGCCCAGCCCGTCATCATGACTGGTCCCGCCATGACCGTCTTTGAGGGCGAGGTAGCGATTTAAAGTAAATCGCTAAAGTCTTCCTCGATCTAAATGCCGTACTTTTCTCGGTAAGCCCGCACTGCTGGCAAATATTGATTTAGCTGTGCATCACTCGACGCAGTTAAAAAAGACATTAAGTCGGTTAAATTGGCAATAGCGATCACGGGTAAGCCCAGCTCCTCTTCGACAGCCTGTACCGCAGACTTCTCGCCAATGTCAACAGCAGTACCTGACTTTTCCATACGATCTAGGGCAATTAAAACGGCGACGGGCTCAGCGCCAGCCGCCCGAATCAGATTGACTGACTCTCTTACCGACGTCCCGGCGGAGATCACATCGTCCACAATCACAACCTTGCCTTTAACGGGTGCGCCCACCAATGAGCCGCCCTCACCGTGATCTTTTGCTTCCTTCCGGTTGTAGGCATATGGAACATTACGCCCCTCATCAACCAAAGCAATGGCAGTGGCGGCCGCAAGCGTGATGCCTTTATAGGCTGGTCCATACAACATATCGAAAGCCACTTTGGACTGCTGCAAGGCTTTCGCGTAGTAGCTTCCTAAGGCACGTAAACGTGCGCCATCATTAAATCCACCCGCATTAAAAAAATAAGGTGAGAGACGTCCTGCTTTGGTTTTAAACTCCCCAAATGACAAAACATTTGCCTCTAAGGCGAATTGAATGAAGTTATCTTGATTAGAATTTTTTGAGCTCATAGGCCTCCATGTTACGCATCATTTCTGCCAACCTCAACGGTATTCGCTCCGCAGTCAAAAAAGGCTTTCTACCTTGGGTAGTTCAGCAAAAGCCTGACTTTGTTTGCATGCAAGAATTAAAGGCGCAGAAAGACGACTTGGAGGATGCCATTCTTCATCCAGATGGCTTGAATGCCTACTTTCATCATGCTGAGAAAAAAGGTTATAGCGGCTGCGGGATTTATACCCCCCACCAACCCGATGAAGTGCTTTACGGCTATGGCAATGCTAAGTTTGATGCTGAGGGGCGATATGTTGAGGTGCGTTTTAAAAGGCTCTCTATTCTTTCGGTATACATGCCCTCTGGGTCTAGCTCACCTGAGCGCCAGGAAGCGAAATACCGCTATCTCGACTCTTTCTTGCCCCACTTAATTGAGCTTAAAAAGTCTGGTCGTGAAATAGTGCTCTGTGGTGATGTCAATATCGCCCACCACGAGATGGATCTCAAGAACTGGAAAGGCAACCTCAAGAACTCTGGCTTCTTGCCAGAAGAGCGAGCGTGGCTTACTAAGCTATTCGATCAAGTTGGATACGTCGATGTGTATCGCCAGTTAGAGCCAGAGGCAACGGACGCCTGCTACACCTGGTGGAGCAATCGGGGTCAGGCCTATGCCAAGAACGTGGGGTGGCGCATTGATTATCACCTTGCTACACAAGGGATTGCAGCGAGTGCGCAAAAAACGTCAGTGTATAAGGCAGAGCGCTTTTCAGATCATGCGCCCTTGACAGTGGACTACGACTGGCAGCTCTAGGCTTTTTACTCTACTTGGGCATCGTGCCGCTTAAATTCGACTAGCTTGAAGTGAATCACCAGCCAGACGAGTATTAAGACTGGAGCGCCAATAATGGCGGTGCCAAAGAAGAAGGCTTGGTAACCAAAAGAATCTACGAACACCCCAGAAAATCCCGCCAGCCACTTCGGCAGCAAGAGCATCATGGAGCTGAATAAAGCATATTGCGTCGCCGAATATTTCACGTTCGTAAGCGATGACAGAAACGCGATAAAGGCCGCGCTTGCAATCCCTGAGCTCAGGTTATCTGCGGAAATCACCCAGATGAGTCCTTGCAAATCATGGCCCCGCGTGGCTAACCAAGCAAACAATAAGTTACTCGCAGAAGATAAAAAAGCACCCAAAAATAGAACCCGCATCACCCCAAAGCGCATAGTGAAAACTCCACCAATAAAAGCACCCACTAAAGTCATGATGACCCCAAATACTTTACTAACCGCAGCTACTTCATCTTTGGTGTAACCCATATCCACATAAAAGGGATTGGCCATAATTCCCATCACCACATCACTAATTCGGTAGATGGCAATTAGGCCAAGAATAGCCACAGCGTGCCAGCGATAGCGCTGAATAAAGTCGGCAAAGGGTTCGATCAGGGTTTGATGTAGCCAGGCTTTTGCGTTCCGCGCTCTTGGTATTACGACGCGGATTGGCTCCTTGCTCAATAAAGTGGTGAGCACACCAATACCAATCGAAGCAGCCATCCACCGATAGGCAAATTGCCATGCGCCGGGATCGTAGATAGCGGAATCTATCTGCGCTCTAGCCGCTAGCCACAACACGCCTGCACCCGCCCAGATCAAGGCAAAGCGATAACCTGTTTGATATGTAGCCGCTAAGGCAGCCTGCCGCTGGCTATCAGCCGATTCAATCCGAAAGGCGTCCAAAGCGATATCTTGCGTAGCTGAACCAAATGCAACCAATAGAGCACACCACACAATTGCGTTCAGAGATACCTTAGGATCTAAGGTAGACATTCCCAAAAGACCTGCAATGATGAGTGCTTGGGCCAACAATAACCAACTCCGCCTTCTACCCAACCATCTAGAAAAGAAGGGAATGGGCAACCGATCAACTAGTGGCGCCCATAACCATTTAAAGGCATAGATCAGACCGACCCAAGTCAAGTACCCAATGGTGCTGCGATCAATACCCGCTTCACGCAACCAAAAGCTGAGCGTGCCAAGAATAAGCAATAAAGGCAATCCTGCTGAGAAACCTAGAAACAGCATTCGCAGGCAAGGCCATTCGAGGTAAACCCGAAAATCGTTTAGCCATGACCGGATTGCATTAAGCACGTCGAATACGAAAGAGCGCCAAGCTGCCGAATAGATTGGGCATTAGAGTGACGGGGCGACCCTCATGCAAGATGCATTGATCCACTATTTTAAGACCCAAGGTCGATGCTAATTTTTCAAAGTCGGCCACGGTCAGGACGCGCACATTGGGAGTGTTGTACCACTGATAGGGCAGGCTTTTTGATACTGGCATCCGGCCCAATCCAACAGCCAAGCGATGCGACCAATGACCAAAGTTCGGAAAGGACACTACCGACTCCTTGCCAACCCGAACTACCTCACGCAAGATCTTCTCTGTTTGATGGATGGTCTGCAAGGTTTGCGACAGGACAACCGTGTCAAAACTGTCGTCCTCAAAAAGCGCTAGACCGCCCTCCAGGTTTTGCTGAATGACATTCAAGCCTTTTTCTACACAAGATAAAACTTGTCCATCATCGATTTCAACGCCGTAAGCATGGACGGGTTTTTGCTTATGCAGATATTCCAGAAAACCACCATCGCCACAACCTAAGTCTAAAACTTGGCTGTGCGGAGCAATCCAATCGGCAATGGCCTTAAAGTCTGCGCGCATCATGTTTGAACCTCCAGCATTTGTCCAAAATAAGCGCGAATCAAGTTGTGATAACGCGGGTCATCCAGTAAAAAAGCGTCGTGGCCATGAGGAGCATCAATCTCGGCGTAACTGACTTCACTCCGATTGCTCAATAACGACTCCACAATTTCACGACTGCGATTGGGTGGAAAACGCCAGTCAGTAGAAAAGCTCACCACTAAGAATTTTGCTTGCACCTCAGCAAGCGTGCGATTTAAGCTGCCGCCATAACGGCGCGAGGGATCAAAATAGTCTAGGGCGCGAGTAATTAGCAAATAGGTATTGGCGTCAAAGTAGGTAGAAAACTTATCGCCTTGATAGCGTAGATAGCTCTCTACTTCAAACTCCACATCAAAGCTAAAGCGGTAGTCATTGGACTCACCATGCGGCCTTTGTAATTCACGCCCAAACTTTTCTGCCATGTCGGCATCCGATAAATAAGTGATATGGCCGATCATGCGCGCTAGCCTTAGGCCACGCTTAGGAATGACTCCGTATTCATAAAAATTACCGCCATGGAAATCAGGATCCGACAAAATGGCATTGCGCGCCACCTCGTTAAAGGCAATATTTTGGGCGCTGAGTTTTGGTGTAGAGGCAATCACTACGCAATGCGCCAAGCGCTTGGGAAACTGGATAGCCCAAGCTAAGGCCTGCATGCCTCCCAAACTTCCGCCCATGACAGCTGCAAAACGACGGATACCTAATTTGTCAGCCAAGCGCGCCTGTGTATTTACCCAATCCTCAACCGTAACTACCGGGAAGTCGGCGCCGTATGGCTTGCCAGTAGCGGGGTTAAGACTCATCGGGCCAGTTGACCCAAAGCAGGAGCCTAAATTATTTAAGCCAATAACAAAAAACTTGTCTGTGTCTACCGGTTTTCCGGGGCCAATCATGTTGTCCCACCAACCTATGTCTGCATCATTTTCTGGATCAGGGCCAGCAACATGGTGCGATGCATTTAGTGCATGGCAAATTAAAACAGCATTACTTTTGTCTGCATTGAGCTTGCCATAAGTTTCAATAACTAAATTGTAGCCAGCCAGAACGGCGCCACTCTGCAAAGGCAAGGGCTCGGCAAAGTGAATAGTGTTTCTAGAGAGGTGTAACTCACTCATTCTGAAAGAAGAATGCGCAAACTAATTTCAGATGCTTCGGTTGGCAATTTTTTGAATCCACTTCGCGCAAAACGATGCCAGCGACCCAAAACAAAGCTCATTAATAGAGCGGCACGAATGCTTACTTCATCTTGACCAAGTTGAGCTAAATTACCGCGCTCAGTTTGCGCAATACGCAAAGCTTGCTTGAGTGAAGACTCCACCCGATCTAAGACCTGCGTGATACGCTCTTGCAAGCGATCGTCTTCCTGCAAAAGAGCGTCACCCAGCAAAACACGGGTCATGCCTGGATTTTTTTCAGCAAAGAAGAGCAGCATCTGCAATATGCCCTTCGCTTGCGCAAGACCGGATTCTTCTTTTTGATTGATCTGATTAATCAAACCAAAGACCGTTTGCTCTATAAAGGCAATCAAACCCTCAAACATCTGCGCTTTGCTAGCGAAATGACGATAGAGGGCAGCCTCAGATACCTGAATTTTTGCCGCTAAAGCTGCGGTAGTGACACGCTCCGCCTTGGGGTTCTGCAGCATCTCTGCGAGCACTTGCAATATTTGTAAGCGACGCTCACCAGGGCGCGGACGTTTACGTGTCTTGCCCTCTTCGGCAACACTCATTGCTTGATCTTCTGGCTCTTGAGAATCGCGCATAGTCATTTGTTTTATTTGGAACGAATCATCGTACCAAAAGCCTGTTCGGTCAAAATTTCCAAGAGTAGCGAATGCTCAATACGGCCATCAATAATGTGCACTGAATTCACACCGCTCTTAGCCGCATCTAACGCTGAGGAGATCTTAGGCAACATCCCCCCAGAGATCGTGCCGTCAGCAAACAGCTCATCAATTTCTCGGGCGGTCAGATCGGTAATCAAGTTGCCGCTCTTGTCCATCACCCCTGGAATATTAGTCATCATGACTAACTTCTCTGCGCGCAGAATTTCTGCCATCTTGCCTGCGACTAAATCAGCATTGATGTTGTAAGCCTGTCCTTCGGCGCTAAAGCCAATTGGTGAGATCACAGGAATAAACGCATCATCCTGCAAAGCCTTAACCACCGCTGGATTAATGGCTTCTATTTCCCCAACAAACCCGAGATCAATAGTTGCGCCTGGATTTTTATCATCGGGCATCAGTAATTTTCTTGCATGAATCAAGCCACCATCTTTACCGGTGAGGCCAACTGCCTGACCGCCAAAGTGGTTAATCAGCATCACGATATCTTGCTGCACTTCGCCGCCTAAAACCCACTCCACCACTTCCATGGTTTCATCATCGGTTACGCGCATGCCTTGAATAAAAGTTCCCGATTTGCCGATCTTTTTCAGGGCCTCGTCAATTTGCGGACCTCCACCATGAACTACCACTGGGTTCATGCCTACTAGCTTAAGCAAGATGACGTCACGGGCAAAGCTTTCTTTGAGGCGCTCTTCCACCATGGCGTTTCCGCCATACTTGATCACGATCGTTTTGCCATGATATTGCCGGATGTACGGCAAAGCTTCTGCCAGAATTTCTGCCTTCAATAGAGGCGGGATATCGGAAAGGTGAGGAAGCGCTTTAGTCATTGAAGCCAGTGTCTCTTGCAAGTTAATCGCCAAATAGTTTTTGACGCAGTTCACGACGCTCTTGGGCTTCAAGCGATAAGTTCGCAGTAGGGCGTGCGATCAAACGATTTAAGCCAATGGGCTCTCCGGTCTCTTCACACCAGCCGTAGTCACCAGACTCAGTGCGCGCAAGAGCTTGTTCCACTTTTTTCAATAGCTTGCGTTCGCGGTCGCGAGTGCGCAACTCTAAAGCATGCTCTTCTTCGATGGTCGCGCGATCTGCAGGATCGGGTACCAAAATGTTTTCACGCAAATGCTCTGTAGTTTGTGAGGCATTCTTCAAAATATCATTTTTTAGAGTCGTGAGCTTCTGACGGAAAAAATCTAATTGAGCTGCGTTCATATAGTCCTTCTCGGACATAGCGAGCAGTTCAGCATCAGTGGTGATGGCGTCTTTGCTTGCTTTACTACTGGCTTTAGCAGTAGTTGTAGATTTTGTAGGTGTTTTTACCGTCATCTCATTCTTTCTATGGGTTTGAAGCATTATTGCCTCATTCTGCCAAAGTTTTGCTACCTTTTATCAATATTGCCTGTGGCGGCGGATTGTACTAGAAATTTAGCCCGCCAAACATCCTTCCAACCCTGCTAATAAAGTGTCCTTAGGTAAATCGATGCCTATGAAGACCATACGGGTTTTTTTGGGTTCCGCACCCCAAGGACCAGCCAAATCGCTACCCATCATCTGATGCACCCCTTGAAACACGACTTTACGGTTGCTACCCTTCACGTAGAGCACCCCTTTGTAGCGCAGCATCTTCTCGCCAAAGACCTCCAAAATGCCGCCTAAAAAGTCTTCTAATTTTTTATGATCAAAGGGTTTGTCACTACGAAAAACAAAGGATTGAATGCGATCTGTATGCCCAGTATGACCGTGGTGATCGTGAGCATGGTCATGGCCATGCGTGTCGTGACTATGGTCGTGACCGCAGTCGGCATGGTCGTGGTCTTCTTGTTCTAGGAAGTGTGGATCGATATCCAGCTTTGCGTTCAGATTAAAGCCTTTGAGATCTAGCACGGCGTCTAACGGCACTACCCCTTTTGAAATCCCCTGAATCGGTGCACGTGGATTCATATGCATCAGGCGATTACGCAAAGCTTCTACTTCGGCCTCGCTTACCAAATCCGTTTTTGTAATGAAAATTTGATCTGCAAAGCCGACTTGGCGCTGCGCCTCTTCATGCTCCGTTAATTGCTGCTGACCATGCTTAGCGTCTACCAAGGTGACCACTGCATCCAAAACATAATGATCGGCTACATCGTCATCCATAAAAAAGGTTTGTGCAACTGGGCCTGGGTTGGCTACGCCAGTGGTCTCAATTACTACTCGCTCAAAACTGATCTTTTTATCCTTACGCTGCTCCCAAAGGGCATTCAAGGCTTCGACTAAATCACCACGAATCGTGCAGCAAATACAACCATTGCTCATTTGTACGATATTTTCTTGACTGTCTTGAACCAAAATATCGTTATCGATGTTTTCTTCGCCGAATTCGTTTTCAATCACGGCGATCTTTTTGCCATGCTGCTCGGTCAGTATGTGCTTTAACAGCGTGGTTTTTCCGCTTCCCAAAAAGCCCGTGAGAATCGTTACAGGTATTAATGCCATTACTAATCCAATCAAAATCTAGAAATGAAGCTTTCTCAAAATGAGAAAACTAATATCTTACCTAGTTCTTTAGTCTTTACCAGCCTTTGCACGTGGATGCGCCTTGTCATAGGCTTGTGCTAAGTGCTGGAAGTCTAAGGAGGTATATATCTGGGTGCTCGCAATGCTGGCATGGCCCAGCATTTCCTGAACGGCCCGCAAATCTTGGGAAGATTGCAGGACGTGGCTAGCAAAGCTGTGACGCATCATATGGGGATGGACATGGGTTGGTAGCCCCGCCCTCATGGCCAAGGTCCTAAGGCGCGCCTGGACCGTGCGGGGGGATAAACGGGCGCCTGTTGCAGAGGTAAACAAAGCTAACGAAGTTTGTACTGGTTCAATGGCATTACGCGCGGCGCGCCAGGCTTGCAGGGATTGCATTGCAGGAGCGCCAACTGGGACGGAGCGGCGCTTACCGCCTTTACCCAATACGGTCACTTCGGCTGCGTCCCAATCTAACCATCCCGCAGATTCTTGTTGGCGATCCTTGCTTTGCATCACATCGATACCTAGCAATTCTGAAAGTCGCAAGCCTGAGGAATAGAGCAAATCAATCATGGCAGCGTCCCGAATAGACTCTGCATCTTTTTTTTCTTGGGCCTCATCTAAGGCTTGCTTAACTAACGCCAAGGCCTGCTCAACCGATAGGGCTTTTGGTAAAGACTTTAAGCGCTTGGGCGCCTTAACATCGTCTACTGGATTAGCTGTTAAGTGGGCGCTGAGTTTGCCTGATGCCGCATCACTACGAGCATTCTTTTCAGTGAGCCAGCCATACCAACCTCGCCAAGAGGAGAGTGCGCGCGCGATAGTACGGGCAGATTTTCCTTGGGCATGCAGTCGGCCAGCCCAACGTCTTACATGGGCGTTAGTCACGCGCAATAACTCTACTGAGTCCTCGGCCGCAAAGGATTGCAGTTCGGTCAAGTCGGCTCGATATGCCTTTAAAGTATGCGCGGAAAGCTGACGTAAAACATGTAACTCATGCAAATACGCTTGCATGAGTGACTCAAGCTCAATCGGCTGTGTGCTCATAAGCCTGGATACGATCCAAAGCAGCAGCAGTCAGTTCGGCGATTTGGCGTAAATAAAACGCGCCCATATCAGCAGTAAAACGTGTTTCGTCTTTGCTAGTCAATAACAATGCGGCTGGTGCCTGCGCAACCCCAATGCTTTTACCTAAAGGTAGTCCAATCGCTACTAAACTTTGCGCCTCATCATCTATAGTCACTTGGGTGGCCAACAGATCCACACTCGCCGCAGCCATCTCTTTCACAGGGCCACACAAAGGCGTGTCAACCCAAGGTCCAAATGCGGAATTCGGTGAAAGTAATTGCGCAGATTCGACTTCAAATACCTCGGATAGACCTGCCGTGACTGCAGCCTCAACTTCCATTCGGTTATTAGCACTCATCAGGCGCAACAACCAAGCTACCAAGCTTTGCTGGGTTTTGTCATTACGACTACCAAAATGAAGCATCTCGCTTAAACGGCGATTGAGTTCTTGATTCTGGGTGCGCAATAAAGTCATTTGCCGCTCTTGCAAAGAAATCGTGCGATCTTCGTGGGGGTGCTTCAAACGGATTTCATTTAAGAGGGTGGCATAGCGCTCAAAAAAACCTGGGGTAGAGCGTAACCACTCCGCCACTAATTCTTCTTGCTCTGCCTGCTTTGGATCTATTGCACTCATCTATCTCTTTCTGAAAAGAACTTAACCTAGCTTCTTGCGAAGTAATTCATTAACCTGCCCCGGATTTGCCTTACCTTGAGAGGCTTTCATGATTTGCCCTACCAAGGCATTGAAGGCTTTTTCTTTTCCAGCGCGGAACTCTTCCACGGATTTAGCATTGGCGGCCAAGACCTTATCAATGATGGCCTCAAGCTCGCAGCTATCGCTGATTTGCTTAAGGCCTTGAGTGTCAATGATGTGATCAACCGTGCTGATTGGCTTGCCGGATAAGGCCTCTTCCCAAAGGGTGGCAAAAATATCTTTTGCGATCTTATTCGAAATGGTGCCGTCAGCAATGCGTGTTAATAGTGGCGCTAAATGTTCGGCTTGCAAGGGCGCCTCTACTGCGCTTAAGTTCGCACGATTTAAGGCTGAGGCGAACTCTCCCGCAATTAAGTTGGCTGCCGCCTTAGCCAAAGGCTTGCCCACAATCTCTAACAAATCCTCGAACACTTTGGCAGTAGCGCGATCTTGTGTAAGCAATTGCACGTCATAAGCACTCAAGCCAAACTCTGCCTGCCATTGCTCGCGCAGTTGCGCTGGCAATGCAGGCATGTCACTCCGCACCTTCGCGATCCAAGCATCATCAATCACTACTGGCAGTAAGTCGGGATCAGGGAAGTACCGGTAATCGTTCGCGTCTTCTTTGCTGCGCATACTGCGGGTTTCTTGGCGATCTGGGTCATAGAGTCGCGTCTCTTGAACAACTGTGCCACCATCCTCAATCAACTCAATTTGACGGCGCACTTCATACTGAATCGCCTCTTCTAAAAAACGGAAGGAATTGAGGTTCTTAATTTCGCAGCGCGTGCCAAACTCTTCTTGACCTAGAGGTCTTACCGATACATTGGCGTCACAACGGAAGGAGCCTTCTTGCATATTGCCGTCACATACTCCCAACCAGACCACTAGGCCATGAAGGGCTTTGGCATAAGCAACTGCTTGGGCAGCACTTCGCATCACGGGTTCAGTCACGATCTCTAATAAAGGAGTGCCAGCACGATTTAAATCAATCCCGCTCGATGCTTCGCCATGAGGGCCGGTGAAATCTTCTTCATGTACCGACTTGCCGGCATCTTCTTCCATGTGTGCGCGCGTCAACTCAATCACCTTGATTTCATCGCCGACTAAAATTTCTAAATGGCCCCCTACGACTACCGGAATTTCAAACTGACTAATTTGATAACCCTTAGGTAAGTCTGGATAGAAGTAATTCTTGCGCGCAAAAATACTCGCGGGCGAAATCTTTGCGCCCACTGCCAAACCAAAACGAATCGCATGCTCGACCGCTTGTCGATTCAGCACAGGCAAGACGCCTGGTAGCGCCAAGTCAACCGGGCAGGCTTGGGTGTTTGGGCCAGCACCAAAACGAATGCTGGCACCACTAAAAATTTTGGACTGTGTGCGTAATTGCACGTGGCTCTCTAGGCCAATCACGATTTCCCATTGCATCATGCCACCTCGCTTGCTTGACGCAAATGCCAGTCACTGGCTTGCTGATATTGGTGCGCCACTTGCAGCAGACGCGCCTCTGCAAAATAGTTGCCAATCAGTTGCATGCCAATTGGTAAATTGTTTTTATTAAAACCGCAAGGTACGCTCATTGCTGGCAGACCTGCGAGGTTAGTAGACAGGGTATAAATATCCTCTAAATACATTTGCACAGGATCTTTGGATTTTTCACCAAAGCGCCAGGCTACATCCGGGGCAACTGGACCCAGAATCACATCACATTGATTAAATGCAGCTTGAAAATCAGCGGCAATAATGCGTCGAATTTTCTGCGCTTGTAAATAATAGGCATCGTAATAACCGTGACACAAGACATAAGAGCCAATCATGATGCGGCGCTTTACTTCCTCACCAAAACCTTCAGTACGAGATTTTTTGTACATGTCAGAGAGGTCGCGATATTCTGCGGCACGATGACCATAGCGCACACCATCAAAGCGACTTAAATTGCTCGAGGCTTCTGCGGGGGCTAAGACGTAATACACGGGTATCGATAAACGCGTTTTAGGTAAGCTGACATCCACCAATGTGGCACCAAGTGCCTCCAGTGCTTTAGCAGCGGTGTTTACTGAATTCGCTACTTCCTCAGCTAAGCCCTCGGCAAAGAATTCTTTTGGCAGACCAATGCGCAGACCTTCTAAGGGTTTAGCGACATTGGTATTGCCTGCCTTCCAAGCTTGCTGCAAATAGCGCCCGTAATCTTCACCAGAATCAGCCAGTGAGGTGGAATCTCGAGGGTCATGGGAGGACATTGCAGTCAATAGCATCGCGCAATCTTCTGCCGTTTTCCCCATCGGGCCGGCCTGATCGAGGGAAGAGGCGTACGCAATCATGCCGTAACGGGAAACCCGGCCATAACTGGGTTTGATTCCGGTCAAGCCACAAAAAGCTGCCGGCTGCCGAATCGAGCCGCCCGTATCGCTTCCAGTAGTAATCGGCGCCAGACCAGCTGCGACTGCCGCAGCGGATCCTCCGGAGGATCCCCCTGAGACACATTCGGCATTCCAGGGATTGGGCACTGGACCGTAGGCTGAATTTTCATTGGAGGAGCCCATAGCGAATTCGTCCATATTGGTCTTCCCCAAACAGACCATGCCAGCTCCACGAGGATTATCTTCGCTTGGCATTCCCAAATTAGCCACTACGGTAGCGTCGAAAGGACTAAGGTAACCCTCTAGCATTTTTGAGGCGGCAGTGGACTTCCAGCCGCGCGTAACGAAAACATCTTTGTGTGCCACTGGAATACCTGTTAGCGGCCCAGATTGACCAGATGAGATTAATAAGTCTGCTTTACTTGCTTGCTCTAAACTTAAGTGAGCATTTACATCCAAGAATGCATTCCAACGCTTCCCGGCCTCGATACGGTCTAAAAAGTACTGTGTGAGCTCTATGCTGGAGACTTCTTTAGCTGCGAGTGCCTTGGCCATTAAGGCGATTGGAGTGTTGTGCCAGCTCATTCAATCACCCTAGGAACTAAAAAGTAGCCGCCTTCTTGAGCGGGGGCGGATTGCATATTTTCCGCTCGGTGATCTTGCTCGGTCACTAGATCTTCTCTAAGTGGTTGGGCCAGTTCACGCAGAAAAAGGATGGGATGCGCCAAAGGCGCCATTCCAGAGGTGTCAACCGACTGCATCTCCTCAACCAAAGAGAAGACAGTTTGTAACTGGGGCAAAAGTGCCTCGGCGTCTGCTTGACTTAATTCAAGCATTGAAAGGTGCGCAATGCGCTGGACATCGTTCAGATTCATGGGGCGCTAGAGTATCATTCCTGTATATATTTTCATTAACTTTTATTATTCTCCCACTACATCATGTTTGGTTTTTTCCGCAGCTACTTTTCTAATGACCTAGCCATCGACCTAGGCACCGCCAACACCTTAATCTATATGCGTGAGCGGGGTATTGTGCTGGATGAGCCGTCGGTTGTGGCAATTCGCACCGAAGGCGGCCCAAATGGCAAAAAGACCATTTTAGCCGTTGGCAAAGAAGCAAAAGCCATGCTCGGGCGCGTTCCAGGGAATATTGAAGCCATTCGCCCCATGAAAGACGGCGTAATTGCCGATTTCACAATCACCGAGCAAATGCTCAAACAATTTATCAAACTGGTGCATGAGAGTAAGTTACTCAAACCGAGCCCACGCATCATCATCTGCGTACCTTGTGGCTCCACTCAAGTTGAGCGTCGCGCCATTCGCGAATCCGCTCTGGGCGCTGGTGCCTCCCAAGTGTTCCTGATCGAAGAGCCTATGGCTGCTGCCATTGGTGCAGGTCTGCCAGTTTCTGAAGCGGCTGGTTCGATGGTGGTGGACGTGGGTGGCGGCACAACTGAAGTTGGCGTGATGTCATTAGGTGGCATGGTCTACAAAGGATCCGTGCGTGTTGGCGGTGATAAGTTTGATGAAGCGATTACCAATTACATTCGCCGCAACTACGGCATGCTCATCGGCGAACAAACTGCTGAGTTAATCAAAAAGACCATTGGCTCTGCGTTTCCTGGAGCGGAAGTTCGTGAAATGGAAGTCAAAGGTCGCAACCTTTCCGAAGGCATTCCACGCAGCTTTACCGTGACCAGCAATGAAGTGCTGGAAGCGTTCACTGACCCTTTAAATCAAATCGTGACTGCAGTAAAAGCGGCACTCGAACAGATTCCTCCTGAGCTCGCTTCCGATATTGCTGAGCGCGGCATGATGTTGACTGGCGGCGGAGCTCTGCTACGAGATCTTGATCGCCTGCTCATGGAAGAAACCGGCCTACCGATTCATGTTGCTGAAGACCCTCTCACCTGCGTTGCGCGTGGTTGCGGCATTGCTTTAGAACGCATGGACAAGTTGGGCGGCGTGTTCTCACAAGAGTAAGCGACTTAAACGTCGATTTGGGAATTGCAATATAGCGCTCCTCCTCTGTTCAGACAAGGCGTTCCCGCTTTAGTCAAACTGATTGTCTGTCTCTCGCTCAGCGTGGCATTGATGCTGATCGATGCGCGCTTTAAACCCTTGGATTCCGTACGCAATGCAGTGAATCAGGTTCTGCGCCCATTGGAGTATGTCATGTTGTTGCCACGGGATGCGGTTGAGGCAACATCGGAATACTTTACGACCCGCGGCACCCTTGCACAAGAAAATCAAGGAATGAAAGTGCGCCTTGCAGAACTTTCCTTGTTGGCAAATCAATCAGAATTGTTATCAACTGAAAATCAGAATCTGCGTCAACTAGCAGACTTACAAAAGCAAGTAACCTTTAAAACACTCCCTGTTGAAATTCTCTTTAACCCGCCCAATTCCATTTCTCAGCGCATCGTGATTAATCGGGGCAGTAGCGATGGCTTAAAGCTCGGCAATCCAATTGCAAGTGACACAGGCATTCTTGGGCAAGTGGTGCGTCTATACGATCATTCCGCTGAAGTTTCTTTACTTGAAGACCGCGATTTCGCTGTTCCAGTACAGGTTGCCCGCAATGGCTTAAGAGCCGCCGTTTTTGGAGCTGGGCGAGGCAAGCCCTTAGAGTTGCGCTACCTTCCGGTTGCCAGCGACCTAGAGGTTGGTGATTTACTGATTACCTCTGGTATTGATGGCATCTATCCACCTGGCTTTGCTGTTGCTGTCATCAACCGCATTGAACGCAATGCCGATAGAAATTCATCTAATGTCCTTTGTACGCCAGTAGCAGGCATCAATCGCTATCGTCAAGCGCTCGCCTTTTTATATGACCCACAATGGGATGCAAAAGCGGCTTCATCAGGAAATAAATTGAATGATGCAAGCAGCAGCGCCCCTGGCAGACGCCAAACCCGTGCGCGAGGAATGCAATGATTGATTATCAAAGCGGCTACATTCTGCGCCCAGTCAATCAGGTATTTATTTATTTCAGCCTGTTTTGCGCTTTGATGCTCAATCTACTCCCTATAGATAACTATAGTTGGGTTCCGGACTGGTTGATTATTTGCATTGTGTTTTGGAATATCCATCAGCATCGTCACGTCAGCGTTATTTTGGCGTTTGGACTTGGTCTCCTAATGGATGTACACAATTCGGAGCTACTGGGTTTACATGGATTTAGTTACTCTCTAGTGGCTTATCTAGCGATTTCTTGGCACAGACGTATTCTGCCTTTGGGTCTTCTGACTCAGGCACTCCATTTATTGCCTTTATTTCTGATGGTGTCACTCTTTCCTGTGCTGACGCACTGGATTCTCAGTGGAGAGATGTACTGGAGTGCATTGTCCGCTGCTTTGCAGGCCCTCATAGAGGCGCTATTGTGGCCATTAGCGACCGTGATTCTATTAGCGCCCCAACGTCGGCCAATTCATGTTGACCATAACCGTCCAATTTGAGACGCGGTATGGTTTCTTTTAAAAAACCCGATCTCAATTCATTTCAAGAGCGCATTCATATTGCGACCTTGTTTGTCACTTTTTGTTTTTTGCTACTGCTATCCAGGTTAGTTTGGTTGCAATTAGTGAGCCACGATAAATATGCCCTTCAAGCAGAAAATAATCGCATTGCTCTCATACCCGTTCCAGCCAATCGGGGACTGATCATTGACCGTAATGGCGTTGTGATTGGCAGGAACTATTCAGCACTTACATTGGATGTGAACGCTGAAGCAATCACTGTCGGCGTGGATGAGTTGATGGATGAGTTATCTCAAATTGTGCTGATTTCACCGCGTGATCGTCGCAATCTCAAGCGCTCTCTCGAAGACTCGCGCAAGATGGGGACTTTTCCACTACGCTCGATGTTGACAGAAGCCGAGACAGCTCGCTTTATGGCTAATCGCTTTCGCTTTCCCGGTGTTGAGATCCATGCGCGTAGTTTCCGCGAGTATCCCTATAACGAACTTGCCTCACATCTGATTGGCTATATAGGTCGCGTATCCCAAAAAGATCGAGAGCGCATGCTGACTGAAATTGAGGACTCGAAAGCAGATGACCCCGATGCTCTACAAGCCTCCTTCTTGCCAGGTATTCAGTACGTCGGAAAAATTGGCCTAGAGCAAAGTTATGAAAGTGTTTTGCGCGGCGTGCCTGGATATGATCAGGTAGAAATCACTGCGGGCGGCAAACCGGTGCGCACTTTAGCTAGCTCACCTTCCATAGCCGGGAAAAATATCGTTCTGTCGGTTGACGTCAAATTACAATATTTAGTTGAACAGCTCTATGGAAATTTTCGGGGCGCCTTTGTGGCCATAGAGCCAGCCACGGGTGACGTACTTGCCTTTGTCTCAAAGCCCAATTTCAATCCAAACGATTTTGTTGAGGGCATTGACTCAGTTACCTGGAAAGAACTCAATGACTCCCCTCAGAAACCGCTTTATAACCGGCCGCTGAAAGGAATTTATCCACCCGGCTCTACTTATAAACCTTTCATGGCCCTGGCTGCTTTAGAGAATAAAAAACGCACCCCATCACAAACTATTTTTGATCCTGGCTATTTTGATTTTGGTAATCACACCTTTCGTGATGATAAAAAAGGCGGGCATGGCACCGTCGATATGCAGAAGTCCATCGTAGAATCCTGTGACACTTACTACTACATGCTTGCCCGCGATATGGGCGTCGACATGATTCATGACTTCATGAAACCCTTTGGCTTAGGTCAAATCACGGGGATTGATTTACGCGGGGAATCAAAAGGCGTCTTACCTTCGACCGAATGGAAAAGAAATCTCTTCAAAAAACCTGAGCAGCAGAAATGGTATGAGGGTGAAACAATTTCTTTGGGCATTGGTCAAGGCTACAACGCCTTTACGATTTTGCAATTAGCGCATGGGATGGCTAATATGGCCAATAACGGCATTGTGATGAAGCCCCATTTGGTGAAAGCGATTGAAGACCCCTTTACGCGTCAAAAACAGCTGACCACGCCAAAAGAAAGTTACCGGATCAATTTAAACTCTGAAAATATTGAAGTGATTAAGAAGGCCATGGTCGAAGTGAATATTTCCGGCACCTCAGCAGCCGCCTTTAAAGATACGGGATACCGAGCGGGTGGCAAAACAGGCACTGCACAAGTCTTCAGTCTGAATTCTAAGGACTATAAGCATGGGGCCACTGCGGAATTCTTGCGCGATCATGCGCTCTATATTGCTTTTGCACCTGCTGATAAGCCAACCATTGTGCTCGCCATGGTTGTTGAGAATGCCGGCTTTGGTGCGCAGTATGCGGCACCGATTGCACGCAAGGCATTGGATTACTACCTTGAAGGTAAATGGCCTGCGGAGGTTCCCGAGTGGAAAAGAGCCCCTTAAAAGTCGTTCAAAAAGTATTCTTTGGGTTTTTTGCTGGTCTCGATCGCCAGCTAGGCCTGATATTACTTGGCTTAGCGGCAGTCGGCTTTTTTACCTTTTTATCTGCCAGTCAAGATACACCGGTGTCGATTGGCGATGAGATTCGCAATCTCGTGCTCTCTTTTGCGGTGATGTGGCTTGTGTCGCGCATTCCGCCCAAGTGGCTAGAAATTTCTGCTGTTTGGATTTATGGCCTGGGAGTAGCCCTACTGATTGCCGTTGCCGCCTTTGGATTGGTCAAGAAAGGGGCACGGCGTTGGCTCAATATTGGAATAGTAATTCAGCCATCGGAGATTATGAAAATCGCTATGCCATTAATGTTGGCTTGGTATTTCCAAAAACGGGAAGGCATTCAAAAAGCTTGGGACTATGGTGTTGCGGCGGTCATACTTGGCATTCCCGTCATGCTCATCGCGCGCCAACCTGACTTAGGTACTGCATTACTGGTGTTTGCCGCGGGTCTCTACGTGATTATTTTGGCCGGATTGCCATGGAAATGGATTCTGCCATTCGTGGGTCTTGCAATCCTAGGCATCCTGCTCATTATTATTTTTGGTAATACCATTTGTGCAAATGATGTTGTATGGCCGTTTGTACACGACTACCAAAAGCATCGAATTTGTACTTTGCTAGACCCCACTACCGACCCGCTTGGAAAAGGCTTCCACACCATTCAATCTATGATTGCAATCGGCTCGGGCGGTTTTTTTGGAAAAGGCTGGTTTCATGGCACGCAAGCACACCTCGAATTTATTCCAGAAAAACATACCGACTTTATCTTTGCCGTGTACTCGGAAGAATTTGGCCTCTTAGGAAATATGATTCTCTTGGCCTTATTTTTCGCTTTGGTCAAAAGGGGCTTAGCCATCTCAGCAAGCGCACCAAATTTATTCACCCGCCTACTTGGGGCTTCCGTAACGCTTATTTTCTTTACGTATGCCTTTGTCAATATTGGCATGGTGAGCGGCTTACTGCCGGTGGTAGGCGTCCCGCTACCCTTTATTAGCTATGGTGGAACTGCCCTAGTGACCCTAGGGCTTGGTGCGGGCATCTTGATGAGCATTCATCGCCATAAGCGCCTGGTGCAAAGCTAAGGTACTTTTGAAGATTTTCGTGCGCGGACATTGTTTGTCATTTAGCGCAAAGTGTAGGCAACAAAAAAAAGCCCGGCATGCCGGGCTTTTCTATGCAAGGCAGAATTACTTCTTACGCTTGTTTACTGAATCTTTAAATGCTTTACCAGCAGAGAACTTCACTGTTTTAGCAGCAGCGATTTTGAGTGGCTCGCCAGTTTTTGGGTTGCGACCCATACGCGCAGCACGTTTGCCAGAAGCGAAAGTACCGAAGCCGATCAGTTGAACTGAGTCGCCCTTAGTAACTGCTTTAATGATTTGCTCAATAGCAGAATTTAATGCAAATTCAGCTTTGGCTTTTGAGATCTCAGCATCTTCAGCAATGGCTGCGATTAGTTCTGCTTTGTTCAAGTGAAGCTCCTTATAGATATTGGTGTAGGCGCACTGTGCGCTGTACTTATTTTAACCACAAAAAATTATAAAAATAAAGCTGCGATACAGCAATTTCCCTACAGCGGCCGATTATTCCTCTAAAACAGACACATCGTAGACAAAATACTCCGTATCGCCAAAACAGGTTGAGGGTAAACCGATATGCTGGCTGTACTTTAAGGCAACCTTCTTGCCAAGGTTAGCATTTATTTTCTGCGCCACAGCCTCTTCTGGCACCGTAAAGAAGAATTTTTCTGACATCGTACCGGGCATGGAAACCATGGCCAGCTCGCCCTCCCAAGTTTTACAGATAAATCCGCGGTGGGAGAACTTTTGAACATATCCCGCACGCTCCCCGCTGCCATAACTCCAGTTGAGCATTGCCCAAGTGTAAATTGCCAGACCAACCAAGCCAATCAATATCAGACTGAAAAGCCATCGAATAAATTTGCCCATCATTATTTCCTCTGTGAATCCCCTTTTCAGCGCCAAATAGATGCCTAAAAGCGAATGTTAATTAATCTTAATTAGTATATGTGCAAAGTTTGAATAGAAATTGACAGAAAAGTACCCAACACAAATTAAAATAGTGTCTATAAGGTTAAATGGTCACTTTTATGCAATTACGTCACATCATCTTTTTTATTTTTATTGCATCTGCAATATACGTTTATTTTCGAGGGAAAGTGCGGTTTGGCCTAGTACGCTCTCTGACAGACTATCAAGTATTACTAGCGCCCATTAATTCCTTGCTTTATCTATTTTCTAAAATAAAGGCAGGCGCCTATATTCCAGTAAATGATTTTCCGGATCTTAAACCTTTACAGGATCACTGGGAAATGATTCGTCAAGAAGCCCTCGCCCTTAATGCAGATGGGGCAATTGCGGCTGCTACTGGATATAACGATATTGGCTTCAATTCCTTTTTTCGTACTGGCTGGAAACGTTTTCATCTGTATTGGTACGGCAAAGAACTCCCTTCCGCTCAACTTAATTGCCCCAAGACAGTGGCCTTACTGAAATCTATTCCCTCAATTAAGGCGGCGATGTTTGCCTCTCTACCGCCGGGGGCGACTTTAGTTCGGCATCGCGACCCCTACGCAGGCTCCTTACGTTATCACTTGGGCTTAATGACGCCGAATGACCCAAAGTGTTATATCAATGTGGATGGACAGCATTATTTTTGGCAAGACGGCGAAGCGGTCATGTTTGATGAAACGTATATTCATTTTGCAGCTAATGAGACGGAGCAACAACGCATTATTTTATTTTGCGATATTGAGCGGCCAGTTTACACCAAGCTCCTACAAGTCCTGAATCGTTGGTTTGGACGCTATGTAATGAGCGCAGCCTCCTCGCAAAATGTCGCAGGAGAAAAGGTGGGGCTCGTCAACGTCCTGTTCAAATACTTTTACGCGCTTCGAGCGCAAGCCAAAAAATTGAAAGCCAGTCATCGAACTGTTTACTATGTCGGCAAATGGGTCCTCATATTAGGCATTTTGTGGGCAATCTTTTGGTAACTACGTAGGAGTTAAAGTTTGCGCAATTTGCTCTGGGGTAATTGAACCCCAGATTTCGACACATTTAATCTTGCTACTTTGACCAGTAAGAAGCTGAATTTGTTTTTGGGGTATTTTGAGTTGTTTTGCTAGCCAAGCCAGAAGCATTTCATTAGCCTTATTTTCCACTGCTGGGGCCTGTAGGGAGATCTTTAGGCAGCCTGCATGCAGACCAACTACCTTGGTTACCTTTGCCCCAGGCTGACAGTGCAGGCTTAACTTAATACCGGTAGGGGTTTGTTTTAACCAAATAGGCGTCATGAAAGTACTTTAAACTGAATCCTACATTATGAAGAACTCCAAACCCCTAGATCATCTATTTGTCAAAAACCGCGACTGGGCGCAAGACATGGTCGCTAAAGATCCTGATTTCTTCAAGCGCCTAGTTTCTCAGCAGGCTCCAGAATATTTATGGATCGGTTGCTCAGATAGCCGTGTGCCTGCCAATGAGATCGTGAATCTGTTGCCTGGCGAATTATTTGTGCATCGTAATATTGCTAATGTGGTGGTCCACACGGATCTCAATTGCCTGTCCGTGATTCAGTTTGCGATTGACTTGCTCAAAGTAAAACATATCCTAGTTGTTGGTCATTACGGTTGCGCTGGAGTGAACGCGGCCCTGAATGATTTGCGCGTGGGCCTTGCGGACAATTGGTTGCGGCACGTAAAAGATGTGCATCAGAAGCACGAACGTTATTTAGGCGACGCCATTCCTACGCTTAAACGTCAAGATCGCTTATGTGAGCTCAATGTGATTGAGCAAGTAGTCAACGTCTGTGAAACTACTATCGTCCAAGATGCTTGGGCTCGCGGCCAAGATTTGAGTGTTCATGGCTGGGCCTACCGCCTAGAAACTGGATTAATAAATGATCTGGATATATCCGTCGGCTCTGTAGAAGAGTTGCATGCGCGCTATCCTCAGACCTTAAAACGCTACGCAGCAGAATAAAACATTTGTTAAAAACGCTTTTAAATTATTTAGGGGTAGCTTTACTCAAGCTCCTGTCCATGCTGCCTTACAAGCTGTTGGTCGCAACTGGCTATGGTATCGGCTGGCTCGCAGGGCGCATCTCTAGTGATCGCAGTCAAGTCGTAAAAGCCAATCTCCAATTATGTTTTCCTGACCTGAGCTCAGCAGAAATCGATCATTTAAGTCAACAGCATTGGCGCCTACTTGGGCGTAGCTTGGTGGAGAAAAGCATTATTTGGTTTGGCTCTAAAAAACAACTGAGTCAAATGATTGAAGTCCAATCCGAGATAGACCTTTCAGATCGTAAGCCACGAATTTTGGTGAACATGCATTTTGTTGGCATTGAAGGCAGCATTATTTTGAGCGCCCTTGCAGACGAAAAAGGCTGGCCACGTACATCAGGCTTTTTTCAGCGGATGAAGAGCCCCTTCTTCAATCAAAAAATTATTGATTGGCGCAATCGTTTTGGTGGCAACTCCATTGATCGCCAAGGCAACTCGATGGAAATCATTCGTGAGATCCGCAAAGGCAATCTCATTATCATCGCGCCCGATATTGATTTGGGAACCAAGAACTCAACCTTCGTTCCTTTTTTTGGTATTCAAACCAATACCATTACGGCAGTTTCAAGGCTAGCCAAGATAGCCGGTGCAGAGGTATGCACGATGTTTACGACCTTAAAGTCAGATGAGTCTGGATATCTTTGCTCCATCAAAAAACCTTTGGAAAATTTCCCGAGCGAAGATCCTGAAGAGGATACGGCTCGCTTAAATCGCCTGTTTGAAGAGGCGATTCGTCTGCGACCTGCAGAATACTATTGGGTTCACAAGCGCTTTAAAAATCGCCCCGATCAAGCAGTCAATCCCTACTAGTTCTTCTGTTATCGCGGTTTTTGCCCTATCATGCACGCATGAACGAGCGTATTGGGCTTTTTGCCGACCTTCATAGTAATTTAGAGGCTTTTGAAGCCGGCATGGCGAAGGCCGAAGAGCTTGGCGTTACCCGCATGGTTTTCTTAGGTGACCTCGTTGGCTATAACGCAGACCCTTGCGCTGTCCTTGATCGTATTGGCGAGCTGATTGCCGCCGAGAAAGCGATCGCTGTGCTTGGCAATCATGATGAGGCGGTATTTAAAGACAATAGCGCCAGTATGAATGTGAATGCCCAAGCCGCCATCGAGTGGACCAAGTCACAGTTAAATGCAGATCAAGTTCAATTCTTAAAAGATCTTCCTATGATTATTCATGAAGAAGATATTTGTTTTACCCATGCCTCAGCTCATCAACCGGCGGACTGGAACTACGTTACCGACAGTATGAGTGCCTGGCAATGTGTGCAAGCTTCTGGCAAAGCCTATACCTTTGTAGGGCACGCCCATGAACAAGCGTTGTTTTATCAAAGCGCGGTTGGCAAGCTCATCCGCTTTGCGCCATATCCAGGTGACGCGGTTCCAGTAATGCGGCATCGTCAATGGGTAGGCGTTGTTGGCTCCTTGGGTCAACCCAGGGATGGTAATCCAGAGGCCTGCTTCGCAGTATTTGAGCCCGAGACAGAAGCCTTAACCTTTCATCGCTTGCAATACGATCAGTTTAAGGCGGCAGAAAAGGTACGACGTGCTGGCTTACCAGAGGAATTAGCGAATCGTCTGATTACTGGTAAATAGAAAACTGATGATGAGTACCTCCAATATTCAAGCTGTTGACGATATCTTCCAAGCAGGAAAGGTTGTCGATGGCTTTGTTTTGGGTAAAGAAGTTCACCGCGGTGGCATGGCCAGCTTATTCTCCGCAACCAAGGAGGGTGTCGAGCTTCCCATCCTTTTAAAGATTCCACGAGTGGGTCGCGATCAACCGGTAGAAAGCTTGATCGGATTTGAAACAGAGCTCACGATCCTGCGCGCCCTCAAAAGCCCCTATGTACCTAAATATTTCGGCTCGGGAAATATGGCTGCCTTTCCTTACATAGCCATGGAACGAGTTGCTGGTCGCCCTTTAGAAGACCGCATTAAAGAAGGTAAACAATTTAGCATCGCCGAAGTTGTCAATATTGGCGCTGAACTTGCTCAAGCAGTGCAATCGCTCCATGCTCAAGATGCAATTCATCTAGATATCAAGCCAGAAAATATTTTGATAGATGAGCAAGGTAAGCTCACCTTAATTGACTTTGGCTTATCGCATCACGCTCGCTTTCCGGACTTACTCGCCGAGGAAATGCGTAAAGGGATTGGCTCAGCGCCCTATATTTCGCCAGAACAAGTCATCGGTATTCGGGATGATTACCGTAGTGATATTTTCTCGATTGGCGTCATCCTGTATGAGCTACTGACTGGTCATTTGCCTTTCGGCAACCCTCAGACGATGAGTGGTTTACGCAAGCGCATGTGGGCGCAGGCCTTGCCACCTCGCGCAATACGTAAAGAGATTCCGCGCTGGTTGCAAGAAATTGTCTTACGCTGCTTAGAGCCGCGGGCAGCGGATCGCTATCAAAGTGCTGCGCATCTTCGGCAAGCCCTACGTGAACATGAAACCGTCACGCTGACTGAACGTGCTGAGCGAGTTGACCCATTAAGCTTTTGGGATAGCCTCAAGCGCTGGATTAGGGCGGCTGGGTACGAGCCTTCGCCTTCTCCTAGACCAAGCAAAGCGAATGATCAGGCGCCTCTTTTGGTTGCCGCAATCGATACACGACAGTCAGATCAAGATTTGCGCGTACGCATGCAAACAACCGCTAAAAATTTACTGCAGGCGCATTCGGAGTCGCGCCTGATTTGCATTAGTACGATAGCCAATACGCCGACATTTGAAGGCGCTGAAGAGAGTCAGACTGCGAGTGGTATTGTGCGAGGTCACTTAGTGCAGCTGATGGAATGGGCAAAGCCACTTGGACTTCCGCCAGAGCGTATTTCATATCATGTGCTTGAGGCAATTGATGCGGCTGCGCGTATTGTGGAGTTCGCAAGAGATAATGAGGCCTCTCTTGTGATGATTGGGGCTTCTCATAAAACACCGAACAAAGTAACGCCTTGGAGAACCTCGATGACAAAGATTGTCGAAGAAGCCCCCTGCAGTGTCTATATTGTGAGAACCTAGATCACTAACAAGTAACCTAGGTTGCAAAGCATTTACTAGCGCATCTTGTCCTGATGTTGATCCAATATCAACTCTGGCTCTTGCGATTCAATCCAATTATCGCGATTCAGAACAGCTGTTAATTGCTTCCGGTCTAGGTCGCCCGTCCAATTGGCAACCACAATCGTGGCTACGCCGTTGCCGACTAAATTCGTGAGAGCGCGCGCCTCTGACATAAAGCGATCGATGCCGAGAATGATTGCCAAACCTGCGACAGGTACATTACCCACCGCAGATAAGGTAGCCGCCAAAACAATAAAGCCGCTTCCGGTTACGCCCGCAGCCCCCTTGGATGTCAAGAGCAGAACCAGCAAGAGAGTGACTTGCTGAACAATGGTCATTGGTGTGTCAGTGGCTTGTGCAATAAAGATGGCGGCCATCGACAAGTAAATTGATGTGCCGTCTAAATTAAATGAATAGCCCGTTGGAATCACTAAGCCTACGGTGCTTTTCTTGGCGCCTAAGAGCTCCATTTTTTCCATCATGCGAGGCAGTACTGATTCAGAAGAGGAGGTGCCTAAAACAATTAACAACTCTTCTTTGATGTAGCGCACAAATTTGAAAATATTAAATCCGTTTAAACGCGCCACGATGCCGAGTACGACGAATACAAACAGAAAGCAGGCGATATAAAAAGTACCCATCAGCTTGCCTAAAGAAAATAAGGAAACAATTCCGTACTTTCCAATCGTAAATGCCATGGCACCAAACGCGCCTATAGGTGCGAATTTCATGATGACGCCCACCATGTCGAATAGCACATGCGATGTCTTTTCAATGAAATCAAATACCACGGTTCCGCGTCCGCCAAAACGATGCAAAGCGAAGCCAAATAAAACCGCAATGAACAATACCTGCAAGATCTCGCCTTTAGCGAAAGCATCAATCACTGTATTCGGGATGATATTCATTAAGAAATCGGTCGTACTGCCCATCTTGCCGGGACCGGTGTACGCGGAGATCCCTTTGGTATCGAGGCTCGCAGGATCTATATTCATGCCTGAGCCTGGTTGCAAGACATTCACGACAACTAAGCCCACCACCAATGCAATCGTACTCATGATTTCAAAATACAAGAGCGCCAAACCGCCAGTTTTGCCGACTTTCTTCATATCTTCCATGCCCGCAATGCCAACCACAACGGTACAAAAAATAATGGGGGCAATTATCATCTTGATGCCTTTGATGAATGCATCACCAAACGGCTTCATGTCCACCCCGAGTGATGGATAGAAATGCCCCAGCAAAACTCCAATTACAACAGCGGTAAGTACTTGAAAGTAAAGGATTTTATAAATTGGAGGTTTTTTTAGTGTGGTTTTCAATTTAACTGCCCTTATGGAATACTGCGTAAGTTTTCAAATGAGTCACGATTTTATATTAAGCCCCTATGGCGTAGAAAGTATTTGCTCGATAATGTGGGGATGGAAGAAAAAGTTCGTGTATCAAAATTATTGTCTGAGCTTGGCCTGTGCTCTCGGCGTGAGGCAGACTCTTATATAGAGCAGGGTTTGGTCACCGTGGATGGTGAAGTCGTGAATGAATTAGGCTCACGCGCCTTTCGTTACCAAAAAATTGAGCTGCAATCGGGCGCCAAAGTGCAGCAGGCCTCTCGCGTTACGGTCATTTTGAATAAACCAGTCGGCTTTATCTCCCACTTTGACGACGAGAAAGACTATCCCCCTGCGGCTTCTTTAATTACGCCAGAGAACTACTTTGCCAGCCCCCTAGATAAAGGACGAAGTGTGCGCTTTAATACTCGCGGCTTAGCCCCAGCAGGACGGCTAGATATTGATTCCACGGGGATGCTGGTCTTAACTCAAGATGGTCGAATTGCAAAACTACTCATTGGTGAAAACAGTCCAATCGAGAAAGAATACTTGGTGAGAGTCGAGGGTGAGCTCTCTTTTGAGAACCTCGATCGCTTAAAGCATGGTCTAGAACTAGACGGCGTCACCTTAAAGCCTGCTCAAGTGAGCTGGCAGAATGAAGAACAATTGCGCTTCGTCTTACGCGAAGGTCGCAAGCGTCAGATTCGGCGTATGTGTGAAATGGTTGGCCTAAAGGTGTTGGGCCTCAAACGCGTGCGTATGGGCCGAATTTCTTTGGGGGCGCTGCCAGCTGGTAAATGGCGCTTTGTCAGATCCGAGGAGCAGTTCTGATGCCAAGCCTGACCCGCTTATAATCCCGTCCTACTAGATCACACGCAGAATCACCATCGATACCATTTTATCCAACACCCCGGGCGCAGAAGTTTTAAGACGTCGCAGCTTTGCCATCATCTCTCACCCAGATGCGGGTAAGACGACGCTTACTGAAAAGCTATTGCTGTATGCGGGGGCAATTCAGATTGCTGGTAGCGTTAAGGCGCGAAAAGCCACGCGGCATGCTACGTCTGACTGGATGGAAATTGAAAAGCAGCGCGGTATTTCTGTTGCCAGCTCAGTCATGCAAATGGAATACCGTGATTGCATTATTAATCTACTCGATACGCCGGGTCACCAAGACTTTTCCGAAGATACCTATCGCGTTCTCACTGCAGTCGATTCGGCTTTAATGGTGATTGATGCAGCCAACGGCGTAGAGTCGCAAACCTTACGACTCCTTGAAGTCTGTCGTGCACGCAATACACCTATCGTGACGTTTATTAACAAAATGGATCGGGAAGTGAAGCCGCCCATGGAATTAATGGATGAAATTGAAACGGCTCTAGGCATTGAGGTGGTTCCTTTCACTTGGCCTGTAGGCATGGGCAAGTCCTTTGCTGGCGTGATTGATATCGCCAAGATGCAAATGCGTATGTTTAAGTCAGGCGAAGATCGTGTGACTGAAGATTCGCATGGGATAGTGGATGTCAACGATCCTGAATTAAAAGCCCGCCTAGGAACTGATCTCGAAACAGCGCTTGCTGAGGTTGATCTTATTAAAAATGCCATGCCTGCTTTTGATCGCGCAGCGTTCTTGGCTGGACGTCAGTCCCCGGTTTTCTTTGGCTCTGCCATTAATAACTTTGGCGTGCGAGAAATTCTCAATACCCTAGTTGAATTGGCGCCATCACCTGGCTCGCGCAAGGCGCTACAACGGGAAGTCAGTCCTGCGGAGAATAAATTCTCGGCAGTTGTTTTTAAGATTCAGGCAAATATGGACCCAGCGCATCGCGACCGTGTCGCCTTTTTACGTATTTGCTCGGGTCACTTTCAGCGCGGTATGAAGCTTAAAATTTGTCGCAACGGTAAAGAAGTTCGCACGAACAATGCGCTTTCGTTCTTATCGCAACGCAGAGATATTTTGGATGAGGCTTTTCCTGGTGACATCATTGGCCTGCCCAATCATGGTCTTCTCAGACTAGGCGACACCCTCACCGAAGGAGAGCAGTTGCAATTTACGGGATTACCTTTCTTCGCCCCTGAAATTTTTCGCATGGTTGAATCCGCCGATCCCTTGCGCTCAAAGCAGTTGCGTATGGGCCTCATGCAACTTGGTGAAGAAGGGGCGATTCAAGTGTTTCGCCCCATGATGGGCGGCACCATGTTATTAGGCGCCTTTGGTCAGTTGCAGTTTGAAGTTGTGAGTCATCGCCTACAAACAGAGTATGGAGCAGAGGTGCGCTTATTGCCCGCACGTTACAACTTGGCTCGTTGGGTTAGCTCTGATGATCCTGTTGCCCTGAAAAAATTTATTCAGGAAAATATTCATCGGATGGCGGAGGATGTTGTAGGTGCCTCTGTTTTTCTGGCCTCACATAAGTCAGAACTCGATGTCGCCCAACAACGATGGGAATCTATTCAATTCCATGCCTTACGTGAACACGCTGGCCTGATTTATCAATCGAATTTAGCTGGCTAAGCTGCTGCAGTTTATTGCGGCAAGTTGCAATCAAATATAGTCACTAAGCTGCTGTCATTCTTTCTAAAGGTTGCTTTCTTGCCATACTGCGCACAATAAGCATTCGCTTTCTGAGTAAGCGTAGCCATTGATGCCCCGTCGCTATTCAGAAATGTCACATGATTGGCGTCAGAGCCATTCGTAATTTCTGCTGCACAGGCTATTAATCCAAATAAGCTTACCAAAATGACTGAAATATAGGTTTTCATCAAAATTCTTTCACAAAACGAAATTGTTCAAGAAGAACTGTTATTCTCAACTGTGATCACTATACCGCGCCCTAGATAGGGGAATCTGCTGAGTCAGCCTCGTGGATTCATCATTCCAATACTCTAGGAAAAAATTATGGCTGCTGGCCAAAACCAAAGAAACAGAAAAAACGACTCCATGGTTACCAAGACTGGTAAAGCAAGATTGGGGCCCTTAAACCTTGCTCAGCTTACTAAAATGCTTGAAACAAGCACTAAGCCAAAAGACAAAAATAAGTTGCAACGAGCCATCAGAAAATTTACTCCAGCGATTGCGCCTGTAGTTGCATAAAAACAAGCCCCACATCAAATGGGGCTTTTTTATTGGTTGGCAATGTAATAAAGTTTATTTATGAAGTCCAATGCTTTGATTCGCTCGATGTTCATTGCGCCAACGGCCGGGGCGCCGATGCGCTCTATTGAAGAGATTGAGTTGATTGCTCATCTCGGAATCAGCGGTGACCGTTATGCAAACGGCCTTGGAGCATTCTCCAACACTACTCCAGCAAAGATGCGTGATGTTACTTTGATTACTCAGGCTGGCATTACGCAAGCAAATGATTTTTTAAGTGAGCGCCATCACCCGCAATTTACTGCTGCGGAAACTAGGCGCAATATTCTGATTGATGGAATGACGCCATTAGGCTTAAATCAGCTTGTGGGCATTACCTTTCAGTTGGGTGGACTTAAACTTCTAGGCGTAGAGTTATGCGAGCCTTGTCAAAGGCCGGCTTTGCTTACTAAAAAGATGAATTTTATGGAAGCATTTGCAAACTGCGGCGGAATTAGAGCAAGCGTTTTAGATTCTGGCAAGCTTTTCCTGGGCGACCGCTTAACCTTACTTTAAGTTTCCTTTTTTTCTTTTCCACTCACTACACACCATGAACCCAACTCGCATTTGTCTAATTCGTCATGGTGAAACGCCTTGGAATGCGGAAGGTCGACTGCAGGGTCACACTGATATTGATCTAAACCCCCGCGGACTTGAGCAAGCTGAGCAGGTCGCAATAGCCCTGCAAGCATCGCAACTGCAGGTTGACCAGCTTTACAGTAGTGATCTTAAACGCGCTCAGGATACTGCTCAGGCTATTGTTAAAAAGCTAAACACCTCATTTATCACCATGCCCGAACTGCGCGAAAGAAATGTTGGTGCACTCCAAGGGTTAACCGTTACCGAAGCACCTATCCTTAAACCAGACCTGTGGCGTGCGCACATTGCTCGCACCATTGACCATGAATTAGAAGGTGGTGAAAGTATTCTGCAGTTTGCACGGCGCATTGAAAACGCTTTGGAAAGCATTCGATTAAATCATGCTGGAAAAACCGTTATTTTGGTAAGCCACGGCGGGTGTATTGACATGATGTACCGCATTGCTACCGGCCAAGCCTTAGATACGCCGCGACAAGTTGCCATGCCGAATGCTTCTCTCAACTGGCTTAGTCATAACGGTGCGTCTTGGTCAACAGAGCGTTGGGCCGATACGCGTCACCTGAATGACCCTGCTCTCGGAAACCTGGAGCTTTAGCACCAGGCTTCCCCGAAAGAGATTTTTTTAAGATTCTTTATTTACGAATATGGGCATGACGTGCTGCGTCTTGAGACATGCCGTCACCTTTTGACTTCTCTTCCATTGCTTCTTTTTGCTCGGTAATTTCTTTACGGCGCTCTTTGCATGAACCTGCGATTTCTTGGAGCGCCTTGCGCGCGCGAGCAGCTGATGCTTTCACGCCCTTGTCTTGAAACTTCTCGTGCTCAGCTTGATAGGTCGCGAAGGCTTCGATGAGTTTGTCGTGATGTGACATAGTTTCCTTTGTTGTTTTTATTAAAAGTTATCCTGAGAATCTTCTTCCTAATATAGCTTAATTGAGAGATTTGACCATTTTTATTCGCTTGGTCAAAGTAAGTGCCACCAATAAAAAAACCCCGTATAACGGGGTTTTTGTTTGCTGCTTTGTATTTCACAAATGCATCTTGCTCAACTTAGCCTTTTCACTTCTTGCTAGCTTGAGTTGCCTGACTTTGAGCAGTTTTCATTACTGATTCCATGTTCTTCTCAAAGTTAGTAAATGCATCTTGCGCTGAAGAGCGCACTTGATCAAAGTTTTGCATTGCTGCGTTAAATGCATTTGTAAAAGCCCTTACATAAGCCTCTGATCCAGCAGGTGCTTTTGCACTAGCTGTTGCAACAAAATTCTTTAAATCTTCTTGTGATTGCTCAATTGCACCTTCTACTGCTTGCACGAGCTCTTGATTGCCACGGCGCAATACAGTGGTAATTTTTTTCTGATACTCAGCAACTTGAGCAATCGCGCCTTGTACTTCAGTGCTTTGCAATAAATCTAAAGCTGCTTTTGGATCTTTGCTATTCATCAGTTCAGTTGCTTTTTCTTGAGCTGAACTTACTACCTGCTGAGCAGCTTTGTAGCTAATTTCAGCTAATTCTTGAGCGCTTTCAAGGGCGGATTGGCCTAAGGCTTGGGCGTTTTCAAGGGTCTTCGCTTGATTTTCTGCAAATTGATTCTTAAACATGATTTTCCTTTAATGAGAGTCGATTAATATGCTGCACTGCATCATATTAACTAGATACGGACTACAAAACAAGTTAATTTGTTGCAAAGCAACATAAATAACTACTTTTTGGCTTGGTTTAGGTGGCTTCCATCGCAAAAAGGGGGGCTTGAGGTCTGCTTGCAGTTACAAAAGAGGGCTACTTTTGTCTCCAACGCCACAACCCGTAAGGGATTCTTGCCTGACGCCCTGTGCGAACCATCACAAAAAGGCTGCTTTTGGCTTTTGCCACACGTGCACCAAAAGAAAACCTCGCCTTCTTCCATTTCGATGCTTGAGGGAGCACTGCTGCTGACGGCCTGCTTCATGACCTACACGCAAGGCTTAGCGAGTCGCTCTTTTGCGCTGCCCTTTCTGCCATGCGTAGAAAACGATCCCGCATGCTATTTTTGATGAAATATTCAATGACAAAATTTGGCATGCTCGACTGAGGCTCAAATGCGCCTTGGTATTTGAAGAGGGTTAACTCTCCATCCGCCGCAATACTCCAAGTTCCTTTGTAGTATTTAGCATCACCGCTAATTTGCTCAAAAGCGAGGCCTTGATTAAGGGATTCGGTGTATTCCACAACGGAGTGTAATTCAATGGGGATCAATAAAATACGCTCTTCAACCGTTCTCGCCACCTTCACCTTATTCCCTTCCCTAGCAATGATCTTAGATTCAACGATGCCAGGAATATTTCTAGCGCCTTCGTAATCCGTCAAAAATGCATAGGCGCCACATAAGGTAATGGGGACTTGGTAACTTGCGCTCACCTGAAACTTTCCCCCAACCCGACTAACACTTACCTTTAGATCATTTGGAGTGGGGACATTTTGGGCAAAGGCCATGCTGGCCATAAAGCTCAACAAAAATGACAAGATCAATTTCATGATGGGAGTGTAGGCGAGCTTTATGTCAGTTTGGAGCATGCGCTCATTCATCTTGGCGCCAAAATAAAAGAGCCACCCCGCAGGGTGGCTCCAACTCATCAGTCATGCATGAATTACATATTATGCGAATAACTTCATTACGCTCAAGATGGTTTTATATACACCCCATGACAGCGGAACTACGACTGCGGCCCAAGCGAGATAGACGGTAATACTAGAAGTGTGCTCATTACCACCCTCACCCTTCACTATTGATCCCAAGGACTTCTCGTGTGCCAAGCGCTTCTCTTCAGCCAATTCGGCATCCGTCATGAACCACTTATCTGCAACTGGACGAATCATCAAGTTACAAATTAAACCCACAACCAACATGCCCACCAAGATGTACATTGTTTGGTTGTAAACCTGAGCTCTTGGGATTCCTAAGCTCAACTGGTAGTCACGCATATAGTTCACTACAACTGGCCCCAAAATACCCGCAGTTGCCCAAGCCGTCAGCAAGCGACCATGGATAGCGCCCACCATTTGTGTTCCGAATAAATCGGCTAAGTAGGCTGGGACAGTAGCAAAGCCACCACCGTACATACTTAAGATAAGGCAGAAGGCGCCTACGAATAAAGCCAGGCTACCTGCAGCAGCGCTACTTGGAACGCTGAAGTACAGACCCGCGCCCAAGATGAAGAAGATGGTGTAGGTCAACTTTCGACCGAGCTTATCTGACAAGCTTGCCCAAAAGAAACGGCCACCGATATTGAACAAGCTGAGTAAAGCCGTAAAGCCGGCAGCAATTCCCGCAATCGCCGTGAGCTGTACTTTATCTAACTCGGTAAATGTTGCGCTGACACCAATCAAGCTGCCCGCAAAGACTTCTTGCAACATTGGTGAAGCCATGCCAATCACCCCGATGCCTGCCGAGACGTTCATGCACAACACAACCCATACCAACCAAAATTGTGGAATGCCCCATACTTTTTTAACGTTCACACTTCGCTGCGTAATCATGGCGTTACTGGCTTGCGCCACAGGAGGAGTCCAGCCCGCTGGTTTCCAATCGCTTGCAGGAATGCGGTAACCCATTGCACCACTGACCATGTACACGAAATAACCTAATGCCATCACGACAAAGGTTTGTGCCACGCCCACACTGGTTGCAGAGGAAAAGTTTTTCATCAACATAGCGGCTAATGGTGAACCGATCATTGCGCCGCCACCAAAGCCCATAATGGCCATACCGGTCGCCATACCGCGACGGTCTGGGAACCATTTAATAAGAGTGGAAACGGGAGAAATATAGCCGAGTCCCAAGCCAATACCGCCAATAATTCCGGAGCCCAAAATCATCATCCAGAACTGGTGAAGGTAAACACCAAGGGCTGAAAACAGCATGCCGCCGCACCAGCAAATTGCCGCTACAAAGCCAGCTTTTCTAGGGCCAGCGCGCTCTAACCAACCACCCCAAATCGCTGCTGAAATACCAAGAAAGACGAAAAACAAGGTGTACATCCAACCCAAGGTAGAAATTTGCCAATCACAAGTCGTGGTGAAGAGTTGGGCAAAAAAGCCGTCATCTGCGCCGCACTTAATCCGCTCGGTGAGACCTTGCGATACCCCAAGTGCTTTGGATAAGGGTAGCCAAAACACCGAGAAACCGTAGGCCATACCAATACATAAATGAATCGCCAAAGCGGCGGGCGGAACAAGCCAGCGATTAAAGCCAGGACCTGCAATGGTTTTTTCTTTATTTAGAAACTGAAACATACTTTTACCCTTTAAAAATGCGTGTCATATTTGTGACTTTACTAGATTTATTCCGTTTCTCTGTGAGGGGAATCCCTAGGATTTTTGCTGGAAATGGGGGTTATTTTGCTTACTTTCGTCAGCATTACTCTTCATTTAAAGACAACCATCACACCACAAAGAACAGTAATATGGGGCGTATTATCCACGGAATCACATTAGAAGGCCCATCCATCCATAGGAAGCTGCATGACTACAGCATGAGAAAAAGTTTCACGCGCCGCGTATACCCGCACCAATGTTGAAGTCGACTTGTCGCTGACTTAAGCCCTCTAACCCACTTGAATGTGAGATAAACCCATGAAAATGAAATCCTTGATCTTAGGCGCACTATTAGCCTTTACTACCCATTTTGCTTTTGCGCAGTCAGTAGACTTTGTAGAGCCGAAAGAGGGCGCCACCGTAAGCAGTCCATTTAAAGTCATTTTTGCAGTCAAGGGTATGACCGTAGCTCCTGCGGGAGATATGGCCCAGAACACAGGGCATCATCATCTACTGATTAATGCGGCAAGCATTCCGGAGGGAAATGTCATTCCATTTGATGAAACGCATATTCATTTCGGCAAAGGTCAAACTGAGACTGAAGTGGCCTTGCCGCCAGGAAAATACAAGCTGACCCTGCAATTTGCCAATGGTGCCCATCAATCTTATGGCAGCAAGTTATCAAAAAGTATTGAAATCACTGTTAAATAATCAATCAACACAATCAGCAAACGTTTGGAGAACAGAATGAGCACTAAATCAGCGAAGCATGCAATCGATATTGGTATCAACGAAAAAGATCGCAAAGCAATTGCCCAAGGCCTATCCGCCTTATTAGCAGATAGTTATTCTTTATATCTCATGACCCACAATTTCCACTGGAACGTAACGGGTCCTCATTTCAACACCTTGCACACCATGTTTATGGCGCAATACACCGAGCAATGGGCGGCATTAGATTTAATTGCAGAACGCATTCGTGCTTTGGGTGAGCATGCGCCTGGAACCTATAAGGAGTTTGCAAAACTCACCTCTATTGAGGAAGTGGCAGGAACACCCAAGGCGATGGAAATGGTTAGGCTCTTAATTAAGGCACAAGAGAGCACTGCACGCACTGCACGTAAGCTCTTCTCAGTTGTTGAAAAAGCCAAAGATCAACCCACGGCTGATTTGCTAACGCAACGACAAGATATTCATGAGAAAACAGCTTGGATGCTGAGAAGTCTTTTAGAGGACTAATATAGCGATTGCCCAGTCCAAGCGCGGCAATAAAATTATTTAGTGAAAACTTTCACAATCAGCCCTTCATGAGGGCTGATTGTCTTAAGTCATCTACAAAATTTACTAAAATTTAGCTTGCCTTCTGCGCTTTCATTACTGCCGCCCATTTTTCTCTGGTGTATTGAATGCGCATACTTCTTTCTTGGTTTGCCACGCCAATGGTGATTCTTTTGCTTATTAGATCGGCATAGACATCATCAACTTTTGAGTAGTAGTACTCGTACACCGCAACCATTTCAGGCTTTGGTAGCTCTTTGGTAATACCCCGACACTGCAAGGTTGAGTCCTTAAATCTTTTTAAGATCGTTGCCTGTTCATCCGTAATGAAGTCAGCAGAGTTAAATAATTTTTTTGCATTGGGGTTGTTCGGCGTTATTGCAATGACATAACTATCAACATACTTCGCATCCTCAGTTTTATTGACGTCTGCAATACAGGCTGACATTTTTTGCTGAACTGCCTGTACCTGTTTTTGTAAGCCATCATTACTTGCTGAAATTGCATCTGAAGAATTGGACTTGTTGCTAGCGCAGCCAGCTAAAATTACGGTCGATAAGCATATATAGCTGAGAATCTTTTTCATTTTGATTTCCTAATCTGATACTGACTGGGCTCAGATGCCCAAGGGTTAGTGATAGACAATATCGGCACGGCGGTTTTCTTGATAAGCCGCATCACTTTGCCCTTGGTTGACGGGCTTCTCTTTACCAAAACTCACGGCCTCTAGCTGAAACTCGCTAACTCCCAGGCCGATTAAAGCCTTTTTAACCGCCTCGGATCGTCTCTGTCCAAGTGCCAAGTTATATTCTGCAGCTCCTCGATCATCGGTATTTCCCTGAATAATGATCGAAGCTCTTTCCTTCTCAAAAGACTTTAGGTATCCAGCGTGGGCAGAAAGAAGGGGTGCGTATTTTGGATCAATAGTGTAGCTATCTAAAGCAAAATAAATAGTGCGCTTACCGTAAACACTTGACTTGGGATCGCTTATAGGATCGTAAGTTATTCCGCTTGATGCGTTGACTGAAGCAACACCGTTTGTGTCATCTAATTTCACGCTACTACAGGCAGAAATACACAGGGCGATAAGTGCCATTGTTAATACATTTACGTACTTTGACATGTTAAGAATCCTCATTGTGACTAAATATATTTAGTCAGGCTATTCATGAGGATTGATCAAAGAATGATCAATCCCGCTCCAGAAAATTTAGGCCATTACTTTTGGGGGCTTAAAGGCGCTGTCGGGAAAGTTTTGCTTAAATACGGAAGATTTCGAAATTGCGGATGGGATCGACCACAACTGAAGAATAAGCAGGGTGGTATTGGCATTACATAAATTAGCAGTAACGTGACTCATCAGGTTTAAAGAGCTCACTTGATGATGTTTGGCATCATTAGATTGATTGGCGCTCGAGCCCTCAGGAGCAATCATGCTGATTACAGGGGTGCCGGCAGAGGATGCTCGCTCAAGCGCCGCTTGAATAAAAATTCCTGAGGCCATCACCTTGAATGCGATCAAAAAGAAGCATATGGCTAGGGTAATTGTTTTACTACGAATTAACATAGATCAGATTTTATACCTTAATAAAGGCGGTGATCTGGTCAGAATTAAAACAAATATCCAATCGCAACGCCATAACTTGAAATAATACATTTATCGCTGGAGCCATCGCTCCAGCGCAAGGTGTTGTAGTTTTGTTGGCTCACTTCCACTCTGCCGAAAATATGCTCCGTGACTAGATAGTCTGCGCCAATGCCGTAAGACGGTCCGTGCATCCATGAGTCATATCCACTGGGCTGTACAAATTGTGAAAATGAATAGCCTAACTTAAGGTACGCCAACAACTGATCGCTGACGGCGTAACCCACTTTGATGCCCGTTTCAAAAGGATGATTAGCAGCGCCCTGTATATGAGAAGTGTCTGTGCTTGCTAAGTCGTAAGAAGCATAAGGGCCTGCTACAAAACGCTCGTTTACTGGCAGATAATATTGCGCCGTCACACTAGGCACACCATTTTGACTGTATGAATGCCCGCCAGGGGTCGAAGTATCGTCGAACCCGTTATCGGCGTAATCCAGCGATAAACTAAATCCTGTGAAGTGGCTTGACTGAGCAACACTCGAGGTGGCCCATATTAAGCAAGCGATGAATAGTATTTTTTTCAATTCTGATCTAGATGTAATTACTTCAAATTCTACATCAAGGAAGTGACAAAACTACTACAAAGCTGATTGGCTTAGAGTGTTTTTCTAACCGCTGTTTTCATAGTGACAAATTCTTCTGCGACCGTGGGATGAACCGCAATCGTGGCATCAAAGTCTTGCTTGGTCGCGCCCATTTTTAAGGCGATTGCGATTGCCTGGATAATTTCTGGCGCCTCTTCACCAATCATATGAGCACCTAAGATTTTTTGCGTGCCAACTTCAGCGATTAACTTCATGAAGACCTTCTCGTGTCGGCCTGATATTGCGCTTTTCAGAGGCTTAAAGTGTGCCTCATAAACATCGACTGTTTTATATTGCTTCAGGGCTTCTTCTTCAGTTAATCCAACCGTCCCAATAGGGGGTTGCGTAAATACCGCGCTGGGGACTTGCGATAAGTCAACTGCCATGGGCCCTTGGCCAAATAGGGTCTGAGCTACGGCATTTCCTTCTCTAATGGCTACTGGCGTCAAAGCAACCCGACTAGAAACATCCCCTACTGCATAAATTGAATCGACAGAAGATTTTCCATAAGGGTCAACGTGAATTGCGCCCTGATGTGTCAGGCAAATGCCTAAGCTGCCATCAATGAGATTGCGAACATTGGGTGATCGTCCGGTTGCCATAAGGATTTGGTCGATCTCATGCAATGCGCCTTGGTCATACTGAAGATGAACTGAATAGCCGCCACTGTCATTTTGTTCGATACGGCTTAACTCACAAGAAAATTTAAATTCAATTCCCTTTGTAATCATTTCCTCTTTGATGTGTGTGCGCAAACCCCTATCAAAGCCGGGGCCTAGAATGTCTTGGCCGCGATGAATAATGGTTACCTTAGTGCCCAAGCCATTAAAGATTCCTGCAAATTCTAATGCGATATAACCAGCGCCCACAATCACAATATGCTTTGGTTGACTAGTCAGATAAAACACTTCATTTGAGCTAATGGCAAATTCAATTCCTGCAATTTGGGGTAAATTGGGATGGCCGCCCGTTGCCAACAAAATATATTTAGCGGTAATGCTTTTTGGCTCAGGACCATCAAGTGCCACTGTATGTCCATCAACAACGGTTGCGTGGCTTTTAAAGGTGCTTACGTTCGCAGCTAGTAAGTTTTGTTCGTAGATCGAACTTAAGCGCGCAATCTCCTGATTTTTTCCTTGAATTAACTTCTTCCAGTCAAAGGTCATTTCCCCGAAGGACCAGCCAAAACCCTTGGCATCTTCAAACGTCTCCGAGAAGTGGGATGCATACACCATTAATTTTTTAGGCACGCAGCCACGGATCACGCATGTGCCGCCGTATTGATACTCTTCGGTAATGGCTACTCGTGCACCTAATTGGCTGGCAATCCGCGCTGCGCGCACGCCGCCTGACCCTCCACCGATTACAAACAAGTCAAAATCATAGTTGGGTGTGTTCATGCTGCCTTATTTAATATTAAATATGCTGTTATGTTCATACTATCAGCAAGCAGCTACAGCACTATTCGCTGGGAGCGTATTGCATCTCACCATTGCCGAATGACCAATTCTCTTTTTGGACTTCGACTAGATTGATAATGATGTCTTGGGGTCGCACTTGGAGTTTTTTTACCAAGCTATCGCACACTGCTTTATAAAACAGCTTCTTCATCTCTGTCGTTCTGCCAATATTCAAGGTCACCTGAATAAAAATGATGTCTGCCGTATAACGAATCCCGAGGTAACTTAGGGGAAAGACTAAGTCGCCACTGTCGTGCTCTGTAATGACTTGGAACTTATCATCCTCAGGCACATTAATACAGGTGCGCATCACCTCATAGACTGTGTCACCAACAATTTGGGCAAATCCGTCCGGATGGTTATTGCTTAAATCAATTCTGACAAAAGGCATTTGATTCCCATGAGTAGCGCCCCTGACTGAGGGCTAGCTGAAGTACAAGAAATTAGCGGCCGCCCTGGCAATCTAATGGCCTATCCATTATAGGCTTTTCCGCGCTAGGACCACAATTCACACCATCGGGTGAAGTCGTACTAGCAAGACATCCACCCAAAGACAAAACAATGATGAAAAGAGCAATGGGTTTTAATAACTGCTTCATAAAGACCTCCAATAAATTCAGTTCTTAAATGAATTTTGCATTCAGGATCAAGAAATTACAAGTGCGTATTAATTACTGCTCACTACCTCATTTAGGTCTATTTAACTGAAAGAGCTGCTCCTTGCCAATGGTGAAGTAATCACCAGGACCTCCACCACGCAATACATGGCCTGCTGTAGCAGTGTCGTAGATGCCGTCTTTGAGCAATGCTTTATCAATATGAACCCTTACAACCTCGCCCAATATGAACCAGGTCTTGATCTTTTCACCAGAGATTCCTTTGAGCTGAACAATGTCGGTGCATTGACATTCAAATGAAACTTTCGCCTTTGCTACTCTTGGCGGCTTTACGATGGATGAACTTGCTTGCTCAAGCCCCGCAACTTCAAACTCATTGACCTCAGGAGGATAGGGGGCACAGGATTGGTTCATGGCATCGACTAAATCGAAGGTGACTAAATTCCACACGAACTCGCCTGTCTCTTCTACATTTTTAACCGTATCTTTATATCCATTGCTAGAAAAACCAATAATGGGCGGGATGTAATTAAATGCATTAAAGAAACTGTACGGCGCTAAATTAACTATGCCAGCCTGACTGATTGAAGAAATCCAACCAATAGGTCGTGGGCCCACAATGGCATTAAATGGATCATGGGGCAGGCCGTGGCCGTGCTTAGGTTCATAGGAATAAAAATCGGTCATCGTATTCTCTTGCGCTGTTAAAGCGTAGGGCCTTTGGTTGAATAAGGGCTAGTTTAACTGCTAGTTATTTAGGACATCAAAAGGACTGGCAAACCTAGTTTTCTTTTGCTCTAGTCACCCAAGTTGCCATTAAGATAAATGCCAGCAGGGCACAGGCCCCTGAAAACAGAAATGCATACAAAGGGGCAATCGACTCATAGACCCAGCCAAAAATAAATGAAGCTGGAAATAACATGAGTCCAGTGATTAAGTTAAACCAGCCAAAAGCAGTTCCTGCCAAACCCTTAGGCGCCATGTCTGCAACTAAGGCTTTTTCTACTCCCTCTGTTGCGGCTTTAAATAAGCCGTAGATAGCAAACAGTCCAAATATTTGATAAATAGAGATGTTTGGTAAACCCATGCAAATGTAAAAAAATGCAAAAGCAATCCAAGCAATCAAAATAAATCGCTTGCGCCCGAAAGTATCCGACAGGGCGGACAGTGGCGTGCCGAATAGCGTGGTAATTAAAGAGATCGCCGCCCACAGCAAGGGGATTTGCTCTTGAGGAACCCCCACCTCTCTGGCTCTCAGCAACAAAAACATATCAGATGAATTGCCCAACGCAAAGATTCCAGCTACCACTAAATATCTTTTGAATTGATTTGGCATTCCTTCTAAGGACCAACTAAATGGAGTCGACTTTGCCGCAGACCCTCTCTGCGGCTCTTGAATACATAAAGCCAGCGTAATGGTCAGTGCCCCAGGAATAATCGCCCACAGAAAAATATCTTTGAGTGGCACACCCATAGACAGAAATAGCATCGCTAATAAGGGCCCAATAACTGCGCCTGCATTATCCATTGAACGGTGTAGGCCAAAAGTAACACCGCGTTGATTCTCATTCACACTCTCAGCCAAGAGGGCATCTCGAGGGGAGCTACGAAGTCCCTTGCCCATCCGATCAGTAAAGCGAATAGCTAGTACCCATATCCATGAATTCGCTATCACGATAAGAGGACGGCCTAGACTGGCAAGCGTATAGCCCAAAACAATCCAGGGCTTGGCTTTTTTGGTGCGATCGACAATGACGCCCGATAGTAATTTGAAAATGCTGGAAGTGGCCTCAGCAACGCCTTCGATAATCCCTAAGGTTTTTGGACCCGCCATCAGAACCGACACTAAATACAAAGGCATTAATGGATACAGCATCTCGCTGGCAGAATCATTGACTAAGCTAATAAAGCCAATCAGCCAAACAGTACGGGGAAGGGCAAGGATGGTTTTAAACATAACAATGCCAATTTACTCTAGTCTTTCAGACCACTCGCTGACCAGAGGCTAAATGGCCTAATGCCTTAAAACCCGGCCTGAAATTTACTTCCGATTGGCTCCATACGTCTTATTCAGATAATCTACGATAACGGGCACATCTTCATCGGTAATTGGAGCCTTAAACACGTTTTTCATCCTCAAGACCTGAGTGTTCCAATAACCTACGCCGGTGCTAGGTGGTTGATATTCAGCGTAGTGAGCAGAGTGGCAAGAAGAGCATTGTTGAACGGTAAGTTCATAACCAGGCAAATCAGATGGTCTCCATAGAACAGTATCCGCTGGCAACTCAATCGTTTTAGCTTGTGCAATTTGTGTCAAGGCAAGCGCGGATAAGAGATAAATTAGTTTTTTCATATTTTTTCCTTAAACCGCAGTGACTTTAACAGTCTCAACAATGTTACGCATGTAACCTGCGGGCATCCAGGTGGCGGTCATAGGCTGAACTTGTCCGGCGTGATTAAATGCCCTAACCCTTAAGTCTAAGGTACCCGCATGTCTTGGCGTAAACTCCGTACGCCATTCTCTAAAGGAGAAACGCCCTAAATCTTGACCAAGTCTAGCTTCAGTCCAGCTTTGGCCATTGTCCTGCGAGAACAATACCTTCTTAATGCCGTACCCCGCATCAAAGGCAATACCACGAGCCTGTATAGGCTTCCCAACGGTCACAACACTGCTGTCTGTAAAGTTGGTAATAAAAGAGCGAATAGTAAATTGATTGATGGGGATTGTTTTTGATGGCGCCTTGCCTGGCTCCACGCAATTGCAATCATTATCGGGAATGCGATAGGCTGGGTTCATCCAGTAGCCGTTATACACGTCATTGATCACATTGATTTCACTCAAGTGCTTAACCCAGTAGGTTCCATAGTAACCAGGCACAATTAATTTAATTGGATAACCATTTAAAAAGGGAATATCCGTACCATTCATTTGATAGGCGACCATAACATTGCCATCCATAGCATGGTCAATATTCAAACTCTTTACAAAGTCTGAATCACTTGGTAACACTGGCTGATCTAGACCATTGAAAGATACTTGCTTTGCGCCCTTTCCGGGGTTTACCGCATTGAGAATGTCTTTTAAGGAGACCCCGACCCAGGCAGCATTACCCATCGCACCATTGCCTAACTGTCCACCATTCACTCTGGGCTCAAATAATCCACGACTATTCCCCGAGCACTGATTAACAGCAACAATTCTTTGCGAGGGAAAGTTCTTCTTCAGGCTTTCTAAAGAAATCTCTAGAGGCTTTTCCACATTACCGCCAACTTTTAACCTATAAGTGCTGGGATCAATTGAGGTTGGGATGCCAGCCATGTGATAACGAACGAAAAATTCATCATTTGGGGTAATCACATGATTATCGAAATACTTAAATGGCGTTTCCAGCTGAGGCGGACGGGAAGTTAGCACAATCATCGGCTTCTTTTCTGGAAAAGCCATGAGCTCTCGCTCGCCGTAAGCGAATGGCAAGGTAGTCTTTTCAGCTCCAAGTGCCCAAGCAGGCAACAAAGTACTGGCGCCACCCGCCAATGCCGTGGTGATAATTTTTCTTCTGTTGCTAAAGTTCTCTGTGTTCATGGGCGCCTTTTCCACAATAATTTAAGCCTGCATTAAGAATAACTATTTTTTAGAAGATCATGCCTAAGTAGAAACCCTCAATATGAGTTAAGTTTGGCAACCGATTAAGACTAAAGAGTCTCAATCCTATTTCTTCAAAATAAATTCCGCGACCTCTTTAACCAGTGCCTCTTCGTTTTGATTAAAGCCATGATGGGAAAACGACATACACTCAGCACCCGTACTAATACCGCCATCAATCAAAATTAGTTGAGATCGCGAATCTTTAGGTCTGCTCTTGATAACCCTCTCTGAAGTTGATTTGGGAGTACTCGCACACCCATCGTAAAGATGATGAATTGCCAATACCGGTAGTTTTTCATCTTCCTCCATTGAAACTGTTTGATAGGTGCCGGCAATAATTACGCCATTGGTCATCTGAGCTTGCCCTTTACCACCGTTAACAAATTCTGAAACGCTAACCTTTCCCATGCTGTGGCCAAATAGCCAAATGGGTAAGTTCAGTTTTTCTTTGTAGAACTTCACTACATTAAAAATTCTTTGTTGATGGTCCCGAGTAGATCCTGCGTTACCTCTTCCGTCGCCTAGCCCGTAGGGAGTGTCAACAAGAACGGCGTCAATTCCATATTGAGACCATAATTCTTTAGATCTCACAAAAGTATGGGGGCTGTTAGTTGAGCCGTCATTTTGTAATCGTAAGATACCGCTGCCCCCTGAAAAAAGTAACACCACCGCTTGAGGATTCATTGCCGGCAGATGAAGCGTTCTAGTGGGAGCATCGTCCTCATATGAAACGTCTAATATCTGCGCCTGCGCCGAAACAGAAAATAAAGGGGCGATCATCAGCAATAATTTGATCAATTTCATGAATTGATTTGTACGCCCAAACAAATAAAAAAACTACCTTAAGACACAGGCAGATTAGACAAAAGCCGGAAATATCTTATTCGGCTTTTATACTAAGGCTTAACCGATTCCTCTAAGGCCCAGATGACCTGGCTCATTACAAAATATCTACTTACCGCAGGAATGGTTGTCTTCATTTCTGAAATAGCCAAGCGAAGTGATCGGCTAGGCGGCCTTGTAGCAGCATTGCCAGTAATGACGCTACTTACTCTCACTTGGCTTTTTATAGAAAATCAAGGCGAAGAGAAAATAGCCAACCACGCCTATTACACATTTTGGTATGTCATTCCAACGCTACCCATGTTTCTGATTTTCTCTTACCTGCTCCCAAAGTTTGGCTTCTGGCTAACGATGGGGGCTAGCGTGCTGGTAACTATCGTTTGCTTTGGACTGTTCGCCATGATGATGAAACACTTCGGAATTGAGTTGCTCTAATCATGTCCTTTTCTTGCAGGTCGCTTACTTCTTGTGGATTGTTTATCTGCTTATTCGGAATGGCTGGCATTACGCATGCGGCTCCTTTTGAAATCAAGGTTCATGATGAATTGATTGCGAACTATCAAGAATCCGCCTATGAATTAGAAACAAACCTATTTCAAGCTCCGGCGTCGCAGAGCCTTAAAACAGATGTGTTTCAGATGCGGCTTGAATACGGTTACGGCATTACTGAAAAAAGTGAAATCGGGGCGAATATTTATCTCAGCAATTACAACGGGGTGAGTTATGTCAACGGTGGAAAAATTAGCTATATGTATATCCCCACTCATGATGAGGTGGGGCTTTGGCATTATGGTGTAAAGAATGAAATTAACTACATTAAGGATGTGGGCGGCAATGAAACTACCTTTTATGAGTTCACGCCCATATTAGCCCTTCAACTACAAGACTGGCGCTTTACCGTCAATCCTAGTATTGATGTCACGCTCAATAAAACAAGCTCTGCAACGTTCTCGCCATCAGCTAAAGTAGCTTACGGAATCACCCGCACGGTTGATGTGGGGGTAGAGTATTACGCAGATAACTTACCGAACAAAAGCTTATATAACTTCACACAACAGCCTCATACCACTTACTTAGTTATGGACGCCAAATATGACAAATCAACTTTCAATTTCGGCGTCGGTAAAGGTGTGACTGCAAATAGCGATAACTGGGTGATCAAACTGATTACTTCGATTAACTTTGACTAATTTGCTACAAACTAAGATTTGCTGTTTGGGGCTTTTGAGTTGCTTTAATGAAAAAACCACCCGTAGGTGGTTGTCGTATTTCTAGGAAGCTCGGGGAGGTACTGAGCAAAACCTCCGTTTATTTTACTTTTTTAAGTATGGTGCAACTAGCTCTATTTTTAGTTGTTAATACACTAGCGCTGCAGTATTCCATTTCATTGTTCTCGACATATCCTGAGCCCACTGCCACGTCGCTAGAAATAATGATGGTTTTGCCATCTCTTTGAAACACTCCTACTACCACATTCTTAATACCCTCTTGCCAAGCCGTCTCGCCTCGGAAGGCTGCGCCTTCTTGAGTAGTAATAGTGAGCTTTAAGATAGCGGCATCTTTTTTGCTAGATAGCACTGAGCGCTGTTGCCGGTCCTCGGTACCGCCGGACGCACTCACAGCAGAAACTGCTTCCCAAGTTCCAACAATATTCGGTGCTGTTTGCGCAAGCGCCAAACTGCTGGTTAAAGCCGCAAGAACTAGAAGTATTTTTTTGATTATCATTTTTATCTCATTAATTTTGTAACTAATAATACTTTAACAAAAATACTACGCATCAGGTTGATATTTGCATTTCTGCTAATACGTCCAACCCTTAAATATCGGTTGATTTAATTGGGTTTTAACTCTTGCCCATATCTTCACTCCAAGGTCGTGGATTCAAGACTGCATTAAATTAACGTAAGAGCATTCTTTAACGGCTCAATTTAGCTCGTGCGCGTCTTTATCGACTTAATCGCATTTCTAAAGGCCGTGGGATGAACGCAGTACTCCCCCTTAAATGGCCGATCTGTAATCACCAATAATGCCAACAAGGCGCCGAGCATAATTGGTAGCAAGGCCTCTAATATAGTGACCCCGGACGTTTGTATCACTGCGCCATTTCTGATCAGCAATAGCGTTATGCAAACCATAATCGCGTAGAAAAATACATCGGGCAATCCAACTGCAGATGCCTGCAACCTAGACTCACGAGCAGTAGGCAATTGATCGCCTTTAGTCAGAATATCTTGATAAAGCAAGGATTGCCGCGAATTTTCTGGATCCAAGGCAATAAGCTTTCTTGATAAGGAGCGCCAAAGCATGTGGGTTTTGTCACTCTGAATACCCTTATGCAAATTAGGCCACTCATCTTCCACAATGGATTGAATGTAAAGGAATGCATCTTCTCTTAAAGCAATTGCTTGTGGGTGCCCAAAACGAAGCAGTAAACAGTCAAGGCTATTAATGTAGCTCGCCTCTAAAGCGGCTGAACTTTCTAATTGACGATGATTAACCTGATTTTCATTCAGTAAAAAAATAAGCAAAATTGCGCAGCCGGCAAACAGATTGACTTGAACCTCAGCCTCGCCATGACTGTGAGCCTCTGGTATCACAATACCAAAATAATTCATTGTCATTCTGCAAAGGAAGGGGATCAAAATTCCAGCTATTGCAGTGATGCTAAGAAATAGTCCCAGTATTTAAATATTAGAGCGTCGGTATAACCAGTCTTTCATTAAGCATCCTTAATAACTTGTTTTTGATTTATTCATAAGCTTTGTGCAATTAACCTGCATAAATGCGGCTAATGAAAAACCATCCGAAGATGGTTTTGATGTTTCTTGGCATCCAGTAATAAAATTAACTAATCCTGCTGATTTCTAAGTCCTACTTTTTCGACTTATATTTTTGTACAGCCTCTTTTAAATCAGAATATTCCTCGCAGCCAAAAGTACAGACCTTCTTTAATCTTGCCAATAATGCCTCAGCTCCAGGCAGATCATTATTAATTAATTTGAGCATCCCGTAATACTCAAGGGCACCACGATGATTTGGATCAATTTTTAAAGCGGCTTCATAGTACTTTTCTGCCCCTGCTAAATCTGGTGGGCGCTTCTTGCGTAGGCTATAGCCCAAAAGATTATTCCAGTCAGCTGAACTTGTGTCATTGGCGCTTTGTAACTGCTTAATCGCCTGATCATATTTTTCGGCCTTAATGCTTGCCCTTGCCTCAGTTAACCAGGCTGGATCCGATGCAATCGGGGCGGTGTCTGCAGCCCATGAGCCTCCGATTAAAGACGCTAGCAGTAAAAACGTCATAAATAGATATTTCATAAATTTCTCCAATTAGTATTTACTGTCGCCCCGTGGTTTAGGGCTTGGGTAAATTACATGGGAAAGATACTCCCCATTCTTATTTACTTTAACTAAAACCATATCACCCGCGTCAACAACTTTGCCAGTATATGCCTGAATATTCACGTGATGTGTAACGAGAATAATGGGTTCTTTTGTTTGCCTATCTAATTCGCTTTTAATTAATTGTCTTAATTCTTTTGTTTGTTTCTTTTCTAGACTTATATCGTCAAAGAAAGAGCCCAGTGATGATTCTGTTTTTACAAAACCCAAATTCAGAAGCTGTGCGGTATCCAAGCATCGACACCAAGGGCTACTGAACACTTGCGCTTTGTCTATTCCTTGCTTACTTAGCCAAGAGCCAATCGCTTTGGCTTGATTTTTTCCATAATCACCTAAATTACGTTGGGTCGCGCACTGACTTATTACATAGCCCGCTGGATCTCCATAACCCGGCGCATCTGCGTGCCGCATTAACAATACATGTTGTCCATCTTTTAAATTATCGACTAGGGCTGCTTCAGCTTGGGACACTGTTAATAAGCTGCAGAGCGCAATAATTAAGGTCAGAACGCTTCGATTGAATTGACTCATATGAATTTGCTTATTTACTTTGTGAATTAAAGTCTCATCCTAATCTAGATAATTTAAACTCGCTGGATCAAAAAATAATGCCCCGCGTCAGCAGGGCATTATTTACTCAGTGTGCCACCGAGGCGCAGGATATTTATTCCTGCGCTGACACTATTACATCTTTACGATATGCCAAGCGCCATTTAAGAAGCCGTCACCAGTTTTATCTCCTGGCTTAGTATCTTTAGCCCAGAAATACAGGGGCTTGCCTTTATACGCTAATTGCTTCTTGCCATCTTCACGAGTAATAACAGAATAGTCACCTGATGCTGCTGCGCTACCATCAACCAACAGTGGTGGCCAATTAGTGGCACATGGGCCATTACACGCAGACTTGCCTGAACCAGCAGCGTCTTTGTCAAAGGTATACAGAGTCATATTGTTGCTACCCACCAGCATGCCATTGTCTACTTTGGTGTAAGGCGCCATTGCTCCACCCATCATAGAGCCACACGCAGCTAATGCAGCTGTAGCGATCAAACCAATTAATACACTTTTAATACGATTCATTTCAGTCTCCTTATTAAATTACATGATCACTTTACCTTTAATTTATTTTTTATGCATGACGCCATGAATAAATAGAATATCTAGTATTAATCAACCATCGGCAAGTAAATTTAATAATTTTTAGGTGCTGAACGGAGCGAGGCTATCAGCTCAAACATTCACCAATCTTTTCCGATGAGCCCCTTTTGCCCCTACTTTTCAAACTCAATCTTAGGTTGGCGATTTCTAAAAAAATTAGTCAATACTATTTTTTGTGCGCTGGGTTTATAGCTGGAAGGCTGGCTCGCTGGTGATTCAATTACGAACATAGCGCCACATACCAAAATACCTCGGGCTGGGTAATCTTCTTTGTTGGAATTAAATGTTTGGAACCAATAGCTAAGCCCCAATAGATGATGGCCGTAAGAGCGAAGAAAAGTTCGATAGCGTACTTCATTTCCTGGAATATTACTACCCTGAGAAAAGTATAAATAGAAGGAATCTAAAACGATATTTTGAATTGGCGTGACCTAGCTCTTAGGCTAATATCCATCGAATTTGCATTATTTTAAATTGGCTTATTAATAACTTAGACAACATTATTTTTATGATTAAATCTGGGCATGTCTACATAATCGATGACGATGAGTCAATGCGCATCTCGTTTTCTAGAATGCTAAGCGAAGTAGGTTATACCGTAAATCATTACCAATCTGGTATTAGTTTTTTGGAAGAATCTCTCCCGATTTCTCCAGCCGTGATTCTTTTAGATATGCAAATGCCTGACATGACGGGTGTTCAGCTGCAACAAAAGCTATTAGATCTAGGTCGTAGAACGCCTATTATTTTCATCAGCGGCCAAAGTCATCCTAGTCAAATTGTGGCAGGGCTCAAAAATGGGGCGATTGATTTCTTATTCAAGCCGTTTAATCTCGAAGATTTATTGGTGGCAGTGAGCGACGCTCTTGAGCTTGATAAGCGACGGCTGATTCGACTGACTAAAGAATTGGATGCCAAAAAATGTTTTCGAACTCTAACGCCAAGGGAAAAAGAGGTTTGTGAATTATTGGTCAAAGGCCTATTAAATAAAGAAGCTGCAGTAAAGTTGGGGATAGTTGATGCCACCATCAAAGTTCACAAGGCAAGAGTTATGGAGAAGATGCGTGCAGATTCCTTGCAGGACCTAGTCAGAATCTATCTTGAAGCTGGTCTTGGTAATGATTAAACCAAGCGCTAACTCGAACCAATACAATCTTTGATAGGACTGGGGATAACTAGTTCCCACTCACAAACGTCGCGCACCCCATTCCCTAGATCTTGCTTTAATAGCTTCCAGCACTCTTTTAAGCGAAGCAACAACTACTCTGAGGTGGTTTTGGTGTTTTCTTGGTGGCTGGAGCAGAATCGATCCAGGCGCTAGGATGCTTGAATCTATTTGGGCATTTTTTCTGAAATTAAATCAGCATATGCAATACATTGCCACTGGGAATCGCCCTTTCTCCAAACACTTAAACGAGGGAAATATTCTAAGGAGAGCGCTGCGCCATTACGATCTTCAATAGCGGCAAGCCAAAAACTAACGATAAGGGTATCTTGAGCCTGCGTTACCTTAAAGTCTTTAAAGTCCACCGGACCAAGATTCATTTCCCGCATTAATGACATAGCACTCTCACGATCATAGGCGCCATTTGAATTAACAAATTGGCAGACTGGATCGAGCATTTTTTCTAGGGCATTCCAATTTTTATCCTGGATCATTTTGACCGCAAGGCGCTCTAATGCCTGCGCTTCGGCTTCGATACTGTTTTGGTTTGTCATTTCGCTCATAAATGTCCCTTTGGTATACCAAATCATACCCCCTAGGAAATCTGGTTCTTTGCTCCCAAATGAAAGAACCACCCGAAGGTGGTTTTGGTCATTCTTGGTGGCCCGGGACGGAATAGACCATGGCTACAGGATGCCCACATCCACACTTAGACTAATGCCTACTTTATTCGTAGTGAGTCCACATTCTTAAGATTCGAACCGTCTTCTCCTTGCGCAAAATTTCATAAACTAAGCGATGTTGAATATTAATTCTCCGTGAGTAAGCCCCTTTTAGATCGCCAACTAACTTCTCATAAGGCGGCGGATTTTGGAGGGGGTCTACTTCTAAAATATCCAATAAAGTCTGCGCTTTATCTTTAAGACCTGCGGCGGATAGTTTTTTAGCGTCCTTAATGGCATATTTGGAATAAGCTAAATTCCAAGTCACCACTTCAATGCCCTTTTGCTTTTAGTAATAGGCTCAGCCATAGCGTCTTTAATTGACTCACGCATTCCTGGAATTGCCAATAGATAAAGCGTCTCCTGAATAGCGCTCCAATCTTCTTCAGAAACTAAAACAGCATTTGCTCGCTTACCAGAAATGACTATTGGCTTGTGTGACTCTGCCGCTTGATCAATCAATCGGTAGAGGCCTGCTCGAGCTTCGCTTGCGGTTAATGTGGTCATGATTTCGCTCCTTTTCAAAATAGTACGCAAAAGCGTACGCTTTGTCAAGTGATCATCTCATCCACCCGACCAAAAGAAAATGCCCCGCACGAAGCAGGGCATTATTTAAATCTTGGTGGCCCGGGGCAGAATCCACCAGGGCCGAGGATGTCTAATCCACCTTAAATACTTACTTCATATGACCCGCATGCTCTGCTGGCGCTTCATGATTCATCTCCATTGAACGCGGAGCTTGGTAGCCTAATATCGCAGGATCAAGCATTCCTGAAATCATTGCCACATGACCAAATACTAAAAATAACGCTACGCAAATAGCATGGATCTTTAACTTTGCCATTTGATCTAGCCCCTTATTAACTAACCCTAGTTCTTGTAGGGCAATCCAAACTAATGGTAATCCTGCGATGACATAAGTGCTAACGGCGATTACATCAATCACTGTTCTCCACTCACCCGCTTTGGTAATAGGAATTACCGCATTAGTCATGATGTAGTAAATGATGCCGATAAAGTAAAG
>NZ_OANS01000007.1 GCF_900205755.1 Polynucleobacter meluiroseus | reverse complement strand
CAATGCTAATGCCGTGTTCACGGCATAGCTCTGGGGCTGGCATGCCAGCCTCGGCTTGCTTGAGGATGCCCATGATTTGGCTATCGGTAAAACGGTAGGTTTTCATAGAATTTCCTTTAAATCAAACAACTTAGAAATTCTACTTTTAAGTCAGGTTAAGGGGTGGGGGGATTACCGGGGGATTACCGGCGATACGTCTGGACAACGGGAGTGAACTGAGGTCTGCCATCTTTATGGGCTGGTGCGAAGAAAAAGGGATTGAACTGAAATTTATCCAGCCGGGTAAGCCTCAACAAAATGCGTTTATTGAACGCTTTAATAAAACCTACCGTCATGAAGTACTCAACGCGTATTTATTTGAAAACCTCAGGGAGGTGCGTGAAATAACAGAAAACTGGATCACGATTTACAACGAAGAAAGACCGCACAGCTCTCTTGGCAGAATATCGCCTAGAGACTATCGAGCACAGGCAGAAAACAACACTTTAGGAATGTCGGATTGACGGGGGATACTACAATCCCACCAATCAAATAATGCTGACGATAAATAAACCGTCGGAATTAAACATAAAAATCCAAAAAAAAATGCAGGAGATCCAGAAAATAATCTTTGCAACAAACACTAGTGAATTATGGAATTGAAAATTAGAGTCTTTGGCTAATTGACTAATGACCGCCACCCTTAACAATTACTAAGGCACCTTTCCAGATGACCCAAAGATCTAAACGCAGCAGACCAAAGGAAGAGCGCTTAAGGTATTGATCAACGTATTCGTACTCATAGACGGGATTCCCCATCTCCGAAGTTCCCTTATTAATATGGCCCAAGCCCAAAAGGCCGCCACGCAATAAAAATCTAGTGACATTGCCCTGAGCACGATCTCTTTCATAATGCAATACTGACAAGGGACGTGGGCCAACTATGCTCATGTCACCCTTAAGAACGCTCCAAAACTGAGGTAATTCATCAAGATAGAATTTTTTAACAAATTGACCCACATAAGTTCGACTATCTGGCGTCCATTCCGCCGAGTAGGCAATCCAATCATGCCTCCTGGCGCCCTCAGGCTCTATGTATTCAGTCTTAATTAATCGAATCTTATATTTGGGAATAATTTTCCCAGCGCTTACTCCGTTGTAATAGAAAAACATTGGCCCGGCATTTTGTGGAATAAACCAACCCTCAATCAAAAATGCTAATTTTAGTAACAACAAAATGGGAGCAGAGATTATTAGAAAAATTAATGCGACAACCTTATCAAATAAAACTTTGAAAAAGCGTGGTGGCAATGTCTCTTTTAATTTAAAAATATGAGGATATTTTTCTAGTATTTCAGCAGTAGGCGGTTTATAAGGGAAAGCCTCTAACGGCTCCTGTTCGGTCTTCACCAAGTTCATACCTTTCATTTCAATCACAACTCCACGAATGGGTTATCTCGATACGCAAAACATTTAAGTCATCTTCACAATAATCTAAATATCCCAATAAACAATAGTTCAATCTTGCAGAATAAGATACATAAGAACAGTGATGGCTTATAGGGGCACTATCTCACAGACTGCTGTGCCTTGATCATAAGATCTATGACATCACGCATTTTACATTTAGCGTGCCAACCAAGCCTCTCGAGAGCTTTAGCAGGGTCTCCACGACTCACCATAATCTCAGTTGGTCTCAACAAAGCAGGATCTGTCACTACATGCTCCACCCAATTTAAGTTAACCGCTTTAAATGCTGTGGAGACAAAGTCTTGCAAAGTATTTGTCTCACCTGTACATATAATAAAATCCTCGGGGAACGGCTGCTGCAACATAAGCCACATCGCCTCTACGTACTCTTCAGCACTGCCCCAATCACGAGCTATATCGATGTTACCTAGATAAAGTTTATCTTTGCTCCCAGCAGATATTTTACAGGCTGCTTTAATAATCTTTTTAGTAACATATCGGTCTGGGCGAATGGACGACTCATGGTTAAATAATATCCCAGTGCAGGCATATATTTTATAGGCCTCCCGGTAATTAGCCACAAGATAATGAGATGTAACTTTTGCTACTGCATATGGGCTTTTTGGATTAAAAGAGGTTATCTCTGTTGCAGGAATTGAATCCGTTTCCCCAAAACACTCACTAGTTCCCGCACTGTAATACCTAATAGGGTGATCAATGAATCGAATTGCCTCAAGCATACATAAAGTCCCCATAGCGATGCTCTGCATTGCTTCAAAAGGCTTATCAAACGAGAGGCTAACTGAACTTTGAGCCGCGAGATTATATATTTCATCCGGTAAGAAACTTTTGATTACCGATAGCACTGACCCCATATCATCAATTGACATTGAAACAATCTGTACCTGATTTTGTATCCCAAGATGAATCAGACCATTAAAAGAAGATCCTTCTGCATCTCGAGAGGTCCCCATAACTTCATAATTCTTTTCTAAAAGCAACTTTGCCAAATAAGCGCCATCTTGTCCACCAATTCCACAAATTAGCGCCCGCCTCCTAGATTTAATCATTTAATTTCCGCACCCAATAGTCAGTGATATTTTTCAAGGTTTGATCAATTTCATACGTAGCATTCCAGCCCGTATCATCATGTAGTTTATTGTTACTCCCCAGAACTCGACGTTGCTCACTAGACCTAAATCTGTCCACATCGGAACGAAGCTCTACTTCTACGCCAGCCAAAAAACACATTCTCATCAACAGAGTGCGAATTGAATACTCACGCCCCGAGCAAACGTTATATATTTCGCCATTGCGCCCGCGCCTTAACAACAACTGATAAGCGGCCACGATATCGCGTACATCTGTAAAATCACGTGTAGTATCAATATCTCCAACATGGATCACCGGCTCCGCCAATCCCAGTTTAATAGCGGCTATTTGCTTGCCAAAGTCTGAAATTGCAAAACGCTCACTTTGCCCAGGGCCAATATGATTAAATGGTCGAGCAATTAAAGTTTCAAACTTCTCCAATTGACTCCATTGATAACACAATGCTTCCGCTGCAATTTTAGAAACCGCATAGGGACTAAGAGGCTTAGTTGGCTGCCTTTCTGTGACCGGTAAATCGGACTCAGTGAGCAACCCATAAACCTCGCTGGAGCTTATAAAAAGGAACCTCCCCGAAAAGTCGATATCACGTAAGGCTTTCAAAACATTAAGGGTACCCATGAAATTAATGTCATAGGTATTCTCTGGGTTCTTAAAGGACTCACGCAACGTAGTAATGGCCGCCAAATGAACAACATTGTCAGGACGTTCCCGCTCAATTAACGCGCGAATCTTTTTTATATCTCTAATATCAACATTGGTCCCTGTAGAGATAACGGCAGAATCAACCTCGAACAGGTTGCGCAGGTGCGTCCCTACAAATCCCGAACCACCCACCAATAAAATTTTTTTCATTAAGAGCATCCAAAAGCAGTCACGACATCGCGAAGCTTTTTCTTAAATGCCGGAACGCCAAAACTAGAGGCATGCTTAACCAACTCCTGAGAGATAAAGCAAATTGACTCGAATTGCTTAACAGCGGCCACTAGTGACTCAGCTGTTTGCTCGTAAAAGAAAACTGCTGTTGGAGATGTATTCTGATTTCTTTCCCAAGGAATCATGGTTTCGGTAATGCCACCTACTCCATAACAAATTACAGGTGTACCGCAAGCGTTTGCTTCAAGAGGTACGAGGCCATACTCTAGAAATGGAGTAAAAATTACTGCCTTTGCTTCGGCATATTCGCGCGCAAGAGCAACATCATCTACCGAGCCTAGAAAAGTGATATTAGGACCAGCAATAGCACGTAAGCGCTCCTCCTCTATGCCCGATCCAATTACCCGAAGTGGTAATCCAAGTGTAGTAAATGCTTCAATTGCATAATCAACCCTTTTCCATTGCTCAAGTCTAGAGACAATAAGATAATTCTCGCTGCGAGACTCGGATGTATGAAATTTAGTTAAATCAATAGGGGAAAAAATGATTTCTGAATCACGCTGATAAGTCGAAGCAATTTGCTTCTTAGTAAACTCAGAAATAGCGATAAATTGATCTACCCTCTGCGCAGCATCATAGTCACGACGTTTAAGATATGAAAGAAGTGGTCTCACCAGTGCCATCTTAAGGCTGGCGCCAAAATATTGGCCTGTTTGCCAAAGTGCCCTAGTAGGAATATAGCAATAACAAATATGCTTACCATTTGGAACATGTATATATTTAGCAACAGTAGCGGATGAGCTTAATACCACATCGTATTGACTAAGATCCAACGACTCCATTGCATAAGTGGCCACTGGGAATGACCAGCGAAAAGCATCCATCGATTGAACAATTGGATTCAGCTTGGTTGTTTTAATATGACGATTTTTAAAAAAAGGTAATGTAGTCTCTGGGTTATATGCAAGCGTATAAGCATCTGCATCAGGAAATTCTTCGCAAATATATTGAAATACCCTTTCGGATCCACCAACTCCACATAAATAATCATGAACAATGGCCAATTTCATTTCATTCCTTTTGAAGAATTATTGAGTAACCCCTGAATAACTTCACACGTTTGAGATACACAAGATTTCCAACTAAAGCTCTTAGCATGCTCTAGACCCTTTCGTTTTAGGGAGGCAAGTAAAATATCATCATCCACTAACGCCAGCATTTTCTCAGCAATATCGCTCACTCGATTTGGATCAAAATAAATAGCAGCATCACCACAAACTTCAGGCAGTGAAGCAGAATTTGAACAGAGGACTGGACAACCAGCCGCCATGGCTTCCAGAGGTGGCAACCCAAATCCTTCGTATAGAGATGGAAAAACCATTAGCTCTGCATGTGCAAAATATTGATGCAAAACCTCAGCGTCCACATAACCCGTAAAATGAACTCGATCACCCAATTTAATAGCAGCATCAGCTACTGCTGAATCGCCCGTTATGAAGCCCTCCTTTTTACCCACAATGATTAGGTCGTGTTGAATTAGGTGACTTATGCTGCCAAATGCTTCAACCAGTGCACTTAAATTTTTATGTGGTTTAACATTCCCGACAAATAGAACGTATTTTCGCAAATAAGGCCTAGGTTGTTGAGGTATCTCAAACCAATCGTCTGCAACCCCCAGATGTATAGGAAAAATAGGTTGTTTAAATTTCCCAGCGAAACGAATCAATTCACACTTACTAAAATGGGAAATAGTTAAAATAGCCACAGCCCGATAGTGAAGAGACCAAAACATCAGTTTGGCATAAAGTCTTTTATGAAAACCCCTGACCAAATGAGGTTTAGCCAAATGAAATAGGTCATAAACTGTTACTAACATTGCCCCCCGATAAAGCAATGGAATGTTATAGTGCGTAGCCCAAAATAATGTTGTTTTTTTAGGTATTTTTCGTATGATTACCCACTGCTCTGAAAGGGAATACATAATCGATGAAAAATTAATAAAGTAGACATTATTAAAAGTAGAAAAAATAGAATTTCTTAAAATGGCCTCCTCACCGAGCAAGCAAAATTCTATTTGGGGGTTGGCTGCTATAACTCCTGGCAATATATTTATTAGATAAGTACCAATACCAGACTTATTTATCCATCTTGTGTCAATTGTAACTAAAATACCCCCTCCTTCTGCAAAAAAATTATATTTATGTATTATTCCGAGAAAATTGAAGTTGATGATATTAAGAATCCGATAGTCATCCATGAAAAAAACAACATATGCGTTGGATATGTCATTCCACTAACTAAAAGTCCTATAAATGTTAAAAAAGACCCCGTCATAAATACCAAATGGTTATCTGATATTTTTAATGACCTATTGGAGAAAAAATAATAACTCCTTTTTATTAAAAAGAAAATCATACTCAAATACAGGAAAAGTCCAATTACTCCAGTCTCTACCATGATGTCTAAAAATTGATTTGTAGTTGTAGACTCATTGACCAATGATGAACCAAGGGCCCCAATTCCAATTCCGATGAAAAAACTTCCAGGTGAAGTTAGATTAACTTGAATCGCCTTCAAATAATTAGCCAATCTTATATCTGTTGTCCAATCCTCTCCAGTATTTGTTGTAATAATCCTATCTAACATTGTTGATATTAAATTCTTTATTTCATTATTTAATAAAAATATAATCCCTACCATAAGGAAAATAATTACAAGTTGCATTAATTTTTTAAAAAAGAGGGGGTCTCTGTGGCTTAAATCATTAATTTTCCATATATTTACTACTATCATTAAAGTAATAATTTCTGCTATGTAGGCTAGAATCCCCCCCCGAGATAATGTAGAAATTTGAGTCATTATTAAAATAACTGCACTAAGTATTAAAAAAAATTTTATAGGTCTTCTTAATTTTTTGACAGAAAACATTGCCAAAATAAATCCGAAAGGCATTATTAAGTACAACGAAAACTCATTTGACTCCGAAAAAAACCCCCTAGATCTTAACAATGAATTGTATAGATCTAAACCTGAAGCATTATTTATTAATATTTGCTGACTATTGTCAAATTGATGAATTAAGTGATAAATTACAGGGGAGTTTTTGTATGCGAATAAATCAAATAGTCCTATTATCGAAAAAAATACCCCGGATAATATAATTGTTTTTATGAAAGATTTGTAATATAAATTGTTATTTTTATTTGAAATAAATATACATAAAATAATCATTAAGCTGACATAAATTAGCCTTTTTAGTGATAATTGTGCATCTAATGAATTAAAGCAAGATAAAAATATCTGTATGTAAAATAAAATTAGTATGAATATCGGAATTCGTATACTTAAAGAAAATTTTCTCAAATGCGCTAATCTTATTATTAAAATTAATAATAATAGGACTTCCCATATTCTTAAAAATACACCCCCTATGAACCCAATACTTATAGTCGATAACCCTATCGATATAATCAATAAAATGTAAAGTTTTTTAGTTAATTCCATCCACTTCGCTATTTTTTAGCCAAGACTACATCTGCTACACCATGGTTTAAGCTAGGTATACGTTGACACTTTAATTCTGCTATCACACACATTTCCTGTAAATGCTTGTACTGAAACCCATACTCCAGCCACCCCCACTGTCTAATAGCATACAGAGATAGGCCATCCAACCTAATTCCCCACGGATACGGAAGAAATTGATTTTTTGCATACATTATTGGCTCTTCAGAAAAGCAGATTAATCCAGCTTCATTTAACATTCGCGACAGATTACACAGCATCATCTGAGGCTCCCTGCAGTGGTGAAAAGCAGCGGCAAAAACTATTGCATCATATTTTTCAGTGCAGCTTCGTGCATAATTACCCATATCATCACATATCGCCCTAATAGATCTTCCATGTTTTTTTACTCTAAAGTCTATTAAATCAATAAATTCTTTATTCGCTTCGATGACAGTAACATCGTGGCCCATCATAGCCAATGAGACGGATAGATTCCCCCATCCCGGGCCAAATTCAAGTATTTTTGAGTTTGGTCTTAAGTTCATTGAACTCAAAGCAAAACCCTGCGCTATAAAGCTTTTGCCGACCTCTGAAGACGATTGAGTGTTAAAGGGATAAAAATTATCTTTTATATCTTTAAAATCCAACCCTCCACCTTCATTTTCAAGATTGTAAGAGCTATTTTTTGTTAGACTTAGAAAAAAATTCCATTGAGCCTCTTCATAAGATGAAGAGTGCGCATCTTTTGGCAGAAAAGGTATATCCGAATAGTAGACACCTAGAAGCTCTTTAATTGCATCCTCACTCAGATTATTTGGATTATATTTTTTATCAAAGTTTTGAAAAAATATATCCAATTCTTTCAAACTACTAATTTTTACTCTTTTTCTAACTCGATTTGATAACATCATTAAAAAATTAGAGTTACGTGCTACCTCTTTCGCTACTAGACGTGTTAATGTATTGTTCATCTAAAACCTCAAATGATTAGGATATTTTCCCGCAGTCAATGGTCAATGCTCGGAAGCATATACAGCTATATTTCTTCCTTCTCTAATTGCGTAATTAGTTCCTCTATCTTCCGGATAAATTTGCGCCATAGTAGAGATAAAGGAATTTTCAAACGGTGTTTTTGTATCTGGCAGATACTGGGAGTAATTCTTTTCAGTGACTGGTTGTGCATACTCAGCTCGCCATACCTTAAAGTCCAACACCCATGAGTCGCTTATTTCTGGGAACATCCTTTTTAGATGCGCAATACAATATTCAAAATATTCCCTATCATCAAACTTCCATACTGGATCTTCTACCGGCAAATACCGAGAAAGATAAACTATATGAGAATTTTTATAGTTTTCAGGAGAATCAAAATTTGTATGCTCAATAACCCCAACAAAAGGAAAGCCAGGATCGTTAACATTAAGCCAGTATGTATCAGATAGACTATTTTTTAAACGAAGCACTAGGCACATATTACCAAGATACCGAACTCTGCGCATAGTTGAAAGCCAAGATTTATTCGTCGTACCCTCAAAAAGATTTGCGATTATAGGAAACGCAGGTGTAAATATGAACTTTTTAGCGAAGATCATTTCGCCATTATCTGTTTCCAAACTAATGAGTTGCTTATCAACAGTGTGCGCTTTATTTGCGCAAACGCCACAAACTACCTCTCCGCCCGAATCCCTTATAGCATTAACCATTTTTTCCGCAAGACGTCCAAAGCCTCCTTTAAAATAGGCGAGCTCTTCACCACCTTTGTCATTACGGGTGCCGCCTCTTAATACCAATTTTTTCCACATCCAAACAGCATTTACAGATTCGGCATAAATTGAAAACTTAGCTTTAATTAGTGGTTCCCACACTACCCGGTAAACAGTCTTGCCGCAAAGAGACTCCAACCACTCTCTGGCAGAAAGATGCTCAATGGCGCGCCAATCCTTAACCCTACGCACTTGTAATACCAAGAATCCAAGCCTTAGTCGGTCAATAAAAGAGAGTGCTTTAAAGCGAAGCAAATCAAGTGGTGAGGATAGCTTCCAAATACGGCCATTAAAATACATTCCAGTTCGAGTAGGCAGTGTAACAACATCCCCCTCAAGGCCTAACTCTCTAACAAGTTCAGGAACGTACTTGTCGTTATTAAACCAGTGGTGGTAAAACATTTCAAGTTTCACACCATCTTTAAATTGAAAGGTTCCAGCAAGGCCACCTACACTGGTATTAGCCTCTATAACCTTTACCTTGTAGCCCTTCTTAGAAAGAACATACGCAGCTGTTAAGCCTGTAAATCCAGCTCCTACTATTAAAAAATCTAATTGTTTAGTCATTTATAAAAAATATTTGAGTATTTATATCTTGAAGGTAATTCTTCGATTAATTGAAAATTGAATTATGATAACTGCAGGCAATGTGAGTAATTTTGCAATTTTGGCATCTACAGATAAGAAATCAATCATCAACCACATAAGCAAAGCTGAAGTAATAAAGCCTACCAATGCAGCTCCCATAAAAAAAGCGAGTCGTATAAAAACTTTGTCCCTCACGTTAAATGTTATTTTTCGATTCAGAAAAAAACTAACAACTGTACCAAAAAGATAACCAATTAAATTTGCAATTTGATACCAAACCCCACATAAAAGTGTGACATAAAATATCAATAAATCTGATGCAACTCCAGCGCCACCACAAGCGCAGTAGAAAATGAATTGCATCACGCTAGATTTTTTCATCATCGTTGGTAAATTATCTAAAGCCAACAGTTTCTCCTACAACATACTGCGGTTTTGAGTTGATAGTAAGCAAAACCCTACCAAGATATTCGCCGATCATTCCAAGCGCCATCAACTGAACTCCACCAGTAATCAAAAGGGCCACCATTATAGAGGACCATCCATCAGGCATTTTGTCTATAATTAGCTTTTGAATCACAAATAAAATTGCAAAAAAGATTCCAATAGCAGAAAAAAGGAAGCCAAGGAGGGAGGTAAGGCGAAGGGGGGCTATTGAAAAATTAATAGCCATTTTCAACCACAATGACAGTGACTTAACAAAGCCATATTCACTATAGCCAGCATAGCGATTATGATGATCTACATCAACCGAAGTAATTTTTGAAGTAACACCAAGAAGCAAACCATCTATATAAACATATGGGCCACGATACAAGAGTAAATCTGAGCAAACTTCTGACCTAAATGCCCTAAAGGGTGATAAGTAAAGATCTTTTGGCTTCTTAATGAGATAACTTGCAACATAATTATTTAACCAACTACCAGCTCTTTTCCACAATGGGTGATTGCGATTTTTGAAACGTGCGAAGGCAAGATCATAACCGCTATATATGGCCTGTAGAAGTTTTGGGATATCACCAGGAGAATGCTGAAGGTCGTCATCCATCGTAACAATAATCTTGCCGCGGGCCTTGGATAAGCCGGCCATTATTGCATTATGTTGTCCAGCATTGACCCTTAAAAGCATGCCAGATACCTGGGGACGATCTTTAGAAATCTTGGAAATAACCTCCCAGCTATTATCTGGAGATTGATCGCAAACAAAAATTACCTCATAGTTTGATTGAATTTTTTCAGCCACTTGAAAAACATCATCAAGCTGTTTCACCAACTCTTGCAAAACAAGTTCTCCACCATAGACGGGAATAACCACTGATAATTCACATGATTTATGTTCTACCATAATATTTTTGTATAACCCTGTAATAATAATTTTGGTCAAATTTAATTTTTAGTTCATTTGCAGCAATGGAGGATAGAGTCGATTCGATTATATAATCTCCACCCGAATTAACTAAACTAATTTTTGCTTTTTTACCCAGCACATCTTCGAATATTTTAACGATATCTAATACTCTCATCGAGGAAGGCGGCGCAATATTTATTGTTTGATTCTCTAAGGCGGGATTAACCAGTAGGTGACCACAGATGGAAGCAACATCATCAACATCAATTAGACTTCTTTTGGCATTAATCCAAACTTGAAAAGATTGATCTGAGGAAATCTGGTTAAAAAAATAGTTGGTAAGTGTATGGGTATTCTTTGATCTACCAACTACTTGTGGTAGGCGAAATATAATATGTTTAATAGAGTTTTTAACAAGTTGCTCCATCCGTTTTTTGTGAGCCACATAGGGTGATGCAAGTAACTCAGGATCGTCTACACTACAAGTGCTGAAATAAACGAACGTCTTTTGGCATCCAATAAAATCAGTCAGCATTTTTTCCTCGCGATCAAACTCACTAGACCTTGTTTCCTGAGAATTAGAAACTCCGGCTGCAAAAATAATATGGTCTGACTCTCTATGATGTTTAGTATTCATAGCTGATGCCAACAAACCCCGTCCAATTATCATTTTTTTTTCACTAAGATCAAACTATAACTTTTTAAAAATATTCATAATATTATTTTTTACGCAACCTTGACTAACATACTGATAATTTTCAAGATTTTCAGACCATTTTGGCTGAAAAGAAGAAATGCCTGGAGTTGTTCTCATTAACAGAATAATATCATTATTATTGTATTTAACTTCATAGTTACTATTCTGATTCAGCGCTTTTAAATTAGAAAGTAGCGTATAGTCATTGCAAGATTGAACCTCCCAAAATACAGTGCTAAGGTTTATTAAGATATATTTATATTTTATCAGTTCAATTTCTTTTGGCTGAAAATCAGCAGATACAAAACAGTTTCTGTTATAACATACCCATGGACTAGCAATGCCTCCCGTAAGAACAGATGCGTCTTTGGGTATTAAATTAGCAGAAATTGACTCCAGTGTATCAATATTTTTTATTGGCGTAAAATAATATGACCAAGACCGCATATTTAATTGAAAAATAATAACAATCGATATGGATAAAATAATTGCTAGGAATGCAACTCTACTACGTGAATCTTCATGTATGGTTATAAATGTTTCATATGCAGACCAAACAACAAAAGGGAAAAAAGCTAACATATAATGTTTGCTGTAGTCCAAGTACGGCTGAGCAGCTATTATTGTATAACCAATTACAGCAATACCGGGAATCAAGTAAATAATACTACGCTTTTTAAGAAAAGGTAAAAATCCAAAGCATGCAAATATGATAAATATACTTGCAAATTTTCTTATCCAAAAACCGTTTTCAAATAGCAAAGTTGGGTGAAGTACTGAATTTATAATTATTTCACCCATACTTTCCCCAAGATTTCCATAGGAAAAATTTAATAATTCAAGTCCAGACTCTGAAGTTGAAGACAATGGCATTAATATATTTGTGACTATGAGAAACATGGCCAAAGAAAAAAGGCTAAATATAAGATATTTTACTTCTTTTGACTTAATTGCTATAAATAATCCATACATAATCCCTAAAAGCATCATATCTTCTTTAATAAAAAAAGTAAGGAAAATCCAAAAAATTCCCAAATAGTACCTATTAAATGACGTATATAAAATAGATAATGCTAAAAATGGTAATATTAAATCACTATCCCAAATATCTGGGGAAATAAGATTTGTTATAAATGTGGGGTGCAAGCATACCAAAACTAAGAATAAATTCCTTTCCCAATTTGAAGCGCTGCTTTGTTTGTCATTTTTAATCAGATAACTTACGATAATTATAAATCCACCGTAAGATATTAATTTCCAAATAAAAATCAGCAGGCTTGGCCCAACAAAATATAATGGTGATAATAATAAATAAGCCACGCTAAAGTGAATATTAAAAAAATTCACCGACCCAATACCCATCATAGGAATTAATGTAGTATGGTCGAATATTATACTTTTAAATACTAGAAAGATAGCACATGTATCAAAAGAATATTTATAGCTCGAGACCCTTGCTAGGATAAGCATAAAAATTAAACCTATTGAAAAAATTACCCCCCAATTCTTTTTCAATTTAAATATCATTTTGACTTTCATTGATAAAATGTAATAAATTATAATCTACTTAAAAATCATGTCTCTTTTAGATATTTTAACATTTTTATAAGCCACTGAAAAGATTATGTTATGTTATAACTTTGCTGAGTAACTACATAAAAAATTGCTCACAAGAGGAGACTTTATGATTCAGGATAGCAATAAGATGTACTACCTCTGTTATTTATATGTTTTTTTATTACTTTTTTTTGTAATATTTAATATTGATTCAATGTGGAATTGGTCTGGAGATCTTGCTCACCACTATGCTCTTGCCTACAGAATATCTGAACAATGGTCCAAAAATACCCTTGGAGATCCCTCCCTTGGGGACATGACCTTTTATCCCAATGGTAGCCATATTATCGTTGCCATAATTGGCAATTTAATTCATTCAGTTTTTCTAGCACTTCAAATAGCCACATTAACTTCATACGGATTGGTTTGGCTTTTTATAATAATTTTGTTCGCGAACTTACCTAAAAATATGGCAACCTCTGCACTAGTTGCATTATCTGTATTGGTTATAATAAACTCGCTAACTAAAAATTTTGACACTCATGGCCATGAAATTGTTGCCAATTTTTTCTTCTCTCAGTTGGTTGGCCAATCAGTATTATACGGCAGCATTATTTTTGCTATTAAAATTGAAAAGTGGGGCGGTATCTTTTACTCTACCGCTGCTTTAATAATAATGATGCTAATTAATGCAAAAATTCATCTTCTTCCTAGTATTGAGATGCTAGGATTAATATTCGGCCTTCTAATCACGCATATTGTTTTTGAGCGCAGCCAAACAATGCAAGCTCACCTTACAAAGCGAAAGATAATTTTTGCAGTAATAATTATGACCGCTTCTGTCTTTGCTCTTTTGATACATCCTTCTTTTTTAGCTATGGCTAAATTATCAACGAATGATGGAAGTATGCTTAGTGCTGCCTCATATCCTTTTGGCATATTGACTTTTTGCTTTCTTGTTACCATCTCATCTCTAAAACTTTTCCGTTTGTGGCTCAAGATGCACAAACAGAAATATGAAGTTCCTGTTTTAAAGTATTTAGCACTTTATGGTGGAGTTCTCACAATTCTTTGCTTAACGCAATACATTTTAACTTTTTTTGGATTGGGATCAGACTATGCAGTAAAAAAATATATTTTTGGTTTAACCAGCATACTATTTATTCAAATATCTATAATTTTTGGTTCATTTATAATTCACTCATCAAATTTATCTATATTAAAAATAAGCTCTAAATTGGTTAATTACTTTCCTTTAATATTGATTTCAGCATTTTTAATTACTTTATTTTTCAATGTTCCATACGTAAAATCTATGAGCATTTCAAATATAGTTTTGTATGAAAGGAAGATAGTGAATCTTTCAGACACTCTATTGCCCCTGCCGGAAAATAATAAATATAATGTCGTTGTAGGGCTTAATGATCTTCCAAATACGATAAATTACATGCTTTCAATTGCCATCACTAAAACTCCTATGGAGTTGGCGATTTCGGATGTTCTTGCAAAAAATGATCTAAATAATCTTTCTAATTACTCATATGTTATTACCTCAAAAGGAAATAAGAAATATAACCTATTTAATTGTGAAAGCATATCTAACGGCTCTATTTTAATAATCCCAGCAAAATGCCTCGAAAGATAAACGCCTCTCTTTAAGTGCTTAGTCCTTGTAATACTAAGCACAAGTCATCAATCCCTGCATTTTTGCCCACTGGATTAATGATCTCTTAGATGTAACGAGACTTTTCTAGCATAACGTAATCATCGGTAATCCCCCTGTAGTATCCCCCGTCAATCCGACATTCCTAAAGTGTTGTTTTCTGCCTGTGCTCGATAGTCTCTAGGCGATATTCTGCCAAGAGAGCTGTGCGGTCTTTCTTCGTTGTAAATAGTGATCCAGTTTTCTGTTATTTCACGTACCTCCCTGAGGTTTTCAAATAAATACGCGTTGAGTACTTCATGACGGTAGGTTTTATTAAAGCGTTCAATAAACGCATTTTGTTGAGGCTTACCCGGCTGGATAAATTTCAGTTCAATCCCTTTTTCTTCGCACCAGCCCATAAAGATGGCAGACCTCAGTTCACTCCCGTTGTCTAGGCGTATCGCCTGAGGTAAACCATGGATCTCTTCTAGTTGCTCTAGCGTTCTGACTACTCTTGCTGCTGGCAGGCTGATATCGATTTCAATAGCCAATACTTCTCGATTGGATTCATCAATGACGTTCAGGGTCCTAAAGGGTCTTCCGTAATGCAAGGTGTCGTACATAAAATCTAAGGCCCACATCGAGTTGGCTTCGGTCGGGGCAATGAGCGGAACTCTGGGCATCTTGGGGATGCG
>NZ_OANS01000005.1 GCF_900205755.1 Polynucleobacter meluiroseus | reverse complement strand
TATCGGTAAAACGGGAGGTTTTCATAGAATTTCCTTTAAATCAAACAACTTAGAAATTCTACTTTTAAGTCAGGTTAAGGGGTGGGGGGATTACCGCATTAGACCTAAACCATAATCGCATTCTGATTCAAATAGACGATCAAGACCTTGAATTAAGCGAACATTGGGAATTGCCTGTACGCAGTTGCATTGCTAGGATTCCTGGCAAGCCCACGCCAGCACTCATCGCTACTACGCTTGCGGAACTAAATTCACCTCAAAAACCGTCTACAAACGGCGCATTTTTCGGGGGAAATAAGCAACTACTGGAGGAGTTAATCAGCCGCGTATAGCGTTGTTTTGAGGGGTTTTATGGGGACCCCACTTTTAAGGATTTTTCGTGTCGTCTAAATCCCACGAAAAAGCACTACTTTCATAAATACTTACATAAAGATGTAGGTTAAGAAAATATAAATAATCTTAACCTGCTTTGTAAGTCATTGAATCTTGGACGAATTTTTGTCGGGTAAACCGACAAAATTAAGGTCGACCTTTTTGCAATAAGAAAACATACTTAAAACGCACCTTTTATTTATGGAGAAATTAAAAAATGGCACAAGCAAAAACCTTATCCCAAGCAGAACTTGATCAAGTACTTGATTACGTTAGCACCAAAAAATATGCACTACGCGATAGAGCAATCATTCTCACTAGCTTTCTTGGTGGCCTTCGGGTCGCCGAGATCGCAAGTCTAAAAATGGGGTCTGTTGTTAATCCTGATGGCACGATCAAGAATGAAATCCGACTAACAGCAGAGCAAACCAAAGGAAAACATCCCAGAACAGTCTTTGTATCACAGCGTTTGCAGACTGAATTAGCCAATTACCTAAAGACAAGACATGTTAAAGGGGCCGATATCCCCTTCTTCCATACTGATAACCGCCTAGGCTTTAGCGGTAATGGCTTATGTGTCTGGTTCTTTCAGCTTTACAAGAATGTAGGAATTTGCGGCGGTAGCAGTCATTCAGGGAGAAAGTTCTTTATTACTACTTTGGCTAATAAAGGCATCGGTGTTCGAATCTTAGCCAGCCTTGCCGGTCATAGATCTATTGCAGTGACTCAAAGGTATATCGAAGTCAACGATGAGCAAAAGAGAAATGCAGTGGAATTAATTTGATTTCTTCTTTCTGCCTTTGACCAATTTAGATGGGTCTATGAATTTCATGTAATTATCTCCATTTCTTTCAGCATCTAGCATTGTAGAAATAAGATTTTTGTGGAAATTAACATAGAATTTATTTAAAAAACGGTAATCAAACTTCAATTCGCTATCAATTTTATCTAGGCAAGGAAATTTGCCCCTAGCAGCATTCTCAGCAATCCAATACGCTTCCTTTAAAGCATTACTTGTCAAGATATTAAGATAAATTTTGTTATCTTCTGAATTAGGAGTTTGCTCCAGATCTTCTTGTGAAAAGTCTTTAAATTTTTTACTTAAATTGCAAAATAAAGCCAAAGTCCAATTCTGTTCTTTTTTTACCTTATTTAAAAAGAACTCAGCTTTAGCCATAACAATGTAATGCCTACGATGCAATGAATGAGCAGTAATTTTATTACTCAGCAACTTGATGCCATCGTTTACAGTTAAATCATGCTGAACTTTTATACGATCAACTAATTCGGTAAATTGCTTTATTAATTCATCTTTACTAAGACTTGTATCAATACTAAATGCTAAATTTGTATTGCCATTTCTTTCAAATATTTTGTGGCCAATATCGTGCCACCAAAAAATATAATTTGAATCAAATACATTTCCGAACTTTTTAAAGTTATCTAATATCACATCAAAATCTTTTGGCATCGCATCAGTACTAATTTGTTCTTTTTTTATAAGTTTTTTATAAGCTAGTTGATAACTAGGGCTAATTTGCAAAAACTTGTAGAAGAAATCATGCCTAAAAGTGCCATATTGGCCAATTTCCTTCCAGCCCTCTCCAAAAGCTTGTAGTTTTTTCATAATTTTGCTTATACAAAATAGATATAAGCCTATTTTGTATAAGTGCGTTCCTTAAAAGTTAGGAGCCCAATCACTACATCAGTTTTAATCGCTCTTTAACAAATCGTGCACTACCTTTCAAATTGTCGGGAAAACCGACAAAGCCCTATGCTAGCTGTAGCTTGGCTGGCTTAGGTTTTACTTAATTTTATTAGAAAGGCTTATATGGATCAAGTATCTGTAGAAGAAAAGACGGTATCACAGTCCGTCAAATCGTTGGTAGTTGAGCTTACTCAAACTGCTATCAAATCTGTGAAAACCGCCTTCGACGCTCTAATCGCACAACGTGTGGACTGGCAAGCAACGGAGGTTACTCGTAGTAATGAGCGTTTGTATGAGATTTTGCAGAGCTGTTATGCCCTGTACAAATCCATGGATAGCACAAGCTCTAATGCAATGGGGCTTAAAAGTGCTTTTAAAGAGTACTACAAAGAGCAATTTCCCACTGCTAATGCAGATGCGCCATTAATCACACGTATTGTTCGTGCGGTTTTTGGGCATGAGCGCCGATTAGTCAGTGCGTATTCAATTGCACTTCGTGAGGCTGCTGCCAAAAATATTGGGGTATTAGATATCCCTCAATTTTTTCGTTCAGCTGGTGGTGCGGAGCAGGTACGCCGCTCCCGTTCACCTAATCACAAGACTGCTAAAGAAAAAGCAGGGATTGGAGCGCTAGCGTTAAATGGCAAGATTTTGGCATCAGTTCAAAGTGATGATCTGGCAGCCAATTTCAAAGCCGTTGATTACGAAGGCTCTGTAATTTTACTTTCAACGCATGAGGCAAATGGCAGTTTTGCTATTCGCCGAGTAGTTCAAAGTGGATCTGCAATCACTGCTGTTTTATCTAGTCTTGCAAGCTCTATGAAGGAAGAAGCTGAAAAGAAACTTCCAGAACAGAAAGCTAGCAATGATGAATCTATGCGAGATGCAGCAATCTCTCAAGTAGTCAATTCGTAGTAAGTAAGCGATGAAAACTGATAGAAAGGTAGTGCACGATGCCCTAACTGATAGGAGATCAGCATGGCACTTGTAATTGAAAAACCGTCATCTCCGGATGACTTTGTACTAATGCCGCACACGCGGACAAAACTTGAAGCAGTTATTGATGGAACTGTTAGCTTTCCCGCTAATGGTGTCTCTACTTTATTGTTATATGGCACCTTTGGCACAGGTAAAACTACCATGGCCTATTTGCTGCCAGGGTGGATTGATACTGCAAAAACAACTGATGCTTTGCAGACAGTTGGTGTTGGAAAAATTACTGACACGCAAAATCCTTATTACGACTTTCACAGTTGCGCTCAGGGCCAAAATGGAGCTAACCTTATTAGCACTATTCAACAGCGCTGTAGCTTAGTCAGCTTGAATGCTAGTAATTTACACTTTGTTATTTTGGATGAGGTTGACAATCTTACCGCAGCAGCTCATGCCTCATTAAAGGCTGTAATGAATTACACGCATGTGGTATTCATTCTAACTACTAATAATTTAAACAAAGTTGATAAAGGCATCATCAATCGCTCAATTTTATTAGATATGAATGCAGCGCCTACAACAGCATGGGTTAAGAAAATTGTGGATATTTATTCACAGTCAAATCTTCCCACACCATCAGCTAATGCGATTGCAGGCATTGTCAATGCAGGCTATGGCTCTGCTAGAACTATCTTTACTGACATAGAAATTGCTGAAGCTAAGCGCCAGCAACCTAAAAAATAACTTTTCAAAGGAACCGTCATGAAACACATTGCAATAACTCTCAACATCACCATTACAGACAATGGTAATACTAATTCCAACAATACTAGCTATAAGCCCTATATTTGGCCCCGTACAGGAATGCATTACCCGCCTAGGCCAGCCAAGAGTGCATGGTCTAGCTATATGGAAACACTATCTACTTCCTCAAAGAAAAAACCTGAGACGGCAAAAGTAATTTCATTTCCAACTTGCAAGCTATTGGGTGGTCTGAAATGAGCAAACCAGTCATGCAAATCTATGAAATTATCTATTCAGCTCATATCTTCGGAGTTTTCACAGCGGAAGCCAATTCTGAAGAGGAAGCAGTGGATATTTTTAACCATACCGATATAGAAGGTCTTTTTGAAAAAGGAGATATAAACCAAAGCCTAGTAATTGACGACATTACACAAATAGATTTGAGTGATGATGCTCCATCAGAAGTATCTGATTGGGTTGAAAAGCCATCGTCGGCTGAATAGGGATCATTTTTATGCGATACCCAAGAGCCTACCTTGTATTCGATAAAACTTCCGATGATTTTTCGGAAGATTTTTTTCAGAATATTTCTGGACTAAAAAGTAAAATTTACTTGTCCGAGTACTCCAAGCGAATAAACTCTATTGAAGATGAATTATTGGAAATAAAACTAGTAGATAACTTCTTTAATGAATCGGAGAACCGCTACTTTTTGGTCATGAATAACCCGAAGTTGTTTGATTTTTTACTGGCTTATTTTTCAGACAAGAAATTACAGATCTATTGGGTTGACTCTGCTAATTCTGTTCAGGATGCGTCTAAATTACTAAGTGCTATTAAAAAAGTACGGGATATGAAATTAATCCTGCATGATGCAATTAGTTGCTACTATGAAGCGCTTGGTGTTTTCAAAGTAGTAGCTGAGCGTAACCTATCTAGCAAGGATGAATGGGTTGAGCAAATTCTAACCAAATACCTTCCTTGGCGCCATAAAACAACACTAGAAGCTGAGTTATCTGTTCTATTAAAATCAAAGCTACGGTTTGGCATAGCCAACAGAATTGACCTGCAATCTACTACTTTGTCAAAATCTATTTAAGCTAACTTCTCAGCTGCCATCATAGGAGTAAGTTTTGAGTAATGACGCTCAATCATTAAAGTCGAAGTGCCCATTTGCCTAGCTAGGGTGTGTATATCAACACCTTCAGCTAGTGCGAATGTGGCATAGGTATGGCGAAGACTATATAAGGTTCTATTCTTGCCAGTGGCATCTTTAAACAATCCAGATTCAACCATGAGCCTCTCAAACACACTATCTAGACTATGAGGAGCATCCCCCTCCGGAAACACGAATACCCTGCGATCTAGCTTGGCTTCAATAATAGAATCTAGGTTCGGATAAGGTAAAGCCTGCCAAGCAATTAATCGCTCTAAGGCCTCAACCACAAAATGCTTGGCAATCAGATACCTAGGGCCGGTCTTACCTGATACCCAAACTCTTAAATACCGCTGCTCACCTATCCAGTGCCATTGCAACGATTTCCAGCGGATTGGCATACTTTCGGTGCCCTGCCTAATGCCTGTGCCTAACAAGAACTCCACATACACGCGGCAAAGTCTACGCATATGGTTACTGCGTTGATTACGGCCAAAGCGTTCCCAGTCCTGCATGTATTCCAATAAGTAACTGACCTCTTGTTGATTAAAGGCTGGTCTGGCTTCAGGTTTATCTCCGGCTACTTCTAATAATGGAATAGTTCGTTGCTGGTGAATTAAGCCCTGCTCTTTAGCTCGCTCAATTACCCGCTTATAAAGACCAGCATGGCGCCTTTGCGTATAAGACTTGGGATCCTTACCCATCTGAGATATGCGCCAAGCCGCATAGTCATCTACTACTTCTTGGGTAATGTCATTAATTTGATAGGCGCCAAAAAATGGGATCAGGTATTTGGTATAGATATGAATATAGTCAACATGGGTACGTTTATTGGGATTGGCATGGACTACTCGGGCAGCTGCGGCTAGCTCTTGATTTGCCAATTGCCGAAAAGTCCGAGTCTTAATGGCTAGATCACTGGCCAGCTTGACCTTAACGGTTTCATATATAGAAATAGCTTGGGTAGTGGCTTCAGCTAACTGATCAGATCCAGTGCTGGCGGAGTGCCAAGCACCAGTAGAGAGCTTAAAGCGGCATTGCCACTGGTGACTATTGGGTCTCTTATAGAGAGTCAAATCACCATCAAGGAGTTTGATGGATTCTTGATCAAGAGTCTTGGCAGCAAATAAAAACGATAGATTATTCATAACAAGCGTCCTTTTAAATGACGCTTGTAGCTTAGTTTCAGATTTAATTAAGGTCGATCAGAAAATTTGTCGGGTTAACCGACAAATTAAATCTCATAATAGCTATACTATCCTCAATGAATTTATAGTAATTCTTGCTTAATATAGCCTATTACTTCGGAGTGGAATCAATGAAGAATTTAAATAGCAAACTCTCATGCACATTTATCTTAGTTGTGGCATGTATAGCAGCCAATTCTTCGTGGGGTGCAAATGAAGCTGAATTGGCTAGAACGCTACTTAATCAGCCTATTAATACTGAACCTCAAACATTAGATCCCAATACCCCTGATGGACCTAAACTTGATGGAACAACAAAACAGTCTATTGCGTTTGAATCAAATTTAAATACAGCAGTACGAGATGTAAAGCTAAAAAATACCTCAAAATCGAGGGGCGCTGCTGAAGCAGCTATATATGATCAAATTTCTGCAGGTACCGTTTTGATTGTTGCTGGGGATGGATTGGGTAGTGGAGCGCTCATCACAGATACTGGCTACATTATCACTAATCAACATGTCGTTGGAAAAGCTAAAGAAGTTGCAGTATTTTTTAAGCCCGCTGGAACTAGCACCAATCTAAATAGAAAAGATGCCGTTCTAGGTAAAGTAACGAAAATTAATGAATTCAAAGATTTGGCACTAATTAAGGTTGATGCTATTCCGTCATCCGCAAGACCAATTGCAATCACAAGTGGTTCTCCAAGGGTTGGTGAAGATGCACATGCAATTGGACACCCCAAAGGTGAATATTGGACTTACACAAGAGGCTATGTGAGTGCAGTTAGGGATAACTATCAATGGTCTGAAGGTAAAAATTCTGTCAAGAGAGAGGCAAAGATAGTCCAAACTCAAACACCAATAAACCCTGGAAACTCAGGCGGCCCTCTTGTTGATGACCAAAGAAAACTCATTGGAATAAACAGTTTTATGGCCACAAATTCACCAGGCTTAAATTATGCAGTTTCAGCAGATGACGTAAAACAATTCATATCTCAAGAAGGATCCAGAACTGCCTCAACAGCTTCAAAACAAAATTGTGGAGACAACATTTATGGCAAAGGTAAGGATAAAGATAAAGATGGCCCTTATGACTACATTGCCTATGACACAAAATGTTCTGGTCGTATAGACATGCTTTTGAAAGTACCTCTTGATAAAACAAAGCCAATAGTATTTCTAGTAGACACCAATGATGATGGGAAATGGGACGTCATTGTTATGGATACAAATAGAGATGGCAAGTGGGATATTTCTTACCATGACTCAAATCATGATGGAAAGATTGATCTTATTGGAAAGCATCCTGATGGGAAAGCCGTTCCTACTACTCTAGAAAAAATTAGCTAATTTAGTGGGGCCTTAAAAATAAAGCTGGAACTCTTTTCAGGACTCTGGCCCTGGAATTTATTACAGGCAAATAAGATATCGCGATCAAACGCCAAAGGATACATGACTGGGCATTCGCTTGAAGAACCTACTCTTAGCCATTTCTTTTTACTGATCTGATAGACAAACTGACTAAATTCAGAATTAACAGCTGCTTGCTTGGACTGCTCAGATAAGGTAATTTTTGCTCTAGATGCAAAAAGTATGGAAGTTAATCCTGGGCTACCATCTATATAAATGAGATCACCGCCAGGAATGCTTGACCAACTCATAACTTGCGTAAAGTTTCTGCCTATTAATCGTTCCTCTTCAGTTAAGCCTGACCGAACTAAATTCCCAACATCATCATGAAATAAATACTTTTGCTCAAACCAAGCTGTGTTTATTTTTTTTGGTAAATTCTCAAAAGTACATTCGTTTGTATATATCGCATGTATCCACTCTCGGGAATGACTTGAGTTTTCAGGAATCCTTAGATTTAACTCCCTTCCTGAATTAAGGACCTTAAAATTAGAATCTAAAACGTAGTATTCAAGTTTATTTTTAAAACTACAATTTCTTGGAAAATTTAGCTCATCTGCATAGGCCTTGTATATGGTGGAATCCTTAACTGTTCGCGTTGAGTAAAATAGAAACTTATTCTTGTCTATTAAGGGTTGTATCCCAACATCTTCGCCGTTAGCAAATAACGCACCAGAAAAAATATTTGTCCTAACTTCACAAGACGCTAAATTTATAGACGCTACTGCCGGCTCGTTCAAGCCGTCTCTAAATCTTGAAAAAAGTACATATGCAATTTGATCCGTTGAAAAGAACTTTTTTGTATACCATTCAGACCCCACTGGAAATGAGCAGATTTTTCTAGGTTTGATAGCTTTATCAGTATTATCAAAAATAGTATAATTAGAGTCATCGTGAACACCTAAAAATATTTTATTTTGATATTGATAGGCCTTTACCGATTGAACATTTAACCCAGAAAAGTAATTATTGTCCTGCACAACTAGGTCGTTGTTAAGGGAAAAGACTCCTGGTGTAGGAGCCGCTATCTTATGGTTAGTTAGTAGCAACCCGTCTTTCTTAGAAAGGACAGAATCAATTAAAAAGCCATTGAAGGACTTACGGTTTCCATTTAAAAATGACCCAGTCTTAACAGCAAAATCACCAATACCAATAAATGCAGCCCAGAAAGCAGGATGAGAAAACTCTTTACTTGCCATTAGATCTAGCTGAGACTTGTTTAAAGCCTCTGCATATGTAAGCCCTTGCCCGATATATCTTGCCATAGTAGTCATTAACCTTGAAGTACCTTCAGAGTTGACGGCCCAATAAGAAGCAATAACTGATTTTGTTCCTTTTAGTGAAAAAGATGTGGCAAGCGAAGTGATCTCTGATTGATCTAGAGAATCGCTAATCGTCTTAGAATTACAAGTAGACAGAATTGCAACCTTAGGAGCTCCATGCAAAGAAAATAAAATCTCAGAAGTGACTAACCCTGAATCATTATGAGGCGTTAAAACTATCGAGGGCGAATCAACACCGTCAACTTCACCAACCATAACGCCATGGGTTGCAAATCCAAGAACCTCAATCTCATTTAAGTTCAGTTGAAATAAATTTTCAACTGTAGCTCTACTGCCAGCATAGATAAGAGAATTACCCCCTAGAGATTTAGCAAATGCACGAACCTCTAATTCTGTCTCTGGCAGTTCCGGTAAGGATGTAACATTTCTAGATGAACTTCCACGTATCAAATTTGCCGTATTTCTTACTGAAGAGGTTTCATCATCACTTCTAAGAATTGGGTTTGCAAAGCCCACGTATATATAAGTAGGACGATAGTCATTTATAGGTGGGTTAACAGCAAGAAATTGTGGAGTCGCATGAAATGCACGGACTGTTATGTCCTTAATTAACCAGCCACCTTGGGGGGTAGACAGTAATGTGTATGGAACGCCTGCTAAAGATGGACCATTCAAAAGATATATCTTTTTGATCCCCGAAAACGGAACCCCTTGAAAAAGTGCTTTACTAAATTTAATAGAGCTGTCTTTAAGCTCAGCTTGGGTTTTCTCTATAATGTTTTGAGATAGTAGCAGTTTACGTGAAGAAGAAAATTCCGAATCTAAGTCGTCAATGATTTTTAACTTTACAGATTTTTGTGATATAAAAACTGCAATCGAAAATAAATCATTTTTTGCAGACAGTATGGCCATTTCACTACCGCTCAATCTTTTTGAGATGTCTTTATAGTCAACTAGAAAGGAATCGTTTTTTTGTGCTCGAATATCTTGCAGTTGCTCATTTGACTTAGAGAACATATCAAGTAAAAATGAACTAGATTCTGCGCGAACAACTAATTTCTCCTCCGGCTTAGATATAGTTTGATTTTTTATCAATGCATCAGACGAGTCTTTATAGGCACGTGATACATAATTACCGTAGCGCTCTTTAAGAGTTATAAAATTAAGGGCTTGCTCAACCTCAAGATCATTTTTCGCTTTGGATAGTATTGAATATGACGACTCCTCATCGCCAAATTGACTTGAGTTAATAGACTGCAGCATCAATAAGCCTAAATTTATTCTTTTTACGCTAGTTGGTTTTATTTTCCCTAGCCTATTAAGCACATACCACTGTACTGTTATAGCGGGATTTGTTTGGATTGGATTGTTATCTCCAACTCTATAGCCCTTTTTCCCAAAAAAATCAATAAGTGAGTCAATATAGAGTTCTAAAAACTCTGCCTCCTTTGTAGGATTATTTTCTGCCTTTGCAATAAGGGACTCAAGAATCGCCTTAGTTGGAGCCAAGTTCAACTGAGTTGAAGTTCCTAGTTTTTTATAATTAGTATTAAAATTTGTCAGCATTGCAGAGAGCTCAGCTGTATTTTGAGATCCTGATTCAATACTCAAATAAGCTTTTACACCCATAGCTCCAAAAGAAGTAGATTTGAGTTTATTCAGCTCCGCAATTGGATCAAAACTTAAGCCTAATTTATTTGCAGGATCCCCAAAGGAAAGAAAAGCATAAAATTCCTCCTTCTTCCTTGATAGTCTTGATTCTTCAGCAATCTGGAGCAGAAGGAAACGCGCATGTATCTGCTCAGCCAACATAATGCGCCTTGCTTTATCCAGAATACCGGAGTTATATAAAACCAAAGCTAACCTTTGGAAAATATAAGGATTTAGGTAATTTGAGGCATCTTTGCCTGTTTGACGAAATACTGCTGTATTTGCATCAAACCAGCGGCTAATATCGCGAGAGTCATTCATATAAAACAGTGAAGTCTCATGTAAAAAAGCTAAATTAGTTTGAGCCTGCAGAGTTCCAGGATCCTTATTCAATATAAGTGCCCTTGCTCGCCTTAATTGCTGCTCTGCATATGGCTGCTTGCCTAGAAAGGAAGCAATGGCAGCTTGGCCAACCAATCTCAATCCACCATGGGGAGAATTAGGATTTCCATGAAATCCCTTTTCCTCATGAGCTAATGCTGCCCCTAAATTTTTTTCTGCAAGTCCATTTAGCATTACGTTGAAGTGATAGGCAGAATTTGCATCAAATATTTGACGCCAAGTATCAATTTGAGTCTTATCTTTTGGATCGTACCTTTTAAGGTACTCATCCATCTTCTTCCAAGAGGCTTCATAAATTCTAGCTAAACAATATTCATCATCAAGCAACATACACGCATCTACCAACTCATAGGAAGCAGCAAGCTTGGCATCGCCCTCGGAAGCAGCTACATTTGCCTCTAGTATCTTTATTGCCTCCATACCCTTGCCGTCATTTAGAAGTTTTACAGCATCTTCCGTGCCTGATATTGCATGGCTTGAAAATCCAAGTAGGATAATAAGGAGAAATATCTTCATCTATGTTGATTTTATGCGCTGCCTAATACAATTCTCAAATCTCTTTCTACACATATTAGCGTCTGCATCGAGGCTACTCAGGGGTTCAATAAAATTTGCCATTTAATTTAGAAGGGGTAGCATGGGGTCATGAGATACATCTCAATTCTACTTTTTATCTGCACCAATGTAATAGCCCAGGCTGTTTATGATTCTAATGGCCAGTACAAGGGCTACTCTCTGACAAGTCCCAGTGGTGTTACAAGTACCCATAACACTCAGGGACAGAGCACTGGCTCTTCACAGATAGATAATGGGCAGACTACCTACTATTCTGCAGGAGGTGTATATCAGGGTACGAATACAGTATTAACCTCACCACCACCAGTCAATACAACGATCAATACCCCTCGCCAGGCTCCACAAGCTCCAACCATAAAGGGTTGGTAGCGGCTAATTCTCAGATAGTAGTATTACTGCTAATTTCTTCTTTAGCATGTACATACTTTGTATGCCTATAAAGTTTCTATAAACTCCATCCATTTAATAAATTATCAACTAAGTGAATTAATTTTGGCGTTGCTGTGACTAGACGAAGACGTTTGTCATGCACACCATTAGAAAATTCAACCAATCCATCTCTTTGAAGAAAGTTGATATGTTTTCTAGTGTTTAAGGTACTTCTAATTGATACAGCACATAGCTCCTTAATGGAAGAAGACTTACCCTCCAGGTGTGCTTGCAATATGTCAAGAATTAGATCATAGGTAATTAGAGTGTGTCTAACATAGAGCTCTCTTTCAAGAATTTTTCTACACTCTATTATCTTCTGTATATTTTCTATATGCATTCAGATCACTTACTTTCTATCAAGATCTTTTAGACTCTTCATAAAATTTCCCAAGTCGAGACCAACTTTCCTCGGGAAAACTTTTAATAAATTTAATAAGGTTCTGATCTCCACTTTTTAAAATTAATGACCGCATATTGGGGGCAATACTTTCAGAATCCCGAGTTTCTTCTTCATCTAACTCAATCCCTCTAACAATTGCCCCAACCCGAAGAGCCTCGTCTAAAGATAAAGAAAAATCGGAAGAAAATAAGTTACCGCATGCATGGCAACGATCAGCGCTAGCTGGATTAAGGGAACCGCAAGACAGGCATTTTTTGACTTTTAGAACTTCTGGCCCACTTGGGAATTCATGCCCGCAGGAACAAATTTTGGCCCCTAAGGGATTAAATTCATTGCATTCTGGGCAGACTTTTTCTTTTGGCGCTCCCGAATCTAAACGTTGTGCGGGAGACATTTCCTCCTCGACTCGTTTTGCATATTTCTCGAATGTTTTAAATGCTGGCATAACTACATATGCACGCGAAAAATCTTCATAAGAAGCTGTTCTTACAACCCGCCCCATAGCTTGTCTAAATGCTAGCTCAGTTAATGCGTTTGGCAGATAAATTAAGACCCTTAAACGCTTAATATCCACACCTTCCGCAACCATAGCAACAGAAACTAACCATTTACGGTTTGTATTCTTGAACTGCTTGATTTTGTCCTCTGCATTTGCTAATTGACTGTGAACAACAATTGGTTTTTCACCATCCAACTTTTCCAATAAGTCTGCCATAAACTCAGCAATCTCAATATTTGGTGCTATTACTAAACCTCCAGCCTCAGGCATTGTGTATCGTAGTTGATTCAATTTCTCAATTCCAGCCTCAACCATTGAAGCTTGGTAACCAGTCATGAGCGGCTCAGAAGTACCTGGTATAAATTGTGGCGTCTTAGCTAATTTGTAAAAATCTAAAGCAGTTTGTAGTCCAGGAATTCGAGCTAGATTTTTTGGAATCTGAGTATCCTGATCACCTGAGATCTTAATTTGCTCTCCGTCAAGATCGACTGTAAAACGACCTTGATGTTTATGAAAGGTAATTGGACGGCAATACCCCAAATCTACTGCCTCGCCATAATTAAGGGTATATGTTCCCTCTTCAGGGTGGGAAATAGCCCCGTTATCGTCATATGCCAACCATACAGATTCAGAACCATCTGAGCGTATTGGAGTTCCAGTTAACACCAGAACAAACTTAGAGTCTAGGAATGCGTCTCCTGCACCATCTCCCCAGGCAGCTTGAACGGCAGCATGATGATGCTCATCACAGATTACCAATACCTTTGCCGTCCGGCAAACTGCCTGTAATTCTGGCAGTAGACCTTGAATTGCTGACCAAGTAGCACATACGTCCATACCTAAACCTTGGATCTCACCATCTCTAGCTGTTACCTTCCCCATATGTCGGCCAGTAACGCGGGTAAAGTCTTCGGCCCACTGCGTAACAACTTGAGTCCTGGGCGCAATGACAATAACCCTATTCACCTCTTGTTTATCAAGCAAAGTTTTTGCGATAGCACAAGCTGCGAGCGTTTTACCAGCACCAGGGGCAGCATTAATTAAAAAATGGCGATCAGCTCTATCTTGTACTAGCCACTTTAATGCCTTCTGGTGCGCTTCAATCTGCCAAGGTCTTAATTTAATATTCATTTACTACCTTTTTTTAAGTTACAAATAACACACAATGCTTGTCCGTTATTTGTTATAGTTTTTCCGCCGTGCGTATACGCGAATACGTGATCCGCATGAAAACCTTTATCAAGTCTCGCCCTGCAATTACTGCAGTACCCGCCAGATATCCACAGCAATATAGATCTCTGATTTTTATCAAAAAATCTTCTCATTTTTTTACCCAATACTCGGTCATAACAATCTCTTCTATTGGTAAATTTTTAGGGGGGCGAACGAGAGCATATTTATTAATACGAACAAGAACTTTTTTGTAAGGGACTTTTTTGGATTCAATAAACCACCCTTCCCTTCTCATCAAGGAGATGTTTTTAGTTAAAGAAGCTACTCCAAATAAAACAAGCGCTTCTAAACCTGTAATTGGCTTTCCTGACACCATATGTTCTTTTAGAGCTAGAGTATTTCCATAACGATTAGCATTCATTCATTGCTCCTACAAAGTTAAAGGGGGATTTCCATGACTTTGATGTTAAAAAATCATCCGACTCGCTTTCATAAACTGATTTCAGAAGTTCTTTTTCTTGATTAAACATTTCATACCGACTCATACTCATTGCGTAATAAACATCCCTAATGCTGGGATCATCAAAGGATGGCTTGTATTGATAGCCGTCATCGAAATCATCATCAAAAAGCTCGAATAATGAATTTGCATATTGAAGAAGTTGGTGATCTTTATACTTAGACCCAGATGCACTTTTTAATATTTGGAATAGCGTACGGATTTGGGTTGGGCTATTCATGCTGCACTCAAAGCTTTGAATTTATGATTTACATGATTAATCCCGGCGGTAATGATTCCACCATCTGTTGTTGATTCAACCAAGTAGGTTCTAAAGCTTTTAATGTTTTTCTTGCAATAGCTGATGCCTTTATCAGATATCAATCGCGATATGGAACGTTCGCTAAAATATCTAATTAACCCTCCGTGACCATCGAACCTTTTTTCGCCATAGGCAAGTAGCATTTCGCAAACAAACGGCTGGATGCCGCGTTGACTAATGCGCTTTTGTGCATGCTTTGTGTACATAACCACCTCATCTTTACTAGTTGAGGGCTAAATTGAAGCCCTATGACTAATAGAAGAGTGAGGAGGTGTTTTGTGAGGGGTGTTTCTAAGAGAAAGCTATAAAAATATAGATAAAGCTAGGTAACTTATTGTTTTATAAGAGTAAAAATTATTGGCCCCTGCTGCTCCTGTGGAACCTTAAAGAGTGATTTAAATTCTTTTTGTTTAGGTAAATCGGCTCTTAAACCATCTACCCGAATAGCGACACCATTTACACCCTCAGATATTTGGATTGTTAGGCCCGCTTTAAGGGCTGCCCCAATCAATTTATTCCGTTCATTCACTAAATCCAAGGCTTGAATATTCATTTCAAGCGGTTGAATAGCCGATTTATCCAACACGGATTGCGCAGCCTCCATTACTTCTTTGCTAGCATTATTGCTAGATGCTGACTGAACAATTCTTTCAGGCCCGCCAGTCAAATTGATATTAGCGACTTGAAGTGGTTCAGCAATAAAAAAGAGTCGGCTCACAACTAACCCTATCCCAAAGCTAGCAATAGCTGCAGTAAACCATGGACCAGAAAATCCATTCTTCAACCTAGAAAATGTTTTATAAACTTTAGGCTGCTTAGGTTGAGGTCTAGGAATCTGCTCTAGACGTCCTTTAAGAATTTGCTCCTGTTTTTTTACATCATAGGAATCAATCCCTAATTGGGTATTCATTTTTTGGAATGCATTGTTTAGTGCCCTTTGCTGAGCATCACTAAATACATCATCATTTTGATCGTCTTTGATAGTCATTTTTATTCAATAAACTCCAGGCACTCTTCCAGAAGTGGTTTTAATTTTTTCTTAGCTTCTTTGATAAATGTTCTAGTGGCTGCTTCTGACCTATTTAATAGCTCTGCAATCTCGGCTCCAGACTTATCATCTAGCTGAAGACTTATCACATAAGCCTTTTCGGGATCATTTAGCCTGAACTCATTCAATTTTCTTGTCACACAGTCCGAAATCATGATATCCCCGGAACTGTCCTCTAAGTAAGCATTATCTATGTTGAGCTCCTTTTCAAAATCCTCCATTTTTGTGGAAGATTTCTTTAAATAGTCTAAATAAGCATTTTCTGCAGTTGAAATAAGCCATGCTTTAGCTTTTAATATATCAACGTCGTGAATTCTTTCGTATAACTTTATAAATGAATCTTGAACAATTTCCTCAGCTATTGCTTTACTTGCCCCCTTATATAGCAGCCATTTAAATACGCTCTTGGAGTGATCTAAAAATATAGATTCAATTACTTTCTTTGGATTAGTTAAATCAGGCATGCTCAATATTTTTGCTTAAGCAAGTAATAGACGATATAACTCGAGGTTTGTGAGGGTCATCAGTAAAATCACCATAAATTCTATGAAGATTTAAGCATATAGGAAGATGTGAATAGCCCGAATAAGGTAAAACCAGTGCAAAAGAAGTATCCAAGGCATTTGAGTAATAGGGTTGCTGTATTTTCTAGGAGCCTTCTCTTAAGCACCCCGACTCCAATTTTGTCGGGTAAACCGACAAAATTACTATTCACCCAGTTGCTAATAGTCACACAGGGTCCGCCACGCTGGCTCAAGGCAAGTCTCTACGCTGCTCAAGCGCACGAATGATCAGATCAATAAATCACAATAAATAAGCCTGAAACTTGATTAAATTAGGAGAATTTGGCCTGCCCAGCACGATTCGAACGTGCGACCTACGCCTTAGAAGGGCGTTGCTCTATCCAGCTGAGCTATGGGCAGAGTGCTGGTATTAGTTTATGAATAACTATAGAGAAAGTGGTCGGAGTACAAGGATTCGAACCTTGGACCCCCTGCTCCCAAAGCAGGTGCGCTACCAGGCTGCGCTACACTCCGACGGAATCGATATTCTACACCGAGATGGCTTAGAGGGGCAAAAAAGCGAGTTTTTGCCTTCTTGGCTCTTAGTGTATGTAATGAATTAGTACTGCACCCAGCAGGCTTGAGCCCAAAATCACAAGTACCGGATTGATCTTGGTACGCAGTATTAGATACAGACTCAGCGCGGCTAGGGAGAGCGTAATGGGGCTGACTATAGAGGCTTTGGCGACGGCATACACGCCTGATCCCATTAGCCCAATTGAAATAGGTTCAAGAGCATTCTGAATAGAGCGTCGCCATGGGCTTTCACCAAAACGGTTCCACAAACGGCCCACATAGAAACACAAGATACTTGAAGGCAGAAAGAAAGAGAACAACACAACCCCTGCCCCTACCAGTCCTGCAATTTGGTAACCCACGACCAAGACCATCAACATATTGGGGCCTGGGGCTAATTGGCCAATACTATAGATGTGTACGAATTGGGTGTGGCCAATGCCGAACTGCTGAGCCAGTAAGGTTTGCATCTCAGGTAAGACCGCGGTTCCGCCGCCGACCGCTAAAAGCGACAATAAGGCAAAAGTCAGAGCTAGCTGAATCAGGATGGTCATACGGACTTACTCGGACGGTAAAGATATAAGGCGATAGGCGCCATGATGAGCAGAACCAGAGGTAGTGAGAGATTCACAATACTCATTAAGACAAAGGTGGCCACAATCAGCGCGAGCGATTTAATGTGTTGCCAATGGCCCTCACCGATGCGATAGGTAATAGCCGCTAGCAAGCCAGTAGCTGCTGCAGCGATACCGGCCAAAATTAAATTCGCCAGCGGGTGATTCGCATTGCTGGCATAAATTGCCCCTACGCCCAATACAAAAAAAGCACCCGGCAAAATTAAACCAATTGTTGCCGAAACCGAGCCGGCCACACCGCGCAGATGGTCGCCCACCAACACGGCTAAATTTACGGAATTAAGTCCAGGCATGGTTTGGCTAATTGCCAAATACGCCATGAACTCGTCGGGTGATAACCACTCGCGGCGCTCAACCAGTAAGATCCGCTCATAAGCAATAATGCCGCCGCCGAAACTGATGGCTCCAATTAACAGAAACTGGATAAAAAGATCCCGCAGCGTTGGGGCATTGCTAGAGACCGCCTGCTCAGGTAACACGGAGCTCATTCAGGCTTGCCGTAGACCAAGGCCGTTTTAGTACTGCCAATCTCTAACCAGTCCGCTAATTCCACTTGGAGTTTTTTAAAGAATTGATCGGCGCGCTTATGTGCTGCTACTTGTTCGCGGTTTTCATTATTCACTCGATAAGAAAAAGCCAATTCACCCACAATAGGATCGCCAACACTCCGCATCCAAATAGCAATATCACAATGGGCTTGAACACCATCCCCAAACACCAAGTTTCCAAGGGGAAGGCATGCCTCTAAAATTTTATTGGCTTTACCGCCAACCATTCTGATGGGTAATTTACGATCAATACCCAATTTGCCGATGCCGGGAAAGGATTTCATAATGCTACCTACGGTTCCGTCCGTGATCTTATCCAATGGCACTGCATCCAGAATCGAATTATTGGAATAAATGCTTCTAATAGTCCCTAGTCCATCGCCACGCAAGAGCTCCTCCTTAAGACGCATGCGCGATTTCAAGCTGACTTTTGGGGTGGGATCAAAATTAGATGCGTGTTCGACATCATGCGTGCGGCATTTGAGGGTTACTTCGCAATAATCATCTACCCAGACATTTTGGCGTGATTCCCGCACGCGCAGAATCACGTTGTTCAGCCGTAAATGCTCGCCAGGGGTATCGTAGAAATAAACCGTGCGAAGTCCCGTATTAGCATTATCCAAATGAAAAAAATCCACTTTTTTCTTTTTGCAAAACGCCAAGATCTGATCGCTTAAGGCCGTAATCTTCCTGCGACGATCCAATCCTTCTGGCTTGATAAGGAGCTTAAACTCCCGATTGGTAATGCCGTGCTTAGTCTTCACAGTGTTAATCCCCCAGTTAGTACATTGCTAATAATGGAAGATTAACACCTTCTTGCAAAGCTTAATACACGTCAGGGACGTACATCTCGGGAGGCACTGGGCCCCTTAAGTAATCGGGGTTGTGCACGCGCGCTGGCAAAGTAATTTCCGGATGGAGAATTTCTTCATACGGAATTTGCTTCAATAAATGAGTGATGCAGTTGAGGCGTGCCTTTTTCTTATCATTGGCAGCCACTACCCACCAAGGCGCCTCTGGAATATTAGTGCGCTCCAACATAGTTTCTTTTGCTTTGGTGTACTGCTCCCACAAGCGGCGCGCCTCTAAATCCATAGGGCTCAGCTTCCACTGCTTTAAGGGGTCATGAATACGCATCATGAAGCGGTTGTACTGCTCTTCATCAGAAATCGAGAACCAGTACTTAATCAAAATCACCCCTGAATTAATAAGCATGCGCTCAAGCTCAGGAACGGTCTTTAAAAACTCTTCGTATTCAGCGTCGGTACAAAACCCCATGACCTTCTCAACGCCAGCGCGGTTATACCAACTGCGGTCAAACAGCACAATCTCACCGCCAGCAGGCAATTGAGAGATGTATCTTTGAAAATACCATTGGGTTCTCTCGCGCTCACTGGGCGCGGTTAAGGCGACTACCTTACAAACTCGAGGATTAAGACGCTGTGTAATCCGCTTGATTGCGCCGCCCTTACCCGCTGAATCGCGCCCCTCAAATAAGACGGCAACTTTCAAGTTATTTTTTACTACCCAATCTTGCAATTTCACCAACTCACCTTGTAAGCGGAATAACTCTTTAAAGTAAGTTTGGCGAGAAATAGAAGATCCATGGCTGGAGTCTTGAGAGAGGCGGTCATCATCGAGCTCCATTTCAAGCTCTTCGTCCATACTATCCAAGATCTCTTCTTGGGCTCGCTGATACCAATCAGCCATTTCTTGGTGTTTTGAGGTCATGTCAGATCCTTAATAGTTAACGATCTTTATAGATCAAGGATTTGACACTATTGTTACATATTGGGGTCGTCAACAATTCGGGAAATGGCCTCATGGCAATAGTTGGCCAGATGCTTTCGGTCTGGCACTTCCTGCGAGCCATAGGGAAATGGCTCAAGGACGGTGAGCCGAGCTTGCAGATGGCGACTTTTTAAAATGTTGGCCATGGATTCCAATAAGCCCATCTCTCCAATAAAAGCAGTCGCTTCGCTGCGCAGTCCCGTTTCGGTTGAGAAGTATTGAACTGCCAAAGGGAAAACTGGGGTTTGAGCCACTAGAGCCGCTTCGAACAAGCCATGCTTAAAGGGCAACACGGATCCCCCTGAAGTGGATGTGCCTTCTGGAAAAATGCAGACCGATTCAGACTTCAATACCTCTGCCATCTGCTCCACCACCAACCTAGCCTGGCGTGTGCTGTCCCGGCGAATAAAGACTGTTCCTAGCTGGGTTGCCATCCAACCAAAGATAGGCCAGCTCTTCACCTCAGACTTTGCTACGAAACGGATTGGCTTAAACGAGTTAATGACATGAATGTCAATCCACGAAATATGGTTTGAAATCATCAAATAAGGGGTTTTTGTTAATCGTTCGGCACCCCTTACCACCAGCTTCAAATGAAAAATTGCCAACAGCCGAGCACACCATTGTTGAATTTTTTGGTCCTTCTTTTGCCTATTTAAGAAAGGAAAAAGGAAACATAAGATACCTACACCGCTAATGACATGCCCAATAATCATGAGCCATCGCCAAAGGGGAATTGCCCGTTGGAGGGCTGTAGCAGAGATTTGGGGGGTGGGGTTCGTCATCATTGCGCTCAAATATAAAGCAAGTCATGAAACTGACGCAAAAGTGTCATCAGATTTACATGAACATTGGGCTTAATGATTCCTCATGATGCATTACAGAGCGATTTGGATTTCAGATATACACCTAGGAACAACAGGGTGTCAGGCAAACTACCTCTTGGATTTCCTCAAGCACAATGATGCGGACACCTTCTACCTAGTCGGTGACATTATTGATGGATGGCGTCTCAAGCAGACTTTCTACTGGCCACAATCTCATAACGACGTAGTACAAAAACTTCTGCGAAAAGCCAGAAAAGGCACCGAAGTGATCTATGTGCCGGGTAATCACGACGAGAGTGCGCGCCAATTCTTTGGCATGTCCTTTGGTGATGTCAAAGTAGTTGAAGAGATTATTCACACTACCCTAGATGGCAGAAAACTTTGGGTAACGCATGGCGACCTATTTGATGGGGTGATGCAATACGCAAAATGGCTTGCGTACGTAGGTGACTCGCTCTACACCTTCATTCTCTATATCAATCGCTATTTCAATCTGATTCGAATCAAGATGGGATTGCAGTATTGGTCCCTCTCGCAATATTTAAAGCACCAAGTCAAAAATGCGGTGAGCTACATCGCCGATTTTGAACACATTATGGCTAGAGAAGCCCGCTTAAGAAATTGTGACGGCGTGGTCTGCGGTCACATTCACAAAGCGGAGATCCGCGAAATCGACGGCCTGCTCTACTGCAATGATGGTGATTGGGTTGAAAGCCTTTCTGCCCTAGTCGAGACCCAGGAAGGTGAGCTCAAATTGATTTACTGGACGCACATTAAAGGTGATCCAGAAGAGGCGCCCGAAGTTGCAGTCCAATCCCCTATTGAAATGCTTACCAACGAGGCTGCAATATGAAAATTATGATCATCACCGATGCCTGGGATCCCCAGGTAAATGGTGTCGTTAGAACCTTAAAGCAAACTCGTGCAGAATTACTCGCCATGGGGCATGAAGTAGAAATGATCACCCCAAATGATTTCACCACGATTCCCTGCCCAACTTATCCTGATATTTCTTTATCACTGCTACCCGGTAAGTTGGTGGCCAAAAAGATTAAAGCATTCGCGCCAGATGCCATGCATATTGCTACAGAGGGGCCACTTGGTCTGTCTGCGCGAGCTTATGCCGTTAAAAATAAACTACCCTTCTCTACCGCTTACCACACCCGCTTTCCGGAGTACGTCAAAGCCCGCGTGGGCATTCCGCTTTCTTGGACCTATACTTTTTTACGCTGGTTTCACGGACCCTCTATGGCAGTCATGGCCCCAACGGTTGTCGTCAAGAATGATTTAGAAGCCTATGGATTTACCAACGTCGTGCTGTGGTCACGCGGGGTAGATTTAGATATCTTCAAAATGCAAGCCTCTAAGACCCTCGACACAGCACACCCCATCTTTCTTTACGTTGGGCGTGTGGCGGTTGAGAAAAACATCAATGCTTTTCTTGAAATCGATCTGCCAGGATCTAAGTGGGTTGTCGGTGACGGCCCAGCCATGGCGGGCATTAAAGAAAAATATCCCGAAATTAACTACTTGGGCGTGTTGCAACAACACGAACTCGCTAAGGTGTATGCAGCTGCCGATGTATTTGTTTTTCCTAGCAAGACAGATACGTTTGGCTTAGTTTTACTTGAAGCCATGGCTTGCGGCACTCCAGTCGCAGCTTACCCAGTTACCGGACCGATTGATGTCTTGGGAGATTCTCCCGCAGGCGCAATGCACAATGATTTGCGGGAAGCCTGCATGCAAGCCCTCACAATTCCACGTGAAGTCGCACGAGCCCATGCCGAGAAATTCTCTTGGAGAGCGGCTTCAGAGCAATTTGTGAACCATTTGAAGCCTGTACCCTCTCCTTCGGTGCACATTACGGCTTTAGCTTAAGGCTGGTCTTGACTTCACCTTACGATATTAAGCAAAACCCCCATAAGGGTAACCGCGGCCTAACGCGAGCCTGGCATGCCGCCAAGAATTCTTGGTGCGGCATTGTTTACGCCTATAAGGAAGAAAGTGCTTTTCGCCAAGAACTCACTCTTTTGGCTATATTGACCCCCATTGCACTGTTTTTACCGGTCAGCCCTTTGCAAAAGGCGATTCTGATCACTTCACTCATTATGGTTTTGGTGATCGAATTACTGAATTCCAGTGTTGAAGCTGCGATTGACCGCATTTCCTTTGAACACCACGATCTTTCAAAAAGAGCTAAGGACTTTGGCTCTGCAGCCGTGATGTTGGCTCTTTTAGTGGCTGCAGGCCTGTGGATTACGATCTGCATACCACTTGTCATCAATTCGTAATATAAGACTTTTACGATCTCGTATATTCAATAAGGCAATCCATGTCAGACATTCCGAACCCGTTAGCCGCATTTGATATCTTTAACTCTAGGTTTGAAGGCAAACCTAAAAAGAGCAAGAAAAGCAAAGCAGAAGCCCTCAAAAAGCTTTTCTCCAAAAAAATCACCAAGAAGTTATTTGGTAAACGCTTTGCCGCCAAAGCATTAGCAACTTCAGCAAGCCATGAATCTGCCGTTGAAAAGCACATTGGCAAGAGTAAGCGTCCTGCTTTCACCATCACATGGGCTAGCAATGCGGATGAAATCAAAGAAGCCCAACGTTTACGCTACAAGGTGTTCGCTGATGAAATGGGCGCTCGCCTACCGACCCATGCCGAAGGCTTGGATGTTGACGAGTTCGATGCTTATTGCGACCATTTACTGATTCGTGACCAAGAATCCTTAAAGGTTGTTGGCACCTATCGTGTCTTGCCTCCTCATAAAGCGGCAGAAATTGGCCGTCTTTATTCCGATTCAGAGTTTGATCTATCCCGCCTCAACCATCTTCGCCCAAAGCTTGTGGAACTCGGTAGATCTTGCGTGCATGCGGACTATCGCTCCGGAGCGGTGATTATGGCTTTATGGAGTGGCTTAGCCCAATACATGAAGCTGCATAGCTATGAAATCATGCTTGGTTGTGCCAGCATTCCAATGGCAGACGGCGGACACTTTGCCGCTAGTCTCTATAACTCTTTAACCAATGAGCAAATGGCGCCGGTAGAAAACCATGCTTTCCCCCGCTTGCCTTTGCCTTTGGATCGCTTAAATGGTGGGTTGGAAGTGGAACCTCCTCCATTGATTAAAGGCTACTTGAAGATTGGCGCCAAAATTTGCAGCGCACCCGCCTGGGATCCAGACTTCAACACTGCTGACGTACTGACAATGTTGCGTTTATCGGATATTAACCCCCGTTACGCAAAACACTTCTTAGGTCAGTAACACTCCAAGGGGCCTTTAAGAGGCCCCTTTGTTTTATTTCAGAATAATTTCATAAGGTCGGCCGATACGCTCCCATTCGGCCGCTTCTTTTTGAAGGCTAAATTCCGTTAAGGGATGCGCCTTTATCCACTCCTTAGATAAGCTGATTGAGTACATGCCATTGTTATCGGCAACGCGTACCTTGGGAAAATCTTCATTTCCTCTGCCGCGACTTAATACCTGTGCCAAACGCAAACAAAATAGCATGCGCCAGTCGTAAAAGCTCGCATTGTTAGCCAGCTTACCTAATTTACCGGCGTGTCCAATCAGTAAAGCCGCCAACCTAGCCTGATCGTTCTTAGAGAACCCAGGCATATCTGCATTGCCAGCAATATAGGCTGAATGCTTGTGATAACCGTTGTGGGAGATGGATAGGCCGATCTCATGAAGATTGGCGGCCCACTGCAATAATGCGACGTTCTCGTCCCTACTTTCAGAACTTGGCTGAGGTAATTGGGTTAAAAATTCAGTAGCTTGTTTGCCGACTCGAATAGCCTGGGATCGATCAACCCCGTAGCGCTGCATAAACTGCTCAACGGTGACAAAGCGCATATCGTCATGCTGCGAGCGGCCCAGTAAGTCATAGAGCACGCCAATGCGCAAAGCGGCATCAGTCACCTCCATAGACTCAATGCCCAGCTCATCAAAAACGGCAATCATGATGGCTAAACCGCCGGGCCAAACTGCACGGCGGTCGTCTTTGAGTCCAATAAGCTCTACCTGATTCACATGCTCGTATTTCAGGAGATGCTTTTTCATAGCCCGAAGGCCTTCGCGAGTAATAAGGCCACCCAAGCCACTTATACGCCTAACGCTCAAACTATCGTCGACACCATTTAACTGATTTTCTGTAATCAACTCTGCTAATGCACGCGCAGTTCCTGATGAACCGATCACTTGCTTCCAGCCCGTCTTAAGATAAGCGCCTGCGATTACTTGGATTTCTCGGCGAGCGGCTAACTCAGCCTCTTTAAAGGCATGGGCGTCAATATTGCCCTTGGGAAAGAATCGCATACTGTGCGATACGCAACCGATATACAAACTCTCTAATAACTTAGGCTCATATCCTTTACCAATGATCAGCTCAGTTGAGCCGCCACCAACATCTACCACTAAGCGATTCCCTTGTGCGGCCGGCACCTCATGCGCGGCGCCAATATAAATGAGGCGCGCCTCTTCAACTCCAGCAATAATTTCAATCGGAAAGCCCAGCGCCTCCTCCGCGTCGCGCACGAAGCTGGCAGCATTCTTTGCGACCCGTAGGGTATTGGTTGCTACCGCACGCACCTTGCTAGGGTCAAAACCACGAATACGTTCGCCAAAACGCCGAATCGCAGCCAAGCCACGCTGATAGGCCTCATTTCCGAGTAACTTGTTGTCAGTAAGCCCTGCTGCAAGACGTACCGATTCTCTGAGGGTATCAATTGGCCGAATTTGGGTGCCCGAAGGGGTGTTGACTACTTGGGCGACTAGCATGCGAAAACTGTTGGAACCGAGGTCAACCGCAGCGACGAGGTCGGTTGAATTCGCTCCAGAGACGTCTTTAAACGAGGTCAAGAAAGTTCCTATTAGTAACGCAAAGTTAAGTAACGATTTCCAGCTTTTATAAAGCGGGTTTTGTTGCTAGTTTAATCCCAAGTCTTAGCGCGGGAGACTAACAAGCGAGATTTTGTTCCGAGCTAAAACAATCTTCACTTCCAAAGCTGCAAAAAATACAGCAATCACCTGATTTGGCCTTAAGGATATTGCTGCAGGATGGGCAACGGTAAAACTGCTGGGAGTTTCCTGGAGATAGCTTAAAGACTTCCTGACTTTGACAGTTGGGACAGGTAATCGTCGAGAGGCGGTATTGAGTTGGCGTGTTCACAGCCACATAGTGAACTCATCATATTTCAAATTAAAGACAAATGAATGTGATGCCTTTTAATCGGAGGTGCTTGGACTCCAAAATACCTGATTAACAAATTCCATATTGGCTAGCTGCTCGATTAAGTGATCCATCAAATCACCCTCTACAGCAGAGTCGGTTAAGACCGCCTGAATTTCCACCTCATCACTACCAAACTGGTGAACTTGAATATCTTGCGTTTGATAACCTGCTTTTTCCAAAGTTTCAATCAACAACTTCAAAGCCAGTTTTTGCGTCTTTTTAGGAGTAATCACAAAAATAGAATTCGTCACCTCAACAGAAATGGTGTCCAAGGGCTGTCGATTAATGATGCGCACCACTGGTCGCAATAAAGTATTGGCCCCCAAAACAAATAAGGTTGCTAAGCCTGCTTCAAGAATAAGATCCGCGCCAGCACATGCGCCTACTGCACCTGACCCCCACAGCGTGGCGGCTGTATTAATACCGCGAATATTCCCTTCTTCGCGCATCAGCACACCGGCGCCTAAGAAACCGATACCCGACACTACGTAAGCCATGACATGCACTGCGCCCTCATGGCCACCTAGGCGATTAGCCGCATCAACAAAGATGGCAGCACCAAGGGCAACGAGAATATTGGTGCGTAGGCCAGCAGTGCGCTGGCGGTATTGCCGCTCAAGCCCGATTAGGCCACCAAAGACAAAGGCAGCGGAAAGGCTGAGAGCGGTATCGGCCAATGAGGCCAAATTAAAATTATGAAAAGCTTCCATGGTTCTTATTGAGTACTTTTGTTAGCTACTTTTAGTTGGCCTTTTTTAACAGCCTTACGAAACAACGCGTAATCCGCCTCATTTTGTTTTGCATAAGCTTTTGCAAAAGAATACATCGCCTTATCGAACTCCGCAGACGCTCCACAGTATCCGGAAATCATGGCTGCCTCGCCAGAACGCGCGTGGCCTAAAGCTAAGGCCCAGCCAAACAATTTGGCATAGTCCGGAAAGTTCTCTAATGAAACCCCGCCCTTTCCAATCACAATACCGCCCTTCATATCACGCAACTGCCTCAGATAAAAACCTTGTGCTCGATCGATGTCGTACTTAAGCAAGCCGTAGTTTAAGAAAATATCAGGTGCACCCTGCAGAAGACGCTGGCCGGACACCACGCGCCGCCCCATATCTTTATAAATAGACTGACCCAAATAAGGAGAAAGGACAGAGGGCTGCGCTTCTTTGTATTGCAAAAACAAACAATCATTTTCTCGATCGCCTTCGAAATACAGAACCATGCAGTTTGTACCAACGCTGCCCACTCCCACTACTTTTCTGGCAAAGTCTTTTAAGGAATAACGGCCAAAGAGTACCTTGCGATCTTCCGCCAAAGAACTCGCGTAATGCACTAAGGCGTTATCAATCAAGTTGATTAAAGGCACCCCATCAGACTTTTTCGCAAAATGCTCTATCAGCGGCGGTTCATTAACAATTTTTCGATCCTTGCCAACGAGGGTAGTTAAGCTTTGGAGCACCTGAATGTTGCTCTGCTTTCTGGCAATTTTTAAATACAGATCCAACTTTTTTTGATGCTCAGGGCTAAAGTGTTTGCGAATGTCTTGTTCGCCAATGAATTGTTGCGCCAATTCTAAGTAAGGCATTTGCGCATACTGCGCCATGCGTTTACGGTACTCAGAACTAATGCGACGAACGATGGATTTACCCATCCCCTCACTGCCGCCCAAGGATTCACAGGCAATGACAGCGCTCGCCACTAGGCGCTTCATATCCCACTCCCAACTACCAGGAAGCGTTTCATCAAAATCATTGATGCCGAAAATGAGGCGGTGCTCAGCGGTGCCAAAAAGCCCGAAGTTGGAAACATGCATATCACCGCAGAGTTGCACCGTAATATTCGTAGTGGCTTGATTGGCTAAGTCTTGCGCCATGATGGCTGCACCACCGCGATAAAAAGCAAACGGGGATTCCATCATGCGCTCATAGCGGATGGGGATGAGCGTAGCAATCCGAGTTTTTGCCTGCTTCTCTAAAATGGTAATTGGATCTACGCGATGTTTAGGCGGAGTGTAGGTTCCTTGCTCCGCGAAACTCACCTGCTTGCGCAATGATTTGCCAAACTCAAGACGTTGCTGAATGCTTGGACGAGAGGATTGAAAGGTTTCAACTGCGTCTAGCACTGCAAACTTTAGCTTGGGGGGAGCGGCGCGATTTTTATTAGCTACAGGCATGTTTGCCCCGTTAAGATAGGATTACCCATCTTAACGCCTTGGAGTGCGGCTTAGTTAAAACTGGGCTGCTAAGCAAACTGCTTATGAATATTCTCTAGGTGATCTGAGATCTCTAGGTGATGCAATTTCTCATCCGGAAGATCTAGCAGCAATTCTAGGCGGTTGCGCAGTGCCATCTCAGCCTTCTTAAAAGCGTTATGAGCCTCTTCGGGAGTCTGATTGTCGTGAGCAGGGTCGGCAATTCCCCAGTGGGCAGTGGCTGGATGTCCAGGCCAATATGGGCACTCTTCGCCAGCAGCTTCATCACACAAGGTAATAATGAAATCCATGTGGGGCGAGCCCTCTCTTGCAAATTCATCCCAACTTTTACTGCGCAGTAAATTCGCTGGATAACCCATTTCTTTTGCCATTTTTGTCGCCTCAGAATGGACCTCTCCCTCAGGATCAGTGCCGGCTGAATATCCAATAAATCGACCATGACTCAGAGTGGTAGCAAGCGCTTCACCCAAAACGGATCTAGCCGAATTACCGGCGCAAATGAACAAGATGTTGTAAGTTTTAGTCATGAATAGGTAGGATTTTGCGCGATTGAATGGGTTTGAATTAGGTCTTTAATTTATGCTTAATCGTATTAGATTATAGATATTTATGTGTCAATTAAATGACTAGGAAATGCCTAAGAAATGACTAAGCCACTTGGTATGGCGTCATAAAACACTGGTATTTTGAAACTAATATTCAAATATCTCATGCCAAAAACACCCCTACTTATTGCCCTCGTTCTATTACCGCTCACTTGTCTCGCCTTTGAACCCCTTAATACCGATGATGCGGCTACGGTAGTGCGTGATGGAAATCAAATTGAGCTTTATGCTTTTCATATTAATAATCATACAAATAGTGGTGCACCGGTTGAGAATGTCCTCACGCCCGGCGAAGAATTTCTTGGGGGTCAAGACGCTAGAGCTCTACCATTTACCTATACGCGGGGCTTAAGCGACACTGTGGAAGCCTCAATAGGCACTACCTATTTCAAGCAACCGAATGGCAATTATTCTAGGTTCGCCAATAAGGTAATTTCAGTCAAGTGGCGTTTTGCGGAGGCAAGCGATGCCCAATGGGCCTTTGCAGTTAAACCCATCCTCAGCCTTCCCAGCACCACGCAGCAACAAATTGGGGGTCTTGGTTATGCGGCACTGAACTATGGCGGGGGCTTGATAGGGTCGCTGTATTTTGATCCATTTGACATTCATGTCAATGCTTCTTATATGCGCTCACCCTACAACATCAACTATGCCGTAAATCAAAGTTACGATACCAATCGAACCAATATCTATTTTTTATCAGTTGCCCCTGTCTGGAAGATTCTTCCTGGGCTAAAGCTGGCATTGGACATGGGACTAAATACCAATCCGCCCACAACTGAACAATATTTATTGAACTACGCCTTAATCGCCGTCATTATTTCCCCACTCGATTCTGTAGATATCGGCTTATCGTATTTACGCAGTGCGGCTAATATGGGGATTCTTAGCTCGGGGTTAGGGCCTTACGCCACCCGCACAGAAGTGGGCCTCACATGGCGTTTTTAAGCTTGTAAATTACATAGTCGGCAAATGCTGGTGAATTATATAAAGGATATAACTATAGTTATGGTGGCAAAATAGTCTGCACATTAGTATGATGGTGTCACGAAAATTGGATGAATTTGATCCACTATTTTTGATACTTAAGGATGGAGTTTAGTAATGGATCTTAATTTAGAATCACTCCCAAACGGCGTTGATCTAATTCGTTTAATTAACCTTCTTCAATCTGTCATGCGAATAAATTAGAATGTAGACTTCTGAAGGTTGATATCGAGAGTCCCCAGGTGAATTTGAAGCAATCATTAGCGCTAGTACTCTGCATCATCGCGTTGCCAGCTGGCGCCGTGGATATTACTGGCGCAGGCGCCTCTTTCCCCTTTCCACTTTATTCAAAATGGGCCGAGGCGTACAAAGCAGAAACTGGCGTTAAGGTAAATTATCAATCGATTGGCTCCTCAGGCGGCCTTAAGCAAATTAAGGAAAAGACAGTCAATTTTGCTGCCTCGGACTATCCCCTCAAGTATGAGGAATTACAAAGTGAGGGCTTGGTACAGTTCCCAGCCATCATTGGCGGGGTTGTTCCTATTATTAATGTGGCTGGCATTCAGCCGGGGCAATTGCGTCTGACGGGCCCTGTATTGGCAGAGATTTTCATGGGGCAGATTTTGCGCTGGGATGATGTGCAAATTCAAGAACTTAATCCCAATCTAAAGTTTCCTAAAGAGTTGATTACCGTGGTGCACCGTGCCGACGGATCCGGCACTACGGCGATCTTTGTAGACTATCTATCCAAAATTAGCCCCTCCTGGAAAGCCAAGGTGGGCTCTGGCCCAACTGTCAAATGGCCAGCGGTAAGTTCAATTGGCGGCAAGGGCAATGAAGGGGTCACTGCAACCGTTGCTCGCATCAAAAATACGATCGGTTATGCAGAGTACGCTTATGTGAAAAAGAACAACCTAGGCTATACGCTGATGATGAACGCTAGTGGCAATTATGTTGCTCCTAGTGATAAGTCTTTCACGGCCGCATCCACTGGTACTGACTGGACTAAATTTCCTGGCATGGCAACCTTTATTACGAACGCATTAGGTGAAAAGGCTTGGCCCATTACCGCAGCCTCTTTTGTTCTGCTTTATAAAAATGCGGATGACCCCGCCGCAAGCGCCGAGGTGATGCGTTTTTTTGATTTTGGATTTCGGCAGGGTCAAGATATCGCCCGCAACTTAGAGTATGTCCCCTTGCCTTCCAGCACCTTTGAATTTATCAGACGATCGGTGTGGACGCAGGTCCAATAATTACAACAAGAAAAAAGGGCTTACTTATTTTTCTTGTCTTTCTTTGATTCTTTTTTTAGCTTATCTGGCTTACCGTTTGCATAGATGCACCATTTTTTGATCTCTTCAAGGAGTTCATCTAAGTCCTCGTAGCTTAAGGACTTGAAATCGTCCAAAGCAATATGGCCTTTTTCTTGCAGCTTACGCACTGCGTCTTTGTACTCGAATTTAGACATGATTGAGGCTCTTTCCCAGTAGCAAGCGTGTCAGTTATTTTATAACAGCCGAAAATGCCGAGGTGAGATTTCTAATACTCACAGTAAAGATATTACTTTACGCATATATTGACTTTTACTAATTATTTCAGAGGGGTAGGCGCCAAACCTAGCGCATTGACTATCCCCTTAAATACCTCGGTATTGTCCATAAACCCTTTAAAGCGCTCGGATCCAGGACCGGTAGCAGTCAAAACGGCATCATCAGCACTATGCACGCCCACGTCTGCTCGGGCTGGAAGATTACCATCTACATGAATAGCGTCATGTTGCAATTGTTGATAAATAGGGTTGGCAATATAAACGTCGCCCTCACCTTTAATTGCGGGCACAAAGGTGCCATCCATTTTAGGATGCATGGTTTCAAAATGGTCGGGGTAAGCGCTGTAAAAGTAAGCCAACCTTCTCGAGACATCCACTTTTTCTGGGTAGCCCGCATTATTTGCTGTTGGGTAATTTGGATATCCTGCATTCGCATATACGCCGACTTTTTCACGTAAAGGCCCGGGTCGGCTGTCATCAACTACACCAGAAATCGAGCCGCTATGCGTGTGATCGGGAGTAACGATAATTAAGGTGTCGGGATGCGTCTTGGCAAAGTCTTTAGCTACTTGAACCGCATTACTGAGCATGATGGTGTCGTAAGCTGCACGCTCCCAGTCCAAAGGATGATTAAATTTATCAATCAGCGCCGCTTCTACCATTAAGAAAAAACCATTCGGGTTCTTTGACAAGACATTCAAAGCGGCTTGAGTCATCTCTGTTAAGTCAGGCTGATTCGGGTATTGTGGCACGGTATTCTTTTTTAGAATAAAGCGATCCAAGGAGCCATCCATATTGTCAGGATGAAAACTGCCAAATAACTTTTTGGTGGAGGGGTTCTTGCCTGCCGCTACTAACTCATCACGAGTGGCCACGACGGCATACCCCTTGGTTTGAAATTGCTCAACGAGATTTCGGTTATCCTTGCGTTTGGAATTAGGGCTGCCCTGAGGCACAAAGTAGGCTGAGCCGCCACCTAAAATCACTTCAGCATTGCTGGCGAATAATTGATCAGCAATGTATTGTTTGTCAGTACGTCTGCGGGTATGCGCCACTACGGCAGCCGGGGTAGCATCCTCCACCTCGGCGTCTGAAACGATTCCAAGCGACTTATTGGTTTTGCGTTTAATCAGCTCGCCAACCGTTTCTACTTTAGGGTGTTCAAGGGTATTTTGCGCACGCGAGACATAAACGCCCATCGCATTTACACCCGTTTTGTGCCCGGTCATATAGGCGCTCATGGAATTAGCGGAGTCCGTAATCAAAGAGTCAGATCCAGAAGTGCCGATCAAGGCCATATGCGGCATGTCATCAAAAGACAGCGCGCTTTGATATTTACCCTGCACAATTCCTTTTGATAACACTCTGGCGGCAGTTCGATTGGCAATTGTCATCCCATCGCCAATAAACAAGATCACGTTTTTGACCTTGGCTGGACCCGTACCATAGACATCCCAAGATACTTCTGCCTGCTCAGCCCCAGCATTCACTTTCAGTTGATAGCGGGCAACTTGATCAATCACCACATCGCGCAGAATCAAGGTACTCCCCTTGCCCGCCTCAGAGGGGATAAATTGAGTGCCAGAGAATTTGAGCTGATCAATTGGGCGGCCATTCAACATCGCCTTGATTGATTTTTGCTCCACGACATTGTCTAATTCAATGCGTAGGTCAAATTTTGAGCCCGCTAAAATAGAGGCTTGATCGATTGGGTAAATGGTTGCCGCAATTCCGTCTAGGGTCGTCATACAGCCGATAATCGCCGTAAGGAGACTTAAAATTCGGGACATGCGCATGGTAAGCCTTCAAAATGAATGGGGTAGGATCATGCCAATATCCCCCAAGCAAGTTACAAATTTATGACATCATTTGGTTATGACACTTATTAAATAGGTATTGACGCTATGGATATGGAATTACTCGCTTTTATAGTGCCGCGCCTCTTGTTAGCGCTATTTGCAGGTGTAGTACTTGGGCTAAATCGCTGGCTACACCATAAATCCGCCGGGATTAGAACGCATTCTTTAGTGGCTATCGGTGCGGCGACAGCTATCCTGCTCGTAGCGGACTTTCCACAAGATAATGCACAATCAGCAAGCCGCGTTCTGCAAGGCCTACTTACAGGAATTGGTTTTTTGGGTGCTGGCGTGATCGTGCAGTCCGGCAGCACAAACCGTACCCATGGTTTAACCACGGCAGCCAGTCTTTGGGCCGTTGCGCTTTTCGGGGCAGCGTTTGGGGCTGGTCAGTTTACGCTTGGGTTAACTGCATTGAGCCTCACTATTTTGATTATCGTGCTGGGCGGATTCATCGAGAAGCAACTTGCGCACCGCTTTACCCATCAAGCAGAAACTGAACTAAAAAGTGACGACCTACGCAAATAAAAGCAGATAGAAGTTTGCACCATTTTTGCCTTCGCCAGTTTCTGGCTCTGGCTCATATCGCTCTTCGTTTTTCTTGTAAGCATCAATTTTCTGTTGATAAGCCTCTTTTACCGCTGGTGCTAAGTTAGGCTGTTTAATTAATTCCAGCTCTAGATTTGCTCTGGCTAACTTATATTCTGTTTGACGAATCGATTTGGCTTGATAGAAACCACAAGCATTGGATGCCATAATATTATTTTTCATGGCATCTTTTCCAGCGAGATTGCCCATGACGGTTGCAATCGCTAGCAACATAGCCAGAATGGAAATCGTTAAGGCAGCTTTATTTTTTAAATGCTCAGCATGTTTATGGGATGCTCTGCAATTTCATGAGGGAGATGGGTTTCCATGGCTTCTCGATCTAATGATTAATGGGTGGCTTGATAAATTGAATTCTTTCTGGTGGTATCAATAAAGTAAATTTACTGCCTTTGCCATAAGTACTTTCAATTAATACTTGTGCCTGATGACGATTGGCAATATGCTTCACAATCGCTAAGCCTAGACCAGTTCCGCCGGTTTCGCGTGAACGACTGCGATCAATACGATAAAAGCGCTCTGTCAGCCGTGGTAAATGCTCTGGAGCTATTCCAGGGCCAGAATCTGTCACTGAGAACTCACCCTCACCCCGTTCATTGACCTTCCAGCGAATAGCTATCTCGCCGCCTTGGGGCGTGTAGCGAACGGCATTACTTACTAGATTTAAAAAGGCGGAGCTGAGTTCACGTTCTTCGCCTAGTACATTTTTACTAGCATCTATCTTGCAATGAATCCGCTGCCTACCCCTAGATAGCGCTTTTGCATCACTTTCAACTATACCAATGACACTGCGCATCTGTACCGATACTAAAGGTGCTGGCAATAGGTTGGCCTCTAGATTGGCAAGGGCTAATAGATCCTCCACAAGACTTTTCATCCTCATGGCCTGATCCATCATCATGTCAAAGTACTCATCTCTTTTTTTAGGCTCTAAATCAAGCGTTTGTACCGTCTCAAGAAAGCCCATCATTACGGTGAGAGGGGTGCGCATCTCATGCGAGACATTTGCAACAAAGTCCCTGCGCATGGCCTCTGTTCTGCGTAGATTGGTGATGTCTTGTGCAAGCAAAAGATGTAAGCTATCTCCAAACGGAAATAATTGCACCATCAAGGTTAAGTTGGCCTGGGGACCCATACCCTCAATGATCAAAGGCTCTAAAAATTGGCGCTTCGTGAGGTAATCTAAAAATTCTGGGCGGCGAATCAGGTAATGCACTCTTTGCAGAGTATCGCGTTTGAAATTTAAACCAAAAAATGATTCTGCAATGCCGTTACACCATTCGATCTTATCTTCTTTATCGAGCATGATGACGCCATTAGGTGACGCCTGAAAAGCTTGAATAAAGTGCTCATGCTCCTGACGGGCTGAGCGAACTTGTTCATGCAGATCTCTAAATTGGCGCTTCAGACGATGGATCAACCCTTCCCACAAGCCACCCATCTCTGGCGTTTCACCAATCGCATTTTGCCGCAGAAAGTATTGAATTTTATAGAGGTTGAAATAGGCATAAGCAAGTGCCGCCCCTAAAATTCCCAGGCTGGCAACCAAAGCAGTAACAGGGCTAATCAGTACAAACGCAATGTAGGCTGCCAAAACAGCAAGGCTAAAAATGAGGATAAAGCGAAAAAGGACAGAAATCATGGGAATAATACTAGTCCATCTCGTTTCCCTAGCAGGAAAGATCAGAACTTAATTGGGTGCCGGGCTCTTAGTAAGGCGATATCCACTGCCGCGCACTGTCTCGATATAACGTTCACATCCAGCTTTCGCCAGCGCCGCTCTGAGGCGTTTAATGTGGACATCTACCGTACGTTCTTCGATATACACATCATTACCCCAAACCTGATCAAGCAATTGCGTACGGGAGTGAACGCGCTCAGCATTGAGCATCAAAAACTCCAGTAAACGATATTCGGTTGGCCCTAAAGTAATGGTCTCTGACTCTTTGTCCTGCCAAACCGCAGTAACTCGGTGTGCAAGAGAATCAATCATGATTGGGCCCACAGTCAGCAAAGGCTGATCCACCACAATAGCCCCCTGTCTGCGCAACAAGGCTTTCACCCGAGCAATTAGCTCTTTTGGTGAAAATGGCTTAGTAACGTAATCGTCAGCACCTGCATCAAGACCCTGAATTTTGTCCAACTCATCACTTTTTGCGGTCAACATAATGATTGGCAAGGATTGCGTCTTAGGGTTGGCGCGCAACTCCTTAGAAAACTGCACGCCTGATTTACCAGGCAGCATCCAATCCAGAATTAAGAGATGCGGAGGATTTAAGCGCATCATCGCCGCAGCTTCATCAGCCTGAAAAGCCCGATCAACTTCGTAACCAGCGTGAGACAGGTTGATTGCTAATAATTCTGCAATGGAGGGCTCATCCTCAACGATGAGTATCCGGTGGCTCATAAAAAAAAGTTGTTCATTAAGCTAAGATCTAAATAACTTATTGCTTATTAGCTTCGCGTTCCAAGTCTTCTTGTGGAATATGGCGCACGTCAGCACCTTTGGCAACATAAATCACAAACTCGGCAATATTTTTGGAGTGATCACCGATGCGCTCAATGGCTTTAGCAATCGACAGCATATCCAAGCCTGTAGAAATTAGACGTGGATCTTCCATCATGTAAGTGACCAAAAGACGCACGAAAGATTGAAATTCCTCATCCAGCTGACGATCTTCTTTAACCACTTGAGCAGCCGCTACAGCATCTAAGCGTGCAAAAGAATCAAGACTTCTGCGTAGCAAAGTCACGGCCATTTGACCCGATAAACGAATTTCAGCAATATTGATTCTGTTCAAAATACCATCTGAGATCAAACGCTTGGTTCTTTTAGCAACCCGCTCTGCCTCATCGCCCGCTCTTTCAAGATTGGTAATTGCTTTAGAAACAGCCATGACGAGACGAAGATCGCGAGCAGTTGGCTGACGACGTGCAATAACCTCTGCGCAATCAGAATCGATCTCTACTTCAAGCTCATTGACTCTGCGCTCACGTTCAATCACTACGTCACACAGCTCAGTGTCCATTTGTGAAAAGCCTTGCAAGGCCACGGTAATTTGCGCCTCTACCAAGCCGCCCATTTCAAGAAGCTTGCTGCAGAGCGAATTTAAGTCTGAATCAAATTGCGAGGATAAGTGTTGATCTGGCATTGTGTAGTCCTATTAACCGAAACGGCCTGTAATGTAGTCTTCTGTTTCTTTTTTCTGGGGCTTGATGAAAATTTCATCAGTCTTGCCAAATTCAACCATCTGACCTAGGTACATGTAAGCCGTGAAATCAGAAACGCGCGCAGCTTGCTGCATGTTATGGGTCACGATAGCAATCGTGTAATCCTGCTTGAGCTCATTCACCAGTTCTTCAATCTTACCAGTAGAAATAGGATCCAAAGCTGAGGTTGGCTCATCTAAAAGCAAAATAGATGGTCTGACAGCTACACCCCTAGCAATACAAAGTCGTTGCTGCTGACCGCCGGATAGAGATAAACCGCTCTGACCCAGTTTGTCCTTAACTTCGTTCCACAGGGCAGCTTTATTTAGCGCCCATTCAACACGATCATTCATCTCGGAATGAGAAAGCTTTTCATAGAGGCGCACACCAAAGGCAATGTTGTCATAAATAGACATTGGAAATGGTGTAGGTGACTGAAACACCATACCAATTTGATAACGCAACAAATTGAGGTCTTGATCTTTATCAAGAATATTTTTGCCGTAGAAGTTGATCTCACCTTCGGCATGTTGACCTGGGTAGAGGTCATACATCCGATTGAGGGTGCGCAATAAGGTGGACTTACCACAACCAGATGGTCCAATGAAAGCCGTCACTTTCTTTTCGGCGATGTTCAGATTGATATCTTTCAGACCCTGAAATTTGCCGTAATAGAAATTCATGTTCCGAATTTCTATAGCATTTTTCAACACTGAAGTTTCACTGATGACTTCGATCTCTATATTGATACTACTCTGTGCAATCATATTCATAATACGTCTTTCAGTATGTTCACTTATCTCTTAGATTTATCGCGCAAAAATATGCGGGCCGTAATATTTAAACCAAGTACTGTACAAGTAATTAACAGAGCGCCTACCCATGCTAAGTCGACCCAGTTATCATAAGGACTCAAGGCAAATTGGAAAATAACCATCGGTAAGTTAGCCATTGGGCCGTTCATCTTCCAAGAGAAGAACTGGTTGTTTAATGCGGTAAATAGCAATGGGGCAGTCTCACCACTAACACGTGCAACCGCCAAGAGCACACCAGTAATTACCCCACTTTGCGCCGCCTTTAAGGTGACCTGCAAATTGACTTTCCACTTGGGTGCGCCCAATGCAAAGGCTGCCTCACGTAAACGAATGGGCACTAAAGACAACATATTTTCTGTAGTGCGCACCACCACAGGAATCGCAATCAAAGCTAAAGCCAAGCTTCCGGCCCAACCTGAAAAGTGCTTACCAGGAGCAATCACAAAGGCGTAGACAAACAAACCGATAACGATCGATGGGGCGGACAACATGATGTCAATAACAAAGCGTGTTACTTCAGCCATCAAATTCTTCTTGCCATACTCAGAGAGGTAAATACCCGCCAAGATGCCGATTGGCGTGCCAATGATGGTACAAAAAAATACGAGCATTAAGCTACCGACAATGGCATTCGCCAAACCGCCACCTTCAGACCCTGGACCAGGCGTACTTTGAATAAAAGTATCTATAGATATTGCCGAGAAACCCTTGATAAAAAGAACCGATAAAATCCAAAATAGGAAGAACATGCCGATTGCCATCGCAATCATAGAGATAGTCAAGCCAAATAAGTTTTGACGCTTGCGCTTCTGAAATAAGCTGCTATTAAAGTGACTAGGCATATTCATCATGTTTTGAGTCCTTGTTTGGCTTCCATACGCATTAGTAATAGCTTAGCCAAACTTAAAACGACAAAAGTAATAACAAACAAAGCCAAGCCGAGCGCGAATAACGAGGAGTAATGCAGACCAGGCTCAGCCTCACCAAATTGATTGGCCAGCGTAGAAGCGATGGAATTTCCCGGGGCAAATAAGGATGGAAAAATGCGGTTGGCATTACCAATCACAAAGGTCACTGCCATTGTCTCGCCCAGTGCACGGCCCAAGCCCAACATAATTCCGCCGATGACACCAGTCTTGGTATAGGGGAGCACGACATTACTCACAACCTCCCAAGTGTTACAGCCAATACCATATGCTGACTCTTTGAGCATAGGTGGTACAACAGCAAAAACGTCTCGCATCACTGAAGTAATAAAAGGCAAAATCATAATCGCCAAAATCAGAGAAGCGCACAAAATACCAATGCCATTCATGGCACCTGAAAATAAGATCCCAATACCAGGGATTTGGCCCAAGGTTGATGCCAATGCAGGTTGCACATACTCAGCAAAAATGGGCGCAAAGACAAATAGACCAAACATGCCATAAATAATAGAGGGGATAGCAGCGAGCAATTCCACTGCAATACCTAGGGGGCGACGTAAAACAGATGGGCACATCTCAGTAAGAAATACGGCAATACCAAAACTTAATGGAACTGCGATCAGAAGGGCAATCACCGCGGTAACGATAGTACCGTAAATCGCAATTAATCCACCAAACTCATCATTGACTACGTCCCACTCTACTGTCCAGTAAAACTGCAATCCAAAATGGCGCAATGCAGGCAGTGCGTCATAGAACAGCAAGAGCAATATCCCCAAAAGGACCAGCAAAACCAATACAGCAAAAAACTGCGTCGTGGATTTAAAGATCAGATCACGAAAATGTTGACGTTTGGCAATTTGCGCGGCAGCAGGAGGTAATTGACCAGCTTGGAGAATATTCTCTAACATGAAGGGCTCTACGAATTGATAGAGGATGCAGAGCGTTAGCTCAACATCCTCATTTATTTACTGAAATAAAGCTTACTTAGTTTGAACCTGTGACCAAACGCTATTACGAATGTAATCAACAGTTGCATCGGGCATTGGCACGTAATCCAATTCAGAAGCGGCTTTCTTGCCGTTGGTAAACGCAAAGTCAAAGAATTTAAGAACTTCAGCGGCGCTAGCTTTATTTTCAGGTTGCTTATAGATAATCACGAAGGTTGCGCCAGTGATTGGCCAAGCCTTTGCACCAGGAGCGTTGGTAATGAAAGTGCCCATACCTGGAACTTTAGACCAATCGGTACCAGCAGATGCCGCTGCAAATGAAGCCTCTTCAGGCAACACAAATTGACCGGCCATATTTTTCATTTGAGTGTATGACAAGCTATTTTTCTTAGCGTATGCAAACTCTACATAACCAATTGAATTCTTGATACGTGCAACGTTAGCAGCAACACCTTCGTTACCTTTACCGCTAACAGTAGATGCAGCAGGCCACTTTACCGAGGCACCTGAACCCACAGCCTCTTTCCAACCGCTCGGACCACTTGCTTTGGATAAATAGTCAGTGAAAATAGCTGTGGTGCCAGAGCCATCAGAACGGGTAACGACCGTGATGTTGCCAGCAGGAATCTTGATACCAGGATTTAACAGGGCTACGCGCTTGTCGTCCCAGTTAGTCACAATGCCTTGGAAAATATCAGATAAAAGGTCGCCGGAGAGCTTTAGCTGACCCGGTTTTATACCATCAATATTTACAATTGGAACTACTCCGCCAATAATTGCAGGAAACTGCACCATTCCGGCAGCTTGAAGTTCTTCAAATTTTAGGGGGGCGTCAGATGCACCAAAATCCACTGTCTTCGCTTTAATTTGCTTGATACCGCCGCCAGAACCAATTGACTGATAGTTCAGACTGTTACCAGTTTTGGCTTTATATGCTTCCGCCCATTTAGATAACACTGGGAAGATGAATGATGAGCCAGCGCCAGTTAATTCAGCTGAATAGGCCAAAGAGGAAGAAAGTAGCAATGTTGCAGCAACAAGCTTTGATAAATTAAGTTTAGACATTAAATATTCCTGAATAATTTGTAAAAGTACGAATTGCATAATTTACCCATTAAGTGTGACCTAATTATGACATTCAAAAAGTCTAATTTAATCAGTAAGTTAGATCGGTATCAACCCTGCTAAATAGTGTGCATTTCTTTCTGCCAAAGCGATATCTGTGGCCTCCACCATTACCCTTAAAACCGGCTCTGTTCCAGAAGCTCTTACCAGGACCCTTCCCTGATCACCTAGATCCGCTGTCACTTTAGTTATAGCTTTTGTAAAGATGGCATCTTCCTGCCAGCGGTAATCGGAGCGAAATCTCACATTAATTAACACTTGAGGAAAGATCGCGACTGAGCCAAGTAATTGCGACAAGGAAGCCTTGCTCAGTTGCATAGCTCCTAAAATCTGCAGCGCTGCTATGGTGCCGTCACCAGTAGAGTGCTGATCCAAACAGAGTAAATGTCCAGAGCCCTCGCCTCCGATAAGCCAGCCTTTTTGCTTCAGGAGTTCGAGGACATAACGGTCACCCACTTTAGCGCGCTCAAAACCAATACCAAGGGCTTTAATCGCTTGCTCAACTGCTAAATTGGTCATCAGGGTACCAACCACACCACCCAGCTGTTGGCCGCGATTCAGTCTGTCTTTGGTGAGCATGTAAAGCAATTCGTCGCCGTTGAACAATCTACCATCGGCATCCACAAGCTGCAAGCGGTCGGCATCACCATCTAAGGCGACTCCCAAGTCGGCTTTAACTTCTTTTACTTTGGCGATTAAGGCTGCTGGACTTGTGGCGCCGCATGCGTCATTAATATTGCGCCCATCGGGGTGCACCCCGATAGAAACAACCTCAGCGCCCAACTCATGAAACACGTGCGGAGCAGTGTGATAGGCGGCTCCATTAGCACAATCCACTACTATTTTGAGGCCCTTGAGATTGAGATCACTTGGGAAGGTTGATTTACAAAATTCAATATAGCGTCCCGCAGCATCATCCAATCGAAACGCTTTACCTAGGTGTTCAGAACTCACACACCCAATAGCTTGTTCCAGCTGCGCTTCAATTGCCAGCTCGAATTCATCAGAGAGCTTGTCGCCTTTGGCGGAGAAAAATTTAATGCCGTTGTCTTGGTAAGGATTGTGCGAAGCAGAAATCACCAGCCCCGCAGATAAACGCAATGCCTTTGTGAGATAAGCCACTCCAGGGGTTGGAATAGGGCCACAGAGCATTACATCTACTCCCGCTGCGGCAAAGCCCGCCTCTAAGGCTGCCTCCAACATATAGCCTGAAATACGTGTATCTTTACCAATCAAGACTTTGCAGCGCTCTCCCACCTTGGCATCTCGGGATAAGACTTTGCCAGCGGCATAACCCAGGCGAGTCATAAATTCTGGAACGATAGGAAACTGCCCTACCTCGCCACGAATACCATCAGTACCAAAGTATTGTTTTTTCATGGAATAGATTATAAAACTTAGTAACTATGCCTTGGTATGTAGGTTATTCCAGCCATCAAACCCAAGAAATCATTACAAATCCATCATTCGATGCAAAATTTTGGGCTTCATTTCTGCCCACAGGCCTTCAAACTCCTCCTGCTTATCCTCAGATAAATCCAAAAGATCAAAGAGTCCGCCAAAGAAAATGGTCTTCTTGGGTGCTAGGGTCTTTTCAAATTCAGTCAAGCCAATCGGCCTTTCATCTACATCCCGCATGAGCTCTGCCGAGCACACAATCGCCTCCTGATCATCATGATCGATGACTGCAAATTCAATTAGCTGTTGCGATGCATCCAGAATCACTAAAGTACCCTGCGCATAACAAACCGCTTCATGTTGCTGCACGATGAATGCCAGAAATTGTGACTCCTCTTCTGGCTCCATTCTCAGGTCATCAATAAAAAACAGGTACTGATCCCCCTCGCCATTTACCAAAGTAAATACTTTAGGAATAACACCGTGGCCCAAAGCCAGGTTGCGATAGTAGAAGGCTATTTCAATAGCCATATTTTCAGCGAAGAGATGCATAGGAATAAATCAAAGGATTGAAAAAAGTAATTGCTTGAAATTTAATTATCTAAATATTTTTTAAGAAACTCGAGGCTTCTATCCCACGCGAGTTCAGCGGCAGCCGAATTGTATTGCAGTGGCGGCAAACCCCGAGAGTCAGATTTAGGATTTGCAAAAGCGTGCTTTGCGTCGTAGCGCTCGAAGTCATAATTCACGCCAGCAGCTTGTAGCTTTGCTTCCAAAGCATCGACTCCCGTAATGGGGAAAAATTCATCCTGCAGTGCCCAGTGCCCTAGCATCGGTTTGGTAATGGCTTGCGCATCAACATATTCTGCCGGAGGAAAGCCATACCAAACTACTGTGGCATCCAACTCGGGAACATGGCATGCGGAGAGAATGGTTAATGCACCACCCATACAAAAGCCGGTCACAGCAACCTTAGTGCTACCTGTCGCTTTTAAATATTGAACTGCCCCACGAATATCCTGACCAGCAGCATCACCAAAATCGAGGCCACTCATTAAGTGCTCCGCTTCTTGCGCCTCTAAGGCTAGCTTGCCACGATATAGATCAGGGACTAAAGCGCGATAACCAGCCTTTGCCAAACGATCCGCAACTTTTTTAATCTCATCGTCAAGACCCCACCACTCCTGTATCACCACGATTCCTGGGGCGCCGTCTATGGACTCAGGTTCAGCCAAATAGGCCGCTACCGATTTTCCATCTGGTCTTTGAAATGTAATCATGCTTACCTTCTTTCGTATCAAGTAAATGTATCTAAATAGAGAGCTTAGACCGCTTTATCTTTGTGAATATATCCCACCAAGAAAAAGGTCAGCAAGCCACAGAGAGCAGCGCCGTAACCCACCAGGTTGTAATGCTGCATTCTGCCATCAACTCCAATCGTGACAACCATACCCGCTACCACAGAGGCAATGCCGGAGGCTAACATTTGCACTGAGCCAACCAAACTCATAAAAGTACCGCGAATTCTTGCCTCTACTATTTGACTCATCATTGCCATAGCTGGAATCATGCGTCCAGAAATCAACACAAAGAAAGAGGTGGAGTTCAGCAGAACTACCCATAAGGGTACTTGAGGCAAATTCGTAGTTAACAATAAAGGTATCAAGCTCAAGATGGCCAGTGCACGAAATACCTTCACCTTGCCGAATCGATCCGCTAGATGGCCAATCAACCTCGAGCTCACTAGCGTTGCCACTCCTCCACATAAGTAAATGAGAGAAATGTAAGATACATTCACTCCTACGTTCGCTGTGAGATATAGAGCGATATAAGGAATCACCGAGAAGCCGGTCAACATGATGAGGCCAATGAATAAAAAAGCGCGAAGATGCTGATGTGCTGAAAACACATTCCAAATTTGCCGAAAACGACTTCCCTCATGAATATGCCCAAAATGCCCAACGATTTTTGGGATGTTGCGATAGCCTAAATACAGAATGAGGGACGATATCAATGCAATGAATATAAATGGGGCTCGCCAGCCCAAGGCGGGGATATTGTTTGACAAAAATAAACTCAAGGGCACACCAGCAACCGTTGAAACGGAGAAGGCCGCCATCACTGTGCCCAATGCTTTTCCTCTTCTCTCAAATGGAATGGAATCAGCCACAATGGTTTGCACAAGGGAGCCTAAAATGCCGCCAAATGCACCTGCAAAGGCACGAGCAATAAAGAGGGTGTGATAGTTGGGCGCAAGACCGCACGCTAAAGTGGCGATAATAAAACAAGCATACAAACTTAGTAAAAGTTGTCTACGCTCAAATCGATCAATGTAGTAGGTTGCGCATACACCTGAGATGGCGGCGGCAAAAGTATAGGAAGACAGCAATAAACCAAACTGGTGTGTATTGATGTCGAGAGCCCGAATAAATTCTGGACCCAACGGCATCATGATCATAAAATCCAGAATATGGGTAAATTGAATACCAGCAAGCGCCAACAGAAAAAAACGTTCCTGTTTTTTTGCTTCTCGGGGCAGTTGAATATTAATCAAGGGGTGCTTTACAGAAAATAAGGAACATCTCATTATCACCCTATCATGTCAAATTTATGCTCTGATAACATGTGCAATGACAACCTCATATTGAGCTTTAACCAAATTCGATTTACGGAACTATGATGAGTGCTATATTTACTGGATTTTCTCTACAAAGCTTCTTACAAGATATCTTTTGCGGTACGTGCTGCCTGGTTCTGATATTGATTTTTCACGGCAGTGCGATAAATCATCTGCACATGCGATTCCAGCGCAGAACTGTCGTTAACTTAGCGCAGCATCAATATAACCGTGTCTTTTTTCATTTCTATCTTTCATTTATATATATTGCACTCATTCATTTATCTGAAATATTGATTTGGTCAATATTCTTGTTGGCACTTGATCTTTCTGGATCGGCGATAGAGGCAATCTTATTTTCAGGAAGTTGCTATACCACCGTAGGTTTTGAGCCTGACATTCTTCCGAATGGATGGAAAACAATTGCATTTTTTATTTCCCTTACAGGCTTATTTAGTTTGGCCTGGACTACTACCATCATGATTGCCATGACAACTACATACAAAGCAGCATGGGATCAAAAATATGGCAATCCAGACCAAGGCTTATAGCTGAAACTTTATTTGCGTTGAATGTAATAGCCGTAAACACAGCGACTTCCACCGCGTGAAGGGTCGTGCGTATCCAGAATTACCCCGTTCACAATCGTCGTTAAATGCTTGGAAACTTTGACAATCAAAGTTCCCTCAGGCAGTTCATTTGCCCTCAGATGCACTTGACACCCTGCACCAATCTGCATGGTGGGCACCCAATCAAAGCCATGGCTCAAAATATAGTCATGGAAAACATTGCGATGGTTACCATTGCGCGGCGATGAGCCCTTGGCATTGAGTCTACGAGCCAACTTGTCATTTCTGCGCTCAGCGTAAGCTGCATTCGCCTGTTGAAGATCTTCGTAGACCTGCCTATAGGGTAAGCCAGTGGCAATAGCGATGGATCGAACCACGCAGTCGCCTGCTTTCCCCTGATAGCCTGCGGCTTCCCTACCCCCATCATTAAATCTAAATTGCAGGTCTTGCTTTAAGCTATTTCCCGCGGAAAAGAAGTTTAGAAACCCGAACATATTGATTTATTAGATAGGCCGTTCGAACAATAAAAAAATGGACTTGCCTCGCGACAAATCCATTCTTATTTCAAACACAGAATGACTCTATTTATGCCTGAACCTTCTTTACTTCCAAACGCCATGCATGCAACAAGGGCTCGGTGTAGCCGCTAGGCTGCTCAAGGCCCTTGAAGATTAAATCGCTGGCTGCTTTATAGGCATAAGAATCTTGATGATTGGGCATCATCGGCTTATAAAGTGGATCACTAGCATTTTGGCCATCAACCACTTTAGCCATACGTTGCAGTGCTTCATTTACTTGAGCCTCAGTGACAATGCCGTGAAGTAGCCAGTTAGCAATATGTTGGCTGGAGATGCGCAAGGTTGCCCGGTCCTCCATTAATCCCACATTATGAATATCAGGCACCTTAGAGCAACCAACGCCCTGGTCAATCCAACGCACTACATAACCCAAAATACCTTGGCAGTTGTTATCCAGCTCCTGAGAAATCTCTTCTTTAGACCAATTTGGCTTTTCAACTACGGGGATAGCCAGTAAATCATCTAATAATGCTTCGGCTTCTACAGCGGTATCCAAATGCTCCATCTCTTGCTGAATCTGGGCAACGTTTACTTGGTGATAGTGCAACGCATGCAAGGTCGCCGCAGTTGGTGATGGCACCCAAGCGGTATTGGCACCTGCTTTAGGGTGAACAATCTTTTGCTCAACCATAGCCTTCATCAAATCAGGCATAGCCCACATTCCCTTACCAATTTGCGCGCGACCACGCAAGCCACAATCCAGGCCTGCTAAAACATTGCGACGCTCATAAGCTGAAAGCCATTTGCTGGTTTTCATATCCCCTTTACGCATCATTGGGCCGGCGTGCATTGAGGTATGCATTTCATCACCAGTGCGATCTAAGAAGCCAGTGTTAATAAATGCGACGCGAGCACCTGCAGCTGCGATTGCCGCCTTAATATTGGCACTCATGCGACGCTCTTCATCCATAATGCCCAGCTTTACTGTATCTGCTGGCAGACCTAGCAGTTGCTCAACTCGGCTAAACAGCTCTGCTGCAAAAGCAACCTCTTCAGCGCTATGCATTTTTGGCTTAACAATATAAACAGAGCCCTTACGCGTATTGCCGATGGCTTGTGTAGCTGGACGACGAATGTCGTGGAGCGCAATCAGAACGGTCACTACCGCATCTAAAATACCTTCATAGATTTCCTCGCCATCACCCGTGAGAATCGCAGGATTAGTCATAAGGTGGCCAACGTTACGCAAAAATAATAAAGAGCGGCCATGTAACGTCACTACACCATCTTTTGCATCGGTAGCGCCAATGCCCGCGGTGTATTGGCGGTCTGGGTTTAATGAACGTGTAAATGTCTTGCCACCCTTCATGACATCCTCAACCAAAGTCCCTTTGAGAATTCCGAGCCAGTTATCGTAAGCCAAGACTTTGTCGTCGCCATCGACAACGGCTACTGAATCTTCCAGGTCCAAAATCGTGGATAACGCAGCTTCAAGAATCACATCGTTTACGCCGGCTGGATCAGTTGCTCCAATCGTTTTGGCTTTATTGATTTCGATATCAATATGAATACCATTATTTTTGAGCAGGATTGAAGTTGGTGTAGCGGCAGCGCCTTGATAGCCAACAAACTGCTTTTCATCCGCCAGACCCGTTGTTTGTCCATCTTTTAATGTAACAACTAGGCAATTACCGTCAACGCTGTAAGCCACGGAATCACGATGCGAGCCCTTGGCCAATGGAGCAGATTGATCCAAAAAGTTACGGGCAAACGCCACCACTTTTGCGCCACGAATAGGGTTGTATGCCCCTGCTTTAGTAGCGCCATCTTCCTCAGAAAGTACGTCGGTACCATACAAAGCATCATATAAAGAACCCCAGCGCGCGTTAGCTGCGTTCAAGGCATAGCGGGCATTCAAGACCGGAACGACTAACTGCGGGCCGGCTTGTAGCGCCAATTCATCATCTACGTTTTGGGTTGTACCCAGTACTTTGCCAGGGACTGTATCTAAATAACCAATTTCTTGCAGATGCTTGCGATAAGCAGGCATATCTTTAATAGGACCAGGATTTGCTTGATGCCATTGGTCTAAATCCAATTGCAGGCGGTCACGCTTTGCGAGTAAAGCAGTATTTTTTGGACTTAAGTCCTTAACGATCTGATCGAACCCCTTCCAAAAGTCTGCACTTTGGATACCTGTTCCTGGCAAGACTTTGTCTTCAATGAATCGATAGAGGGGGGTAGCTACTTGGAGGCTATTACAGGCAGTGCGTGCGGTCATGATCAAAACCTTTAGTACGTAAGTTAGTTAATTTTGTGCGTTTTCCATCAATCCTGAAAAGGATGATGCAATAGTATAGTTTCATCGCGCTCAGGCCCCGTAGAGACCATAGCGATAGGCTTACCAGCTACCTCCTCAATGCGGCTTAAAAACTGCTGAGCCTCCTTGGGCAACTGATCCCACTCCCGAATTCCAAAGGTGGTGCCCTGCCAGCCAGGGAAATCCTCGTAAATAGGCTCGCAACGGGCGACTGCCTCAGCACCACGAGGCAATACGTCCAGCGTTTCGCCATCCAAATGATAGCCAACGCAAAGTCGAATAGTCTCTAAACCATCGAGTACGTCGAGCTTAGTGATGCATAAACCCGTCAAGCCATTAATTTGAATCGAGCGTTTCAAGGCGGCAGCATCTAACCAACCAGTGCGCCGCGGACGTCCGGTAACGGAACCAAATTCCTTACCCACTTCGGCCAAACGTACGCCGATGGGATCTTGCTTTGCTGGATTGTCGTGATCGTACAACTCACTCGGAAAGGGCCCTGCTCCCACGCGAGTGCAATAGGCCTTAGTAATACCCAATATGTATTGCAAAGAATCTGGTCCAACACCAGAACCTGCAGCAGCATTACCCGCTACGCAATTACTCGAGGTCACATAGGGATAGGTGCCGTGGTCGATATCTAACAAAGTCCCTTGCGCACCTTCAAACAGTAAATTTTGACCTGCCTGTTCTGCAGCGTAAAGAGCGCTAGACACATCCACAACCATTGGCTTGATGCGCTCTGCATAAGACATGGCTTCTTCTAAGGTCTTCTGAAAGTCAACTGGCTCTGCTCCGTAGTAATTGGTGAGAATGAAGTTGTGATATTCCAAGTTCTCTCGCAGCTGAGCGGCAAACTTTTCTGGATAAAACATATCCTGCACACGAAGAGCCCGGCGCGCTACTTTGTCTTCATAAGCAGGGCCGATGCCTCTACCGGTTGTGCCGATCTTCGCTTCGCCACGTTTCTTTTCACGGGCATGATCAATGGCCACGTGATATGGCAGGATCAAAGTAGTTGCCTCTGAAATCTTTAAGCGGGATTGCACATCCAAACCGGCCGCCTCTAATTCACCAATCTCTTTAAAGAGCGCCTCTGGTGAGAGCACTACCCCGTTGCCAATATAGCAAATGACTTCTTTATGCATGATCCCAGAAGGAATCAAGCGCAAGATTGTTTTCTTATCGCCAATAATGAGCGTATGACCTGCGTTATGTCCGCCCTGAAAACGCACTACTGCTTGAGCGTGATCCGTCAGCCAATCGACGACTTTGCCCTTGCCCTCATCGCCCCACTGAGTGCCAATGACGACGACATTACGACCGTGTGCTTCTTGCTTTAAAGACATAATTCAATCCAAAAATAAAATGACAAAATAGGTTTAAGTACAGATCTCAAAGAGATTTATTAACTGGGTTTTTTAACTACTTCCCATGCGTTGCCCTGCTTGACCAGCTCACGATCCAAAATGTATTCGGCAGTTTCTACCGGCTCATTTGACAGCATCTGAATCACTACCTCGCCAGAATTGCGTAAGCGAGAAATCGCATCACTTAAAGTCACATCCTCGATCCACGGCGCGAGGATTGCCAACTTACGCTGACTCACAAGCGCTAAGTTCGAGAGCGCTAACAAGTCCAATGAAAACCCTGTTGCTGGACGAGAACGGCCAAATGCCCGGCCCACATGATCATAACGACCACCGCGCGCTATAGGTTGCGGAAAATGATCAACATAGGCCGCAAACATAACGCCACTGTGATATTGGTAACCGCGTAAATCTGCCAGATCAATATTGACTTCTAAATCAGCGGATAAATTGGTGATTGCGCCAACCAGCTTTTCTAATTGCGCTAGCGCTTGTTCAACCATGGCATGTTGAGGCAAGCTTACTTTTGCATTTTTCAATACCTCAGCACTCGGCCCATTGAGCTCCGTCAAGGCCATTAAAGCAGTAGCGGCGTCCGTCGACAAGCATTGCGTCCAAGTCGATAGGCGTGAGCGATCTTTGGATTGCAGTAAATCGTACAGAATTTCAATTTCAGCCTGATCGATAGCTTGCCCATCCAAGATCCCTGCCACGATACCCGCATGAGAAAGGTCAAGATACACCCGCTTTAAACCCGCCAAGCCCAATGTCTTTAATAACAATGTGATGGCCTCAAGGTCTGCCTCCCAAGTGGCACAACCATAAATTTCTGCCCCAATTTGCAGCTCTTCTCTAGCGGCACTGCCAACCGGTTTACGTGCGTGCGCAACGGAGCCGGCATAGCATAGGCGCGTTACCCCTTCACGATTCAAAAGATGGGCATCGATGCGAGCTACTTGAGGCGTCATATCCGCTCGCAAGCCCAAAGTGCGGCCCGATAGCTGATCGACTAATTTGAAAGTTTGTAAGTTCAGGTCCGAACCCGTACCCGTTAATAAGGAATCTAAAAACTCCAAAATAGGAGGCGCCACGAGTTCATAGCCATAGGATTGATATAAATCCAAAATAGCCCGACGCAGAGTTTCGACTTTGCGAGCCTCTGCTGGCAATACATCAGCAATATCTTCAGGAAGCAACCAACGATTCATCACCTGACTTACTCGCTTTCCATTATTTTTTATGCAAGAACTTAAAGAATTCGCCATTGGGCTCTACAACCATCACATCCTTCTTATCCTTAAAGGAATTCCGATAGGCTTCAAGACTTTGATAGAACTGAGCGAACTGGGGATCACGGCCAAATGCTTCGGCATAGAGGGCGGTCGCCTTTGCATCTCCAGATCCTTTGATCTTTTGAGCATCTCTATAGGCCTCTGCCAGAATCGTATCGCGCTGACGTTCTGCATTGGCACGAATTTTATCCGACTCAGCAGCGCCAGTAGAACGAAGTTCATTAGCCACGCGTTTACGCTCCGCTTCCATGCGGCGATAAACCGAATCGCTAATCTCCGCTAAAAGATCCACCCGCTTCAAACGCACATCTACTATTTCGACACCAATATCCGAGGCATCTTCGGCTACCTTCTTCCGAATCCCCTGCATCACTTGTTCACGCTGATCAGAAATCAACTCTCTCACAGTTCTCTTGGTGAACTCTTCGTTTAAAGCCGAACGAATTAATTGCGTCAGACGATCTTGCGCTAAACGCTCGTCGCCCTTGAAACTAATAAAAAATTTGCGTGGATCGACTATGCGCCATTTCACATAAGAATCGACTAGCAGGTTCTTTTTCTCGGCGGTAATGAAACGCTCTGCTTCAGGATTATCGATCGTCAAAATTCGACGGTCAAAGAAGCGCACGCTTTCAAATGGCGCGGGATACTTAATCTGCAGGCCGGGTTGTTCAATCACCCTGACGATCTGACCGAACGAGAAGACCACTGCATAACGCCGCTGATCCACGATAAAAATACTCGAAGCCAAAAGATAAACAACGACGATGAGCGCAATAAGGCCTGGTATTAGGCGGTTCAAGTTCATTAACGTGACTCCCGATCGCGACTACGGAAACCATCGCGTTTATCTGCTGTTGAGCTGCCGGAGACGGGGGAAGGTAAATTAGTTGATGTAACTGCTGCACCAGTAGCCCCACCTACTGTCACTGCGCCCGTTGGAGTGCTTTGATTGGTTTGATTGGTTTGATTACTCTGCCCGCCAGAGTTCACAGAATTTGTTTGAGAATTTGCTGCCTGTGCACTTTCGGCGCTCACTTGCGCAACGATTTTATCTAGCGGCAAGTAAAGCAAGCTATTAGTCTTAGTGGTGTCTACCAACACCTTTGTGACATTGTTATACATTTCGCGCATCGTATCGATGTACATCCTGTCACGCGTAACGCCCGGTGCCTTTGCGTATTCCACTAGTATCTGCTTAAAACGGGCCGCATCACCTTCGGCCGTCGCCATTACGCGCGCCTTGTAACCTTCCGCCTCTTGAATCAAGCGGGCTGCAGTACCTTTGGCGCGTGGAATGATGTCATTTGCATAAGCCTGTCCTTCGCTTTTAAGGCGCTCTTGATCTTGCCCCGCCTTTACAGCGTCATCAAATGCCGCTTGCACCTGCTCTGGTGGCTGGACGTTTTGCACTGTCACGCTGGTGATATAGATACCTGTTTTATAGCTATCCAAAATCCGCTGTATTGAACTTGCTAAATCAATCGCTATTTTCTCGCGCCCTTCGTATAAGACATTATCCATCGTGCTACGTGCAACGATTTCACGCACGGCAGTTTCTGCCGCTTGCACTACCGCCGCATCGGGATCGCGATTATTAAATAAATAGTCCGTTGGATCTTTTAAACGGTACTGCACGGCAAAACGCACATCAATGATATTTTCATCCTCAGTCAACATGGAGGAATCTTTTTGATTGGTTGCTTTAATTAAGACGGGCCGACCCACTTCAACTGACCGTACTCCGGACAAATTCACGGTCTCTTCAGATTGAATTGGCCAAGGCATATGCCAATTAATTCCTGGCTTAGCAGTATCTGCATACTTTCCAAAGGTCAGAATCACGCCAGCCTGACCTTCTTGAATGATAAAAAAGCCGCTGCACAACCAAATCAAAAAAGCGCCGCCGGCGAACAGCAAAATACTGCCCTTAGTGCCAAAGGGATTAGTGAAATTAAAATTGGGCCCATTAGATGCGCCCATGCCGCCATTCCCGCCGTTCCCACCTTGATTTACCCGCTCGGATGGCGCTGGAATATCTGAGTTGTTTGGCTTACTGGGCTTGTTAGCGGGTTTAGAACCGCCCGACCCTAACTTACCGCCTCCTCGGTTTCCGCCAAAAAAGCTACTGATGCGATCGTTAAAATCACGCCACAACTCATCAAGGTCAGGTGGGCCATCTGGTCTAGCAGGTGGCGAACCTTTGGGCTGGGTCGCAGCCGGCCTGTTCTCATTACTTGCCTCACCCTGCGGATTGGAAGCGTTACCTTGAGCCTCATTGGCGCCCTTAGAATCACTCTCCGCAGGGAGCTTGCCCCCGCTTGGATCGCTCACAGAAAATAGATCAAGAAATTTACGCGTCATGAGGTGTGTATTTTCTATGGGGGATAGGATTAAATTCAGAAGATTCTGGACGTTCGGGTAAAGGGGCTAAAAACTCATCCGGGGCCATTTGCGTCTTTGCACGATTGTGTTCAACCCTTATTCTATCAGTCATTTGAGAGCATTCAGCTAGGGCTGCCCGAAGTAAATCCAGCCCCTGACCGTCTTTGGCTGACAAGAAAATCTGGCTTGGAATGCCTTCTGAATCTCGCTCTAACTGCGCCCCCTTTGAAAAGGTCTGCGGCATCTGATCAATTTTATTCATGACTTCAATGCGCGGGATATCGTCAGCGCCAATTTCACGCAAGACTGCCTCTACTTCTAATTTTTGCTCCCGAGAAACGGGGCTACAAGCATCAATTACATGCAATATGAGGTCTGCATGAATGGTTTCATCCAAGGTGGCCCTAAAGGCTTCCACCAATTGGTGAGGCAAATCCCGAATAAAGCCCACGGTGTCTGACACCACGATTGAACCGACCCCTTCCAAATGAACCCTTCTCGAGGTGGTATCCAAAGTAGCAAATAACTGGTCGGCTGCGTAAGTGCCCGCCTTCGTAAGGGTATTGAAAAGAGTGGATTTACCGGCGTTGGTATAACCAACCAACGATACCGAGAACACATCCTTGCGATTGCGCGCCCTTCTTTGGGTTCTTTGCTGGCGCTGAAGCTTTTCTAGCTCATTTTCTAGGCGTTTGGCCTTGGTAGCCAAAATACGGCGATCTAACTCCATCTGAGTCTCGCCAGGTCCACCGCGTAAGCCAATACCCCCTTTTTGCCGCTCTAAATGGCTCCATGCTCGCACCAGCCGGGACATTTGATAACGCACTTGTGCCAACTCTACTTGCGTCTTACCAATATGGCTTTGTGCCCTTTGACTAAAAATATCCAATATGAGGCCTGTGCGATCCATCACATGAAAGCCAATATGACGCTCTAGGTTTCGTTGCTGCGAAGGCGATAAGGGGTGATTGAAGATCGCCAACTCAGCATTGTTTTCTTCAAGCGCCTTTTTCAGCTCATTGGCCTTGCCAGACCCGATAAATAAGGCGGGATCGGTTCGACCCTTACGGGCAATCACGCTGACTGTGGGTACTGAACCAGCACTTTCAGCCAATAGACTGAGCTCCGCCATACTTTCGGGAAAATCTTCACGCCCAGTATCGACTCCAACGAGGACGGCTCTAGGCGCGTCTACCCCAGTTTTATACAGGGTCAGCTTCTTCCGTGCGGAACTCAACGGCGCGCGCAGGCACGATCGTGGAGATGGCGTGCTTGTAAACCATTTGAGTCACGGTATTGCGCAAGAGCACGACATACTGATCAAACGACTCTATATTGCCTTGTAATTTGATGCCATTAACGAGGTAAATAGATACAGGAACATGCTCTTTGCGCAAGGCGTTGAGGAAGGGATCCTGTAGCAATTGGGTTTTGCTGTTATTCATACTGCTCCTTATTCATTATTTTGAGGGAGTCTTGCTTTTTTAATTGATGACTGCAATTACTGCACATACTCTTTAAATTGGGTCTAATTGTGGGAATTCAAGTAGGGTTTAGCTATAAAAGTAAAACTGTACGCCAGTTTATTTCTTATGGCCTTTTTTACCCTTATCCCCGTCGACATAAGGGTTCTTTGCTGTATTCATCTGGATTCGCATTGGCGTACCACGCAATTTAAAGACCTCTCTAAAGCGACCCTCTAAATAGCGTTTGTAACTATCAGTTACGCCACTCAATGCAGTTCCATGAATCACCACGATGGGGGGATTCATACCGCCTTGGTGCGCATAACGCAGCTTCGGACGACCCATACCTACCCGTTTAGGCTGCTGATGCTCAATAGCCTCCTCCAAGATACGAGTCAGTTTAGGTGTCGGTAACTTAGCGATTGCAGCCGCGTAAGCAGCATCCACATCCTGAAAGAGCTCCTTTAAGCCGGTGCCTTTTATCGCTGAAATAGGATGCACATTGGCAAAATCTAGAAAGCGTAGTTTTTGAGCAATCTCTAAACGGGCACGCTCTTTCACATAACTATCAAGACCATCCCATTTATTGACGGCAACCACTAGCGCACGACCTGCCTCAACGATAAATCCAGCAATATGCGCATCTTGCTCAGAGATATCTTGTTGGGCATCTAACATCAAGATGACCACATTGCAGTCTGCAATGGCTTGCAAGGTTTTCACAACCGAGAATTTTTCAATCGCCTCAAATACTTTGCCGCGACGGCGTAAGCCCGCTGTATCCACCAAAATATAGGGCTTGCCATTGCGCTCAAAAGGCACCTCAATCGCATCCCGCGTGGTTCCAGGCATATCAAAAGCGATCACCCGCTCCTCGCCAATTAATTTATTGATCAGGGTCGACTTACCAACGTTCGGACGCCCCACCACGGCAATTTTCATTGGCCGGTTAGGATCGTTTACCAGATCTTCTGGGTCAGGCTCTGCGATGCCTAAAGAATCCAATGCATCGTCAATCAAGCCGCGAACGCCATCACCATGCGCTGATGAAATCGGAAATGGCTCACCTAAACCAAGTTCATGAAAGTCCGCCGTGACAACGCCGGCTTGCATGCCTTCTGTTTTGTTGACCGCCAAAATAATAGGGCGGCCCGTCTTGCGTAAGAAATCGGCAATAACGCGGTCTTGGGGAGCCATGCCTAAGCGGCCATCCACCAAGAAAATAATGATGTCAGATTCAGCGACGGCTTGCTTAGTTTGCTTAGCCATCTCGGCCACAATGCCGGTCTTGGCAACGGGCTCGAAGCCACCCGTATCCACACAAATAAAAGGACGCTCACCAATACGACCTTTGCCGTAGTGACGATCTCGCGTTAAGCCGGAAAAGTCGGCAACAAGCGCATCTCTAGAGCGCGTTAAGCGATTAAAGAGGGTCGACTTTCCAACATTAGGACGACCAACTATGGTGATGACTGGGTTCATTTGGGACTGTACGCCGCGAGTTTGCCGCCTTGGGACTGAATCAAAATGAGGCCTCCTGCTGAAATGGGTGCCGCTGAGATTGGTGAGCTGTCATGACGAATGCGGGCTAACATTTCGCCATTCGATTGATCGAGTGCATGAACATAACCTTCGGCATCGCCTACTAGCAACACTCTGCCGACGGCTAAAGACTCGCCAACATCTCTAAAAGTGAGTTGGGTGTTTTCCCAAATCTGCGTACCGTCTTTGGTCGCAAATGCGGTCACATAAGACTTTTCATTCGAAGAAAACACCATCTCCGCGCTTTGCGCAGTGCCAGTGTAGCTTGAATAATCCTTGAACCAAATGAGGTTGCCAGTACGCGCCTGACCACAGCCTACGCGCCCTTGATAAGACACTGCACAAATAATTTCACCTTGCATGCTGGGTTTTGCAGTGACATCATTCAGACGTTCAATTTCAGAGAATCCTTTGGGAAAGGAGATTGGGCTTTCCCAAACTAATCCGCCATTGGCTAATGCAATCATGCCGAAGCGACCGCCCGCAAAGCCAGTCACAATTACTTCATTTCCAATTGCGAGCATGCCATAACCAACCCGCAAGGACAAAGCTGTCTGTTGACGTTGATAAATCCATTTACGTGCGCCAGTGAGTTCATCTAAACCAATAAAGCGGTTGTCCAAGGCGCGAATGACGACCACGCCTCCGGCAACTACAGGCTCAGTTAATACCTCGCTACCCACATTCACATTCCAAAGCGCCTTGCCCGTATCGTCATAAGCATAGACAGTGCCCTTAGTGGTGACGACCGCTGTTACGCGTCCATCTGATCCGGGTCCAATCGACAGGCGATCAGGCACCGAAACCTCCCAAACCTTGTTGCCCGTCTTAAGATCCAGTTTTGCTAAGTTGCCGCGGTTGGAAGCGGCATAGACCGCATCACCAGCCACAGCAGGATGAAAATTAAACGACTCTGAAGAGCCTATATTCGCGGACCAAACGGGTGACAAATCAAATTGATTAGAAACCTTCACCAATTCTGCTGGCTTATGCGTTCTCGAATTTCCTGAGCAGCCCACCAAAACAGCCGCTGCCATGCTCATGACCAAAGTAGCGCGAAGCCACTGTTGCATCGGTTTAGATGTAAATCTCATTGAGCTACTCCCCCTACCGCATCTAATTTCACCTTAAGCAAGCGCCGCGCCTCTTCCGGAAATTCTTTGGTTTGATTCAACTGTTGCCAAGCGGCCTCATAACTTGAGCGCGCTTCTTGCGTATTCTTCTGCGCTAAATACCAATCACCACGACGCTCCAACCACAAAGCCTCAAAGCCCTTGACTGGCTTTTCTTTCAGCATGACATCGGCCTCAGCTAAATCAGCCGCTGATCCTTGATCGGTGAGCTGGCTAATTAAGCGCAATTTTGCCAAGGCTTGGTAGCCATGATTAGAAGCATGCTGTGCAGTCCAACGCAAATAAGTCATTTCCTGGGCGCCGTCCCCTGCATCAGAAGCCAGCTTAGCGGCGACCAGGCTAGCCATCGCCGCATAAGGGGTGCGACTAAAGTCTTTTTGCATGTCGTTAGCAGCCAGAAAAGCTTGGTCTTTGTCGCCTTTGTTAATCGCAGAGATCATCGTTTCATATAGCTGTGAAGCAGCTAATGCTTGGCTATTGCTCCACCACTGATAAGCGCTATAAGCCGCGTACGTGAGGAGCAATGCGGTAAGTACTCCGGTAATCAGATTACGGTACTTTTGCCAAAAGGCTTTGAATTGGTCCAGCTGTTCTTGTTCTTCTAGGTCTAAAGGCATGTCAATCCAAGCGAATTAAGTACGAATTTAAATAATGATTTGAGGTTAATGTACCAACAATAAAGCCAATTCTATTCCGTAGCGCCAACAATAGCGTCAATGACCCCTTCAACAACCCCGTCTAAAGGGATTGCCTGCTGGTTTCCGGTTCCGCGAAGGTCTTTGAGTTGAGCTTCATTCTTGGCTAATTCATCTGGTCCAATAATGACTGCATAGCTTGCTCCACTAGCATCTGCTTTCTTCATTTGCGACTTGAAGCTGGCCGTTTGACCATCGGCAGGACAAAACAGAATGACATCAATTCCCGCGCTACGCAGGCGTTCAGCGACAACCAAGGCGGTAATTAATGTTTCACCGCCCTGATGCAAGACAAAGACATCGCATTGCGCTTGGGGCTCAGGCAAGGAGCCCGATACCTTCATCAACTCTAGGACACGTTCCATTCCCATGGCCCATCCACAAGCAGTCGCTGCCTTGCCGCCCATCCGCTCAATCAAGGGATCATAGCGACCACCGCCAGCAATAGTGCCTTGCGCACCAAGCTCTTCGGTAATCCACTCAAATACAGTCAAGTTGTAATAATCTAGCCCGCGCACTAGTCTAGGATTAATTTTGCAAGGAATATTGTTCGCCTTAAGCAAGGTCTGCACACCTTCAAAATGCTTCAAAGACTCTTCCCCTAAAAAATCTAGGAGTTTTGGCGCACCCTCAATTAACTCCTGCATTGCTGGATTTTTGGAGTCCAGAATACGTAAAGGATTGGTACCTAAGCGTCGGACAGAGTCCTCATCCAGTAAATCTCGATGCTGCTCGAAATACACCACTAAGGCAGCGCGATGTTCAGCGCGCTCAGGAGCTTGTCCGAGGGAATTGATTTCTAAACGCACGCCTTTGAGACCAAGCTCATCCCAGAGGCGTTGGCCCATCAAGATGATCTCAGCATCAATGTCCGGACCAGCAAAACCAAGGGCCTCTATACCAAACTGATGAAATTGGCGATAACGGCCGCGCTGAGGACGCTCATGACGAAACATGGGTCCGCTATACCAAAGGCGCTTAGGACCCTCGTAGAGTAAATTATTCTCAATCACAGCGCGCACCAAGGCTGCCGTTCCTTCTGGGCGCAAGGTCAATTGCTCGCCATTCAGGCGGTCTTCGAAGGAGTACATTTCCTTCTCAACGATATCGGTTACTTCACCTATACCCCGCTGGAAAACAGCGGTCGCTTCGACGATGGGCGTTCTTAAAAATTCATATCCATACGCTCTAGTGAGATCACGAAAAACATGCTCAAGATGAAACCACTGGGCAGCATCGCCAGGCAAAAGATCATTCATGCCCCGTACGCCGTTAATTTTTTGAGCTTTAGGGGCTTTATCTGAAGAGGTTTGTTCAGTCATTGTTGCGCTTCGTTTCTTCTATTTTTATTTGGGTGCGTAATGACGCTGCACGTACTCGTCAACAATCACCTGAAAATCTTCAGCAATGCGATCGCCGCGTAAAGTTTTTACTTTTTGTCCGTCAACGAAAACCGGTGCTGCTGGAGCTTCACCTGTGCCAGGGAGTGAGATTCCAATATTGGCATGCTTACTTTCGCCGGGACCATTCACAATACAACCCATCACGGCTACGTTCATATTTTCTACGCCGGGATGGGATTTCTTCCAAAGCGGCATTTGTTGGCGCAAATAAGATTGAATATTGGCGGCTAACTCTTGAAAGGTGGTGCTCGTGGTTCTACCGCATCCTGGACAAGCAATCACCATCGGCGTGAAATGCCGCAATCCCATCGTCTGCAATATTTCTTGCGCCACGATCACTTCATTTTCACGGGGAGCGCCTGGATCAGGCGTCAGAGAAACGCGAATCGTATCGCCAATGCCCTCTTGCAAAAGAATGGCCATCGCCGCTGTCGAAGAAACAATCCCCTTGCTGCCCATGCCCGCTTCAGTTAAACCCAAATGCAAGGGGTAGTCTGAGCGCCTTGCCAAATCGCGATACACAGCCACCAAATCTTGTACCTTACTGACCTTACAGGAGAGCAAAATTTGGTTGGGATTTATACCAAGCTCAACTGCTTTTTCAGCAGACTGCAAAGCTGACTGAATCAAAGCCTCAATCATGACCTCTTGGGCCGTCTTGGGAACTGGCAAGGCAGCATTGCTATCCATGATGCTGGCAAGGAGGTCTTGATCTAGACTGCCCCAATTCACGCCAATTCGAATCGGTTTATCGTACTTACAAGCTGCCTCAATCATTTGAGCAAATTGGGGATCGCGCTTAGCGCCCTTACCTACATTACCTGGATTAATACGATATTTGGATAAAGCCTGAGCGCAATCAGGGTAGTCATTTAATAAGGTGTGACCGTTGTAATGAAAATCGCCGATCAACGGCACCAAAACATCCATCTTGTCGAGCTGTTCACGAATATAAGGAACTGCGGCCGCGGCCGCAGGCGTATCAACAGTAATACGCACCATCTCCGAGCCAGCGCGCGCTAATTCTTTCACCTGAATCGCGGTTCCAATTGCATCAGCTGTATCGGTATTCGTCATGGATTGCACGCGTACTGGTGCATCGCCACCCACGGTGATGATATTGGTCTTCCAAGCGATCGTTGCTTGACGTGTAGCCCGCTTTGCTGCTGGGCCAAGTGGTAAGGGAGACGGGGTAGAGAGAATTGAGCTCATAAAAACCAAAGGGAATTAAATGACCCTATCAAGAATCTAATTTGTCGAGCCACTGTATTGGCTGAATAATGTCGGCAGCATGCACGTCACGCTCGCGCACGCGAGTACGATCGATCACGTCACCTGCTAATTGTCCGCAAGCAGCGGCGATATCATCACCGCGAGTTTTGCGCACAGTTGCTACCATGCCGGCATTTAACAAAATATTAGCAAATGCCTGAATGCGTTGTGGCGGTGAACGCTTCAACCCAGATTCTGGGAAAGGATTAAATGGAATGAGGTTCACTTTGCATTTAATGCCATTGAGTAAACGCACCAGTTCTTTTGCCTGGACATCAGAATCATTCACGCCATCAAGCATGCAATATTCAAAGGTTAAGAAATCCCTTGGCGCAAAAGGCAGGTAGCGCTCACACGCTGCTAATAACTCCCTTAAGGGATATTTTTGATTGAGTGGCACTAATTGATCGCGCAATGCATCATTGGGCGCATGCAATGAAACTGCCAATGCAACGGGGCAGTCTTGCGCCAAGCGATCCATCATGGGTACGACACCTGAAGTAGAAACGGTGACACGACGTCTCGACAAACCATAGGCTCGATCGTCCAGCATCAAACGAAGTGCGGGAAGAACCTGATCGTAATTAAGTAGAGGCTCACCCATGCCCATTAAAACGACATTAGAAATCACCCGTCCAGTATGTTCCCAGCCAGGCGTTGGATAAGTCTCCATTCGACGAACGGCCATGGGATCGTTACGCAACAGATGCTCAGCAAACCACAATTGACCGATGATTTCACCGGAAGTGAGATTGCGTGAAAACCCTTGATATCCCGTTGAACAGAAGCGGCAGTTAACAGCGCAACCTGCTTGAGAAGAAATACAGAGAGTGCCTCGGTCATCTTCTGGGATAAACACAGACTCCACTGCGTTACCGGCGCCCACGTCCAGAAGCCACTTGCGCGTGCCATCATTCGCCTGCTCATCTCGAATCACAGGGAGAGAAACTACCTCTGCTTTTTCAAGCAAGGTGGCTCTAAATCCTTTAGCCAAATCGCTCATGTCGTTAATATTGGATACACCGCGTTGGTGAATCCATTGCATGAGTTGTTTTGCTCTAAACGGTTTTTCGTTTAGCCCCGCGACATACGCCGCCATCTGGTCAGCGTCAAAATCTAAGAGATTTACGCGCGGGGAGGTCAATGCGACTTCTTATGCTTTAAATGAAGAAGCGAAATTAACTATTAAAAACATTCATGCCGGCGAAGAAGAAAGCAACTTCTACAGCAGCTGTTTCTGGAGCGTCTGAGCCGTGAACTGCATTTGCGTCAATGCTATCTGCGAAGTCAGCACGAATCGTGCCAGCATCCGCTTTCTTTGGATCAGTCGCACCCATCAAGTCACGATTCTTAGCAATCGCGCCTTCACCTTCAAGTACCTGAATCATCACAGGGCCTGAGATCATGAAGCTCACTAAGTCTTTGAAAAAAGGACGGGCAGCGTGAACAGCGTAGAACTGTTCTGCTTCAGCCTGAGACAAATGTGCCATTCTTGAGGCAATCACCTTTAAACCAGCAGATTCAAAACGGTCATAGATTTTCCCAATGACATTTTTTGCCACTGCGTCAGGTTTGATAATAGAAAGGGTGCGCTCAATAGCCATGCAAAACTCCAAAAGTAATTTCAAAAATAGGTATTAAGTAAGTAGGAGAGAATCTGGGGGGAGCTTCCTACCCTTTCAGAGAATGCTACTTACTCAACAAACCCCCGAATTATACAATGCCCGACCGTATTTACCCTAAGTAAAGCCGTGCTAAGCCATTGAATTTAATAGGCATAACCCCATACTTTGTAGTCTTTTCTACTAAGAGCTATATATTTCCCCATTTTGTCTATACTTAGGGCCATAACCCTGATGGGTTCTTGTTATTCACTTGAAAAAGGGAGTCAATATGAGCGATCTTAACTCTTTCGGATTCGGGCAATCTGGCTCGATCACTACAGTTCAGGTGCGCAACCGCGTCCTGCGCAATACCTACGCCTTATTAGCGCTTTCCATGATTCCGACGGTGATTGGGGCATGGCTAGGTGTCGCAACTGGCTTCAGTTTATTTGCTGAAAGTCCATTTATGGGCTTTATCCTCTTTATGGCCATTGCTTTTGGATTCTTCTGGGCTATTGAGAAAAATAAAGATACTGGCTTAGGTGTTCTGCTCTTGCTAGGCTTTACCTTCTTCATGGGCGTCATGATGTCCCGCTTAGTGGGATACACCTTAAACAGCTACAGCAACGGCGCCTCACTGATCATGCTGTCCTTTGGTGGCACAGCGGCTATTTTTGCTGTCATGGCTACCATCGCCACGGTAAGCAAGAGCGACTTTGCCGGTCTTGGCAAATGGTTAATGGTGGGCGTGCTACTTCTGATTGTTGCCTCGGTAGCCAATATTTGGCTGCAGTTGCCTGCATTAATGTTGACGGTAATGGTGGTTGCGATCGGCATCTTTTCAGCCTTTATTCTGGTTGATGTTCAGCGCATCATCAATGGTGGTGAAACAAACTACATTATGGCCACGCTGGCAATTTACTTAGATGTCTACAACATCTTTACCAACTTGTTAGCCTTACTGGGCATTGTTGGCGGTAATCGCGACTAAGTAAGCTTGCGAAAACGACAAGGCGCTCTTAGGGGCGCCTTTTTTATTGGCAATTACTAACTACACAACTCAAAAACTGCCATCGATTCCACATGCGAGGTATGGGGGAACATATTGACAATACCGGCACTCTTTAATGTGTAGCCTGCTTGATGACACAAAATATCAGCATCTCTTGCAAGTGTTTTGGGATTGCAAGATACATACACAATTCTCTGTGGCAATAGATCACTTTTACTTTGATGCAGCTCGGCGAGTGCCTTACAAATCTCCATCGCGCCTTCACGCGGGGGATCCATTAGCCAGCGATCCGCTTTTCCCCACGAGGCAATCGTTTCAGAGCTGACTTTAAATAAGTCGCTCTGCATAAAATGCACTTTCTGCGTCAGTCCGTTATGTTCTGCATTCGCTTGTGCACGACTGGTGAGGCTGGCAAGACCTTCGATGCCCAAGACGCTATTTGAACGTCGGGCAAGAGGTAATGTGAAATTGCCAATACCGCAAAACAAATCAAGCACCCGATCGCTTGGCTTCATCTCCAATAAGCGAAGCGCCCTACTAACCAAAGATCGGTTCATAAGATGGTTGACTTGCGTAAAGTCAGCCGGTTTGAATGGCATCTCAATCTCAAACTCGGGTAAGCGATAGCAAAGCTTGCCGGTAAGTGGATGAAACGGTGCAACAGTTTCAATGCCTTTGGGCTGCAACCAAATCCAGACATGATGTTGCTCAGCAAATTCTCTGAGAAGAGCCTCGTCCTCCGGATTAAAGGGTTTAAGGTGTCTCAAAACCAAAGCGGTCACTGGCTTTATTTTCAGCGGATCATCCGATTGGGGATCTTCAGCCTCACCAACCGCGAGTTCAATTTGCGGAATGAAATCGACTATCGACATCCCCATCACTAACTTACGCATTGCTGGCAAGAGATGCGAGACATGCTTTGGCATAATTTCACAGGCGGTCATATCGGCTACATAACCACTCTTAGCCTCATGAAAACCCACCAAGACAGTTCCCTTTTTGATTGAGCGGTTCACCACGCTCAGACGGGCACGATGACGATATTCCCAAGCGGGCCCGCCCATAGGTCTTAGCATTTCTTCAGGGGCTACTTTAGCAATATGCTTTAGATCATCCTCAAGGACGCGTTGCTTCATGGCAATTTGGGCGCGCACATCTAAATGCTGCATGGTGCAACCACCACATACTCCGAACGCCTTGCACTTGGGCTGCGAACGAAAGACCGCCGGCCGAATCACCTGACGGACTTTTGCTTTATTAAAACGCGCTCGTTCACGCGTAACGGTGTACGTCACCATTTCCGTTGGTAGCGCCCCCTGAATAAAGATTACCTTCCCACTCTGCCCAAGCTCAAGCTCGTGCTCAGTCGGGGTTAGGCGCGCAATTCCTTGCGCCTCTAAATCTAGAGACTCTACAAGTACCGCTCCCAGCGCCTCAACTAGCATTAGGTGCAAAGCCAGCTAGGTATTCTTGCCATTGAGCACCGTTTGGCTCTAGGGCTTCTTTAGTTAAATAGGCTTTAACAAAATCAATCTCTTCTCGGTATTCCGCTAGAGAGAAACCACCACGCAGTAACTGAAAGCGGCAGTACATTAAGTAGGTGTTCACCACATCGGTTTCACAATAACGACGGATATCGTTTAGCTTCCCCTCCTGAAAAGCGGGCCAGACTTGGCTGCCATCCATTCCCATCTTGCCTGGAAATCCACAGAGTTTAGCCAGGCCGTCTAGAGGGGCGTTCGCTCTCCCATTAAATTTAGCTAACAAATCCATGAGATCTAAATGGCGCATGTGATAACGACTGATGTAATTATTCCACTTGAATTCACGACTATCGTTTTCTTGGCTCTCACCCATTTCCCAATACCGAGGTGCCTGAACATGATTTACTAGCGCGCGGTAGTGGAGCACGGGCAAGTCAAAACCACTACCATTCCAAGATACCAATTGGGGAGTGTACTTTTCCACCAAATCAAAGAAGGTTTGAATGAGGACGCTTTCGTCATCCTCTAGAGCGCCAAGAGTGCCCACTTTAATTTGAGGGCTGCCATCTTTACTTGTTCTGCGGATCACACAAGAAATCGCCACAATCCGTTGCAGATATAAAGGCAAAAAATCGCTGCCGGTTTTTTCCAGTCGATCGGCCATCGCCTTGGTAGCCACTTCCGCATCCGTCAACGTCACCGGAAGATTTTCGAGCCGACGCAAACCCGCTACATCGGGGATGGTTTCGATATCAAATACTAAAACGGTTGCCATAGGGCTTTCATCAACAGCAACGTCTCGCGCTGCTTATTGCAAATAGGCGGTTGGATTGACGGGCTTGCCGTTTACACGCAACTCAAAGTGCAACTTAACCATAGTGGTATCGGTGTCGCCCATCTCGGCGATCTTTTGACCTTTTTTAATCGTGTCACCCTCTTTCACCAAGAGGTTGCGATTGTGCGCATAAGCAGTGAGGTAGGTATTGTCATGCTTAATAATGATGAGGTTGCCATAACCACGCAGACTGTTGCCAGCGTAAACAACCTTACCATCAGCGGCTGCCATGACTGGATCGCCTAACTTACCAGCAATATCAATACCTTTAGTTTGCTCGCTGTAATCATTGCTGACCTTGCCCTTGGCAGGCCATGACAAACGAATTCCTGGCTCAGCGACCATTTCTTTGGAGGCGTCGGCCTTTGGAGTGTCAGCCTTAGGCACATCTTCATTGGCTGCTGGCCTTGAGGCTGGAATGGACTTCACCGTTAACTTTGAGACGGCCGGGGGGCTGATTAAGATGAGATCACCAATTTCGATCTGATTTGGGTTGGCCAAATTATTCCAAGCAATCACATCCCTAGGTGATTGGCCGTTATCGAGGGCAATGCGCGCTAAGGTGTCTCCCTTTTTGACTCGGTAATAACCTGGCGGGGCTGGTTCAACTGTCGAGCTTGTGCGATCAACCACAGTTGCCGGCTTGGCTCGAGGTGTTGAGGAGCAAGCCGACAAGCCCACCATGGAGGCGATTGCCATCAAGACGATGGCAAGCTTCAAGGGCAATAAAGAAGTCAGCTTAGGGGCTAAGTGGTAATTTTTCATACTATCCCCGATTGTAAAGGCACGAAAAAGACCCCGTCCAGTACCGTTCTTTGATAGCGCTGAGAACTCATTCGCTCCACCATTACCAACTGCTGTTCTTGCTCATTTTTGACAACTGGGGCAATTAAGCGCCCGCCAATCGCCAGCTGATCGAGCAATGCATCCGGAATTCCCAATCCTGCAGCAGCCAAAATAATGCCGTCGAAAGGGGCTGCTTGGGGTAAGCCTAAAATACCGTCACCATAAATCAGGCGCAAATTATTGATCCGAAAAGGACGTAATTTTGTTCTTGCTAAATCATGTAGCGGCCGAATCCGCTCAATTGAATACACTTCTTCCGCCAAGAGACTTAAAACAGCCGCCTGATAACCGCAGCCTGTACCAATCTCAAGGACCTTACCCAGTCGATGACGCGGTTTGTGTAGAAGCTCAATCATGCGCGCTACAACGGATGGCTTGGAGATGGTTTGCGAATGGCCAATCGGTAAGGCAGTGTCTTCGTAAGCCTGTGGGTGCATGCCGGCATCTAAAAAAGCATGGCGCGGCACAGTCGCAATCGCTTCCAGAGTTTTATGATGCTTAATCCCTGCAGCCAATACTTTTGCAGCTAAGGCCTGTCGATGGCCGGCAAATCTTTCCGCCGCTGGCCTCAACCGCGATCCCAACCATTTTCACGCATGGCTGCAATGCGAGCATGGTGTGATAAATCTAATTGCATTGGGGTAATGGAGATGCAGCCTTCGTCAATTGCGTTAAAGTCGGTGCCCGCAGAACTGTCTTTTGCGTTGCCCGCTGCGCCAATCCAATAGATTTCATCGCCACGCGGACTTTTTTGGACAACTACTGGCTGAGAGTGGTGACGGTTTCCTAAGCGGGTAACACGCCAGCGATACAAATCAGCATAAGGACGGTTGGGAATATTGACGTTGAGCAATGTGGCATGACCTTCGGTGCGTGCGAGCTTGGATACCAACATTTGCGCTACAACATCATGCGCTGCCTTAGCGGCATCTTCAATCCGACTCCAGCCTTTATCAATTTGGGAGAAAGCAATACCGGGAACCCCAAACATCACACCCTCAACTGCGGCTGCTACGGTGCCCGAATAAAGGACATCTTCACCCATATTCTCGCCCTGATTGATCCCAGAAATAACGAGATCAGGCTTTTCCTCAAGAAACCCAGTCATGGCAATGTGCACGCAGTCGGTTGGGGTGCCGTTAATAAAAAGGAAGCCATCACGCTCACCGCCAGCGACTCGATGAATCGAGAGCGGGCGCGATAAAGTCAAGGAATTCGATGCGCCGCTGTGGTTTTGCTCTGGGGCAATCACTGTGATTTTCCCTAGCGGACGTATCGCATTGACCAACGCAAGCAGTCCTGGGGCTAGATAACCATCGTCATTCGATATTAATATATGCATTCAGCGATTATCCAACTTTTTCAACTAAACCCCAGTCAAAGGCAATTTAATGGCGCCTTTGCTCCCTAGTGCGAATCCATGCATACAGAACGGGCAACACAAGCAAAGTAAGCAATGTGGTGGTGATCATGCCGCCAACAATCACCAAAGCTAAGGGCCGTTGCGCCTCCGAACCGATAGAGTGAGACAAGGCTGCCGGCAAAAGTCCCAAGCCCGCCAGCAAAGCGGTCATTAATACCGGACGCATTCTGAGGGATGCGCCCTCAACAATGGTGTCCTTGATGCTATTCGTATCTGATTTGGCTAGCTTATTAATATAAGAAATGAGAATGACGCCATCTTGGATGGCAATACCAAACAGCGATAAGAAGCCAATTCCCGCAGAGATACTCAAAGTTTCACCTGTCAATAACAAGATCAAAATACCGCCAATCGCTGCAAAGGGGACATTTAATAGCACTACGAGCGCGTCTCGGAAATTACCGAAGGCGCTGTAAAGCAATAAGGCGATCGCCAACAACGTCAAAGGAACAATTGTCATGAGCTTCCTCTGAGCAATCTTCATTTGATTGAATTGACCATCCCAGGTAATTCGGTAGCCATTTGGCAAAGAAACATTTTCATCAACCAATTTCTGCGCCTCGGCTACTGCCCCACCCAAATCTCTGCCGCGCACACTGAACTTAATGGCAATATAACGACGACCAGACTCTCGGTAAATGAAGAAAGGTCCATCAGAAATCGAGACGTTCGCCACCATGCTTAATGGCACTGAATTTCCATCTGGAGTGTCAATGAGCAAACTAGCAATAGACTCCACATCGTCGCGACTATTTTTAATTAAGCGGATCGCCAAGCCAAATGTTTTTTCATTCTCAAGCACATTGGTAATGGATGCGCCGCCGATAGAGTTCGCTACCAAAGCCTGGACATCACTGACATTGATACCGAAACGCGCAGCACGCTCGCGATTGATTTCCACATTGAGGGTTGGCTGACCTAATTCAGTAAAGATACCTTCATCAGCAATTCCATGAACCTTGCGCAGTTGCTTAATGATGTCTTTTGCTTGCTGGTCAAGCACTTCCAAATCGTTACCAAAGATTTTGACTGAGTTTTCACCCTTCACACCAGAAAGTGCTTCATTCACGTTGTCTTGAATGTACTGTGAGAAGGTGTAATCCACACCAGGCAATTCATTTAAATAATTTTCGAGACGCTTTACCAATGCTTTCTTACTGGCGCCAGGCGGCATATCCTCAGGCGCTTTAAAGTACAGGCCATACTCCTGATTAAATACGCCAGTCGAGTCTGTACCATCATCCGGTCTACCAATCTGCACAGAGACAAACTGTATTTCAGGTTGGTTTTTAAATTCTGCCCGAATTTTGTCAGCAATCTGCGCTGAGTATTTAAGATCTACTGTGCTCGGCAAGGTAATCCGAACCCACAAATTATTTTCTTCCAAGGTGGGCAAAAACTCTGTACCTAATTGGGTGGCACTCAAAATAGTCACAAGACCTAAGCCGATTGCTGAGAGCAAAACCTGCTTTGGACGGTCTACTAACCAGCGTAGGAATGGCTTATATACGGCCAATAACTTATCAATAAATACGGGGGGACGATGCTCTCCACCCTCTTTAAAGATATAGGAGATCATGGCGGGCACAAAGGTCAGACTCAAAATAATCGAGGCTAATAAGGCAAAGCCCATGGTGAAAGCCATTGGTCTAAAGATAATTCCTTCAACCCCACCCATGAGAAACAAGGGTGAGTACGCCGTAATAATGATGCAGGTTGAGAAGACCATGGCTCTTTGAACTTCGCTTGCGCCCAGCACAATGCTTTGCTTCAGATTGGTGCGCCTGTCTTCAAGGTGACGCATGACGTTTTCCATCACGATCACCGCAGCATCAACAATCACCCCAAAATCAATTGCCCCCAAAGAAATCAAATTCGCAGGAACCTTAAATTGATCCATATTGAAGAATGACACGCACAGCGCCAAAGGAATGACGGCTGCCACTACAGCGGCTGCTCTAAAGTTCCCCAGGAAAATGTAGAGAATGATGAGTACCAAGGAGATACCAAAGAACAAGGTGTGTTTAACCGTGTCGATCGTAATATCCAGCAGTACTTGGCGATCGTAAAAAGGGTAGACATCAATTCCAGGGGGCAGGATAGAAGTATTGATTTCTTTGATCTTGGCTTTGACCCGATCGAGCACCTCAGAGGCGTTTTCGCCACGCCGTAAAAATACAACCCCTTCTACGCCATCAGCAATATCCTGATACTGGAACATGCCTTGACGCAGGGTGTGACCCACCTGAACATCGGCGACATCACCAACCCGAATAGCCACACCGTTATTGACTGCAACAACAATGCTTTTCATATCCTCGATAGTGCTCAAGAGGCCAACTCCACGAACCACCAACTGCTGCTCGCCAACAGGTAAAAGGCCGCCACCAACGTTCACATTGGAATTGGTAACTGCGGTGATTAACTGCTGGAGCGTGACGTTCTTGGCTAGCAGACTACTAGGTTTGATAATGATTTGATATTGCCGCGTTTGACCGCCAAATGATGAGATATCGGCGATGCCCTGCACATGCTTTAATTCTTTATAGACTTCATAATCCATGAAAGTCTTCAACTGCATAGATGATGCATAAGTGCTTTCAAGTGCGAAGCGCATGATCTCACCAGTCGCATCTGAATCAGGACTCATGGCAATATTTGCGCCCGCTGGCAAGGTCAAGTTATTTAAATAACTATTAATTAATTGACGCGCCTTAAAGCTATCTTCGCCCTCCTTAAACTTGACGGTAACTACGGATAGCCCAAACAAAGAGACGGAACGAAACACCTGCACTCCCGGGACACCGGCTAAGGCATTCTCTACAGGAATCGTAATTTGTTGCTCAATCTGAGCTGTACTAGCCCCAGGCCACTGCGAAATTGCTTGCACAGTCAATGGCGCTACACCTGGATAAGCCTGCAAGGGTAACTTCAGAAAACTGGATATTCCTGCAGCCAATAAGCCGACTGCCAGAAAGACAATCAGCAGCCTTCGTTTGAGGACCTCATTGATATTCATTAAATGACCTAGTCTTCTTCACGCAGGAAACGCTGGTTCAGGAGGGTTGCCCCCTTTATCAGCACATTCTGGCCAACAGTTAAACCGTCAGTCACCGCAAATTCTTGTGCGTTCAGATCAAAGCCATTGATAGGCAAGCGACGATAGCTATCGGGTCCGGTTTTAATGATCACGAAACGCAAGTTACGCGCTTGAATGATGGCAGTCGATGGCAAAGTAATTGCGGGTGTTTTGCTGATTTCGAGTTTGCCGCTCACAAACATTTCTGGCTTTAATAAACCATCGCTGTTATCAACTTCACAGCGCACAACTAAAGCATGCGTCACCGGATCGATGGTGGCACCAACATAGTTAGCCTTAGCAATAAAATCTCGCCCGGGAAAGGATTCAACTTTTAAATGAAATACATCACCCACTTTAATTTTGCCGACATCTTGCTCATAGACATTTCCTAAAAACCAAAGGTTTTTGGGATCTGCAACTGTAGCCAAAATATCGCCAGTATTTAAGAATGCTCCGGGATCTACCGCGCGCTTAATCACCACCCCGTCAATCGGCGTCCGAATAGGAAACGTCGGTGTAGCTTCACCGCCATTTTTAAGACGCACAATATCTTCATTGCTGGCCCCAAGAACACGTAAACGATTGGCTGCCGCCTCTAAAGTGAACTGAGCGTCCTCATACAAAGAGCCAATTTGTGCTTTTTGCAAAGTAGAGAGCATTCTTGCCGAGAGAATATATTCCGTTTGCGCCGACACATAATCTGGGCTGTAAAAGTCAGCAACCGCCTGCCCCTGCTTCACAAACGCGCCATCAAAAGCGTAAATACGCTCAACTCGACCGGGGGCGCGCGCAGAAATCACTTTGAGGCGCTCTGCATTAAAGGCAAGCTTACCCGGAACAGATAGGGACACTGGGACGTTAGACTCAAGGCTTTGAGCGAATTCGAAAACCTCAGGAGCCAGAATCACTCCAGGCAGGCTGATATTAATAATGCCTGCTTTATCGACTGCCACAATTTTTTGGCTCTTTAATTCATTGCCTTTATTAGGAGCAAGCATTTGACCAAAAAAGACGCCAATCAATAATGTGGCGACTAAATAAGCGCCTGATTTCATCTTAGGTTTAGCCCACTGCTCACGCGCTTTGACTTCCACTTGCTTCAACTGCACTTTTCCTTTAGTGAGCAAAGGATCAATAGTGGGTTTTATTTTGTCTAAGAATTTTTTTAACATGACGATTAAACCTATTCAATGGGGTCTTTGCCTGCAGAGGCAAATAATGCTGCTTGAGCTTGCAATAAATTACTTTCAGCAAGGGCTAATTGAATTTCTAAAGCCCTTAATTGGGTTTGGGCAGTGAGCAGGTCTGTGAAGCCCTGACCATTATTGGCATATTGTGTAATAGCCACACGGTAAGCTGCATCTGCTTGCGGAACCTGACGATCTCTTAGGAACTCAAAATATTTTTTGGCTTGTTCATAAGTGGCATATGCGCTACCTACCCCCAAAATAATCTGCTGCTTAGTAGCCACATCAGTCGATTCAGCTGCCGCTTGGTTGCGTAAGGCTTGCTCTACACCGTAACGCTCTTTGATAAAGAAATACAGTGGAATAACAATATCGAATTCAAATTGATAGTACATAGCGCCATTGTTTGAGGTCAATGGTCCGCGTGGCGTGTAAGAAGTTGCAATTACCTGAAAGTCTGGCAGGTAGGCGGCCTTGGCTAAAGTCACCCCTTTTTTAGCAGCATCGAGCTGTAACGTGGAGCTCTTCAAAATTGGATGCGAAGTTTCAGCGAAGGATTCAAGTTCGATAAGTGAGGGCACCTTACCCATGGCAGTTTTGGTATCGCCAGTCAGCACCAGCTTATCGCGCGGATCACGACCGATGAGCGCATTAATATTTTTATAAGCAACAACCAGCTGTCTTTCTAGATTAAATTTATCCGACTCTGCAGAACTTTGAGCTACTTGCGCATTGAGATACTCAACGTAAGCGGCAGCATGATTGGAATAACGCGCCTTGGCAATATTTTTAATCAACTCAGTACGCACCACCGCATCACTTAAAACCTTCAATTGCTTTTGCGCAGCCAAGGTGCCGTAATATAAAGTCGCTAACTGGGAACCCAATTGCAAATAAAGATTATCGTTTTGCGCCTGCAACGATTCGGCTTGTTTATCAGCAATATCTGCGGCAAGACCTTTCTTGCCAGGAAACTTAAAGGGCTGCGCAAAGGAGTAACCATTTTGACCGTTTGGATTGGTACCTGCGGTACCCAGTGCAAATGCAGAACCCGTAGGCATGCCTGACCAAATTAAACCGACTTGTGGATTATCTGGCGCGGCAATTTGCGGCACAGTGGCCTTGGCCGCAAAATAGGATTCACGCGCCGCAATCAGTTGAGGATTATTGGCACGCAATTCATTCCACAACTGACGCAAATCCAAGTTATTGGGATTGAATTTTTGATTAAGGCTTTTTGAGTCTGCCAAAACCTTTTTTGGCTCCATCGCCTTAGGTACATAAGACTCACTGCTTTGGGGTGGCGCTGACAACTCTACATCTTTAAAAATTTCAACCGACGAGTTACCCTGTGCCATCGCGCTGCAAGCCATCCCATTGCCAGCAATGACAAACCAAACACTCAATGACATGTTTGCAATTCGGGGCTTGCTGGTATTTCTATTGATCAATGGTGCCTCGAAATAGTAAAAATAGTAGATTTTTGCAAAATTTGTCAAATTCAAATATTGACCAAATTATAGGATAGATAAATGAAGTGTCTTTTTTCTTACAAATCAAATGCCTTTGGTCATTAAGGGGTTGTTGTAGCTCACCGGTTTGCTTAAAAAAGCCTGCTTTATCAATGACGCGCCTTGTACAAACGGGATACACAAGGCTTCCTTAGAATTCCGCATGAATACGATATGAGAGGATATTTACTGGTCCACGAGCAGAGTTGTAGGCCGGGTTAATAATATGTTGATAGTTTGCAGCCAGCAAGACTCCTTTGGTAACAAGGAAGCTGTAGTAAATCTCACTGATTTGCTCGGGCTTGTAACTTAGCGACTGGTTGGGGCCGGCGTATGGGGAGGGAGTGTCGCCAACAAAGTTCGAAATGCCGCCTGCTTGCAAATAGGCTCTTCGATTAGAAGAAATGCCGTTGAGCATCGTGGAAACTCCAATAGTATCTTTGGGTCTTCCCCAGCGATCGCCGGTAATTCCCGCTCCGATTGAGAGTGAGTTGTCCGCCTCTGCAAACGACATCGTTTCCGTATGCCCATCGGAGGTGAATGCCCTCATGTAAACCCCCAAATCCTTAGTCAAGGCTTGCTCAGCATTGATACCAATACCCGTCTTGATTTGCATTCCATTGCGGACATTAACAAGTGCTTGTGTTCCTTGCGCATTATTTGCAATCACGTAATTGGTTGCATCGGTAAAGCGCGCCATCGTCATGCGGTTGCGATAACCCAATACGCTGACCTTCCCGGGTAGGTCGCCAATAAAGTGACCGCGCTCTACTTCGATTTGGTCGCCATAGGCTGAAAAAATATGCCAGTTAATGGGTTGCGCATTGGGGGTTGCGGGCGTGGTCATGCGCGATGCCCGAAATACCCAATTATCTTGATACCACTCACCTGCCAAGCCCCAGCCATAACCCCGTGAGTCAGCTGCATAATCGTAGGCCAAGTAAGTCATGTTGCCCCAGTTCATAAACTGAACGCGCGGATCTTTGGCATACCGACTATCGTCAAAGATATCTAAGGTAGCAAATTGCCCCGCAGTAAATACAAAGCGATTGCTGCTCACTATCTGACTAATTTGATTAGCCTCATTCTCTAGCTCAACTTGCTCACCCTCTAAGTTGACTGTTTGCCTTAAGAATGCGCGAGCAGAATAAAAGTGGGCCTGCGCTCCTTGCGCGCGGGTTGCTTCACCATTACTAAATCCACCAAGGCCCGCTAAAGATGAAAAGGGAACTCCCGATACAACCTCTGGATTGAAATATAGGTCGGTATTGGGGGTCAAGCGCGCACCAAAAAATAAGGTTCCTGACCAGGTGTAGCTCATTGACTTATCGGGCAACAAACTATTTTGCCCTTGATAAGGTGAATTAAATGGTTTGTAGCGCTGATTAATATAGGTAGTTTGCCCATGTACATTGGCGGGCAAGCCTAGAAAGATTCCTTCTGTAGGAATACCGTTAATCTCTTGATCCACGCTGGCAATTTGGTCCGCGTCTGAACCCGCCTTTTGAGCCAGTGCGGAGAATGAACACAAACAACACAGTAGGATAAAGAAATGCTTGAGGATCATTCGAAATAAGGATTTGCTGGCTGCTAGGCCAAATTAGATATGCGCACTGCTTAGGTGGCAAACTTGTAGCACTTAAATATATCGGTCTTTTGTTACGGTTTAATGAACGGGCTCATTTGAATCCGCTTAACGCCGATCCATTAAGGCCCTTGCTAAGGTGCCCGCGTCCACATATTCCAGCTCGCCTCCAACAGGAATTCCTCTGGCAATGCGGGTGACTTTGATGCCCTTGATTTTGAGCACCTCACCAATGTAATGCGCGGTAGCCTCGCCTTCGCTAGTGAAATTCGTGGCTAGAACCACTTCTCTCACGGGTATGCCAGTGTCAGGCTGTTCAATACGACTCAAAAGGCGATCAAAATGAATTTCATTGGGTCCCATGCCATCCAAGGGGGAAATCCTTCCCATCAACACGAAATAATTTCCCTTAAAACTTAAGGTCTGCTCAACCATGACTTGGTCGGCCGGTGTTTCCACAATACATAACAATGAGGGATCTCGGCGACCATCCTCACAAGTACCGCAGATCTGAGTTTCTGAAAAAGTATTGCACCGCGCGCAGTGACCGACGGTCTCTACCGCCTCACCTAATGACTTAGCCAAAATTGCCGCACCATTGCGATCATGTTGCAGTAGATAGAAAGCCATCCGCTGCGCTGACTTAGGCCCTACTCCTGGCAGAACTCGTAAGGCCTCAATCAAACGACTGAGCGCATCTTGTGGAACTTCTTGACGCGCCATTAAAACGGTAACTTAAAGCCAGGCGGCATTGGCATACCAGCAGTTGCCCCAGACATCACTTGCGCACTGGCTGCTTCAACTTGCTTAAAGGCTTCGGTATAGGCTGTCACGATCAGGTCTTCAAGCATCTCGCGATCATCCATTGCGTCGGCATCAATTTGCACGCGCTTCATTTCATATTTTCCAGAGATAGAGACCTTTACCAAGCCGCCTGCGGCTTGACCAGTCACTTCGAGCGCGGCTAACTGATCTTGCGCTACCTTCATCTTCTCTTGCATCTGCTGGGCTTGTTTCATCAAACCTGCAAGGCCGCCTTTCATCATCGCTTTATCCTTATGAATATGTGTTGTGTACGGAATGTCTTTTAAATCGGTTTAACGGAACCGCCAACCACTTTGGCTCCAAACTCTTTTTCAAGTTGCTGAATAAAAGGATCTTGCGCAATCAGTTGCTCTGCATTCTGTCTTTTTTCTTGATGTATCTGCGCATCTACCTTGGCTACTGTCTTGCCTTCCACTTCACCTTTTTCAATCACGATTTTGCAAGGCTTACCAAAGTGGGCGCTTAGCGCATCCGTTAAACGTCCGATAGAGGCTTCGGATGCCAACTGCGGCATCGGCGTCACAATAGTCGCGCGCACTTCGGCTGGCGAATCATTCCACTCAAGCAACTCCGTTTGGAATGCCAACTGCTGCACCATGCCACGCACGGGTAGCTGGCGCATCAGCGCATGCCAGTCGGGACGACCAGCTGAACTTGCTGTTGGTATTGTTGGTGCTGGAGGAGTTGGTGCTGCCGCTGATTGAGGCTTCACTGATGGCGCCACTGGAGCCGCTGGCGCAGGTGGGGCGCCAGCGCTGCGAGGCTTTACTGGCTCACTACTTTGACCGGGACGAAAGGCCAGCATACGCAGCAGCGTCATCGCGAAGCCTGTTTGCTCATCAGGGGCAAGTGATAAATCAGGACGACTCGTAATGGTAATTTGGTAGAAAAGCTGAGCTTCCTCTTTAGTCAGTAATCCTGCCAATCGCAAAATTTCTGCTGCTTCTGGCCAATCTGCTAAGACCGATTCCGGCACGATTTGCGCTGCGGCAATCTTTTGAATTAGACTCGATAGATCCGCTAAGGCCAATGAGAAAGACATGCTGCGCTCTCCCATCTCATTGCTAATGGCCAAGAGACTCGCACCATCTTTGGCAATTAAGGCATCCAAAATACGAATCAGGTAAGCATCATCCAAAGTGCCTAACATGCCCCGTACCGCTGCCTCAGAAATTGTGCCAGCTGCATACGCGATTGCTTGATCGGTTAGGGACAATGCATCGCGCATTGAGCCCTGTGCCGCTTTAGCCAGTACACGCAATGCGTTTGATTCATATTCAACTGTTTCTGCTGCTAACACTTTCTCTAAGTGCTCCACAATCAAGGGCACTGGCATCTGCTTGAGATTGAACTGCAAGCAGCGGGACAAAATCGTGACTGGAATCTTTTGGGGGTCGGTGGTAGCAAGAATAAATTTGACGTGCTCAGGCGGCTCTTCCAAAGTCTTGAGCATGGCATTAAAGGCGTGATTGGTGAGCATATGCACCTCGTCAATCATGTAAACCTTGTAACGCGCATTACTGGGCGCATAGGCGGCCTTCTCTAGCAAGGCGGCAATGTCATCCACGCCGCGATTACTAGCAGCATCCATCTCGATATAGTCAACAAAGCGCCCTGCGTCAATCTCGAGACAAGCGGGACATTTACCGCAAGGTTCAGAAGTCATGCGCCCTTGGCCATCCGCACCAGTGCAATTGAGGGCTTTGGCCATAATTCGGGAAATGGTGGTCTTACCTACTCCCCGTGTACCAGTAAACAGCCACGCGTGGTGCAGGCGACCCTGATCTAAGGCGTGGGTTAGCGCCTTAACCACGTGGTCTTGACCTACCAATTGGGAGAAAGTTTTAGGGCGCCACGAACGGGCTAAAGCCAATGCTGTCATGTCCTACATTCTAACAAGCTAAAATAGAATTGGATGGGCCTCCCCGCATGGTGGTTTGGACAACCTGGTCAGGTCGGGAACGAAGCAGCCAAACCCAATTCTGTCAGTGCCGGGGGTCGGGCTCATCCACCCCCCTCTTTTAATACCCAAATGCGCTTTTTCAATGTGTTTGTAGACTTACTCGGCTCTCAAAGTGGATACTTAACGGGTGCATTACCCCTTATTCACTACCTTAAAGACGCTCTATGACCCAAGCTATTATTTTTGATGTTGAAGCCACCGACAAAAAAGAGGCCGTCATTATCGAGGCCGCCTCTCTGGATGTCACTTCATTGAGCCCCTTGGAGGTTGGCAATCCTTGGGTACAAAGGTACAACCCTGGTAAACCCATTAGCTTGGGCGCCCTCGCGACGCACCACATCATGGATGAAGAGTTGGTGGATTGCCCGCCCAGCCAGTCATTTGCCTTACCAACCACCACGCAGTACCTGATTGGCCACAACATCGATTTTGATTGGGAGGCGATCGGTAGTCCAGACGTAAAGCGGATCTGCACCTTGGCGCTAGCCCGTAGCCTATGGCCGGAGCTCGACAGCCATACTCAAAGTGCTCTGCTGTATTGCTTTGAAAGAGCAGGTGCTAGAGAGCAATTGCGCAATGCGCACAGCGCCTTAGCGGATGTTTGGATTTGCTCAAAAATTCTGCAGCACATTCTGGATAAGCTTAAGCCAAGCTCTTTTGAGGCTTTATGGCAAATGTCCGAAACAGCAAGGGTGCCTACTGTTATGCCTTTTGGGAAACACAAAGGGGAGTTAATCAGTCAAGTGCCGGCAGATTACAAACAGTGGATGCTGCGTCAAGACAATGTCTCCGAATACTTACGTAAAGCGCTCACAGCCAAAGAGGCTCACTAAAGACCTTGCGACCTCCGCGAGGGAATAAGGAATCCGTGATTTCCTTATTCCCCTGCTAGGTCTGCTGCTTGATCTTTAAAAGTATTTACGATGCGTCATAGAGCGATTTGTGCGCGCTGGGCGTTTGGTGCTTTTCAAGACGGCGCAGTAAGACAAAATCATGATGACTGCGAGAGAGATGCCGTTGAAGTTGTTTAATAAGCTCATGTGTTGCTCCTGGTTAAGTTGCTTGCGATATCAATAAATAGTTATTGCACTACTGGTAATTCATCCCACCGAGTGGTGTAGTTGGGCGAGCGATTTCCTGATCGCATCACCCAATCTTGTTTTGTGCCTGCTGCCGCTGTGCGCAGAACCGTATTGCCAAATCGACCATTAATCGAATCCAGAGCCTTCATGAGCCCCGCTGATTTGCCTTTGGCTGCCACATCATCAAATAAAGATTGCTGGACGGTGGGTTTATCCGCCAAGAGGCTGAACATTACGCCCGCTTTTTTGTACTTAAAGCCACTGCAATAAATTTGCTTTAAACCTTCAATCGCTGCGGTCGTGAGCGTCAAGGTGTTATCGCTAGGATCTGCCAGTGGCACAACGACGCTTTGATGACGTTGTGGTTCGTGCGGCTTAAAGGGGTTCGTCTGAATAAAGATGGTGAGTGCGCCCGCTACAGAATGTTGACTGCGCAGTTTTTCAGCGCCTCTGGCGACATGGGTGGCTACTGACTCTGCCAGCTCGCTCATGGAGCTGACTGGCTTACCAAAGCTACGTGATGACACAATTTGTTGCTTGGCGGGGGTAACCTCTTCCAATTGCAAGCAAGAAACGCCACGCAATTCATAACAAAGACGCTCCATCACCACACCAAATTGTTGGCGCAGCGATTGCGGGGAAGTCTGCAGTAAATCAAAGACGCTATAGATATTTAAAAGGTGCAACTTCTTGGCGATACGCTTACCAATACCCCAGACTTCGCCAACCTCGGTCTCGGTCATCCATTGATAGAGCTCTGCCTTAGGCATGGATTCCACATCGCATACCCCTGCAAATTGCGGATGCTTCTTCGCCAAGTGATTAGCCAGCTTTGCCAAGGTTTTACTAGCGCCGATCCCGACACAGACTGGAAGACCCGTAGTATCTTTCACGGTCTGCTTCATCAGGTGACCTAAGTGGCTGGCATCCGGATAGTGTTTAAGCACAGTCTCGATTGCCAAAAAACTTTCATCAATGCTGTAGACCTCTAGGTTGGGTGTGAATTTTTTTAATACCTCAACCACGCGGCTACTCATATCGCCATACAGTGTGTAGTTCGATGAATACGCCACAATGCCGTGCTCTTTCGCGAGATCTTTCAGCTTGAACCAAGGCGTTGCCATCTTCACGCCCAAGGCCTTGACTTCCGCGCTACGCGCTACCGCACAGCCATCGTTATTCGAGAGCACCACCATTGGCACGTCTTCCAGTTTGGGCTGAAAAACCCGCTCACAAGAAACGTAAAAATTGTTCACATCGACAAGTGCAAATAGTGGAGTCGTCATCTTATTTCCCCCCTCTGCTACTGGCATTGCTGTATTTGCGAACCACGCCCACCACTACACCCCAGATTTGCAGTTCACTACCCTCGTTAAAGGTAATCGGTTCATAGCGGGGATTTTCAGGTTGCAGCTCAATACGGCCACGCATTTGGTAGAGGCGTTTGATGGTGTATTCCCCATTCACAACGGCGACCACAATGTCTTTATGTTTTGGCTTGAGTGCCTTATCGACCACGACCTTGTCGGCATCACAGATTCCCGCTCCCAGCATTGAGTCCCCCTTGACGGTGAACATGAAGGTGGCGGGCTTGTTTTGTACTAAGTAGTGGTTTAAATCGAGGCCTTCTTCGGCATAGTCCGCCGCTGGGCTAGGGAAACCCGCAGACATCCGATGACTCAGGAGTTTGCACTCAAAAGACTCAAAATGCCCTGCCAAGCCTTGTGGGGCCTGACTCAGGGTCTCATCGAAAACGGGGTTTTGAAGTGCTAGAAGTGCCATAAGTTCTAATATACTGTATATCCATACAGTATATCAATAGCTGGCACCGATTTTTTTAAGAACCCGCTCTCAGACGGCAGGCATTGTCGTTTTTTAGCTTCCCACTAAGACAAAACCACCCGTAGGTGGCTTTGGTTCAGCAAAAGGCAAAAGCCAAAAGCGCGGGGTCATCTAAAAAGGTATTGGAGGCGTACACCCCTGCACGAAAAAGCCAAGTTTGCAGCATTTCAATCAGATTGGTGATGCGCCCCATCCCGCTCTTATCCGCCTAAGAAGTCCGTTTTACCAATAGCGACACCATGATGGCGCAAGATATCGTAAGTCGTGGTGACGTGGAAATAGAAGTTGGGAATCAGCCAAGTCAACAAATATTGCGCGCCAACAAACTCAAAGTGATACGTCTGAATCGAGAACTCAATTTTTTTCTCTTCAGTGCCGTCAATCTGCTCTGGCTGAATGCTCTGTAGAAACAAGAGTGTTTTAGTAACGCGCTCTCTTAACTGAGCAAGTGTGGTTTCCTGATCATCGTACTTAGGGGGCTCGATTCCGGCTAAGCGCGCCATCCCATTCTTGACTTGATCACAGGCAATTTGCACCTGCTTTGACAGGGGGAACATATCGGCGATCAGGCGGGACTCGACTAATTCTTTTTCATCCATCCCCTTGCTAGCCGCGAATTCTTCTCCCTTTTGCAGAATAACTAACAGGTTATTGAGCATCTTCGCAAATTGCGGAGCAGATGCTTGGTACATTGAAATTGCCATGATTACTTTCTAAGGAGATGCTGTTTGTAGATAAATGCGTGCCTTAGACATCGCTCATAAAATCGCCGCCGCCGCTGTCATCCCATGAGCTCGAACTGCTATCGTCCCATGAGCTGGCGTCATTTACTCCAAAATTAGAGTTGTCCTGAGCAGGGCCGCTGACTTGGTTCATGCCAGAATTTTGGTTGGCCATATTACCGCCTTCGTGCTCACCCATGAGACGACCTGCCAAGGCTTGACCTGCATACATTCCAGCACCAAGCGCGGCACCAGTAGCCAAACTCCCCATTAAGCCACCTCCCATACCGCCAGCGGCAGGATAAGCACCTGGAGCACCGGGGGCTCCAGGATAGCCACCTGGGCCACCCGGAGCACCAGGATAGGGAGCGCCAGGAGCGCTGTACGCCTGCAAGGGGGCAGGACGATTGCGATTTCTCAGGAAGAAAAAGATGCCTGCGCCCAAGATGGCGAGCAAGACCCAAAAAATAGGGCTGGTAAAAATAGAACTGGCGCCGGCGTTATTTGAGCTGCCTGCAACAGCGCCGCCTGCTAAACGGGCTTGAATTTTCTGTACTGCTTCAGGTTGCGCAAATGGCAAACCAGGGGCGAGATTTTCTGCTTTGGCGAAATAGCGACGAGCATCTTCAAGCTTGCCCTCTTTGAGAGCCAGTTCAGCAGCAACATAGTTTGCCTTGGCGCTATTTGGATGGTTTTGTAAAACCTCCTTCATCATGGCATCGGCTTGACCCATTTTGCCTGCTTGCACGGCTTGATAGACTTCTGGCAACGTTGCTTCGGCAAACGCCATTGAGCTAGTGAGTAATATTGCGGCAGAAAATAGACCGACTAATAGATTGGGTACGCTACGCATCTTCATCTTGACTCCTTTAGTGATGAAACCATTCTGGTGAATAACCATTATCCCCATTTTAAGCACTGATACTCTTTGTCACATATGGGGTCTTTAAAAGGCATTTCAAGGGCAATCGGGGCTATTACCAGCTATTCCGCTGACCTAATCTGACCATCAGCTGAGATGAAGAAGGCTTTATTGATCTTGTCCGGCCGAATGCGTCTGAGCTCTTGTTGATAGTTTTCGAGTTGTTTTAGGTATTGCTTATACAAATCGCTATCTACTTTAGGAATGCTTAACTTGTAATCAATGATGGCAAGATGATCTTCAAACTCAACCAAGCGATCCAAGCGGAAACTCTGACCAGCTTCATTAGCGATATCCAACTCATTCCAAGCCTGCACCCACTTACCCGAACTTAAATAGGGCTTGAGCTCTGTTGCGTGCATCACCGTTTGGCAATAAGCGTGCAGTTTACGAGCCATCGCCTGATCCACCTTCAGCCAGCGCGTGATCTCTTCGATGCTTGGCATCGGCACGACCACTGCAGAACTTCCAGATTGCGGAACGATAGACTCTAGCAGTTTATGAAAATACACGCCCTCCTCCAAAATCCCCGCATTAGGGGAATTGGCTTCTACAGGCGGACTGGTCTTTACCGTGGCGCCACTCAGAATAGCTTGCAACTGCTCTTGATGACTGAGTGTGGCTGGCCCCCAAGTAATCTGAAAATCGGTCATGCTGAAGGTATCGGAGCTTAGTTGAGCGGTTGGCTGATGAGTTTCTCGGCTTGGCATCACTTCTATCGCATCTATAGTTGGCAGCAGACCAAAATGCGCACGCGCATACCAAGACTTTTGATCTAAGCCGGTGGAATTATTTGCAGTAGGCTTATTGGCTACCCCGCTAATCCAAAGGCCCTGCTTAGCACGCGTCATGGCAACATAGAGTAAGTTCCAGTTTTCATTCTGACTAATTAATTCTTCTTCCTCCCGAATGTGACTGCGGGGTGGAGTTAAATTGGCTCTGGTGTACATCGACAAATGAGATGGACTGCCCTCATTCGGCGACCAATCTAGCAGAACGCCAGAGTGTTCAGTGGCACCCGCTGTGTGATTGGCATCCAAAATAATCACAAAGGGCGACTCAAGGCCCTTAGCTCCATGAATGGTCATCAGGCAGACACGATTCTGTTGATCTTCCTCCGACATCTCGCTGTCTTGATCTATTTCTGCTAGATCTGCCTCAGGCTCAGCCTCAACATCACCTTCATCTGGAGTTTCATCATCACCACCACGGCGCATCGCGTTGATTGCGTCAATAAAGCGACTCAGGCTTGGATAGCGGCCACCATCTTGGTTAAGTGACAGCTCTAAAAAGGCATCCAAGTTAGCCACGACCTGGGTGCGGGCTAAAGGCTGTGCAGTGCTTGCATACTTCAAGCGTAAATTACTTTCTTGATAAATCCGATCAAGTAGGTCATGCACAGGCAAACGTTCTCCCAATACGCGCCAATGCTCTAAATAGCGCGCAGCCTCTTGAGCGGAACTATCCTGACTATCTTGCAATGCATCCCACCAAGAGCGGTATTGATGCGTCGCTTTCGCAATACTGAGATTTTGTATTTGTTGTTCAGTGTAAGAAAAGATAGGGCCTCTTAATACTTGCGCTAAAGGGAGATCATGGCGTGGTGACATCAGCACTGTCAACAAGGCAATCAAGTCATCAATCTCTAGGGTGTTGAGTAGACCACCTAGACGAGAGCTGTCATAAGCCAGCCCCGCTTCGCGCAAGGCTCTCTCAAATTGCGGCAAATATTTTCGGCGCTTAACTAATAATAAGAAGTCACTCTCTCGAGCAGGACGCCAAATCATGCGCCCATCTTGTTGATCCATCACTTGCCGCGTTGCTATAACGTGAAGGATAAGCTTACTGATTTCTTGCCCCTCAACATAGCGTTGTGTAGCGGCTACCGTTTGGTTTACATCGGTAATGGGCTCATCAAATGCATTACCCACACGTGGCGCGATCTCTTCCGCCACATAGGGGACTAGGGGTAACAGCGCTGCTTCACCCTCTTGGGAATAGATCGCTTCTGGTATTCCGTCTTGCAAAGGCTTCCACAAGGTCTTTTGCTCGCTGAACTGATAAGTCGGCGGCAACTGCGAGCGCGCGAAAGTAGAGTTCACGGCGTTGTTAATCTTAGGAGCGTTACGGCGCGTGGTGTTTTGATTGAGGGGTGTCGCCTGCAGATGGGTTTCTAAGAATGCTATTGCGCTAGTAAATAAGCGAGGGTCGGCTCTGCGGAATCGATAAATAGACTGCTTAGGGTCGCCCACAATAAAGACGCTAGGTTTATCTTCGCCTTGACCATAACCCTCAAGCCATGAGCGCAAAATTTGCCACTGCAATGGGTTCGTATCCTGAAATTCATCGATCAAGATATGTTTGTACTTGGCATCGAGTCGCGCTTGCAGATAAGCCGCATTTGCAGAATCTGCCATTAACTTACTCACGCCAATTTCCAAATCATCAAAGTCACGCACCCGCATCGCATCTTTAGTCGCGGTAATGTGATCCAGCATACGGGCGCTCATCGCAAACCAGGCTTGATTCAAGGCATAAACTTCTTGTTCGGCCTGATAGTCTTGAAACTCAACAAAGGCTTGAGCCCAAGCTTGTTTATAGGCGATGTGGTCCGGCTCAAGCTGGGCCTGACCCTCCCTCACAAGATACTTTTTTACTTCACTCGATGCACGATTGGTGCTATCACGAGGCTCATCTTTATCCGTGATAAAGACGGTCTGCAGGGATGAGGCAATTTCCATGACATCACCCTGACGCTGTAAACACGCTAAGGCATTGACTAACTGCGGTACAAACGCAGACTCCGCCTTACCGCTATGTGCAAAGCAGCGAATCAGGAACTCTAGATCCGCTCTAGCATTGGGTGCATGCCACACCCGCAACAAAGGATTCTCCTGCTGCAATTGCGGTAAAAATTGCTGCAAGTGTTCAATCGGGGTGATGCCCTTTGCTTTACAAGCTTGTTCAAAAAAGGTCCAAGCGCCACGCTGCTTCATGAGGCCGTAATTACCTATCAAGAATTTTTGCGTATTGCTTGCGCCCAGCTGATTTAAAAGAACATCATAGTGCACCTTGAGGTCTACTGGAAAATCTCCCCACCAATCATCTAAACAGTCTTCTAGCAATCGCTTGCTATCTTGACGCAGACTAAATCCCGGCTGCACCTCCGCTGAAATAGGCGCAGCATTGAGCAACCTACCAAACCATCCGTGAAAGGTATCGATCACGATCGGCTGCGGGCTGGCTAGGATTTTGAGGTAGAGGGCTTTGGCTTGGGGTAGTAATTGTTCGGCCTCCTCCTTGCTTAAGCCTCGATCGCATAGCTCTTTCAGAAGCTCAGTATTTCCCATGACTGAAAATTGCTCTAACAAACCGTAAAGTCGGTCGCGCATCTCTTGAGCGGCTTTGCGGGTAAAAGTCAACGCAAGAATTTCTTGGGGCTTCGCCCCAGCGAGTAATAAGCGAATCATGCGGGCAACTAGAAGCCAGGTTTTGCCACTACCTGCACATGCCGAGACGATGATGGATTTACGGGGATCGCAAGCGAGCGCGTTATCAAATTCTTGTTTCACCACATCCCCTTACGACAAATACCTCTTGCCTCACAATATTGACATACGCCATCTGGCGCAAATGCTGCCAATGGCTTTCTCGACCAGAGTTTTTCAATATCTTTAGTCAGCTGCTCAGAAAACATAGGCATTAGTTCTGTTACGCTCTCGACCTCAAGAGAGCGCTGGGCTTTCTTACCTCTTTTTACATCGGCTTTGAGTGAAACCCATTCTGCTTGCTTAATCTCATGATCCTGAAGATGGGCGCTCGCTGGATTTTCATTGGCAGCTCGGGCATAAATTAGTAATTGCGGATCATCTAGAACATGCTCAGAGCGCTTCTTCATCTTAGTCATTGACTGGTTTTTATAGTCAATGACTTCTGCACTATGCCCGCTTTTGACGTTGATATCAAAGCGATCCGCACGCCCTTCAATGCGCATCATGCGCTCCATGCCATCTACATCAATGAAGTGCAGATCAAAGCCCACCTTCTGTTCTGCATTGTGATAGCGCCACCCATCAGCCTCTCTCTGTAGTTGCCAGTCCACAAAACTAGGAATTTGTTTTTGCCAATCCCGTAGTGTGCCCAGCACCCTCCTATCGCCCTCTACTAGGCGCTTGAATTCTTTTTCGGAGATCGTCAATAGCGCTTGCTCCATCCACTCACGGCGCGCCTGAATGTCGGCGTTCACTAATGAATGGACTTGTTGCTCCTCAGTCTTGAGGGCTTGGTAAAAATTACGCAATAGGGCATGCAGCGACTGTCCAGCTAATGAGGCATCAAAACCATCCTCAAATTCTTTTGCTGCACGCAAGCCTAATAAGCTGCGTACGTAGTATTTATAAGGACAGTCTCTTAAGGCTTTATAAGCACTCGGACTCATAGACAGCGGCATTGGTAAATCCGCGGCCAAGGTAGTAACGGACTGCTTTATTGGCTGAGCCTTGCCCTCATAAAGTGTGGGCTGCGCAATCACTGCTTTCCAGCTCGGCAATTCAGCCTGAAGTCGCTGTATCCAAGCGGATGGCCTGAGTGGTTCGCCGCTCTTGCTTTTACTCTGCCACAGCAAATCCACACTGGCACAGGAAACTAAGAGCTGTGAAAAATCTCTCGCCTGTTGAACGTATTGAGCTGTAATGGTGGATGCCCTTAATAAACGATTGAGCGCATCCGAGAAGAACAAAGGTGGCTCGGAGAAGGCTGGCAACTGCTGCTCGTCACAGCCAACTACCACCACTGCGTCAAAACTTCTTAAGCGTGTGGAGCTTAAGGGTAAGATGCTCAGGGTGGCTTGCGCCTCTTTACCAGCCTCTGCATAGGAAGCTCCCTCCATCACGGTTTTTATCAGGCTAATCCACTCAGGTAAGCGCATTGCAACGAATTGGTAATCGCTTGAATGTAAGTCAAGACTGAGCATGGTCTCCAAGAGTTGCTGACCTGCGGAGTCTTTTTCTAAAGCTCGAGCGATACCGGTATCTTCTAAGTCCTTTTGCAGCATGGCATACGCATTAGCGCAATGGAGATTAAGTTCTTGCCATGCGTAATGACGCGCGCGGATAAATTGCAGCACCTTCAATAAGGCCTCATGAGCTGCGTTGTGTTGATTGCCTGCGTAGACATTGGCACGCTCGATCGCCATATAAAAAGTTTCCCAGCCCGACTTGGCTTGGCTGGCAATCAAAATATCTTCTAGCTGGGCTACCAAACCAATACAGGCCTCGGGGGGCAATTGGATACAAGCCGCAATATCCAAATAGGGATTCTGCAAGAAGGCTAGCAAAGCGCTTGCAGTTGGCCCCTCCTTAGGCGCGCGGATCAGTTCTAGCCAGCTATTAAGGGCTGCCGCCGCTCGCGTGGTGTCTAATTTCCAACCAGTCTCATCACGAATATTGAGCGCCGGTCCTAAGCGTGACAATAAGGCGCGCGCCCTTCTTGCGGCGAGACGATCTTGCGCAACTAAAGCAATATTCTTTTTACCTGCAATCAGATGCGCCTCAATTGCTTGAGTGGCAGCCCAAGCCAATTCTTCAAAACGTCTTGCCGATAGTAAACGCCAATCTTGATAACGTGCACTTGCCAAGTTGCGCTTCACTTGACTCGCTTGCTCCTCGCTTAATTCCTTGAGTTCACCCAATTCATTATTGCCAGCGAGCGCCTCAGGCCACAAGGCAACCGTTTGCCAATCCAATGTGACTTTAATGACAGGTGCGTATTGCGCATAGTTACTCAAATACCGCTCCATCACCTCATGATCAATCGGTTTCGGGTCAGCAGTTTCTACCCAGATCAAGGGTCTTGGTGTGGCTTGATTGGTTTGCGCTAAACCCAAATAGGCTGCCATCGCAAAATGTTTCCGAAAGACGCCATCGCCCACGCCACTGAGATAACGCCAGAAAGTGAGTAGCACCTCGGATTCTTGATCCACTACTTTTCGTGAAAGCGCTGGATAAGCCTGAGCAATGGTTCGATCTAGCATCACTTGCAAAGCCTTGATCCAAGCCTCTGAGTCAAGTGCTTGGCTTTGAATCAGTTGATTTAATTGCTCGTGCAATTGTGGAATCATGGCTTCCGACAAAATATCGCAAGCGGCAATGACTGATTGCGCCAAGCCCCACGCCCCTGCATCACTCTCTGCTTTAAACCAAGATTTGAGCTGGGGATGTTTGCGCAGATTGACGTAGACTGAAATCCAACGCTCTAAATCAGAGGGCTTTTGCGGAAACCTCCAAATACCAGGCGCCGCCTCCAGCCAATCGCCGAAACTCATGACTTGGGGTAAAAATGCCTTCTGAGGCTGAATATCACCCACTTTAGGACGGTATTTTTCTAGGGCGGCCCTTACTCCAATCAAAGGGCCCGCAGTGCTGAGCACGACGATAGGTCGTGCACTGGCTTGCCCTGCACAGCTCCAGATTCCAGCGGCTAGTTGCTCGAGCGCCGTGGCATCGGGCGCAATCGACCAGGATTGCACTTGCGCTTCTTGAGAAATCACGGGAAAGGACTTAGGCATGGAGTTTGATTTTGGCGCTAAATTTTAAAATTTGGGCAGACTGAGTGGCTTATTGCTAATATAAGCGCTGTAGTCCGTAAACTTAATAAGTCTAAATAAGGAATTTTCATGAGTGCCGGCATTAAACACATAAGTGACGCTTCATTCGAGCAAGATGTTCTCAAATCCGATAAGCCTGTATTGCTTGATTTTTGGGCTGAGTGGTGCGGTCCCTGCAAAATGATCGGCCCTATTTTGGAAGAGCTTTCTACTGAGTATGGCGAAAAGATCCAAATTGCAAAAATGAATGTGGATGAGAATCCTGGGGTACCAGCCCAATTCAACATCCGCGGCATTCCTACCTTGATTTTGTTCAAAAACGGTACTGTCGCCGCTCAAAAGGTCGGCGCGCTCGCTAAATCCCAGTTGACCGCATTTATTGATAGTCATCTGTAAATCATCCTTGGTCACAGGCTCTTATATTGAGCCTGTGCTTAGTTTTTAGCTGATTTCACCCCCAAACCTTACCCATAAGCTTGCATGGGTCGATTTTTCGTGTAATATCCATTGAACGCATTCTGATGCGATTCGCTTTCTAGCACTTAACTTTCCCTTTTTAGCCAATCCCCCCCTAATTCGCTTTCCCAGCCGATCCTGTTCAAGATCAGCCAAACCTCAAATTCAATCCCCACTTTTTTTATACACCAGAGAACTACATGCAATTAACTGAACTCAAACTCCTTCACGTCTCCGCTTTACTCGAAATGGCGGCCAGTTTGGAGATTGAAAATACCCAACGGATGCGCAAACAAGAATTGATGTTTGCGATTTTGAAAAAGCGCGCTAAGGCGGGCGAGACTGTTTTTGGTGACGGCACCTTGGAAGTATTGCCAGACGGCTTTGGCTTCTTGCGCTCTCCAGAGGCCTCTTATATGGCCTCTCCAGATGACATCTATATCTCTCCAGCGCAGATTCGTCGCTTTAACCTTCACACGGGTGATAGCGTAGAAGGCGAAGTACGAACGCCTAAAGATGGCGAACGCTATTTTGCCTTGGTCAAGGTCGACAAGATCAACGGTTTGCCTCCTGAGGCCTTAAAGAACCGCATCATGTTTGAGAACTTGACACCGCTTCACCCTAATCGCACCATTCATTTGGAGCGCGATATCAAGGCGGAAGAGAATCTCACTGGTCGAATTATTGACATGATCTCCCCCATCGGCTTTGGCCAGCGTGGCTTGATTGTTTCTTCACCCAAGTCCGGTAAGACAGTCATGATGCAGCACATTGCGCATGCGATTTCCACCAACTTCCCCGATGCAATTTTGATTGTGTTGCTGGTTGATGAGCGTCCTGAAGAAGTTACTGAGATGCAACGCTCCGTCCGTGGTGAAGTCGTTGCCTCCACGTTTGATGAGCCTGCCGTGCGTCACGTTCAGGTCGCTGAGATGGTGATTGAAAAAGCCAAACGCTTAGTAGAAATGAAGAAGGATGTCATCATCCTTTTGGATTCTATTACGCGTTTAGCACGCGCTTACAACACCGTTGTTCCTTCCTCCGGCAAAGTGTTGTCGGGTGGTGTGGATGCAAATGCCTTGCAGCGTCCAAAACGTTTCTTCGGTGCTGCCCGCAACATTGAAGAGGGCGGCTCTTTAACCATCATCGCTACCGCATTGATTGAAACAGGCAGCCGCATGGATGACCTGATTTATGAAGAGTTCAAAGGCACCGGCAATATGGAAGTGCACCTAGAGCGTCGCTTATCTGAGCGTCGCGTCTATCCTGCGATCAACCTCAATAAATCCGGCACGCGTCGTGAGGAATTGCTCGTGAAAGCGGAAAATCTCCAAAAAATCTGGGTTTTACGCAAATTATTAGCGGATATGGACGACATCGAAGCGATGAACTTCATTGTCGATAAGCTCAAAACCACTAAAAATAATGGCGAATTCTTTGATTTAATGCGTAAAGGCGGCTAATTAAGCCTGAGAGGGTGCATAAAACGCGCTTTTTGATGGATTTCGTGGCATAATTTCGCCTTTAAAGCTTTAACCATTTGTATTTAACTTGGGTAAGTATTTAACTTCGCTAATTTATTGAATTCATTGAATAAATTAAACGTAACTTAAACGGCTGCCCGCTAATAGGATTAACCATGAAACCTGGCATTCACCCCGAATATCGCGAAATCGTCTTTGTTGACGTTTCCAACAACTTCAGCTTCAAGACTCGCTCTACTATGTCTACCAAAGAGAGAATCAAATGGGAAGACGGCAATGAGTATCCATTAGCCAAGATCGAGACTTCATCTGAGTCACACCCTTTCTACACTGGTACCCAAAAGATTATGGATACCGCTGGTCGTGTTGAGAAATTCCGCCAGAAATTTGGTACCAAAGCCGTTGCTAAGGCAACTGGCGACGGTGCTGCAAAAACCGCTGAGAAAAAAGCGGCCGCTGCAGAAGCCAAAGCTGCTGAAAAGCCAGCTAAGAAAAAGGCTTAATACATCCTGGGGTTGGATAACCCTTCCCTGCGAGATAATCAAGGCAGCATTTGCTGCCTTTTTTATTGCCGCTAAATTGATGACCCTTATCCATGGTTAAACTTACCGCCGCCGCCACTACCTCTATTCCACGCATCATCATCTTTGCGCTGACGATTGTCTATGGTTTTGCCGGTCTCTTCGCGCGGGATCCCTGGAAAAATGAGGATGCCATTGGCTTTGGTGGCATGTGGGCTGCACATCATGGTAAAGCTACAGAATGGCTGGTTCCCCATTTGATTGGCCGCGATATCTCTCTAGGCGCTCCTTTGCCGTATTGGTTGGGCGCTAGTCTTATAGATCTTTTTGGTCCTTATATTGGCATGACCAATGCTGCTCGTCTTTATTCAGCGCTGTGTTTTTTTGCTGCTGCTCTGGCGATTTGGTATGCCACCTATCTCTTGGGCCGCCGTCAAGAAGTGCAACCAATGGCACTAGCAGTAGGCGGTCAGCCAGGACGTAAGAACTACGGTATGACCTTAGCCGACGGTGCGCTCCTGATCTTCCTTGCCTGCGTCGGACTTGCGCAACGCGCTCACGAAACTACTCCGATGATGGCGCAATTGATGGGCATCAGCATTATTCTCTACGGTACCGTACGCGGCTTAGATAAGCCATGGCAAGGCGGTATCTGGACTGGCTTGGGCATTGCCGTCACTGTGCTCTCCAGCAATCTCACTCTAAGCTTGATTGTTGTAGCGGCAACCATCATCGCAGTCTTGATGAGCAACGCTAAATTGCGCTTTCGCTGGACTTTAGCCAGCACTATTTTGGGACTCATGGGTTTTGCGCTTTGGCCTGCGCTTTGGTATTGGGGCAACCTATCCCCAGAGTGGCGTCATATTGCGCAAGAAGGCTGGCGAAATGTGCCAGAAATGAGTGCCACCCCTTCTATCGCATCCCTCAGCTTTTTGAGCGTGAACTTTTGGGCATACGCTTGGCCAGTATGGCCGTTGGCTATTCTGTCACTTGCGCATTGGGGGCAATCTAACAGCGCAGGACGTTGGCGTGCACCGCATCTATGCATCCCCTTAAGTTTATTTATCGGCTGCTTAATTTATATTTTATTTAGGTCGGAAGCCAATGAACATGACTTAATGATTTTGATTCCTAGCCTATCGATCATTGCTGCATTTAGTTTGCCAATTTTGAAGCGGGGTCTGATTAGCTTCATTGACTGGTTCGCTATGTTCAGTTTCACACTGATCGCGATGGCAATTTGGATTGTTTGGCTTGCTGGCGTCACCGGCTATCCAGCAACTACCGCAGCCAATTTAGCTAGATTACTTCCGGGCTTACAGACCCAGTTTGATGTACTGGGTTTATTCATTGCATTAATCATTACCGCTATTTGGATTGCCATTGTGCGCTGGAGAACCTCTCGCGCCCCAAAGGAAATCTGGCGCTGTCTCATCATCTCTGCGTCTGGTACGACCTTGATGTGGGTGCTACTAATGACCCTGTGGTTACCGACAATTAATTACGCTAAAACGTATCGCTATGTCTCAACAAGACTGTCGCAAGTGATCGCCAATACACCCGGTTGTATAGATACTAGCAATATTGGTATGGCACAGCTTGCCTCGTTCACGTATTTCACATCACTGACTCTGCGCGATGACCCGAACTGTAATTTAATGCTCACCCACAATTCATTGGAGGCGAAAGCGTATGCAAGCCTCAATAAAAAATCTCTCACCCTTCTCTGGGAGGATCGCAGAGCATCGGATAGAGATGAGCGTCTCAGGCTATATCAAGTGACTGCGGGTTCATCAAAATAAATGGGCTTGCACTTTAAATTGGCGCGCTTGGGCGAGGATATTCCTGCACTACTTAAATTAGCAGCACCTCTGCTCATTGGTCAGCTAGCGGTGATCACTTTTGGCGTTCTAGATACTGCGATGACCGCGCGCTATTCAGCGCCTGATCTTGCCGCTTTAGCAATGGCTTCAGCGATTTTTATTAGCATCTATGTTGGCTTAACTGGCGTCGTGTCTGCTCTTGCCCCTATCGCTGGTCAATTGTTTGGAGCAAAGCGCTTAGATGAGATTGGCGAAGAAGTGCGTCAATCGATTTGGCTGGCCCTTGGTCTAACGGTATTGGGCTGCCTAGTTTTACTCAATGCAGATTTTTTATTGAGAATATCCCGTGTGGACCTGGAGATTGAAGGTAAGGCGCGGCTTTACCTCAGCATTCTTGCTATTGGCTTACCTGCCAGCATGGGAATGCGAGTCCTGATCGCTTTGCACAATGCCGTTTCGCGTCCAGCAGTCATTACTGTGGTGCAATTAATTGGCCTAGGCTTAAAGTTTCCGTTGAACTTATTATTTATCTATGGCGGTTTTGGCTTTGAAGGCATGGGGGGACCCGGCTGCGCAGTCGCCACCGTAATCATTAGCTGGCTGTGGCTTGTCAGCACTTTACTCATTGTCTTATTGGATGACTTTTATAAACCCTTCAAGGTATTTAGTCGCTTCAGCATGCCCGATTGGCGCCGCATTTGGACCTTGCTACGCTTAGGAGCCCCCATTGGTTTTAGCTATTTAATTGAAGTGACCTCTTTTTCATTTATGTCTTTGTTCATTGCGCGCTTGGGAACCACTGCGCTAGCAGGTCATCAAATTATCGCCAATATGGGCACTGTGATGTACATGGTTCCGCTGGCACTTTCAATTGCTACCATGACTTTAGTATCGCAATCGATTGGCGCCAACAAGCAAGAGCGTGCTGAAGAAATCGGTTGGTCATCTATCTTCTTTACTACCGTGGTGTGCGTTTCTATGGGGGTTGCTGTCTGGGTATTTAGGATGACGCTCTTGGATCTTTACAACCCCCCAGAGGAAGTGAGAGCCTTCTCCGTTCCCTTATTTTTATTCATTGCGTTCTACCAAGTCTTTGACGCCTTGCAGGTCAATGCCGCCTTTATCTTGCGCGCTTATCGTGTAGCTTTTTGGCCTATGCTCATTTATGCCGGTTCTCTGTGGGGAGTCGGTTTAGGTGGCGGTTATTTAATGGGCTTTAATGTGTTTGGCAATACGCCAGCGTTTTTACAGGGTGCCAGCGGCTTTTGGGCTGGTAACAGTATCAGCTTAGGCTTAGCCGCATGCTTCCTGCTTTATCTGTTCAGAAGAACGGCGGCACGTTTTGAGAAAACGCATCCGCCGGTCGAGGTGTAAAGCGCCCAACTATCCTTAGGGCAGTTGGCTTAAGCTTATCTAGGAAAACTAGGAACTTGATTGCCTTTGGAATACATGCACTGCTGGTAAGCAATGTTGTACTGAGTCTGGGATTGGCTTTGTTTACCTGAGGAATTCATGGCACCCAATGCAGAGCCGCCTAGTAGACCGACTCCAGCACCAGTACCAACACCTGTATGGCTACCGCCACCAATGACTGCTCCAGCAGCAGCACCTAAGGCAGCGCCCAATGCCGCACTAGTGATGCCCTCTTTTAAAGCAGTGTTACTAGAGTCTTTAATGGCATTGGCTGCAAACTCTCGGCACACTTGGTCTTCTTGCTGGAATACCTCAAAAGGCTTACCTTCACGCGGCATGATGGCGATAGTTGGGCCTGTTGGAGCTGAAACACAAGCAGCCAAGGATGAGAGCAAAACAATAGAGATAAGTGCGCGTTTCATATTTGGTCTTTCATTTAATTAATATTTAATTTACCGCCCCAAAATAGCAGCCTACTTCGGCGGCGATCCGCCAGGAGGGGCTGAAGCTGGTTTGGTAATCCAACCCGATGCACAACTTTGTGCGTAAGGAAAATACTGCCCGCTGGCTTGACAGAAATACCATACTGGCGGCTCTGGCTGAGCAGCTAAGACCATTGGTTGCTGAGGAGCGTAAGCAACCACAGGTGCGGCGTAGACTACTGGCGGTGCATAGTAGTTGGCGCCATACGGATATCCATAAGCACCATAAGGCCCTCGCCATCCTCCCCATCCAGGACCGTATGCTCCTCCGTACCCTGGTCCGTATGGCCCGTAGGGTGCCGGACGGTAACCGCCACCAACCGATACATTCCACCCAACATAACCATGCTGAGCCGCAGCGGGACTGGTATAGGCAAAACCAGCAAAGGCGATCCCTAAGGAAAATAACGCGTTAATTCGGTGTTGATTTAATAGCTTAGAAGTTCTCATTGCCGACCCCTTAGTGATGTCTTAGCTAGGTCTAAGTTAGGACATTATCAGTTGCATGCTTTATTAACGCTTTAAGTCGAATTAAGCTGACAGGATGTGTCCATTTTAGGATATTTACTGCTCTAGCTTGATACCTGACCTTTGAATAACCCTAGACCATTTAGCGGATTCAGAGCTGATGAAGTGACTTAGATCATCCGGGCTTCCTGGTGCCGCATCCAAGCCGCTCAAGCGCAGCTTGTTTTTTACTTTAGGGCTGCTCAGGGCCTGACGGGTAAGGATGTTGAGTTGCATTTGCACCTCGGGTGGTAAGTTGGCCGGTGCCATGAGAGCAAACCAGGAGCGGGCATCAAACCCAATTAACCCCTGCTCCGCAAGGGTTGGAATTGCTTGAGCGGCGGGGGACCGCTTCAATGATGTAACGCCAATAGCCAAAATGTCATTGGATTGAATTAAAGGTAGAGAGGAGGACAGATTATCAAAGAGCATATCAATACGTCCACTCACTAAATCCGGCAGAGATTGCGCGCGACCCTTGTACGGGATATGTCGAAGTTGTACTCCCGTCATTTCTTGAAATAACACCCCAGACATATGCAAAGAGGTGCCCACTCCAGAAGAGCCATAGGTAAGTTGATTTGGCTTCGCTTTGGCTAAGGCAATTAATTCAGGGAGCGTGGTGATGCCCACTTGTTTGCTGACAACTAAAACATTAGGGGTGCTAGCCAAGAAACTGATCGGCGTGAAATCTTTAAGCGGGTCAAATGCCAGTTTTTCATAAAGCGCACCGTTGATCGCATGAATGCCCACGGTCCCAATGAGCAATGTATAACCATCAGGAGGGCTTTGGGCAACCAAGTCGGCAGCAATATTGCCACCATAACCTGGACGATTCTCAACCAGTATTGGGACTGATAAGCTTTTCTGCCAACTCTGCGCCAAGGTGCGAGCCAAAACATCTGGAGCACCGCCGGGGGTAAATGGCACGATGATGCGAATAGCTTGTTTAGGCCACGGAGTTGTACTGCCCTGGGTTTGCGCCAGTACGGGAAGATTGACGCCGACCATCAGGATCCAAGAGAGGGCCAAAAGGCCCAACCTTGACCTAGGAGAAAGCATTCTACTCAGCAGTATTTAGAAACCAAACTGAGTACGCAACCAAACCAAGCCGTCATATTTGACAGGGTCGTCCGCGCAAGGACCAAAGCCACACTCCAATAGAGTGGATAGGAGATTGGCTGCTACCACCAAGATAAATAGTGCGATGAGTGTATTTGCAAGCCAGGATTTAGACCGCACTTCTCGACTAGGCAGCATAAGCAAAATCGCCTGTCCGGCTATTAGACCCGCATACCCTACAAAACCCCAAGTATAAAAATGCAGGTTTAAGAAAGTAGTGCCATATCCAGGATCACCGGGCAGGATATGCAAGAACACTTGGCGCAAAGACACCATCATGCCCACTAAGCCACCCAAAATACCCCAGCCGTAATGGGATGAATGCGCCCCAAAACGAAGATTGAGGACTATAGCAAAACCAATGATGATGAAACCCACACGCTGGAGCAAGCATAAGGGGCAAGGTAGCTCGTTGTAATAAAACTGCGCAAAGAAGGCATACGACAACACGCCAATCACCGCGGCCAATGAGAGCTGATTGCCCAAACCAGCCAAAGAAGGAAACAAGCGCTTACTCATAGACTGAGATCAAGGTGGCTCGAAGCATGAAAACTAAACCAGTAAACAAATATCAATAATGTGACCGCAAGTAGAACTAGGGCAGCAAAGCGCATCTCGAGCTGAATTAGCAAGAGGCCGATAAAAGCAGTCAAAAAAGGCAGGTACATGTACATGGTTGAATTCTATCGCAGGTTTAAGGCAATCGTTTTACAAATCATCATTGATTAAGACGGCTTACCTTGCTACCTTGCCATCCAAAAACTGGAGTACTGCCGCATTGTATTTTGCTTCGCTTTCTAAATGAGGAACGTGTCCAGCCTCATCGATCGCCACTAATGAAGCCTGCGGTATGGTTTTCGCAGCCTTTAGGCCCAATTGGGGGAAATCACCCAAAGTCTTGACGGCCTCAGGAGGCGCGAACCGACGACCGAATACAGTTCTATCTTTTTGACCAATCACTAACAATACCGGCATATTCAGTTGCGATAAATCGTTTACAACTGGTTGCTCGGCAATCATTTGATAAGTTAGGACTGAGGCCTGAGAGTAGGCCCGATAATCAGGACCTTTTTGGACTCGTACATACACCTCGACAAACTTTTCGTAAGTGGGGTTCCAGCTCGGAAAATAACTTTGCAAAAATCGGCGGAAGCTTTCTTCAGTCTGAGCCATTTCTAATTGCAGCAAGCGCTCATTCGTTTGCGCCGGAATCGCCTGACTGTAATCCTCGAGCCCTAAGGGATTTTCTAAAACGAGTTTTTGTACTACCTGTGGATACAAACGAGCAAACCGAATTCCCAACATGCTACCCATAGAATTGGCGATAACGGATACCTTTTGAATCTTTAAAGAAATTAATAGCGCGCGTGTATTCGCCGCGAGCTCATCAAAGTGATACGGCACATCGGGCTTGGAAGATTTGCCAAACCCAATCTGGTCAGGAGCGATCACTCGGTAGCCATCCGCACTCAAAGCTGCAATCGTCGGCGCCCAATAATCACTTGAAAAATTTTTACCATGAAAGAGTAATACCGCCCCTTTTTGTCTGCCTTGGGCCGGAACGTCCATGTATGACATCACAACAGCCTGGCCCTGCAGTGTGGTTTTAAATTCTCGCACTGGGTACGGGTAAGGTAAAGCGCTTAGACTGAGGTCTAATGGGGTGGCGTTGGCATATCGACTGGGGCTCTGGGATATGACCGTATCTTGCTTGGGAGTAGAACATGCTGTCAGCAATCCAAGCGCCATTAATGTACCTACCATTAGCGCGTTCAGCAATCTCATCGATGTGTTCCCTATTTAAATAACGGTCGTTTTGAGTGTTGCTAACCCATCGATGGCAGCTTCCAGAATATCGCCTTTGACAATGGGCCCCACACCTGCGGGAGTCCCAGAAAAAATGAGGTCTCCAACCTCTAGCGTGAAGAGCGTCGACAAATAGGCAATCGTCTCAGGTACATTCCAAATCATTTGATCTAGCGTGCCGGTCTGAAGTTGCTTGCCATTCACCAACAGCGTGATGGCGCTGTGGGTGAGGTGCCCGCACTGAGATGCGGGGGTGATCGCAGCGCACGGAGCAGATTGATCAAACGCTTTACCAGTATCCCAAGGACGCCCCATCTTTTTGGCTTCGGCTTGTAAATCACGACGTGTCATATCTAAACCTACAGCGTATCCATACACATGTTCGAGCGCTTGTTCTGGCGCAATATTAGCTCCGCCCTGCCCGATCGCAATCACCATCTCAACTTCATGCTGAACATCATGAGAAAGATTAGGGTAAGCAAAATCTTTACCATCTGCGAGGATCGAGTTGGCTGGCTTCATAAAAAAGAAAGGGGGCTCTCGATTAGGGTCATGGCCCATTTCACGGGCATGATCAGCATAGTTGCGGCCTACGCAATACACCCGATTCACGACGAAGCGGCGCTCGTCACCGATGACTGGCAAGGTAATTCGTTCTGGAGGATCAATGACGTATTGAGAACCCATAATGTTGCTTTCCAAAAAGAGATCTAATGAAGTATGGTTTGGCATTCTGTTTCAAGCATACCAAAGATCAGCGCTTAGCCCCAACCCAAATAGAGCGCCACATGATAAGTAATAAATGAAGCAATATAAGCCAAGGCAAATAAATAGCTCAGCATAATAATGGGTATCCGCCAACCCCCCGTCTCCCGTTTGACAGTAGCGATCGTTGAAAGACATTGCGGGGCAAATACAAACCAGGCCATGAGTGAGAGCGCGGTCGCCAAAGACCAGCTCGAAGAAATCAGGGGTACAAGAGCCTCCGCCGCATCCGCACTCGAACTAGAAAGTGCATATACGGTTGCCAAGGAGCTGACCACGACTTCACGCGCAGCCATGCCCGGCACTAAGGCAATGCTGATTTGCCAATTAAATCCAATCGGAGAGAAGAGATAAGACAGGGCTTGGCCCAGCATTCCGGCAATACTATATTGAATCGGCGCGCCCGTAGCGCCCTCTGGAGGCAATGGAAAACTGGACAGGACCCACAGCGCAATAGTCATCACTAAGATAATTCCACCTACGCGCCTTAAAAAGATGACTACCCTTTGCCACAAACCAATTCCTATATTGCCTAATCGCGGTAAATGGTAACTGGGTAATTCCATCATCAAGACATTCATGCGGAGCTGCTCACTCGTAAAGCGCTTCAGTATCCAAGCAACTCCCATTGCGCCTGCGATTCCAGCCACGTAGAGTAAAAATAAAACGAGGCCCTGCAACTCAATTCCTCCAGCCATTCTTTTGCTCGGGATAAAAGCTGATATCAATAAAGCATAGACTGGTAGACGGGCCGAACAGGTCATCATTGGCGCTATCAGGATCGTCACCATGCGGTCTCTAGAATTGGAGATACTTCGCGTGGCCATGATTCCCGGGATAGCGCAAGCAAAGCTTGAGAGCAAAGGAATGAAGGAGCGCCCCGATAAGCCAACCGCGCCCATGAGTCGATCCAATAAAAAAGCTGCGCGAGGTAAGTAGCCAGATTCTTCTAGTAACAAAATGAAGAAAAATAAGATCAAAATTTGTGGCAAGAAAATAAGGACACCGCCTAAGCCGGCAAGCACACCATTGATGAGCAAGCTGCGCAACCAGTTATTAGGCAATACGGTAATTAATTGATCGCCTAAGTACTCAATGGCGCTTTTAATTAAGTCCATCGGCAGCTCTGCCCAACTAAACACTGCTTGAAAAATAAAGAAGAGGAGTGCGGCCAAAATCAGGGGGCCAAGCAAAGGGTGTAGCAATACCGCATCCAAGCGATCACTCAGGCGGTCAGGAATAATTTGGTCTAAATGCAAGTTTTGCAAAATGCGCTGGACTCGGACATTGTCTGTTTCAACATGTTCAATATGAGATGCCACATCCTCTATCTCGTCTTGATGGGTCGCCCCTGATAAAGAATGTACGTTGCGCCAATCTAATTGGGCTAGGTATTCTTTGATGTCATCAGCGCCATGAGATTCGATACCAATACTGGTGATGACCGGCAAACCCAACTCCTTTGATAAAGCAGCTGTGTCGATTTGCAAGCCCTGGCGTTGCGCAATATCAAGCATATTGAGCACTACCACGCAAGGTAGATTCAAGCGCTTAGCTGCCAGGACTAAACGCAAATTGCGTCGCAAATTCGTTGCGCTCAGAATGCAAAGAATAAGATTGGGCCTCTTCTCACCTTCAGCTCTGCCTAGCAGCACATTGCAAGTGACGCGCTCATCAAGAGAGCGCGGATACAAACTATAGGCTCCAGGCAAATCTAGAATACGAATGGTTTTTCCATTCGCTAGGGTCAAGCGCCCTTCTTTGCGCTCCACGGTAACTCCAGCGTAATTCGCTACTTTTTGACGGCTACCAGTGAGTAAATTAAATAAGGCTGTTTTCCCACAATTAGGGTTACCTAAGAGCGCAACCATCGGCTCGTTAGAATAAAAGTGAACCTTAGACTCAGACATGGCGCACCGCTTCCACTTCAATCATGCGTGCTTCAGAAGGTCTTAATGCAAAGGTGGAAGCGCCGACGCGAACCATCATGGGGCCCTTACCCAATAGACCCTTTCGCAAGACAGCGACAGGCTCACCAGGCAGAAAGCCAATATCCTCCAGTTGCCCCTTCATGTGCGGGCCGCCTTGGGGAGCATGTACTTTGGTAACGCGATAAAGGTGATGTAATTCCACCTGGTCTAAGTTCATTCTATAAGGGGAAAAATGATTAAAGTTCATTATATCTCTGAATGAGAATGAATATCATTCAAGACCAAAAGCACAGCCGCCCTGCAAAGCCACCATCCAATTAAAAATGTTAGGGGGTTGCGTAACCGTATTTCTGCAAAACTGTCTTAGCATCTGGGCTACGTAAATAGGCATAAAGCTCAAGAGCCAATGGGGGCGGATTGTTCATTAACACCATACGCTGATTGAGCGGCTCATACGAGCCCTCGGGCAGTTTGACATATTGGATTGAACGACCCAGCTCGGGTGACATCGCTAATGATGTTGCACTAAATCCGACCTGAACAGCACCAGAACTCACATACATGGTTGCCAATGAAATATTTTCCGCATAAACCAATTTACTCTTCACCGCTTCCCACAGGTCAATCGATCTGAGATATTGCACTGCTGCCTTGCCGTAAGGAGCTAATTCTGGATTGGCAATGACTACTTTATTTGACTGTGTAATAGCCTGTTGAATTTGCCCAGCTTGAGAATTGAATGGGACTCCGCTTGCAGTATTGAAAATAAAGGCGAGATTTCCGCGGGCATAAACCACACCAGCATTTTGCGTCAAACCTGCTTGGTAAAGTCGTAAGGGAAAAATTTCATCGGCGGAGATAAAAAGATTGAAGGGGGCCCCTTGCTGAATTTGGCTACTTAAGTTTCCTGAAGAGCCGTACACAATCCTGAGCTCTTGTGGATGCGTACTTTTGAAATTCTGATAAATTGCCTCGAAGGCAGGCTTCATATTACTGGCCACAGCAACTGTCACAGTTTGTGCGCTGGCAACAGGGCCAAGCGCAAGGAATAGCAGGAAAACAAAACATCTAAAAAAAATGGTTCTGAACACGCTTTGCAATTTTCCCTCTGCTTTTCATTTGCCTTGAATATCAACAATACTATACAAACGATTCGCCTGAGGAATAGCCCAAGGAACTATGAAAATAGAAATGCCCGCTTGAATTACCGAGCGGGCATTTTTTTTGAACAGATTAACTCTGCCGATAAAAATTACTTCTTAGCTGGAGCTACAAATCCAATGACAGTGTCATCAACAAACTCAACCATCACGTCGTCGCCAGTTTTGAATTTCTCAAGACCGAGTACGCTTTGATCTACTTTAACCTTTTGCTTTTCGCCGCTTGGTAAAGTGAATGTCACCATGCGTGTTTTGTAATCAATAGTGCTGATTTTTACAGTCGCATAAATAGTATCGGTAGTCTCTTCAAATGGCTTTGCTGAACCTTTACCGGAAATTACTACAGAATGTACACCAGATACACCAGGTTTTGCATCCTTAGCTACTGCTGTTAAACCAACTGCAATCGCTTGCGCATGTTCAACAACAAACATATCGCCTTTTTTAACTTTGTCTAAATCGTTTACTTTTTTTGAAACATTCATTTGTACTAAATTACCGTTGGCATCTTTTAATGTCACGATACGCTTAGCAAGATCTACTGAATCCACAGTAGCGGACATCACAGCGACTTCAGCTGCCAAAGGAACCATTTTTGCAGGCATTTGTGCAAAAACAGAAGTAGCGGCAACCAAGCCGACGGAGGTAATTAATGCAGCTAGCAAAGATTTCTTCAAGATAACTCCTAGATTTAAGTAAAGTGAGGTGGGACACTGTGATTAGTCATCCCACTGAATATTATTGTAACCATGATTTAGGGTCAAAAAAATATATGGACACTCAGTAAGTATTTATATTTAATTTTTACCAGCAAACAATATGACAAAAAAATGTCAATACATTACAAAAGCTTTTTTTATGCAAAAAAACAGCATTATTTCGCTGCAGGACTGGCAAGATGCCGAGCAGCATGCGTACCCAGTAAGGGAAGCCGTTTTTATCCTAGAACAGGGTGTTCCCGAATTCATGGAGATTGATGAATTTGATGCGCTTGCAAAACACGCCCTGATATTTGTAGGTCATCAATGTATTGCAACGGGGCGCCTACTTATCCAATCTGATTGGCGTGGTCAGATTGGACGCATGGCGGTCATGCCCAGCTTTCGTCAAAAGGGTTTTGGTAGGCAATTATTAAACGCGTTACTTGACTTTGGGCAAACTCAAGGCCTCAGTGAGTTTATCTTGCATGCACAAATTAGTGCCTTGCCCTTTTATGAAAAAGCAGGATTCATCCCAAATGGACCTATTTATCAGGAGGCTGGCATACCACATCGTAATATGACGTTAACTATTGCCACTAAATAAGAACACCATGATCACTGCGCAGACTAGTACACCCTTCCTTTTTCGAATTTGCTATGCCGATACCGATGCAGCTGGCTTTGTTTATCACGGTCGTTATTTGGACATATTTGAACGTAGCCGCGCTGAGTGGCTTCATCAACGTGGCTTTAGCCCATCCCAGCTGGCTTCAGAATTCAACATTTTGTTACCGGTAAGGGACCTCACCATGAACTTTAATAAGCCAGGCCGACTAGATGACATTTTGAGCATTGAGCAAATATTTGAGCGCCGAGGACGTACACAAATTGCTGTCAGACATACGGCGCAGCGAATTCAATCGGGTTCAGAGCCGGAATTGCTTGTAAGCGCGCTGTTGCACATTGTTTGTGTTGATACCCTTACCCTGAAACCCAAAGCGATCCCGGACTGGCTCTTTCCAATAAGTAAATAATGGGATCTGAAGGTAATAGCTTAAAATAAGGCTCTTTCTGCAAACACTGCAAGTGTGGCAGCTCACCCCATTGGCCGGGATAGTCTTTTAATTGAATACGGGCCAATTTTATTTTGGTTCCTATGCTATTTACTGATCTTGGTTTATCCCCATCTATTCTTCGCGCAATTGCAGAAGAAGGCTATACCAGCCCCACCCCTATTCAGGAAAAATCGATCCCTGCAGTATTAAAGGGGGGCGACTTACTTGCTGCTGCTCAAACTGGCACCGGCAAAACTGCTGGCTTTACCTTGCCCATTTTGCAGCGCTTGAGCACTACTGCTCAAACGGGAACTGGCAAGCGTCTGCTGCGGGTTCTCATTCTCACCCCTACCCGCGAGCTAGCCGCGCAAGTGCAAGAGTCTGTATTAACGTATGGCAAATACACTGGACTCAAGTCAGCCGTGATTTTTGGTGGTGTTGGCGCTAATCCTCAAATTAAAGCAATTCAAGCGGGTTTGGATATATTGGTGGCAACGCCTGGGCGCTTGCTCGACTTGATGGCGCAGAGATGCGTTTCCTTGGACGCAATTGAAATCTTGGTATTAGATGAGGCCGATAGAATGCTCGACATGGGCTTCTTACGTGACATTAAAAAAGTCTTGGCCGCCCTTCCTAAAAAGCGTCAAAACCTGCTTTTCTCCGCCACCTTTTCTGATGATATTAAAGCGCTAGCAGATAGCCTCTTAAATGCGCCTGAATTAATTGAAGTCGCGCGTAGCAATAGTGCAAATGAAGCGATCGCCCAGTTAATTCATCCGGTAGATCGCGGTCAAAAGCATCCACTCTTGGCCCATTTAATTCAGAGTAATCAGTGGAAACAGGTGCTCGTTTTTACTCGCACCAAACACGGTGCAAATAAATTAGTAACTCAGTTAGAAAAAGATGGCATTACTAGCATGGCGATTCACGGAAACAAAAGTCAAAGTGCGCGCACCAAAGCCTTGGCAGAGTTTAAGGATGGGAAGATTACCGTTTTAGTGGCAACCGATATTGCTGCACGCGGAATTGATATCGATCAACTACCCCACGTAGTGAACTACGACTTACCTAACGTCTCCGAGGATTATGTGCACCGCATCGGCCGAACTGGTAGAGCAGGATCTAACGGGGTAGCGGTTTCTTTAGTATGTGTCGATGAGCATCAAATGCTCAGGGATATTGAAAAGCTGATTAAACAAAAATTACCTCAAGAAGTGATCGCTGGTTTTGAGCCCGATCCAAATGCAGTGGCTCAACCTATTCAATTGCGTAGTCAACAACACCAACAATCCAGAAAGCCTCGTCCAGCAGGAAGTACTGGTGGATCAGCTGGGGCTGGAGGTAAACCCAGAACAGGTAATCCAGCTAGTAAACGCAGCAGCCCTCCTAAGAAGACGTTTAGTCGCTAATTTTTTAAACTAGATAGATGACAATCACTCGACGCCGCGCAATCCAAACATTGGCCAGTCTTTTGGCAATGCCAGCCTTCAGCCGGGTAGGAATTGAATTTCTACTCCGCCAATAGAGAAAAATAAACTCATGTCCAGCGAACGCATCCTTTCAAATCCAGAGCCCAGGCTAACCTCACTCTCCCATGGGGGTGGGTGTGGCTGCAAGATTGCCCCTAGCGTGCTCTCTGAAATACTGAAAAACGTTCCCAATCTCCCCATTCCAAAGGCATTGTTGGTTGGCATCGAAACCTCTGATGATGCTGCGGTGTACCAAATCAATGAGTCTCAGGCGATCGTTGCTACAACGGATTTCTTTATGCCGATTGTGGATGATCCTTTTGACTTCGGGAAAATTGCCGCAACCAATGCAATTAGTGATATCTATGCCATGGGCGGTACACCCCTGTTCGCCTTGGCACTTGTTGGCATGCCAATTAATGTACTCTCGAACCAAACCATTTCGCGGATTCTTGAAGGCGGCGCTGATGCTTGTCGTAGTGCTGGCATTCCAATAGCGGGTGGCCACACCATTGATTCAGTAGAGCCCATTTACGGCTTGGTTGCGATTGGCCTAATCGATCCGAAGCTTGTCAAAAGTAATGCTGCGGCAAAGAGAGATGATGTGCTCGTTCTAGGTAAACCTATCGGCGTAGGCATTCTTTCGGCGGCACTTAAAAAAGATCTTTTGAGCTCAAGCGGCTATCAAGAAATGATTGCCAACACTACTCAGCTTAATATCGCAGGTCCTGAGTTAGCTCGACTTGAAGGGGTGCACGCCCTAACCGATGTCACTGGCTTTGGTCTAGCAGGTCATGTACTAGAAATGGCGCGTGGCTCGCAATGCACCGCACAGATCGACTGGCAAAAGATTCCATTGCTGGCAGGAGTTGAAGATTTGGCGAACCAAGGCATCATCACCGGTGCTTCAGAGCGCAATTGGCAAAGCTATGGCAATGATATTGACCTACCCGAGCAGTTTTCCAATGCGCAAAAGGCTTTATTAACAGATCCACAAACCAGCGGAGGACTGCTGGTTTCCTGTGATCCTCAGTCTGTAGAAGCGGTGCTGGCCATCTTTCATAAGCACCAGTTTTCGAATGCTAAAGTCATTGGGAAGATGCATTCAAAGCAAGATCACTATTTAACGATCTCCAAATGATGCATTTTGAGTAAAAGATAAAGATAAAAAAAGCCTAGCTGTATTAGAGCTAGGCTTAATACCTTTGGAACTACAAAAAATTACTTCTTTGCTTCCATTGCTTCTTTGGTTGCAGTAATTTCTTTACGGCGCTCTTTGCATGCGCCAGCAATTTCTTGCAATGCCTTACGGGCACGAGCAGCAGAAGCTTTCACTCCTTTTTCTACAAACTTTTCGCTCTCGGCTTTGTAGGTTTCGAAAGCGGCTAATAGTGTTGCGTGGTGTTGTGACATCTTGGCTCCTTTGTTTCAAATCAGAATGAGAGTGTTGCCTCGAAAACAGTATATCGCCATAAAAACCAGTGAATTTAGGGTTCCAAATCAGGGTTAACTCTAATTTTGGAACCCTATTTACCTTTTTATACCAAAAAATGAAACTATTCTTAATAATTTAAGAGGCGATTCAGGTCTTAAGCAATGCGATTTCGAATAATGCCGATACCTGTAATTTCCGTTTCCATCACGTCGCCCGGCTTCATAAATTCTTGAGGTGTACGACCTGCTCCGACACCAGATGGAGTACCTGTAGCAATAATATCTCCTGGCAACAAAGTCAAACTGCGAGACAGCTCAGAAATAATCACGGGGATCTTGAAATACATTTGCTTATAACTGGCATTTTGTTTTTCTACGCCATTCACGCGGCAGATAATACGGGTGTCGTCTAGGTTGACGCCGCCGGAAGTAACGACCCAAGGACCCATCGGTCCGTGACCATCTAGACTCTTGCCCTTAAACCATTGTCCCGAGTGGCGCTTTTGCTGCACATCGCGTGCCGTGGTGTCGTTAAAGGCCGCGTAACCAAAGACGTAGTCAAACGCATTTTCTTCAGAAATATTGATTCCCTTTTTACCAATAACAACAGCTAACTCCGCCTCCCAGTCAATCATCGTTGAGTAGCTGCCGTCATAAGGAATGTCACTAAACGGACCATTCATCGTTTGCGTGCCCTTAGAGAAAAATACGGGTACCTTTGGGTACTCCTTCACCGAAGTGTCGGCGCGATGCTTTAAGCCTTCTTCAAAGTGATCAAGATAATTCCAACCGACACAATAAATATTGCTTTGTGGTTTAGGAATAGGGGAGAGCAAGGTCACTTGATTCACGCTCACCATAGATTTACCGCGGTTCTTAAAAATCTTTGCTAACTCAAGCAAACCTTGATTCCCAGATCCCGCTAATGAAATCATCGAAGTGGGGTCGAACGAGAGCGTCATACGTAGACGAGCCGCCTCAGCTGGGATATCAACCATGAGGCCATCATTGGTGACTAATCCCAAGCGAGAGCTTGCGCCCATCTTTGGTAAATAGTTAGCAATCCGAAAGCCAGCATTTCCGGTCATGGGCTCTACCAAAATAGGCTGACGCTCTAGGGTGGCGGCTGACGCATTGGTTATTCCTACGCCACTTAAAGACGCAACTGCACCCAACTTCAGCATATCTCGACGACTGGTATCCATACTATCTCCTGATGTAATTTCAATTATTAGGCTAGTTTGCTAGCTTCTGCCTTAAATCATAACCAAAAACGCGGCTAGTCTGCAATAAATTCTAAATATCACTATCCTCAATGTCATGCCCCGTTTCTCTTCCTCTTTTCGTCGCTTGCTATTGCTACTTACGCTAAGCATGAGCCTTGCAGCCTGTGAGCGTGAAACGTATACCAGTTGGAACTGTAAACATGAGGCGGCGGATAAAGTGCCCATGATTCTTAAGCAAGCGCGTATGCATTTTCAAGATCATGATTTCAATTACTGCGGTAGCCTAGGGTTACAGAGCTATTTCGACCTCACTTGCCCCATTCAGATTCAGGATGCCAGCATTGTCTTCACTCCCAATAATGGCTTCTTATTGAATGACGGTAAAACTTATCATTGCGATGCCCTCTAAAAACCGCAATCCCCTGAGCCCTAAAAAACTGCTCCTAACAAAGTGGACTGCGGTTAACGCCATCAATAAGCAAAAACACTTTTTAGTTACTAAGGTGATCGCCCCAGATTTGCCAGATGAAAAAATTGAATTTGTTGAGTTAGAGGCCGTCATTAACAATGCGGTTCAGCGCATCGCTTGGCGCGACCTCACAAACAGTGAACTCTGGCTGCAGGGCTGGAAATAAAAAAACCGCCATCTCTGGCGGCTTTTGCAGGCTCAGGAACTACTTTTTAATTCTTAACCGTTTTCTTTGCAGCTAGTCTTTTGGCGGCAGGTCTTTTAGCGGCTGCTTTTTTGGCAACGGGCTTTTTAGCTGCAGGCTGTTTTGCAAGCTGCTCGTCCATACTCTTTTCAGCTGTCTGCGCTACTTGACCAACTATGCGGCGCCCTTCTTTAAACATCTTCTGACCAGTCGTTGACATTTCATGCACTACTTTTGAAAGTTTGTCGGCATGACTGGGCAGCTTGCTCTCAGCCTCTTCTAGCCAAGTTACCAAGGAAGTGCGTACCTTCTCCAAATGCTTTTCAGTTTCATCGGCCGCATTTTCACCGAGATCCTTTAAAACTGCCTTGACCTTTTTTTGATAGGAGCTAGCACGTTGCGAGGCTTCTTTAGTAGCTGCAGCTTGAAGATCTTTCAGTTTTTCCAGGTCGTTTTTAGCAACGGATTTTGCGCTATCCATGGCATTTTTCATGCCCCATTGAATTTCGGCGATATGAGATTCACTTAACTCTTTTGCGGCATTGAGCAGCTTTTGTGAGTAAGAAAATAGCTCTTGTGCCTTTTCGTGTTGCCAAGCCTGAAAGTCATGCTTATTCATCATTTTTCCTTTTATTTACATGGTTAACTAAGGATGTTTCAAATTGTCTATTTATGCCGCTCTGCACCGCTACTCTATACTGAATTAAATACTTTGCCAATTACCTCAATTGCTTAAATTACGCAATAAAAGCATATACCCTGCTAAAAGATCGGGTTAATGAAATAGGGATTAAAACATTGTCATTAACTATTACTAAAATTATTTGATGCTAAATTCCTTCATTACCCTGCTTTCTGACCCGAATACGTGGATCGCTTTCTTTACTTTATCTGCCCTAGAAGTCATTTTGGGTATTGATAATGTCATATTTATTAGTGTTATTGCCAACCGCCTACCCTCAGAAATCAGGGACAAAGTAAGGCAATTTGGTCTCTTATTCGCCTTAATCACGCGCATCCTACTCTTGCTAAGCCTATCTTGGGTGATGAGTCTGACGGATACCCTCTTTTATGTCTTCACGCATCCCATTAGTGGCAGAGATTTAATTTTGCTTCTTGGCGGCTTTTTCTTAATCTGGAAAGCGTCAAAAGAAATCTATCTCGAAGTTGAAGAAGGCAATTTGACAGATCAACATAGTGATGCGGGATCTCCTGTAGCTTCGAATTCATCACTAAGAAAGCTGTTTATTGGGGCGGTGATTCAAATTGGCCTGCTCGATATCATCTTCTCTCTTGACAGCGTCATTACGGCTGTGGGCATGGTTGATGAAATTAGCATCATGATTGCCGCGGTGCTGGCCTCTGTTTTGGTCATGCTGGTGGCCTCGAAGTCGATTGGTATTTTTGTCCACAACCACCCCTCAATTAAGGTGTTGGCACTTTCATTTCTCACGGTCGTGGGTGTGGTATTAATTGCAGAAGGCCTAGGCTTACATATTCCCAAAGGATATGTCTATGTAGCAATGGCTTTTTCTCTCATGGTAGAGCTACTCAATATCCGCTCTCGTAAGAAAAAACACAGAAGCTAATACTAGCGATCTAGATAGCCTGAGCACAAGCGTAAGCGCTGGCCCAGGCCCATTGGAAGTTATGTCCGCCAAGGTGTCCGGTCACATCTACGCACTCACCAATAAAAAACAATCCTGCGTGCTGGCGTGACATCATCGTTTGGCTATCCAGCTCTTTCGTGTCTACGCCACCAAGCATGACTTCCGCTTTTTTCCAGCCGAGGGTACCTGCTGGCTTGACCGACCAATTTAATATCAAATCTTGCAGGGCCTGACGGTCCTTCTTACCTACCTCAGCCCATTTACGCCCCAGTAGTTGTTTTTGACTAGCAAATGCTTTGGCTAGACGTTGAGGCAACATCAAAGACAAAATGATTTCCGTTGTCTTCAAGCGATTTTCTTCCGCATTGAATATGGCCTCGCAATGAGACTTGCTATCCCCTTCGGCGCGACCCAACCAATCAATTTGAATATCTTCCCCAGCCGACCAGTAGCTACTGGCTTGGAGCACAGCAGGGCCCGATAAGCCCTTGTGTGTCAGCAAGAGATCTTCATTAAATTGATGATTGCCATAGCGCGCGCCCTTGAATCCCGAATGAATACTCACCGGCAGACTGAGGCCCGCTAACTCTGTCAACTTTACAAACTCATTAGAAGTAAAGGAGAGGGGTACTAGTGCAGGAGTGGGCTCAATGACTTTCAATCCAAACTGCTTGGCGATATCCAGGGAATAGGCAGTTGCGCCGATCGCAGGTACAGGCAAACCGCCTGTAGCCATCACTAGGGATTGAGTTCTTTCAGGGCCGCTATTGGTGTGCACCACCCAGCCCTCTCCATCTTGCGCAATGGAATCGACAGTCACTGGATACCGTATTTGTACCTGACCTTTGGCGCACTCGGCAAATAGTAATTCGATAATTTGTTTAGCGGAGTCGTCACAAAATAACTGACCTTGGTGTTTCTCATGATAGGCAATTCGGTAGGATTGAATCAGCTTGATAAATTCTTTTGCGGGGTAGCGCGCTAAGGCGCTCTTCACGAAGTGTGGATTAAGCGAGAGAAAATTGGCGGGACTACTATGGATATTGGTGAAGTTACATCTACCTCCCCCACTAATTCGGATTTTTTCACCTAAAACTGTAGCGTGATCTAAAACGAGTACTTTTTTACCCAACTGTCCCGCAACCCCGGCACAAAATAAACCGGCTGCACCGCCACCGATGATGATGGCATCCCATTTTTCTGACATGCCTTATTTAAACCGATCAATTACATCGGCGGATAAATTCAGCTTGTGCATGTGCATACGTGTATAGGCTTGACGGAAATTTTTCGTCATTGAAATCATGACAGAGGCTGTCCAGGCAAATGAAAACATACCGGAGAAGGCAATAATAATGGCTAGCATTTTCCAGCCTATCGGCAAAATGTCTTCCATAAAGCCCATTGCGGTATAGCTGCTGCCAGCAAATAGCACGCTGATATCCAAGTCAGGGAGTAGATCAAAGGCCCACAAAGAGATGCCCCATATTATGATTTCTAGAATATGGGTAATAAACAATGAGATCACCCCCAAATAGAACGTCAGACCCACCGCAGAGTATTTTTTCTCAGACAGATAAAGATAAGACTTCACTTCATAGCGTTTCGCGATCTGCAGCAAGGCCGCCCCATGAAATAACATGATGAGCAAGAGCATGCTAATGCCGAGAAGGTATCCTGGTAGACCTAATTGCGTCGAGAGACTGAGTGTGTGCGTAAGTGTCATATTGGATTGATTTTCTTATTTTACCAACAGAGCTCAGCCTAACTGGTACCAATTGCGAATCACATCCCAAGCTTCGGTAGCGGTCTCCACTACACGAATCAAATCAACGTCAGCTTGCTCAATCACACCATGTTCGAGCATTTTTTGGAAATCAATGATTTCAGTCCAAAATTGACCACCAACTAGGATGATCGGCAAGCGCATGACCTTTTTGGTTTGCACTAGGGTCAGGACTTCAAATAACTCATCAATCGATCCAAAGCCGCCTGGATAAGCCACAATTGCTCTTGCTCTAAGCATAAAGTGCATCTTGCGTAAGGCAAAATAATGAAAGCGAAAGCTCAAGCCTTCACTAATATATGGGTTCGGAATTTGCTCTCGTGGAAGGCTTACGTTAAATCCAATCGTTTTATCACCCGCTTCAAATGCCCCGCGATTCGCGGCCTCCATCACTCCGGGTCCACCGCCAGTAGCAATGTGTAATTTATTGGCTGCCTCAGCTTGCGTGGCGTTATAGTGCGCCACAAGCGCGCCAAACTCCCGCGCTGAATCGTAATATTGAGAATGAAGTAAAGCCCTTTCCGCTTCAGACACTTCCGCAGACGTCTTGGCCTGTTCGACCATTGCTTTGGCGGTAGCATGACTGACAAAGCGAGTAGACCCAAAGACGGTAATCGTATGATCAATACCACGCTCATGCAATAAGATTTCGGGCTTCAAGAGTTCGAGCTGAAAGCGCACACCTAAAGTTTCAGGGCGGGCTAAGAAGGCCTCATCCTCAAATGCGAATTTATAAGAGTCCGCAGAGTTACTTTCACTCATCTTACTTTTTTGGAGCTTTAAATAATCTGTAATGGTTTGAGAATTATTCAGTGGAAGCTTGGGACTCATAGTCAAAACCTTTTAGAAGGGAATTGCGATTGATCACGAGAATTATAAAGATTTACTGATAAAGATTTACTGCATTCGCTCCAGCGTTGCATGAGGTCAATTGCCTAAGGGTAAAAATCAGGCCATACTCATCGTATGTCGAATCGCCCTCCCCCACTCAATACCTTCCATTTAATTCAACGCCTGAAACGTGCACCTGCGGAGCATAAAGGCAATGCTGGCAAAGTACTTCTGATAGGCGGCGCACCTGGTATGGCTGGCGCTCTGTTGCTTGCTGGAAATGCCTCACTCCACTTAGGCGCGGGCTGGACCGTACTTGAAATGCTGGATCCCGCTTCTGCACATGCCTTGCCAGATCAAGCTGAATTAATGATTCGCCTAGCCAGCTTTGACCCCACTGAACAACTCCAAGCCATTAAGCCAGACGTTATTGCGATCGGCCCAGGCTTGGGATTCTCTAATCTAGCGATTCAATGGCTGGAGGCATCTTTAGCTTATCCCAATATACCCCTTGTGATTGATGCGGATGCCCTTCATTTACTTGCAGACATTGGCCCACTAATGACTCAGTTGCGTGAGCGGAATGCGCGCTATCCCAATCAAACCGTATTAACTCCGCACCCAGGGGAGGCCGGTTACCTGCTTGATCTTTCAGCTGCAGAGGTTCAGGAGCGTCGCGCAAGCGCACTTACAGACCTAGTCAAACTAACGCAATCAATTACGGTGCTGAAGGGTCAACACACTTTAATAGCAGCACCTCAGCACGACATGCTCTGCTGCTTAGAAGGCAACCCGGGCATGGGAACAGGTGGTATGGGTGATATTTTGACCGGAAGTATTGCTGCCATTGCGGCTCAGGGCATTCACCATCAATTAAATGTGTGGGAGGCTACTGGCTTAGCCGTTCAGTTGCATGCATCTGCCGCCGATAGCTTAGTCGCTAAAAAAATTGGGCCAATTGGGCTAACACCGAGCGAGACTATTCTCGAGATGAGAAACCTGCTCAATCAACACGAATAAAAAAGCCACCGAACGTAACACGCTCGATGGCTCGGTGAACTAAATACGAATAACTAATTAAGAGGCTGCAGCTTCAGCCGCTTTCGCTTTTTTCTTTGCTGCTTTTTTCTGCTGTTTCTTGGCTTTCTTATCTGCCTTTTTCTGTTCTTTCTTCGCTTTCTTCGCTGCTTTTTTCTCAGCAGCGGTATCAGACTGGGTCGCTGGTGCAGCTACGGGGGCTGCAGCAGGGGCAGTCATGGGAGCTGGAGCGGGAGCAGGGTCGGCAGCGAAAGCCGTAATTGAGGAAAAACCAATGGCAGATGCAATCAGGGTGGCTAGGCTAATACGTGCGATACGAACAATCATGAAATTCTCCGACAGGTTGGTTCATCTCTCAATCATACCCAAATAACTGTCATAAATCCTTCATTTATTAAAAACTACAAAACGACTCTTTTCATAAAGAGCCTTCGTGATGAAGACTCTAGACGAAAAAAAGGCCATCCGAAGATAGCCTTTTTTAATCAGGAAGTCCCAGCAAGCTTAGGCGGGTTGTGCCTCAGCTTCGGTAATTCTCTCCAAGGCTGCTTCAAGATGACTTACGGTACGGTCAACATTTGTCAGCTTTTCAAGGCCAAATAAGCCAATGCGGAAGGTACGGAAATCGGGTCTTTCATCGCACTGCAAAGGAACACCAGCGGCAGTTTGTAAACCAAGGGCAATAAACTTTTTGCCAGACTGAATATCTGCGTCCGTGGTGTAACTCACCACTACACCTGGCGCCTGAAACCCAGGGGCGGCAACCGATTGATAACCTTTAGAAACCAATAAAGCGCGAACCTTATCACCCAACTCCTGTTGCTGCTGCTTTAACCAATCGAAACCTAAGGCTTGGGTTTCTTTCATAACGCCGCGCAAGATTTTGAGTGCGTCAGTTGGCATCGTCGTGTGATACACATGACCACCCTTTTCATATGCCTCCATAATTTGGAGCCACTTTTTAAGGTCCATGGCAAAGCTGCTGCTTTGCGTAGCATCAATACGTTCACGGGCTCTTTCACCCATGGCAATTAATGCGCAGCAAGGGGAACTGCTCCACCCTTTTTGTGGGGCAGTAATCAGAATGTCTACATTGCACGCCTTCATATCGACCCACATCGCACCAGAGGCAATGCAATCCAACACAAACAGGCCGTTAACTGAGCGTACTGCATCGCCTACTGCCTTTAAATAGGCATCTGGCAAGATGATGCCGGCTGAGGTCTCAACGCGGGGCGCGAAAACTACAGCAGGCTTTTCTTTTTTAATAAAGGCCACCACTTCTTCAATCGGCGCAGGAGCGAACACACCCTGAAAGGTGTTCTCAAGCTGTCTGCCCTTCATGATGGTGAGATCTTGAGTAATATGACCAGCATCAAAGATCTGAGACCAGCGGTAACTGAACCAACCATTACGCAGTACCAAACACTTTTCATTATTAGCAAACTGGCGGGCAACTGCCTCCATGCCGAAAGTGCCGCTACCCGGAACGATGACGGCAGAGCTGGCGTTATAAGCATCTTTTAAGACGCTCGAAATATCCACCATCACTTTTTTGAATTCTTCGGACATGTGGTTTAGCGAGCGGTCGGTATAGACCACTGAAAATTCCAAGAGTCCATCGGGATCAACGTGGGGAAGTAAGCCTGGCATAGTATTTTCCTAGAAAAGCATTCGTAACCCTAAATCATACCGATTTAGAGATAAATCTGTGTACCTGCGGCTCATTATTAGCAAAACTAGGCCTTTTTAGCAAGAAAAGGATGTTTTACGCCTTTTTTCCCTGAATTGAGGCCACTAAGATACCTGTCACGATGAGGATAAAAGCTAGTCCATGAAACAACTTTGGAGGATCGCCTAAAAGCGCGGCTGATAAAAGGGCTGTAAATAAGGGGATTAAGTTGGCAAAAAATGCTGCTACCGTAGGCCCTGCCCTAGTCACTCCCAAACCCCAAAATCGGTAGGCAATCAGGGAGGGGCCAATTGCCACAAAAATAATGAGTAGCCATTCCCAAGCTTGGAGCTCCATAAAGGCGAGGTCAGCAGCGACCTCCATGCTTTCGAAGAGTGCGGTCCATAAAAAGCCAATCATGACCTGAGCTAGCAAAAACTCGGCCCAAGGCCACTGGCGCTCATTACTGCTGCCAGGCCGACTGATCATCCAACTGTAGGAGGCCCACAGAATTGTCGCCAACATGATGAAGAGATCTCCAGCGACAACCTGCATTGAGAACAGGCTGGCGACATCGCCCCTGGTTAATACCAAGCACACTCCCGCAATCGATACGACAGCGCCAATCATTTGTAACAAGCGTGGTTTAACTTGAAAGAAAACCGCACCAATCAAGAGCATCCATATAGGCATGCTGGCGCCAATCAAGGTGACATTAATAGCAGTTGAGGTTTGCAAGGCTAAATAGAGGAGTACGTTATAGCTACCCACCCCTAACAAACCCAAAATAATGAACCGTCGCCGATTTCGCCATAAGGGGCTACTGGGCTTGAAAATACGCCACCCTAAGGGTAGTAAAAATAAGGCTGCTAAACCCCATCGCACCATACTAAGGGTAATAGGAGAAATGCTCCCCACCAGAATTCGACCTGCAATTGCATTGCTAGCCCATAAAAAGGTAGCTGTTAGCAGATAGAAGGTAGTTGCGAGGTTAAGTTGGATCATTTAGGTACTTAGTTTGCTTAGGAGGCCCAGAAAGCAGCCAAGTTAGCATTGTAGGAAGAAACGTCTAGAGTTGCTAAGATAGAGCTTTATTGAGTATTAATTGGCTTTGACACAAGGATAGATTTTGGCAATCATCACCAGCATTGAAGATTTACGGGTGTTACATCAAAAACGTACCCCAAAAATGTTTTACGACTATGCCGACTCGGGCTCTTGGACTGAATCGACCTATCGCGCGAATGAATCTGATTTTCAGAAAATCAAATTTCGTCAACGCGTTGCGGTAGATATGAAAAATCGCAGCACCAAAACGACGATGGTTGGTCAAGAAGTCGCGATGCCGGTTGCCTTGGCCCCAACGGGACTCACGGGCATGCAATGCGCCGATGGCGAAATCCTTGCGGCAAAAGCTGCTGAAAAATTTGGTGTGCCCTTCTGTTTATCGACTATGAGTATTTGTTCGATAGAGGACGTTGCCGAGCACACTACCAAGCCTTTTTGGTTCCAGCTTTACGTCATGAAAGATCGTGGTTTCATTGAAAGACTGATCGAGCGTGCAAAAGCAGCGAAGTGTTCTGCCCTAGTTTTAACTTTAGACCTGCAGATTTTGGGTCAACGCCATAAAGACCTGAAAAATGGTTTATCAGCGCCCCCTAAACTGACTATTGCCAACATGATTAATATGGCCACTAAGCCACGCTGGTGCATGGGCATGGCAATGACCCCCCGCAGAACCTTCCGCAATATTGTGGGGCATGCAACTGGAGTGGGAAACATGTCTTCCCTCTCCTCCTGGACTGCAGAACAGTTTGACCCAGGTCTCAGCTGGGCAGACGTTGAGTGGATTAAAAAGCTGTGGGGCGGGAAGCTTATCATCAAAGGAATTTTGGATGAAGGCGATGCGCGTTTAGCGGCAAACTCAGGTGCGGATGCCTTAATTGTTTCCAATCACGGCGGTCGACAACTCGATGGTGCGATCTCCAGTATTCAGGCGCTTCCCGGTATTGTGGATGCGGTCGGAAAAGACATCGAAGTTTGGATGGATGGTGGTATTCGTTCAGGACAAGATGTCTTGAAAGCATGGGCCTTGGGCGCGCGCGGCACCATGATTGGTCGCCCCTTCTTATATGGCTTGGGTGCCATGGGCGAAGCGGGTGTAACAAAATGTTTAGAGATCATTCACAACGAACTTGATATCACTATGGCTTTTACAGGTCATCGTGATATTCATAACGTCACCAAAGAGATTTTGTATCCTGGGACGTTTTAAAGTTTGCTTAATTCTTGCCTCGGCCTGCTGTTTGCACCTGCATAGGAAACATAGATGAAACGAGTAGTGGATGTTTTCAAAGATCGTGGTCGAGAATTGGTCTGGACTTATGTGATTCATTTGAGCAATATAGAATTCCACCCTGCGCAAACTGATTTTGAGGTGGAGGCTTTGCGACTTTCACAAGTAGATAAGCGCGGCCCGTCTGGCGAGCTGAGCGCTAAAGTAAGGCTCTCGATTAAATAAGGAATAAAGAAAAGATGAAACCACTCACCAAAAAAGCCAAGTTAGTAGTTGGCTGGACTATTTTGATGACTGTTGTTGGCACAGCTATTCTGCATCAATGGCAATTCTTTGCCCTTGGATGCGCCTCCATTGCATTACTCTTGCTGGCAAATTATTACGGTCTGCTGAACGATCCTGACAATAAAAAATGAGGCTTCATGCGCCCGCATGAAACCCCATTCTTAACACCGTCACTTTAGAGCGTTGGGTAGTCGGTATAACCCACCTCTTCACCACCATAAAAAGTAGCTCGGTTGTAAGGATTTAAGGGTGCATTGGCTTGAAAGCGCTCAGCCAAGTCTGGATTGGAAATATACAAACGGCCGTAAGCGACTGCGTCGGCCAAGCCAGCTTCCAAAACAGCTTCGCCCATAGCTTGGTCATAGCCACCGGCACTAATGAATTTTCCTTGATACGCCTGACGAAATATTTCCGATGTGATTGGCGCGTCCTCAACGGCTTGATCGTCACCACCGGCACTGGTGGAGCGGGGCTCAATCATGTGGACATAGGCCAATTTGTACGTATTGAGCTTATGAATAGCAGCCATAAATAACGCTACTGGATCGCTATCACTCATATCGTTAAAGCTGCCATAAGGAGATAAGCGCACACCGATTTTGTCCGCTGGAAACACTTTTATTACAGCCTCAATGACTTCACCCAATAAACGTAAGCGGTTTTCAATGGATCCACCATATTGATCCGTACGATGATTGGTTTTGTCTTGCAAAAACTGGTCAAGCAAATAGCCGTTCGCCGCATGAATTTCTATCCCATCAAAACCCGCTGTCTTGGCATTTTGTGCTGCTAATTCATAATCTTTTAGAAGACGAGCGATATCCCCAGCCGTCATCGCCTTAGGAGTTTCATAGTCATGTAACTGCCAATCGGCACCGTAAGTTTTTCCAGCAGCGGGAATTGCCGAAGGCGCCTCTGGTAAACCTTGCTCTGGATGCAAAGATGAGTGTGAAATGCGGCCAACGTGCCAAAGTTGCGCAACGATACAGCCATCCTTAGCATGCACCGACTCAACAATCTCTTTCCAGGCCGACGTTTGCTCAGAAGAGTAAATACCGGGAGTGGCTGGATAACCCATACCCAATGGAGAAATTTGAGTGGCTTCCGTAATGATGAGTCCCGCACTGGCTCTTTGACTATAGTAAGTTTTGGCTAGTGGGCTAGGCACGTCACCTCCGATCGCGCGCATCCTGGTTAAAGGGGCCATCACAAGACGATTCTTTAATTCAATGGAGCCCAGCTTAACTGGGGTGAACATGATTTCTTTTCCGGACATGGCAATCTCTTTTCTGTAAATTGTGCTGCTTAACTAAAATGGTGAGTGTGTGAAGAATAATTCATTTCCTATATTCGAGCATCCTTGCGCAGGCCACGACTAGACTTATTTGCCCCCTTGAACTGTTCCTGAATACACAGTGAGAGTGCATTAAATTCCTCTAAATGCGCGGTCGATGAGCGTGCTACGAGGGCGATTATCCGCTTAGGTACTGGCGGGGCTAATGGCCTCGCCACTAAATGAGTGCCATTTAAAAGGCCGCCCTTTAAAGCCATCTCTGGCAGCAAGGCAATACCCATGCCTGACTCCACCATTTGCAGCAGGGTCAGCAGACTCGTAGCCTCCATCCCATCCGCCTTACGAAAATCAGATTGCCTGCAGGCCTGCATAGTGTGCTCACGCAAACAGTGCCCTTCTTCTAATAAAAGCAGGCGTTCTGCCAACTTCGCAGGCAACTGAATTTCCTTGCTTTTTAAGGCAGGATCGCCCTCTCTCGCCACTAAACAAAACTCATCATTAAAGAGCTCACTCACCAGCAAGCCCTCGGTCTCAAAAGGCAAGGCAATTAATGCGAAGTCGAGCTGATGCTCAGCAAGACGCGCAAGTAAATTAGCAGTGAGATCCTCTCGCAGCGCAATCTGCAGATCTGGAAAACGCTCACGAATGTCCGGCAAAACATTGGGCAAAAGAAATGGGGCAATGGTTGGAATAACGCCCAAGCGAATTGTCCCCGACATTGGCTTTCCTGAAGCCTTGGAGAACTCCACTAAATCTTCTGATGCGGCGAGGATGACTTTTGCTCGCTCTAAGATTTCTAGGCCAATCGGCGTAATCGACACATTCTGGCGATCTCTTTCCACCAAGCGAACGCCCAAACTGTCCTCTAACTCTTTCAGTCCCGTACTAAGCGTCGATTGACCAACGAAACTCGCTTGGGCAGCACGCGTAAAGTTCAGGTCTTTTGCTAAAGCCACAAAGTAACTCAGTTGGCGCAATGAGGGCAAGGAGGCCATAGATTCACGCTTTCTTTATGATCTAATTAATCGATTAATAATAACATTATTATTTAACTATTAGATCTACTGGCACAGTCAAGCGCCAGAGACTTTGGCTCTCTACGCCGACGCTAAGGCGTATGAAAGCAATTGAATTTAAACTAGCGGGCTAACTATGAAGGAATGAATATGAAATCTTGGCAATGTATTGTTTGTGGCTTTGTCTACGAAGAAGAAAAAGGTCTGCCTGAAGAAGGTATCGCTCCTGGCACGGCTTGGGCGGACATACCGGAAGACTGGGAATGCCCAGAGTGCGGTGTTGCTAAGTCGGACTTTGAAATGGTGCAAATGTAATACCCTTGCAGGCACACCATAAGAGCGCATTCCTGAAACACCCATCCCATTAGGAGTACCAGATTTGGAACAACCCAATACTACTGCAGGCATTGTCATCGTTGGCAGTGGTTTAGCAGGCTTCACCGTCATCCGCGAAATCCGCAAGCTCGATCAAGCCATACCCATCACACTAGTGACACGAGAGCCGGGCTATTTTTACTCTAAACCGATGTTGTCCAATGCCATTGCAACCAATAAATCGGCGGAACAATTACAGTCCTCTAGCGCTGTCAGCCTAGCTGAGCAACATGCAATTACCATTCTTAGTGAGACTAGCGTTACTGCTATTGATACGCAGCTACAAAGCTTGAGCACCTCCAAAGGAGCTCTGCCTTATGACAAACTGGTGCTCGCTTTAGGGGCCGATCAAATTCGCATTCCTATTGAGGGTGATGCCGCAACAGAAGTAATGACTGTGAATGATCTAACGGATTACGCCAGCTTTCGCCAAAGAATTGCCGGTAAAAAGAAGGTATTGATTATTGGCGCCGGCCTCATTGGTTGTGAATTCGCCAACGACCTAGCCTTGGGCTCTTTTGAAGTGGATGTTGTGGATTTGGCACAGCAAGTATTGGGGCGCCTGCTTCCAGAGGCTGCCGCTGTTGAGCTCGAGAATAAGCTGAGCGAGACTGGCGTGCGCTGGCATTTTGCAACAACCGTACAAGCCATTCGTCATCAGGGTGAGCAACTAGCAGTTACATTGGCCAATGGCACCGTACTCACTAGTGATGTCGTGCTTTCAGCGGTGGGCTTAAAACCGAGGGTGGATTTAGCTATGGCCGCAGGCATTGCTACTGATCGAGGTATTCAGGCTAACCGCCATCTAGAGACGAGCGCTAAGAATGTCTACTCACTGGGAGACTGCGCCGAGGTAGAAGGTCTCGTACTGCCTTATGTCATGCCAATCATGCAAGCCGCACGTGCGCTTGCCCCAAATTTATTGGGTCAAGCCCTTACACTCTCTTACCCAGCCATGCCGGTGATGGTTAAAACCCCCGCTCTGCCCACAATTATTTCACCCCCAGCGAATGATGCGGTAGGCAGCTGGAAAATACATTCTATTGACGGTGGCTTAGAGGCGCGCTTTGAAGCAGCCAATGGGAGCTTGTTGGGATTTGCTTTGATGGGAACAGCCACAGCGCAGCGAAGTGCGTTTACTAAAGAGTTGCCTGCCATTTTGTAATGCGCAGCCCTCGCAGTTGAAAATGAAAAAGGCCCACTATGTGGGCCTTTTCGATAGTGGCTCGGTACTCAGAGCCTAGTATTAAGCGAAGTTCTTATTCGCAAAATCCCAGTTCACTAAGTTCCAAAAATTCTCTAAATACTTTGGACGTGCATTACGTGTGTCGATGTAATAAGCATGTTCCCAAACGTCACAAGTAAACAATGGTGTGGCATCAGTAGTAATAGGGGTGCCCGCATTGCTTGTGGAAACCAAGTCCAAGCTACCGTCTGCCTTTTTCACTAACCAAGCCCAACCAGAGCCAAAAGTTCCAATCGCGCACTTTGTGAATTCTTCTTTAAATTTATCGAAGGAACCCCACTTTGCATTGATCGCATCTGCCAACGCGCCTGTTGGAGCACCGCCACCGTTTGGCTTCATGCTGTTCCAGTAGAAAGTATGGTTCCATACTTGTGCTGCGTTATTGAAAACGCCACCAGCGGATTTCTTAACGATTTCTTCGAGTGAGGAATCTTTGAACTCAGTATCTTTAATCAGATTGTTCAAATTAGTCACGTAAGCTTGGTGATGCTTGCCATAGTGAAACTCTAAAGTTTCTTTAGAGATAAATGGTGCAAGTGCATCCATTGCATAGGGTAATGCGGGGAGTGTGTGTTCCATGAATTTTCCTTTTTAAATGACAATAACAGATAAATATAAGGGGTATATTTGCTGTAACTATAGACTATTCTTGCGCTTTTGTTCGTCTGTACTAGAAACGCGGATTGTTGACGTCAATTTACTGGGAGGCCCAGCCACCGTCCATATTCCAGGCAGCCCCGCGCACCTCAGAGGCATCAGCACCACACAAGAACACCGTTAAAGCAGCCAATTGCTCGGGAGTAACAAATTGTCCTGAAGGTTGCTTCTCTGAGACCAAGGCCTGCTTAGCCGCCTCTACAGTTACCCCTTCGCGCTTGGCACGATCATCCACTTGGTTTTGCACCAAGGGAGTTAATACCCAGCCAGGGCAAATTGCATTACAAGTAACGCCCGTCTTTGCATTTTCCAACGCAATCACTTTGGTTAGACCCACGATCCCGTGTTTAGCGGCAACATAGGCCGCCTTTTGACTTGATCCTACGAGGCCATGAACGGAAGCGATATTGATAATTCGACCCCAATTGCGGTTTTGCATCCCAGGTAAGGCGTAATGGGAGGTGTAAAAAGCCGAGCTCAAATTGATGGCGATAATCGCCTCCCATTTATCTGCGGGAAAATCCTCAACCTTGGCTGTGTACTGAATACCAGCGTTGTTCACCAAAATATCAAGTGCACCAAACCGAGCCTCCGTTATCTGAATCAGTTCAGCAATTTCGGTGGGCTTACTCATATCGGCACCGTGATAATCTACCTCAACTCCGCAAGCTTTCACCTCGGCCATGGCAGCTTCTCTTTCGCCAAAACCATTCATCATGATGTTGACGCCTTGTTTTGCCAGGCCAATTGCTATTCCTAAGCCAATGCCACTGGTAGAGCCAGTAACTAAGGCGGTTTTACCTTTTAAATAAGACATGGTTATATTCTTTGTAGAGTTCGACGTACCGAGCATACAGCGAAATAATTTAAATCTGATGAAGCATTACACCTAATTGATGCCAAAAACTCGCCGGTATCAACTTCAAGAGCCAAGTAACAACGACAAACCGGAATAATTTACCAATAAACATGTAAAGCAAGCATGGCAGCCAAGCTAGACGGAGCCAGCCTGCCGCAACGCAAAGGGGGTCACCTACGATTGGTAACCAAGCAAATAAGCATTACTGGCCCCCGTTTAATTAACCAGCGCTTCAGCCGCCGATCTTCAGCTGGCTTAGATTCTTTCAGGGCATCAAACGTATTTCTTGCAATCAGACCTAGCCACCAATCTATCATCCCGCCTGCGGTATTACCAAGCGCCGCAACCAAAATGGCGACCCAAAAAAGATTTGGATTCAGCGAGACATACCCAAACAGAATCGGCTCTGAGCCAATGGGGATTAAGGTAGCCGATATCAGGGCGCTAAGAAACACTGCCGGCAGTCCAACCGCGGGCATTTCAAATAGATCAAAAACATACTGCAGTAGATGCTCCATTAAAAGAGAATCTCCGTTTTTATCAAGTAGTAGATAACCAACATCAATACAGACTTTCTATGTAGCGTAATCAATGGCTATAGCAATGGCGAGGTAAGGTGGGCTGCATTTTCTAGCAGTATCCGCCACCGCGGTCTTTGAGACCAGGATTCAGGATCCACCATGTCAGACTGAAGCAAATAAGAGTGAATCAAATTTTCCAAGTCTCGGCAGAAATCCTTGTCATACACAATCAGACTAATTTCGAAGTTCAGGCGTAAGCTACGTTGATCAAAGTTTACCGAACCGAAAATAGCAATCCGCCCATCTATTAATAAACTCTTGGTGTGTAGTAACCCCCCATGAAATTCAGCGATACGGATTCCAACACTCAGCAAGTCGGTATACATACTCCGACTACTCCAGGCGACTAAAGTTGAATCATTGAGTTTGGGCACAATTAAAGTAATCTTGACCCCGCGATGAGCGGCTGCCAGCAAGGCCTGCATTAAACCGTCGTCAGCTCCAAAATACGGTGTCGTAATAGTTAATTCGCTGCGCGCATCCATAATCGCAGACAGCAGCACTTGATACAAAATATCGTCACGATAGACGGGGCCACTGGCAAATTCTTGAGCTAACACGCTCCCCGCCTTAGCGGAAATCTGTGGGTGTGGATCGATAAAGCGAGTAATCTGGTTGGTGGCGACGCTCCAGTCGAATAGAAAGGTGAGTTCGAACTGAGAGACCACCGGCCCTTCAATTCTGATCAACGCATCCACCCACTCGCCGACCCCTGAATCTTGCTTAAAGGTGCGGGGATCAACTAAATTCATGCTGCCAGTCCAAGCTACCAGTCCATCAATTACAAATATCTTGCGGTGCAGACGCAAATCGGCACGGCGAAATTGAAAACGGCCAATTTGTATAGGCAGCGCTTCAGTAACCGAAATACCGGCATTTCTAAAGCGCTTTGGCCATGCTGATTTCAACCAAACCTTACTTCCCAAGGAGTCCAAAAGTACTCGGCACGCTACCCCGCGCTGAGCAGCCCTGATCAGAGCTTCGCCCACTAGATCAGCATCTCCTCCCAAGGCCCAAATATAGAACTCTAAATGCAAGCTTGTTTTGGCAGCATTAATTTCTAAAATGAATTGTTGCAAAATCTCCTGAGAATTGGAAACCAATTCAATTTTGTTACCCGCGATTAAAGTCGAGCCATTGCTCGATTCCGCTAATTGACTGAGGGCCCTCGCTTCAGCAGGAAGTAGATGAACATCGTCTTTAAAGTGGCGACGCATCTCGTTTGACACTACAACGTAGTCTTTTTCCATGCGTTTTATTTTTTGGGCAAGACTTCGACCTACGGGGCGCTCGCCAATCAACACATAAAGGGCAATGCCCAATATCGGCAACAGGATGACAATAAGTAGCCATGCAAAAACAACCCCTACTGGCCTTCTTACCCATATCATGCGGATAAAAAAAACTGCGACAACCAGAATATGAATGGGCGTAAGCCATATCAGATGAATATTAAAAAAGACGTTCATTAAATAAGCCAATAAATTCATAGCAACTCGAGTTCCGCGGAAATACCTAAGTGGTCAGAGAGCATCTGCTCTTCATGCAAAATTGTGGCCGCATGGATCTTAAAGCCGCGCACATAAATTCGATCCATTGGCAGCATGGGTTTGAAACTGGGGAAAGTCTTTGCAGGCGCCCCTGTCATCACCTCAAATACCTCTTGAAACCCAGCAGCCCGCATCGGTGAGCTGATACGATTGCGCCAATCATTAAAGTCCCCCGCCACGATGGTTGGACCTTGGTTCGCCAAGGTATCGATATAGCGCAGAATCTGCTCAAGCTGGCGCTCCCTACCGCGCTCAAATAAGGCGAGGTGCACACAAAAGCAATGAATGAGGTTTGCGGCATCTTCCAACTGCACAGAGCTATGCAGTAGACCGCGCTTCTCAAAACGATACGCTGAAATGTCATAGTTTTGCCCATGGTTTAATGGCCGCTTAGAAAGAATCGCATTGCCGTGGTGACCGGCTTGATATTGTGCGTTTCTGCCGTAGTGCCAAGCATGCCAACAGTCTTCAGATAAAAAATGGGTTAGCTCTGATGCAGGCCAAGCACTAAAACGTTTGGCATGACCGCGATGCTCTTGCTGAACTTCCTGCAAGAAAAGTAAATCAGGATTGCAGTCACGCATTTTTTGACGCAGACCATGCACCGTAGAGAGTCGATGCAGTGGCGAGACGCCCTTATGCAAATTCATTGACACAATATTGAACCGCCCGAACGGCAGCGAGGCCATTAAAGTTGTTCCTGAGCGCGCTGTCGGCGCAGTCTTGCTAAGTAGATCTCACTCTCCACCAAATCTTGACACTGCATGCATTTATTGCAAATAGATGCCTGATCTCTTAACTCCTCGATCGAGTCAATCGGATGGGTGTCAAGATATTCACGTAAATCCACATCTAGCACTTCATTGCAAAGACAAATTACTTCAGCCATAAGTCCAAATTGAGTTAGTGGGTAACAATAAGTTCATTTTGCCACTGCCTTGATAGAATCAAGTCTATGTTAAATGCCTTTCAGGATGCACTTTCTCTTCTTGCTCACTTCAACACCAGTTTAATAGGTATTGTGTTGACCTCCTTGCAGGTGAGCTTGACCGCCCTGCTCATTGGCTGCGTACTTGGTCTACCTCTTGGCGCATTTCTCGCCACCGAAGAATTTAGAAGCAAAAAGCTTATTGTTGTTGTCCTCAATACCTTAATGGGCGTCCCTACCGTAATAGTGGGCGTAGTTGTCTACCTTTTACTGTCCCGCTCAGGCCCCTTGGGAGCTTGGGGCTGGCTGTTTACTGTTAAGGGCATGATTCTGGCGCAAATACTGCTCACAACCCCCTTAATAGCCGCCCTCAGCAGGCAAATACTGGAGGATTCTTGGAAAATCCATCGGGACTCCTTTTTAATCTTGCATCTGCCACGCCTCTCTTATCTCAAATGGTTGCTATGGGATTGCCGCTTTTCGCTAACAATCGCTATTTTGGCTGGCTTAGCCCGAGCGATTTCTGAAGTGGGTGCGGTCATGATTGTTGGTGGCAACATTGATCACTCCACCAGAACCATGACAACAGCCATTGCCTTAGAAACAAGTAAGGGAGACTTACCACTCGCCTTAGCGCTGGGTATTGTCTTATTGAGTATTGTTTTATTGGCCAACCTAATTACCTTTGTGGTTCGACAAATTGCGGAGCGCCGTTATGGTTGATCAAAGATCTCTCTTTCAGCGCTACATCGAACTCAAAGACATCATCGTGAGAAGCAATGGCAGAACCATCCTCAATATTCCAAGCGCAATGATTCCTGCCGATCGAATTACTGCCTGCGTTGGCCCCAATGGCGCTGGAAAAACTACCTTGTTAAAGTTGCTCGAAGGCTTGATTAAGCCTGACGCTGGTACCCTGCGCTACTCTTATGCCCCTATTCGCACTGCATTGGTCTTGCATCACACACCCATGATCAAAGCCTCTACACGTGCTAATTTGAGTTTGATTCAAGACGCTGACCGCACTATTAGCAATGAGGATGTGAATCAGGTTCTTGACCGAATCGGCTTGGCTGACTTTGCTAGTAATCCAGCCCATCAATTATCTGCTGGAGAAAGACAAAAACTCTGCTTGGGGAGAGTCTTCTTACAAAAACCCAACTTGGTTCTGTTGGATGAACCTACTGCCAACCTGGATCCAAATACAACCGAACAAGTCGAGGGCATGATTCGCCAATTTAAGCTGCAAGGGTCAGAGGTCATTTTTACTTCGCACCAATTAGCTCAAGTGCAACGCTTGGCTGAATATATTCTGTTTATAGATCAGGGAGAAATTAAAGAAACAGGACCCGTAGGTCCTTTCTTTAGCAATCCACAAACGCCAGCCGCCAAGCGCTTCCTTCGCCAAGAATTAGAGGGTTTTTAATCCTTAGGTGTTCTGAATCACGATGTTCGGAAACTTACCACTCATATCCTTTGAAAGACTAGCAACTTTAATAGCCACTTGCCGTGCAATCGCTTTATAGGCAACGCTAATTGCGCCATCGGGATCTGCCGCAACTGTAGGGCGCCCTGCGTCAGCTTGTTCACGAATCGATAGATTTAAGGGCAAAGAACCCAAGAAATCGGCGCCATATTCTTTGCACATTTTTTCGCCACCACCTGCGCCAAAAATATGCTCTTCGTGTCCACAGCTTGGGCAAATATAGGTACTCATATTTTCAATAATGCCCACGATCGGTACGCCTACCTTCTCAAACATCTTGAGGCCCTTACGGGCATCGAGCAAGGCGATATCTTGGGGTGTCGTCACAATCACGGCACCAGTCACAGGCACCTTTTGCGACAAGGTGAGCTGGATGTCACCAGTGCCAGGAGGCATATCGACGATTAAGTAATCTAGGTCACGCCAACGGGTTTGACGCAACAACTGCTCAAGAGCAGAGGTCACCATAGGTCCACGCCATACCATCGGACTATCTTGGTCTATTAAGAAACCAATTGAGCTAACTTGCAAGCCATGGCCTTCCATTGGCTCAATTGTATTTTCTTCAAGTGATTCAGGGCGGCCTGAAATACCCAACATCATGGGTAGGCTAGGACCATAAATATCCGCATCAAGCATACCGACTTGCGCACCTTCAGCCACCAAGGCAAGCGCAAGATTGGCAGCGGTGGTGGATTTACCAACCCCACCTTTGCCACTCGCTACCGCAATAATATTTTTTACACCAGGCAGTAGTTTTACGCCGCGCTGTACAGAGTGAGCAACAATTTGGCTGCTTACATTAACGCTGACACTTTTCACCTCAGGAATTTCATGCAAGGCCTTAAGGACTTGCTCACGGATTGCATCAAATTGACTCTTTGCGGGATATCCCAAAAGAATCTCTAGGCTAATATCGCCCGCTTCAACGCGCAGATTTTTTACTGCCTTTGCAGTCACAAAATCGATTTGGGTATTGGGATCAACCAGCGTTTTTAGTACCGCTTGTACCACTTCAACAGTCACAGCCAAATCACACTCCTAATAAGAAAAATAAATTAAGGCAAACCCAAAAACACTCGGGTTAAGTTTGGGAAATTCCCACGGGGCATTTAGTCAATAGAGTGTAGATTAACCTCACCCTGAAAATACTGCTGAATGCGCCAAATAAAACTGGTAATAAACCGCGTGCATTTAACCCTACTCAGAAAGCGGAAAGCCAGCTTCGGTAACCAATTGGGCAGTGATTTCAGGCGATAAGTGGGTTTCCACAGTGAGTACTTGGGTAGTCAAATCCGCCTGAACCTTTGCCTGAGGATCCACCGTCTGAATCGCTCGTGTTACCGCATTAATACAGCCGCCACAGGTCATGCCAGAAACGGTGAGATTAAACATAGAGAACCTTTCAGTAATCTTAAGTAAAAAGGGGTAAGTTGGGGCTTATTAAGGTAGATTATCTTCTATATGGATGCTCACCAACAAATCAATTCCAATTTCTACACTTTAGACATTAGCGGCATGACCTGCGCCTCCTGCGTGGGTCGTGTCGAAAAAGCCTTAGCTAAAAACCCAGACATTGAGGCCGCTACAGTCAACCTCGCAACAGAACAAGCCCGAATCCGTGTAAAGCCAGGCTCTAGTCTTGGCGCTGAAGACCTCATTGCCTTCATTCAAAAAACGGGATATGGCGCTAAGGAGAGTTCTCTGCGCGGCAATGATGCGCCGGCAGCATCCACTTTATTTTGGGGGGCAGATGGTTTGGGGCGGGTGTGCCTCAGCTTTGCTTTGGCAGCCCTGCTCGTCTTGCCAATGATATTAATGCCACTGGGCATTCATTGGTCATTGCCGCCGGTATGGCAATTGGCATTAGCCACCCCCGTGCAATTTATCTTCGGCTGGCGTTTTTATAAAGCAGGCTACCAATCTTTAATGGCTGGTGCTGGCAATATGGATTTATTGGTGGCGATTGGCACTAGCGCTGCTTATGGCCTAAGCCTCTATCTCATGCTGAATTCTCCTTCTGACCTCCATCAAGAACTGTACTTTGAAGGCGCAGCCATCATCATTTGCATGGTCTTGCTAGGCAAATGGTTAGAGGCTCGCGCAAAACGACAAACCAGTACCGCCATTCGAGCACTGCAAAAGTTGTGGCCAGAAAATGCCAAGGTATTAAACCCTGACCTTGTGATGAGTGACGATCTTCCACTTGACCAATATCGCACGCTTCGATTAGAGCAAATCCTCCCCCGAGATAGGGTATTGGTACTGCCTGGTGAACGGATTCCTGTTGACGGAGTAATCATCATGGGAAGTAGTCATATTGACGAATCCCTGATTACTGGCGAGAGTAATCCTGTGAAAAAAGGGCTTGAGTCTCAAGTGATTGGTGGCGCGCTCAATGGTGAAGGCGTTTTGATCGTTGAAGCTCAAGCAATAGGAGTAGAAAGCGTGCTTGCGCAAATCATTGCTTTGGTAGATTCCGCGCAGACCCAAAAGGCGCCCATCCAAAAAATGGTGGATCAAGTGAGCGCAGTATTTGTGCCGACAGTATTCATGATTGCCATCATCACCGCCATTGCGAACTGGTATTTCGTCGACTCTGGAACTATAGCTATCTTGCGTGCCGTATCGGTTTTAGTGATTGCCTGCCCCTGTGCACTTGGCTTAGCCACGCCTGCTGCCATCATGGCTGGAACAGGCATCGCGGCTCGCTTCGGCATCTTAATAAAAGACCCTCAAGTTCTAGAACTCGCCCATCGACTTGATGTCGTCGCTTTCGATAAAACGGGTACGCTGACCCAAGGTAAGCCGCGCATGCTTGACCTCATGCCACTGGTTGAGGTCGGCACGAATACCAATCAAATACTTGCCTCAGCAGCGGGCTTGCAATTGGGAAGCGAGCACCCTTTAGCTAAAGCATTATTAGATGCAGCAAAAGAGAGCAAGGTCAATCCTATTGCATGTAAAGATAGTAAGGCATTGCCAGGCATTGGCATTGCAGGAACTTTGACGGCAGGCGACTATCAAGGTGAGCGCCTCTCTTTGCAGAGTGTCACTTCACTAGAGCATCACCCACAATATGCAGACTTACTGAACTTAGCCCAAGCGGGCTTTGATCAAGGTCAAACGATCTCCGTTCTACTGAAAGCGGATGCATCAGGCAAAGAAAACAGCACTCCAATCGCCCTCATTGCTTTTGGTGATGAGTTAAAACCCCAAGCTAAATTAGCGATCGCCTCGCTTCATCAAATGCACATCCGCACTGTGATGCTCACTGGAGATAATGAGTCAGCGGCTGCGCGCGTTGGAAGCTCGCTAGGCATTGATGAAGTATTCGCACAAATCATGCCGGGTAATAAAGCCGAGATTATTCAAAAACTACAACATTCAAATAACGGTAAGCAGCATCATTGGGTGGCTATGGTGGGTGATGGCATTAACGATGCCCCAGCCCTTGCAATGGCTGATGTCGGCATGGCGATGTCGACTGGTACCGATGTAGCCATGCAAGCAGCTGGCATTACCTTAATGCGCGGTGACCCCCTGCTTGTTGCCGACACAATTGATATCTCTAAAAAGACTTGGGGCAAGATTCAACAGAACTTATTTTGGGCATTTGCCTTTAATGCTATTGGCATCCCCTTGGCAGCTTTTGGCTACTTATCCCCTATGTTGGCAGGCAGCGCTATGGCACTGTCAAGCTTTTGTGTTCTGAGTAATGCCCTCTTATTGAAACGCTGGCGTCCTCGCAATATTCATTAGGCAAAGAGCGTATTTACGTATTTACGTATTTATTTTGGCCTACTGTTTAGCGTTCTTGCGAATCAATTCCATATCGCCGTAAAACGCTCGGGTTTCAGACTTGGTATTGTCGGTATCAGTCAAGATTGCAATGCCAATGACTGCGCCAGGGGTCTCTCCATAAGCCCGTTGGTAGTCACTCGCCAAGTCTCTTTCGTGCTTGCGCCATTCTCCCAAATTCTCCCAGCCAGAATCTACGACGATCATTTTGACTTGCGAAGTAAGTGCGTTATTCAGTACGGTATTGACTGGCGTTTTGCCCGACCAAATGTACATCAGGGTGGCGTAAGGTAACTCTTGGCCACTAATTAAATTGGCCATTTCGAAGTTGAGTTTTTCTTTCAAAGACAGTTTTGATTTATTGCCATCAAAGGCCACCAAAATCCGGAGCGGGGAATCATCGTTGGCTCTATCAGCATTATCTGCCCTGTCTAATGCCGTAGTTGCTTTCCATTCCCACTTCAGCCAAAGATTCTGTGCAGAACGGGGACGCAACTTCACTGCCAATCCAGACGCTGAAGTTTTTGCGTTCGCACTCAACACCGTTATGCCTTGATAGCCCTCTAGACGGTAGCTTGTATTCTTTTTATAAGGAGCGATGCGATAGAAATGCCAGCCTTCAGGTGTAGCAGAGCCCGGCTGCCCCGCGGAGAACTTGGGTAAATTCTCTTGTGCTGGTAGTTGATCCAAATTCACCGCCTGACCAGACTCATCTTGAATGGTGTTGTCACTAAATCCTGCGCAGCCACTGAAGGTGAATAGCAGCGCTACACCCAGGCAGCCAACCGCTTTTTTCCAATGCATTAATACAGTTTCGGGGCGATCGGGATGTCTAGACATAGTGCGATTGTCCCAAAGAATGATCCAACTAAGTCTAAAATTGCCTGAATCTATTCGATAAAGATCCAGATGCGCCATCCATCACCTTCTAGTTGGGCAGTAATCAGCATTTGCATAGTGGCAATCGTCCATCTTGCCCTAGGCTTCTCCTTTGGGTTCTCGGTCGATGAAGCGCACTACGCCCTGTATGCACAGCATTTGGCCTGGAGTTACTTTGATCACCCCCCGCTTGTCGGGTGGATTCAATGGCCTTTAATTGCGCTGACTACTAGCGAAGGGGTAATTCGCCTAATCCCCGAAGCTTTATGGCTGATTTCTGTCTCTTTAGTTTATCGAATCACACTCGAGCTGCATGATGTGATTCAAGGTCGGAGCTCTGGCTATTTGACGAATGTACTACCATCGGGACCAAGTTGTGGCTTGATGGCGACCTTAGCGGTAATAGCAGCCCCCCTGCCCCATGTGCTATCGATTGGCCTACTACCTGATACCTTGCTGACCCCGCTGAGTTTGGGTCTCATGTTGATGGCGTTGCGTTGGTTACGCAAAGAGCGCTTCTCATTGGGTGATTGGATTATTACTGGGGTCTTACTGGGGCTAGCTGGTCTGAGTAAATACACCGCTGTTTTTACCGTCGTTGCCTTACTCATGGTTTTTTTAAGTGCAAAAAGAAAGCCTTGGATTAATCAACCTGGCTTTTGGCTTGCTGGCATCATTGCCTGCGTCTTGATCAGCCCCGTCTTTTATTGGAACTGGGTAAATGATTGGATTTCATTCAAATATCAAATTGCACACGGCGCTGGAGGCACATGGGCCTTGCGCAGAGTCGCGGCATTTATTGGGATACAAATTGCCTGTTTTGGACCGCTCATGGTGGTGGGAGTGTATTTCTTTCTAAAACAGGGTTGGCGCAACCATCGACTCACCCTACTTGCTCTATTGAGCTTCTTTTTTGTCCCCTTCACGATCTTTGCCGCGCTTTCAGGTGGTGGCAGCCTACCCCACTGGACCACGCCAGCCTGGTTCTGTTTAGCCCCCTTTATTGGCATAGGCTTAGCGAAAGCTTGGTCTCAACAACGGCGACGCCTGATTAGTAGCTTATTCATTGTGCAAATAGCTTTGTGCCTCATCGGCTTTGGTTTTGTCTTGGCTGGCGGGCCTCCATCCGCCAACCTGAAGGCCAATCCGATGGCGGATCTCTATGGCTGGCAGAGCGCTGGTCAAAAAGCGGCCGAACTCGCTCATGCCAATAATGCTACTGGCATTGCCGTTCAGAATTGGACCTTAGGTAGTCGTGCAGCTTGGTATGCTCAGCCTTTACCTGTCTATGTTTTAGATCAACGGCAAGACCAATTTGACCTCTGGTTTGGGCAGTTACCCTTGGGTGCCAATGTGATTTTGCTCAATTGGTCAGGCTTGTCATACGTGCCCCCTACGGGAAAAGGCGCCGGCTTTGAGAGCTGTCGACTTTTAGATAGTCTAGAAACACGTCGTTTTGGGCAGCTTTTATCGACATTTGACTTCAGCCTGTGTACAAACTGGAGAGGCGCTGATTTAGTACGCTAATTTATCAAATTCAAGACCTTAGACTCGCAAGGCATTATCCTAACGCCTATGAGTTCACAACCCCAATCCACCCTTAAAGCCAGTCCAAGGTGGAAAATCATGCTAAAGAAGATCTGGCCATCCATCCGCATTGTGCTGTCACTATTATTGCTATGGAAAGCGACTAGCGGCATTGATTGGAATTCCTTACTGCATTCTGAAATTCAACTGCAACCAATTTGGTTTTTATTAGCTCTAGCCTGCATGACTCTCGCCTTTCTTTTGGGAGGCTTTCGTTGGGGAAAGTTTATGGAGGCAGTGGGCTTCCCTAGGCGTACCTTCTCTTATATTGGCCTCTATTTTGCTGGCGGCTTAGTAAATCAAGGTTTACCCAGCACCATTGGCGGGGATAGCTATCGAGCCATTACGGCAACCCACCTGACTCAAGGTGGTGAGCTTGCCCAAGAAAAAAAGTTGGATGCTCAGTTGCATCAGGCAGTTGACATAGATCATGCCCCGCCACGCTTACGCCTGAGCTTTGCGATGGCGTTCATTGACCGCTTTATAGGCGTGGTAGGCAACAATCTACTTGGCGGCATTGGCCTAGTGATCGGTGGCGCTACCCTAGCCATTTGGGGGCAAGATTTGGGTTATTTGGTCATCGGTGCAACCGCCCTTGGCCTGATCGTGCTCGCCCTAGGTTTAGTCTGGACACCAACGCGCCAATTATTAAACCAATTTTTGCAACGCTTTCAGATGATGAACGCCATGCCAGGCTTGCAGCTCGCATTTGCTTGGCCCATGAATACTGCCCAAGCTGCTTTTGCCGTCAGCATTCATTTCCTGACAATTTTGACGCTCTTTTGTTGCCTCAAAGCCTATGGTGTCAATGCTCCCATTGAAGCTCTCATGATCGGCCTCCCTGCGCTCAGTCTTTTGCTCATGCTTCCTATTAGCATTTCTGGATGGGGTTTGCGCGAAGCAACCCTTTCCTCGGTGCTGGCACTGTGGGGGGTGAACCCCTCCATTACTGTTCTCGCATCGATTAGTTATGGTGCAATTACGGTGATTGCTGTTTTACCCGGTGCCTACTTTTTATTAAAACGAAAATAAACTTTTAAAGTCAAATTATGAGTATTAGCGTTAATACGATGCGCGCAATTGACCATTGGGTTGGTGTGCCGCTATGCGCCTTAGTGAGCCCTATAGTGGCTTTGATAGATGGCATTAAAAATAGCATCCATCGCGACACAGATACCCCTCGCAAACTCCTGTTCATTGAGCTCTCTGAGATGGGTAGTGCAATATTGGTAGACCCTGCCATGCGCGATGCGCAAGCACGCGGCGCAGAATTATTCTTTTTGATCTTTAAAAGTAATAGCGCCAGTTTGACATTACTCAACACAGTCAAACCAGAAAATATCTTCACCATTGATTCCTCAGGTTTGGCAAGCTTGATTAAAGATACTTTGCGCTTCTTGGTATGGTCACGTCAGCAAGGAATCGATACCGTAATTGATTTGGAATTGTTTTCACGTTTCACCGCCTTGCTTACTGGTCTGTGTGGCGCTCGCCGCCGAGTTGGCTACGATATTTTTCATGGTGAAGGATTATGGCGCGGCACGATGTTAGGCCGCAAGGTTCATTACAACCCGCATATTCATATCACCAAAAATTTTCTCTCTTTGGTTTACGCGGCCTTTGCCAAAGAGATTGAGATTCCCTTTAGCAAGATTCATATTGCGGATTCTGAAGTTCGTTTACAGCAAGCTGAAATTGACCCCAAAGCGCTAGAGCGCGTTCAGCTTCGAATAGAAAAACTCAGTAAGGAAGCCGGTATTGAATTTACCCACGGTCAACAGCGCTTAATTTTGGTCAATCCCAATGCAAGTGATTTACTGCCACAAAGACGCTGGGCGCAAGCGCGCTTTTCTGAGCTCATCCAAGCGCTGCACGAACGATTCCCGCAGGATTTAATTCTGATTACGGGATCTGCTGCGGAGTTTGATTATGTAGAAAAAGTGCGGGTAGATGCGCAGGTTAAGAAAGCCTTAAACTTCGCCGGGCAAGTAAGCTTTGCAGAGCTGCCACCGCTCTATACCTTATCTGATGTGATGGTGACGAATGACTCAGGTCCTGGTCATTTCTCGGCAGTCACTCCTTTACGAACTGTGGTTTTATTTGGCCCAGAGACGCCAGCCCTTTACGGCTCAGTTGGTAACTCGATTGCCATTACCGCTAACCTCGCCTGCTCCCCTTGTGTGAGCGCAGCCAATCACCGCAAAACCCCTTGCCAAAATAATGTCTGTATGCAGGCCATTACCGTTCCACAGGTTTTGGAAAAAATGACCTATCAACTGCATGAAGCAGATCAAGCAAAGTCACGCTAATTAATATGACGGATAAGCCGGCCATTCGCCAGCAGGTTTGTGCAGTTTGGGTTTGGTGCGCTCCCATCCTGCTGTTGGCAGTAGTCGCACTCCTTTATCAAGGCGGATTGCAAACATCGACTTTTTTATTTCTTAATCGCGGGACGGCCTTTCTGCCCGATACACTTTGGGCTTGGTTTACTTTTCTTGGTAATGGCTGGGGTATTTTTGCGGTGTGTTTTCCTCTGCTGTTACTAGCGCCTCGGATGCTTTGCTCGGGAATAGTTGCGGGTATTATGAGCGCGATACTGAGCTCTTTCCTGAAGGCATGGTTTGAGTTTCCCCGACCAGCAGCAATCCTCAATGAAGTTGATTTTCATCGTATTGGTGAACCGCTCCTGCAAAAAGCGTTTCCTTCCGGTCATACGCTAACTGCCTTTGCTGTAGCTGCTGCGCTCTATTTCGCCTGCAAACCAGCATCCCGTCGTTCAATGTTTTGGGTCTTCATCGTTGCAAGCTTAGTTGGGCTTTCCCGTATCGGGGTTGGAGCTCACTGGCTTACTGATGTCCTTGGTGGAGCTGCTATTGGCTTGTGGTGCGGGCTAATAGGTGCCAGCGTCGCTCGCTACATTCCGAGCACTCAATTAGTGCCAACTCAGATTGGGCCAAGGTTTGTTGCCTGTGCAGGAGCTCTTGCCATATATATGTTGTTAACTGAAACCATGGATCTCACCCTAAACTTGCCTCTGCAATATGGAGCGGCAATACTCATTGCCATTACTTTGACATTCTTTGTTAAAGCCCAACTTAAAAAGAGTATTTAAAGGACTATGTTTAGCGATGTTTAGTTACCGCCACGCCTTTCATGCGGGGAGTCATGCAGATATATTGAAGCATCTGATCTCACTCTTATTGCTTGAGTATCTACAAGAAAAACCGGGTGCTATTACTGTAGTGGATACCCATGCCGGTGCTGGCATTTATCACCTAAAAGACGGCTTTGCGGCAATCAGCAAAGAGGCTGATCAAGGGATATATCGCTTGCAGCAATTTGCTCAGCAAGGTACACAATCGGGTAAGTCCGTGAGTGCAGTGGTGCTAGCTTATTTGCAAGCCATTCAAGCTGAGAATGGCAACGCTGAGCTGGATCTTTATCCCGGCTCACCATTTTTGCTGGCCCGTATGTTGCGGCCTCAGGATAGGTTAAAGCTGTTTGAGCTCCATCCAAAAGAAATCGACATCTTGCGTCACAACATCACGCAACTGCCGCAAGCAAAGCAAATTGATATCTATGCAGAAAATAGCTTTGCGCGCTTGAAGGGTCTATTGCCACCCCCCAGTAGACGTGGCCTGGTACTCATTGATCCATCTTATGAGGACAAACAAGACTATCGCAACCTAGAGTTGGCTTTAGAGGAGGCTTTGCAACGCTTCGCCACTGGCTGCTATGCCATTTGGTACCCCATCATTGCCAGAAGAGAATCCACAGCCTTGCCGGATCGACTCAAAAAGATTGCCGCAGCGCATACACGCTCATGGCTTCAAGCTGAACTGCGCGTAGAAAATTCACCGGGTGAGCGACGTTTGCAGGCAAGTGGCATGTTTGTGATTAATCCACCCTGGACGCTAGAAAAGCAATTGCAAGAAGCACTACCTTTTTTAATTAGCGCTCTGGCTCAAAATGAGGGCGCTAAATTTCTGTTGAAAAGTGTTGAGGTCTGACAAGTTTTGTTTTAACTTAATCGCTTACACGAATCAACACTTCATTGCGACGAAAAAACGGTAGTGTCCAAGGCGGGTTGTAACGCGCAAATTGCGGATCGCTCGCCTCCTTCAATTGACGGGTTTTCATCCAAGCTTGTAGTTCTTGGGTTTTCTCCAAGACCTTCTCTTCACTGTACCGGCCAGAGAAAGTAATCGCCGCCTTTTTCTCCGCAGGCAACTCTCTAATATGTACTCTGTCATCAAGTGGTTGAGGTAAATCCGCAAGCGTGTACTCGCTTGGCATCACAAATGACACGATCCATAAGTTCTTATTAGATGCTGGCTCATTTGGCTTAGTCTGCTTAGACTCCTGTATCGTGACGGGTGCCGTCATCGCAATACGTTGACTTAGATTGGTATCTTTGGACTCAATCGTCACTGGTGCCGTCATATTCATTTTGTTCTTGGCTTGGTTTTTACCAAAGATATAAGCAGCGATCAAACGAAAGCCTTGGCTAGATGCATCATCCATATCCCCTGCTACCTCTACCTCAGCCAAAATCAGCGGCACGTACTCGCGCAGTTCAAATGGAGTGGATTTTTCAAGCACGGTATATTTGGGTTCTTCAATAGCCATGGCGGCACTCGCAGAAAAGAGAATCGAGAGGATTGCAAGAATGAGGCTGATTCGCAAAAGTCGGTGATTGAGCATAAAGACCTTTTTGTGACAAAAACGCATTACCAACGAGACTGAATAGTAAATCCATTGGCATCGTAATTTAGGTTCGTTTGTGCACCTACTGGCAAGGTGAGCTTTTCTGGTTGATGGCCGAACGGCAGATCGGTCAAGATCGGGATATGCTGTGGCAACCTTTGACGGATAGCCTTAAGAGCACTCTCCAGGCTATAGCCACGATCGTGATCATGTAGGCGATAGGCAGTGAACCCTCCCAAGAGGATGGCGCTTTGATTGCTTAAGATACCCGCATCGAGTAATTGCATCAACATCCGCTCCACTCGGTAGGGGTGCTCATTCACATCCTCTAAAAATAAGATGCCACCACGAGTTTGATTTACGCTGGGTAAATAAGGGGTTCCCACTAAGCCAGCGAGGATAGATAAATTACCGCCCCACAATATCCCAGAGGAAGCTCCCTGCGGCATTGAACCCAGATATGTTTGCGGCGCTGTTACTTGGCAATCCAAGGTGCGCGCATCCATTGCTTGCACAAAATGTTGCCAAGTAAAGTTGTTGGGTGGCATTACTACACCAGCATCGTTAAGACTAGCAAAATCAAAATTGAGCATGGGGCCAGCGAGGCTAATTGCGCCCGTCTGCGCTAATAGCCCCAATTGAAATACTGTGAAATCACTGTGCCCACAAATCTGCAAGCCTTGTTCAATATTGCTTGCAATGGCTGCCCATTCAATATTGGGCAGCAAGCGATGCAATCCATAGCCGCCACGAATGGCCATGACTACTTTCTCAGGATCAACTTGGCTCAGCTCATTCATATCCGCAAGGCGCTGTTCATCTGATCCCGCAAAGCGTTGATCTACCCGCTCAAAACATGCGGTATTGTGAATTTCAATCCCCAAGGATTGCAGTGCCTCAACACCAGCGGCGGGGCTACGTATATCTAGACTAGCCCCGGAGGGCGCAATTAAATGAATGTGCTTCAACGCCGCTCCTTAAAAAAATCCCGCAGTACTTGGCCGCATTCCTCGCTCATGATGCCACCTTCAACTTGAGTGTGGTGATTGATCTGTTTTGCGGCAAAAATATCCAGGACACTGCCTGCTGCACCTGTTTTAGGATCGCTGGCACCAAACACCACTCGATCTAAACGAGCATGCAGCATGGCACCGGCACACATGACACAAGGCTCAAGCGTGACATAAAGTGTTGCGCCAGGCAAACGGTAATTAGATTCAGTTAGGGCGGCAGATCTCAATGCGAGCATTTCTGCATGGGCACTGGGATCGTGAAGTCCAATAGGTTGATTAAAGCCATTTGCAATGACAACACCATCACGCACTAGCACGGCTCCTACTGGTACCTCACCCGCCGCGGCTGCTAGTCGAGCTTGATCCAATGCTTGCTGCATAAATTGATGATCAAGCTCAGTTGACATGTAGAGTTCCGTGCTTATGACTGAGTAATGTCTACCCAGCAATTAGGAGTTTCGTATAAGCGTAACGAAGTTAATTGCAAGCTGCCTGCAAAGGCCTTAGCAAATATGGGCTCTAGTATTGCAAAGGCAGCGTTACCTAAGTTTTCAACGGTAGGCACCGAGTCCATGACCACGGTCTTATGATCGGGTAAAGAATTGAGGAATGCTACTAAAGCTACATCTTCTTTTGCTACTAAGAATGCATGATCCCAAGGCTCGACTACGTATTGATTGGTTAAGCGCTTAATGTCGCCAAAGTCGAGCAACATGCCATCATCTGCTTGGCCAGGGTGATTGGCGATCACGCCCGTGAGGGTGACCTCAATCGCATAGCGATGGCCATGGAGATGCTTGCATTGTCCATCATGATTTGGAATGCGATGACCTGCATCGAACTCTAGACGACGGGTGATGGAGATGGCTTTTGACTTATTGGACATATTTTATTTTCATTCTTATTTGAGACTTTGACCTAATTACCGAATGCCGATCATCTTATGCGCTTGCACACTCAAACGCCACAATGGACGCTTTTGACATAAACGCACGGCTAAGGCGGTATTTTCTTTTAAGGTCAGACCATCCATGGGTTGCAAGAAACGATTGCGATAATCCATGCCCTCGAAACGCGCTAATAGACTTTCCAAGGCTTGATGACCAGACTGCGGAATGACCAATTTAATTTCATCCGCTTGCAACACTATCAGATCAGAGCCGGCTTTAGGGCTTACACAGACCCAATCAATTCCCTTGGGAACCTTGATCGTTCCATTGGTTTCAATGGCGATCGAAAACCCTTTGCCGTGCAATGCTTCAATTAAAGCGGCATCTAGCTGTAAGAGTGGTTCGCCGCCCGTAAATACGACATAACGTTGTTGTGGCCCTGCGCCAGTACTCAGCCAGGCATCCTCAATCGCATTTGCGAGTAGCTCGGCATTCTCGAATTTACCGCCACCAGCGCCGTCACTGCCCACAAAATCGGTGTCACAAAATTGGCAAACGGCTGTGGCGCGATCTTCTTCCCGTCCACTCCAAAGATTGCAGCCGGCGAAGCGGCAAAAAATAGCAGCACGGCCTGCGTGTGCACCTTCACCCTGCAGGGTGGGGAAAAGTTCTTTAACGGTATACATAATTACAGCTGATTTTAAGCGGTTTACTTACTTCCAGGAGATTAGATCCCATTCCAAGTAATCCTCCCAAAGAGCCCCGCTCCAGTTCATCCCGCCCAGTATGTAGCGCCCATAACCGCGGCGAATAGCCCAGCGGCCAGTTTCTGGGGCAAGCCAGACATCTTCAGTACGCGCATTAGCAAGCCGAAAGACATCATTACTCTGAAAATAAGGCGCCTCTCTTTGATACTTTAGGGTTATAAACACGCCGGCAGGTACCGCTATCTGCTCCCAAGCAACCGCCTTGAGATTTAAATCCCAGTAGTAACTACTGTCTGGATAACCCACCACCTGATAACGGGTTGGATAAAAACCCGATCCGCCGATGAGCAACTGTTCGGGCCATATAGGGGATGGCTGCAAAAACCGTTGGGGTGGATTCCAAAAAGGGTCTTGAATGACATAGCCCCATGGGCCTTGAATCTCATCGGGCAACTGGCCTGCCTTTAGGCCGCTACGCTCAATCCGCACTTGCGGGCCGACCGAGGCGACTCTTTCGGTGACGATGTCGACGAGTTCGCGGTTAAACACATTGCGAACTTCATAAACCCATTGCTGCCCTACTTGTGGCGCTCTCACTGTTGGTGGAGATATTGGGGCAACTAGGGGAATGCCTTCAGGATAGGGTTGTGATGCAATACAAGCAGTCAATGTCACAGCCACACATAAGAGCAAAAGCTGGTGAATTTTCATTACTAGTGATTACTTATAAGCAGTCAGTTGCCACTGAAAACTTCCCTCTAGAATGACCGCCCCCACTTGACCCTGTATTCGGTAAGAACCAGAGACTTCGCGAGCAGCCCAACGCCCAATTTGAGGAACAAACCAAGTGGTTTCTTTATGAATACAGTCCACCTTATTGGGATCATCACTTTCGTAGTTGATCAATGACTGATAGCGCAGGGCAATAAACTCACCGGCGGGAACGGTAATCTTTTCCCAGCCCTGTACGCTCATATATTCTTGCCAATTCAACTGAGTAGCGGGGTAGCCTGCCACGCTATATTTAGTATTAAATTGTTGCGCCCAACTATTGGATAGCTGCAATGGCCAAAGTGGTAACGCGGGATTGAACTGGAGTACGCGGGCCCATTGCGTATCCGTCGCAACCATTCCCCAGCTTGTTTGTATTTCAGTAGGGAGTCGACCACCAACCGCTGTAGTGCGTTCAATCGTAATTGGGGAGCCAAGGCTGGTAACCCGCTCGTTGATTAAGCCCAGGGTTTGACCGTTAAATACATCCTTCTTAAGGTAGCTCCACTCTTGTCCGACCTGGGGAGGACGAACCAGTGGCAGCGGCTTAGGCTGAGCTACGGGGATACCGTGTTCATAAGAAAGGCTGCTACAGGCCACTGGCGCTAAGGCAGCCGATGCGATGAAAGTACGGCGAGATAAATTCATAGGGTTACCTCAGTAATGATGATTGGTGACTAGATCAATATGATGAAGTTTATATAAGCTGCAAGACTTTGGCTATCTTATTACGGGCAATGCTCGCTTTCGGGATGTCTGGCATCTCAAACCAGGCATCAACCTCTTGCTCAAAGCCAACGCCGTGCATAAAGTTGTAAATTGCCTTCTTTAGACCCATGCCAAGAAGATCATGATCTACTCCGCTCGGATCTATAAACCCGATGTCGTTCTTTGCAAAGCTAATCTCAGGCAATGGCGCTAAGGAGATGCCATAGGCTTGCGGATCCTTACCTACTGGTGAATGTACCGTGCAAGTAAAGCGATGAAAAAAGCCACTCTGAATACAGCCATTCTCGAAAAACTGACGGACATATTCCAAGGCGTCCACTGTCTCTTGAACGGTTTGCGTCGGGAAGCCATACATTAGGTAGGCGTGCACCAAAATTCCTGCATCCGAGAAGCCTTTGGTTACGAGGGCTACCTGCTCTACGGACACCCCTTTTTTCATGAGCTCTAGTAATCTATCCGAAGCAACCTCTAAGCCACCCGACATGGCTATGCATCCGCTTTGCGCTAATAACTCACTCAACTCAGGGGTAAAGGTTTTTTCAAAGCGGATATTTCCCCACCAAGAAATAATGACTTTGCGACGGATTAATTCCTCAGCAAGCGCCTTCAAGATCTTCGGTGGTGCAGCCTCGTCTACAAAATGAAATCCAGTCTGACCAGTCTCAGCAACGATCGCTTCAATGCGATCAACCAATAGACTGGCTGAAGCAGTCTCGTAGCGTGAAATGTAATCAAGACTCACATCACAGAAGCTGCATTTTTTCCAATAGCAGCCATGGGCAACAGTGAGCTTATTCCAACGCCCATCGCTCCACAGACGATGCATCGGATTGAGCATATCTAATAAAGACAAATACGAATTGAGGGGCAGTCCATCCCAAGTAGCAGTGCCCACTTTCTCAAATGGAACATCTGGCTCTTGCCAATTGATGTAGCGGACTTCATGGTTAGCATTGCGGATAAATGTCCGCACCAATCTCTCTGCTGAGCGCTTACCATTCAAATGCTCGATGAGGGCCAACAGGGGTCGCTCTCCAGAATCTAGGGAAATGTAATCTACAAAATCAAAAATGCGGGGGTCTGAGAGCTCACGCAACTCGGTATTGACATACCCGCCACCCAAACCCACCTTAATCTGTGGATCAATGATTTTGATGGTCTGAGCAATTCGCAAAGCGGCATACATCGCACCGGGAAAAGGTACTGACAACAACACCAAACTCGGCTGGTGTTTTTCTATAGAGGCCCGAGTTAATACTTGTAGATGCGAATCCATTAATGTGGGGCTTGCAGCCAAGGCATCCGCTAGCGGATTAAAGGTAGGCTGGCTACTCGCTAAGGATTCAGCGTAGCGAACAAACTCAAAGCGGTCATCCACAGCATCGCGCAAGACATCTGATAAATCATTGAGATAGAGAGTCGCTAAATGGCGCGCCCGATCCTGCGAACCTAAGGCGCCAAAGGCCCATGCTAATGAGTCCCCATCCTCTTCTTCATCATAGGCATCTAAAGAGGCAAAGCGTGGCCCCTCTGGCAGCAGGCTGCGACTATTAATCCGATGAGCCAGCGTGCTGTCACGCCCCTGTAAGAATGCAATGGCCAAAGCAATGCTGTGTTGATAATCAGCAAAATAATCAAGAAAGAAGTTCACGCTGGCACTGCGATTTTCTTCAGGCAACTTAAGCGCTTCCTCCTGAATCTCCGCCAAACCTTCTGGAGTGAAGAATCTGAGCACTAAAGCTAAGGCTAGGTCCTCTTGGACTGCTGCAAATTCTTGTGAGCGCAAAAAACCAGTGAGATACGCCGTAGAAGGATACGGCGTATTGAGCTGCGTCATCGGCGGAATCAGACTGAGTATCTTCATACTGCCTGCATCCGTTTCTCGATGGGCGATTCAAGTAAGCTCAGCTCTTCAGAAGAAAATCCTGCTTGCTGCCGCGCTTCAAAATTAAACGGCCCTCTTAATGTGGGCGCATGGTATTTTTTGGCTAATTCTCGATAAGCGGTGATCGGAGATACTTTTTCACCAGCACATAAAAAATTAAACCAGTGATTTCCAATGAAGACATGACCGATTTCGTCTTGAAGAATAATCTCGAGTATTTCTACTCCTTTGCTATCTTTGATTTGTGCAAAGCGATCCCGAATTCCGGGAACTGCATCGAGACCTCTTGCCTCCATGGTTCTTGGAACTAAGGCCATTCTGGCAATAACAGAATCAGTGGTTCTTTCAACCATTTCCCACAAACTATTGTGAGCTGGAAAATCGCCATAGCTAAATCCAAAAGATTGCATATGCTGATTGACTAAGCTGAAATGGTAAGACTCCTCTTTGGCAACCTTTAACCAATCTTCGTAATACTCCTTGGGCATATCTGGGAAGCGCCAAATAGCATCTAAAGCGAGATTCATCGCATTAAATTCGATATGGGCTAGAGAATGCCAAAGAATGGCTCTGCCTTCAATCGTATCCATTCTTCTCTTGGGGGCCCGCAAAGGCGGAACTAGCTCTGGCTTTACTGGGCGACCCGGAAGATCAAGGCTTTCACAGTCAAATTGCTTTGAGGGATTTAAGGCTACATCTTGCTGCTGATATTGAGTAAACAAGGAGTGCAACTGACTTACTTTAAATTGCGCATCGGTGCTCACCAATAATGCAAGAGCGGTTTCTCGTAATTCATCCATAGGCAACGGTAGAGCGATGCCGCCTATTCCCACTCAATAGTTACGTTGTTAAAACCACATACAAAACAGTGGGTTACGCCTGCTGAATTTGTATGTGTAACTTCTGTGTAACTAGATTGGTAGTGTGGCATTTAGACGATAAATTTAGACTCTATATATCTACGCTAGTAGGAATTTTGTCTTTTTAGATTGAGTAAATAAAGTGGCGGTCCCGAACACACTGGAAAACGATTCAATATATTAGAGGCCTATCGTGTAATAAATCATACCCGTGGTTGAATTCAAGGATTGATAAGCAGCCTGTCTATATGCACCCACTATTGAAACTGATTGATTTTTCTCAAGCAAATAAGATGCTCCCAAACTTGCAGTAGCTCTTGTGTAAACGGGATTGGAATTAAATCCAAATGGGGTTAAGCCATTAATTCCACTGGCACTATAAGTCCCGTTGGAAGTTGAAATATCCTGTTCAAGACCAGCACTACCAAATAGAGTGGTTTTCGATGTCAACTGATGCGAAGCGCCTAATCCACCAACAACAGTAGTTGCATTAGTATTTAGAGCTTGGTAGGTTAACGGAGCAGTCACGGATGCAGAACTTCCTTCGGTATACCCTCCCATACTATTAGCGGTATATCGCATACCAAGATATGGGGCGATAATGATTTTATCCATCATCGCAAATCCATACTTAGCAACTAACTGTACGCCGCTACTAAATAGAGTAGAAGATCCGCTGCCAGGCTCAGTGTTATTGACTACTTGACGGGTAATCGTGGCATTCTTTTGTCCATAAGCTGCAGTAAACTTAGCTTCAGCACCAGTGCCATCTGTTCTTTGAGCAATAGCTACAAAAGCCCCCATCAGTGGAGTGCTATTGCCCAATTGCACAGTACCTCCAGGATTACTGGAAGATAAATTTTGATCAAAATAAGCACCTACCCGCACGTTGTTACTAGCGCGATATGCTGCAATTAAGAGTGCGCTAGAGTTATTTAACCCATTTGTATTGGCAATGGCTGTATTTCTACCGCCAACCGAAATACAAATGCCATTCTCACCAAACTCATTACAGTCATAACTAAAGCTGTTAACCAGAACGCTATTTTGTAAAGCAAAAGTACCCTGCAAGGCATTGGCAGTATTTACTAAAGATTGTTGAGTATTGGCGGTAGTAAATTGGTAAATATTCAAATAAACATTATTGGCATCATAAAAAAGATTAGTCGCATTGCTAAGATTAGTGCTGTAGCCTGCAAACGATCCACTGATTCCAGCAGTTGTTGACAGTAAGGTATACCGAGTATTGCTATAAGTTCCGCTTGCACCAGTGACATACAAAGTACCGCCTAATTTCGCTGTTCCTGTTATAGCTAGTTTGTCAGCAGACGTTGGGGATACGCGTAATCCAAATGTTCCAGAAGACGTTTGAGCAAACACTCCTGTGACGGTATGGGTAACGCCTGCACCAGAAGAAGTAATTCCAAAATAACCTTGATTCTCAAAACGGGCTGTGGAGTCCCCAGTAATAGAGACCTGACCATTGATAACCCCGGTAGATTCATTAATAATAGTTGTACCACTTGATGCATCTGTTTGTTGAATAGCGTATGCTCCAGAAGCTGCATTTAAAGTACCGTAGTTCAAAATCGTATTGTTACTACCAGTTATTTTGATTGCGGCGCTACCAGCACCCGTCACACTGATTATTCCAGCTGCAGCATTGGTCACTTCATTGTTTCCCACAGCTGTAACACCTTGGCTATTAGTTCCTGTCATTGTGATGGTAGAAGTATTTAAAAAATCATCACCATTATTAAGCGTGTAGGCTGTTGCGCTATTGCTGTTATTTGTTAAGGGTGCTGAATTGGTAGTAGGGGTATAAATACCTGGCACAGTTGGATCGTATGCATAAACAATTCCATTGTAAGTATAGACACCAATAAATTGATTTTGATAAATCGAGTTGGCTGATACTATGGCTCCAGGAGCTGAAGCTGGGGCGGTAATTTCGGTCCAGGTTGATGTCCCATCAGCCGCCACATGAACGACCCAAGCATGGACATTACCATTTGAATCAACGGAGTCAGCTACGAGGTTATAGGTCTTACTTGCACCAGCACCAGTAATCCCTTCAAAATGGGTTGCCACAGTTGTAGTGCCAGTTGGAGCCCCGGTGGGAATTGGTGCTACATAGGTAACATAGGCTCCAGTGCCCTGCTGGTTATAAATATACGCTACGGTACCCGTACCATTTAACGCGCTAGTTACTACATTGGCATAGCCACCAGCAACTACATTTCCGCTGACTCCGCCATAGACACCATATGCCGTAGTACTTAGTGCACCAGGTTTATTCAAGCTAGTATAAATTCCGGTAGTTGTGTTGTAAGAAAATGCATTTCCATTAGCCAAGGTAGTGTCATAATTGCCTACAACTTGGTTGCCATAGTGACTATGCGCCAAGGTGTTTTGGACAAAATTAGATGTGTTATTAACAAGCGTGACTGAAACTGGGATCGTCAGCTTAGTAAACTGTCCCCCCAGCGCTGCATCATACAAAAAACCTTGATCAGCATAAATAGTCTTCCCAGCCGAGGTATATGTATTGACAGTATCTTTGTAACTACCCACCACGGATAAGACTCCTGATGCCGATCCATACGCAGGACCATAAGGCGTCAAACTGATGACTTGATTACCACCAATTGTGAGATTGCTTTGGGGTGTTGTCGTTGTTGATGCAGTAGCACTTGCAGCTGGAGCTGTATACCCAGAAGGAAAAATGCTGACCAGTGATTGAGATAAGTTTGAAGAGGGGCTCGTTAGAAGTCCCCAGGTTGATCCTGAATAACTATCATTGGTAATGGAGTAGTTGCCGGTAATAGTTCCATCTCGAATACCAGTTACGGTAGTGATGGAGCTTTCAGTCGATGTACCAGAGTTATATTGAAAGCCTGTCGCAGTAAGTTGCTGAGAACCAGCATAAGTAGAAGTACCGTTACTGTCGATAGCTAAAGCGCTAGTAAAGAAAAAAGGAGTAAAAATTAATGCGAAATTTTTAGTTCTAATAAAACGAAATATGGAAATCATAATGCCTCGTAGGATTAAACTGTGTTGCAACGCCAGTGCGGTAGTCGTCAAAATATGCAAAGACAGCTCTAAGGTCTAAAGCGATTCTATTGTACCTTTTTTGATTTAAAACAATATGTGTGTCCGCCCTAAAATGGGGAACATATTAGTAATAGCTTTTATGAGTCAAAAATGTTGGACTATTTAGTCATCGCCTAGAGTCTTACTGAATCAACCTACGCCTTAGAAGCTCTAAAAATGAGGCTAAACAACACTAAAAACAATGGCTTTAAGGTATTGGCTTTTGGTGTGGCATAGGCATCGAGAACCTTGGGGTTAAGTGGAATGTGATGGATCTGACATGCCATTGTGTAGTATCCCCCGTCAAGCCGACATTCCTAAAGTGTTGTTTTCTGCCTGTGCTCGATAGTCTCTAGGCGATATTCTGCCAAGAGAGCTGTGCGGTCTTTCTTCGTTGTAAATAGTGATCCAGTTTTCTGTTATTTCACGCACCTCCCTGAGGTTTTCAAATAAATACGCGTTGAGTACTTCATGACGGTAGGTTTTATTAAAGCGTTCAATAAACGCATTTTGTTGAGGCTTACCCGGTTGTATAAATTTCAGTTCAATCCCTTTTTCTTCGCACCAGCCCATGAACACGGCAGACCGAAGTTCGCTCCCGTTATCGAGCCGTATGGCTTTGGGTAAACCATGGATATCCTCTAGTTGCTCTAGGGTTCGCACTACTCTAGCTGCTGGCAGGCTAATATCAATTTCAATCGCCAAGATCTCACGGTTGGATTC
>NZ_OANS01000011.1 GCF_900205755.1 Polynucleobacter meluiroseus | reverse complement strand
GGTAATCCCCCCATTTTTAACTTAAGCTAAAAGTAGAAGCTGGTACTGCAAGTGCTAGTTTTTGCTTTGGTGTAATTCCACCTAAGCCCATGTTCGGTCTTTCATGATTGTATGTCCACATCCAATCGGTAGCAAAGTCTTGAACTTCATCAATTGACTCAAAGAGGTATTGATTAAGCCAATCGTAACGCACGGTGCGGTTGTATCTTTCAATGTATGCATTTTGTTGTGGCTTACCTGGTTGGATATAAGTTATCTCTATTTGATGTTTCGCAGCCCATTGCACAAGCACGCTACTGATGAGTTCCGGCCCATTATCACAGCGTACCTTGAGGGGCTTTCCACGCCACTCAATCACTTGATCGAGTGAGCGAACCACTCTGGCTGCTGGCATAGAAAAATCAATATCGATGGCTAAGGCTTCCCGATTAAAGTCATCAATCACATTAAATAAGCGGATAGATCTGCCGTCGTGCAACTGGTCATGCATGAAGTCGATTGACCAGGTTTGATTGATGCCTTCAGGTACTACCAATGGCACAGGCTTCTCGCGAACCAAGCGTTTATGAGGCTTGATCCGAAGGTTCAGTTCTAACTCCCGGTAGATGCGATAGACCCGCTTATGGTTCCAGGTAAAGCCTTTGACGTTACGTAAGTACAAGAAGCAAAGCCCAAAACCCCAGTTCCGTTGATTTTGGGTGAGGCGTACCAGCCAATCGGCAATGAGGGCATTGTCGGTCGATAGCTTCGGGTGATAGCGATAGCAAGTCTGACTAATGACAAAGGTATCGCAAGCTAAACGGATACTCATTCGGCCACTGTGAACTTGTTGGCTGGCCATCTCGCGCCTACGAGATGGCCGAGTTACTTTTTTTGTAAGACTTCTTTAAGGACATCAGCTTGGAGCTGAACCTCCGCATACATCTTCTTTAATCGAGCGTTCTCTAGCTCAAGCTCTTTGACGCGAGACATTAGTGAGGCATCCATACCGCCATACTTGGCGCGCCACTTGTAAAAGCTAGCAATGCTAATGCCGTGTTCACGGCATAGCTCTGGGGCTGGCATGCCAGCCTCGGCTTGCTTGAGGATGCCCATGATTTGGCTATCGGTAAAACGG
>NZ_OANS01000010.1 GCF_900205755.1 Polynucleobacter meluiroseus | reverse complement strand
TGAGATTGATTAGCTGGTAGCTCAATAGGCATCACTGCCGCATGAATCAAGCTGGCAAATAGACTAAGGCAGAGGGCGACGCAGATCCTTCTCATTGATTAATTTTATGCTTTTTATGATTTTGTCGTTTAAAACGACATCGCAAGCACTGACCATGGATGAGCGTCGCTTAAATGGACGCTTGACGGACGCAGGGATGACAAATCCCCAATTAATAAACTGTCCTTTAAAAGGACGCCTCTAGGTAGGGATATCCGAGAGTAGTAGTGGACAACCCTACTAGGTACAAAAAACACTTCAGCTGGCCCCTTGGGGCATAGTTATGAGCATATAAGAAAAGTATTAGTAAATAAATTGTGTTGTAAAGCAAAATGATCGCTTCAATTTAATAGGATATAAATTATGAATTATTTAAAGCTACTGGTTATTTTGAGCGTGTTCATTTTTCAAGGCCATGCTTTTGCCGCCTCTGAGGTAGAGCAGTACGGAACAGCCAAGTTTCAAAGCTACCAAGATATTGAATCTGTTAAGCAACTCAAAGTTGTTTGGGATTTTAATTTTCAGGATCCAAAAAGTGTCAATGGCGTTTTTAATAATCTCGCCGCATTACTCAAAGCAACCGCCGAATATGGTCCGCATGATTTTGAGCCCATCAAGGTCGTAATTGTGTCGCATGGGCCGGAGTTGGTGGTATTTGACAAGCGTAACTATGCGAAATATAAAGATGTAGTCGAGCGTGCGAGTAACTTTGCCAAACAAGGTGTTAAATTTGAAATTTGTAATAACGCCGCCAAGGCTGTAGGCTCTAGACCAGAGGATTTATACGGCTTTGTTACGGTTGTACCAGCAGGGCCCTATGCCTTGGCTTATTGGCAGTCAAAAGGCTACTCATTAAATGCCGTCGGGGCTACGATGCCAACAGGGCCTTTAAGTGAACTGAATAAGGCGGATGTTCATCCAAAAATTGAGTAGGTCCCTTTAAGGGGCAGTTTTAGTCGAGGATAAAGACGGTCTATCCGAGGCCGATGGCGGCCGACCCTTCCGGACCTCAAAAGAAAATAGCCCAACAAGTGGGCTATTGTGAATCTTGGTGGCCCGGGGCGGAATCGACCAGGGCCCAGGATGCCTGACTCTGGCTCGCCCTCAAAAGTTAATTTACCTCTAGCTCTTTTAATTGCGAGGTTTCATGAGAATATTTCAAAAAATTTTCTCGATGTCTCCTATAAAATAAAAGCCCCTCCTTGAGGCTGGCTACTGTAGCGCCCTGTTGGAGCATCTTATCCCAAAGATTCCAATCTTCTTGGGGGTGGACTCCATGCTCATATCTCTTTTTGTATCCAATTTTTTGTCCAAGAGCTGTGCGATACATCATTGATCCATGATGCTGATCCTGACGATTCCAATACAAATCACCCTGATGAGGAAATGCCTGGATAGGTAATCGCATGAGGATGTCTTCCTTTAATTCACCAGTAACAATAACGTCATAAGTAACAATATCGGCACTGGTCTTGGATAACAACTCAATCGCGTCTGAACGCAACCAATTATCAGCCCCTATAAATAGAACATATTCAGTATCTACTCTGGATAGAATGTCTTGAAAGTTATCTACAACCCCTAGATTCTCCTCTCTCAATACATATTCGATATCAGGATATAAGCTTGGCAGATGGTTGCAGTCTAAACCGCCATCATCAACAAATAAAATTCTTGTAGGCGATATGGTTTGGGAAAGCAGGGACTCGATGCAATGGGCGGCAAGGTGTCCGTATCGATAGGAGGCAATAACTATAGTGATCATATTGAGTAGCATTAGAGCATGAAACTATGACATTGATAGTCATAAACTCAGCATGCACAAAAGAAAATAGCCCAACTAGTGGGCTATTGAGATTCTTGGTGGCCCGGGGCGGAATCGACCAGGGCCTAGGATGTTTAATTCCGTCTCTAGACTGGTGCTTTAAAAGACAATTTACTCTTGCTAAATGTTAACAAATTTGTTAACATACACAGATGAGCTATTCCATCCTTTATTACAGCGAGCAGGTTCAAGAAGACATTATGAATCTTCCCGACACGCTTCAAGCTCGCTATATTGGATTGACCACTCGAATGATTGAGCATGGGTCGAATTTAGGCTTGCCTCATACGGATTCATTTGGCGGCGGCTTATTTGAATTAAGACTTAAAGGGGCTGAAGGTATCGCCCGAGTTTTCTTTTGTACGATGGTGGAGAAAGAAATAGTGATGCTCCATAGCTTTATTAAGAAGACTCAAAAGACGCCTGAGAAAGAATTAAAGATTGCGAAAGCACGTATGAAGGAGTGGAAAAAATGACAACGCAGAAGAAAACAAAAATGCTTACCCATAAACAAATGATAAGCAAAATGCTTAAAAAGCCCGCTGTAAAAGCCGCAGTCAAAGAACTTGATCGCACTGAATTTGCTATTCTTGATGAGATTCTTACGGCAAGGAAAGAGGCTGGATTAACGCAAGCTCAAGTGGCAAAAAAGATGGGAACGCAAACCCCGGCTATTGCTAGATTAGAAAGCTCTCTGGCTACTGGCAAACATTCCCCAAGCCTAACTACCCTAAGAAAGTATGCGGCGGCCTTGGGCAAGAGAGTTGAGCTTCATTTAGTCTGAGGACGTCTATATCCACTGTAATCATTTCACCCATAATTCATAATGGCTATGTTTGAAATAAAATTGATTGATCAGTTTTACTTTCTGGGATAACTAATCAGGTATGGCATTTAGCATTGAACAGCTAGGGGATATTGACTATTTGGTCGGGCAGTGGTGTCTGCTTCTGGCTCCACTTGAAATCAAAAAAGATCTTGATTACGATTACGAAATCGATGGCCAGGCTGTAAGTGTTTTTGAAGTTCGCCCTTTGTGGCGTGGAAAACCAGGAGAGTTAACTCGACGACCGTTTGTAAAATTTCGGTATATACAGTCTGAGGCTCTGTGGCATATTTATTGGATGCGAGCCAGCGGAAAATGGCAAGCCTATGAGCCAAATCCAATCTCAAAAGATCTCAATGAGGCACTACAAGTTATTGATGCCGATCAGTATGGCTGCTTCTTTGGATAACAAGCTTGGGTTAGTCACCCGGTAATCCCCCCATTTTTAACTTAAGCTAAAAGTAGAAGCTGGTACTGCAAGTGCTAGTTTTTGCTTTGGTGTAATTCCACCTAAGCCCATGTTC
>NZ_OANS01000008.1 GCF_900205755.1 Polynucleobacter meluiroseus | reverse complement strand
GGTCTCTGTAAATCGTGACTTCTTCATATTGATTCTCCTGTTGTAAATACTGCCATAAACAACAGAAAACTCAACTTTTTAAATGTACGAATCTAAGGGGATACTACAGCACCATCAAGGAGTTTGATTGGCTCTTCAGCGATAGTAGAAGCAAACAACAGGGATAAATTATTCATTACAAGCGTCTCGTTACATGACACTTGTAGCTTAATTTCAGATTTACGTTTGGGCGACCAGAATTATTTACTGTCGGTTAAACCGACACTACAGCGACAGGGCCACGATGGGCTATTACTGATCACAAAGCAGCCATCACCCTACTTGCTAATGGCAGACTCAAATCGACCCATAGGCGACCTTGGTTTTTATTTTTTCTAGCTCAATCAATACTACAAACTTACTTTGAAAATTGTATGATTTCCTGCTTATTTAATAAAAAATCAGTCCCGCCTGAACCATCGGGAGTTAGCGCCTTATTAGGCTGATTTGCACTATTACTCGGGTTATATGCATTCGGAGAGACTGCCCTCTGAATGGATTGGTCACTCAAATCCTGATTTTGCCCTGGCGGTGTAAAAGATTTTACATTTGACTCTTTGGTGTTGGCTACTGCAATCAAGCTTTGCTCATACTCATATGAAAGTTTGGCAGTTTTTGTATTCTCAATGGAGCCGTCGGAGACTTTGTCAATCAACTTTCTACAATCTGAGTAATCTCTAGGATTCATAATTTGAGTTAATAATTCAAAGGTTGCCAAATTAATCATCTGCCTTAATGCGAAATGGATTGCTTCCCGCTCTTTATATCCGGCGTTAACATTGAATAAGGTCACCCCTATAAAATTCCCCATTGCAACATTAAAGTCCGTAGCAAAGATTTGTTTTTGTAATGCTACATTAGCAATAATTTGACTAGTTTTCGAACTTGTTAGGGCTAAATCAATCCCCACCAACATTCGCATTTGACTATACGTGGGGCCCATGCCACCAATTTCAGTTTGAACTCCACCACCAGGCATGATGTCTAAACTATTAATACTCCCAGTAATGAAGTAATCCGACGGAATAATCCGTCTTTGGTCTTGCAAACCCCACTTCAATTCGGCCTCAAGGACTCTGGGATCCCTCCGGTTTAAAAGGCTTACACCACCCTCATAAAGGGCAGATTGCAACATATCACCAGCCCCTTGAGTCACAAATTTTCCGAGCCCTCCATCAGTTAACTGCTCCTTGCCAGTTTGATCAAGAACTGCCCCGACTGAAAAAGTAATATTTTTATTAACCTTAGGACGAAGACATATTAGAGCCCTATCGAATGGAGTTACGATATCTCTTATGGGAGGGCCTTTTACTAAGGACACATCCTCATTACGTGTAGTAGTGATAATTGAATAGCCCTGACAGCCCGATAGCAAGACTGCCACAAAGAGCGTTATTAGGTAACATGGCCTTTTCCCCGTCATTGAAGACCGTTATAAGAACTAATGACTAATTGTGCTCTGCATGCCACCACTACTACTCGTAGAGTTTGTAGTATTCAAACTACTATTATTTCCATTAATGGTAGCAGTTGGAGAATTCATTACTCCTACAGAAGTCGTGCTGTATGTGAGAGGATTAGTATTACTTGTTTGTGAATTATTTGTGGAGTTATTAACATAGCTACTGTTTCCAGAATTCACATAGTTTGAGGTGGCAGGGCCAAAACTACTATAGTAATCAGACTCCCGTAGGGCAATAGCATTAGCCTGCTGAATCATCACAGCTCTTGCGGAAGAGTCTAAGTTTGAGCCCCAGGAATTATTCCATTCATTTGAAGCACCAGCTGCAAAAACAGCTTGCGCCATACCCACCAGAACCAAGGTTAGCAAGAAACCCAGACATGATAAGTGACCTGATTTTTTCATAGAGCTTATTAATAAACTATATTAATGATGACCAGTTGACACGACAGGTGTTGGTGCTGTTACTGTAATGTTCCCGGTGTTCATTGCCCCAACAGAAGCGGCGGATATACTTGTATTCCCCAAACTGATACTATCTGATGCTTTTACCTTAACTTCAGATGAAATATCACTCGTATTGATAGCTAAATTTGCTACGCTTGGATTAAAAGTTGCATATCCTTTAAGTAGCTCTAATTGACCAGCCGAAACTGACTGGCTATCCAAATTAAGACCTTGAATGCTAAGGTTCCCTGCCTTACCATTCGTGCTAGCCTGAGTAATATCGATGTTGCCACTATTCATGGCACCAATAGATGTTGCACTAAAGTTGTTATCAATTGCAGTAGCGGTGATATTGGCACTTGCAGTAGAAGCAGTAGAAGCAATATTATTCGTTGTACTAGAGTTCCCAGCCCCACTCAATTGATTTATTTTGCTCTTAGAAGATTGATTGCTTAAATCATTTGTATTCAACTGTGAGCTGGTTAAAGTTTGAGTAGAGGTTGCAACAGCGGTTGCACCCGTACCAGTGGTGGTGATAGTTGGACCCGTAATATCTACTCTAGACTTAATATCCGCTGTATTAATTGCAATATTACTGATATTTCCGCCCTGATAGGATGCAGCAGAGAGTAAATCCGTCACTTGATCCGTTACATTAGTGACTAAACGTGAAGAATTACTATAACCTTGAGCGTTCGCTATTCCAATACTTAATAGCATCAGTAAGGCCGCTACGCTGGTAATTGCTTGATTTTTTTTCATTTTGACCCTTTAAGTTTGGCGATACATAAACCACTTACGTTGTTTGTCTTTGTACAGGAACATCACTTATCTTCCTCTCACTTCCTCTCATTCAGTTCCATAAATATGAATTCCTTTTTCAATGGGGTCGAAAATGTTGTTTTTATGAAATAAACTAGGTCCCATGAAAAAGGGATCAATCTGGAATATAAGCAAATACCTGCTTTGCTACTTATTCGCAATAACAGCCTGCCTGGTGATTGCAGAAGAAGCTACTGCCGGTAGTTACAGGAAAAAGTATTACAGCAGCAACACAAAGTTTGGATATCTTAGACATGTTCTTCCTTAGGTTTATTTATATCAAATATTAGCTTTAGGGCTAATGGGGTTAATAATTTCTTGTAATGCTTTATTTAAATATCCAGATAGCTTTTGATAATGCCTATCTGCTTTCGCTGTTAAATGAACTAATTTTTTACGACCGTCCAACTTTCCTTCTCGTAACTCAACATAACCTTTAGTGCTCAAACTTTTTAGTCGTTTATGAATCGTCGCTTGCGAACCAAATTGCCAGAGAACCAGGAGATTACCGACCAATAGATCATCACCCTTAAATGTCATCAATAAAATATGATTTAGCAACTGCTCCTCTACAAGATCAATTTTGTAATTAGCGTTAATCCAACTTAAAGAAGTTGAGGCATTTAAGTATTTAGCAAAAGCCAACGATTTTATCGAAATCATTTTTTACCGCCTAAATTAATTTAATAATTTAGTTACTTTATAGGGTATTAACAAATATTTATGTGTGCTACCGTACACAATCACGAAATGTTGTTGAGCAAGACATACTGCTATTGGAGAAAAAACTTACCTCACTTATTAGACCAATATCGCTCTTCCACCTTTGAATTGCTTTTTGAATTCTATAAAACTAATAGGTGTTTGCTGTTAGCAGTTCTGATACAAGGAGATACGTGATAAATGATTTTGATCAACTTGCAAAAAATGTAAAAAAATTCATCCGAAAGTTAAACACTGATCAAAGTCTAAAAGATTGAATGCTACTTAGACACCCATCAAAAAACCAACTTACGTTGCAATGCTATGGGGTAACAATCTATCGTATTCTTTTTTCACAACCTTATAGCACTCACAAGTACGCTGTTCTAAGCCAGTTCGATTTAAGATAGTGATGTGACCACGGGCATATTTGATGAGACCTTCCTTTTGGAGTTTTGTTGCTGCCTCAGTTACCCCTTCCCTGCGAACGCCCAGCATATTAGCAATAAGCTCCTACGTCATAATGAGCTCATTCCCTGTTAGACGGTCGGCGCTTAATAATAACCATCGACATAGTTGCTGATCTAAAGAATGATGCCGATTACAAACCGCAGTTTGTGTCATTTGACTTATGAGTGCTTGGGTGTAGCGAAGTAGAAGGTGCATTACTGGACCGGATCGATTAAATTCGCTCAGTAAAATACTAGACTTGATTTTGTAACCAAAGCCTGCACTTTGGACAACGGCCCTGCTAGTAGCTGTTTCACCACCCATAAAAATTGATATGCCCACTAAACCTTCATTACCTACTACAGCAATTTCGGCAGATGCTCCATTTTCTAATTCATACAATAAAGAAACAATTGCAGTAGACGGAAAGAAAACATGAGTCATCTTCATTCCTGGCTCATATAAAACCATACCAAGTTCCAAATCAACCATTGTGAAGTGAGGTAGTAACCTCTTCCATTCTTCTGGGGGAATGGAATGGAATAATTGGTTTTGATTTTTAACTAATATCATTTATTCTTTATAGAAATTTTACGTAACAGGTCACTTAAAATAACTATAACTATTATACTTACTACAGATTAGATCTGTTCGCTAGCATACATAGGGATTCGGAGCAAACCGTTATGCCTGTTCCCATTCAAATTGAAGCCTTTTTCCCAAAAGTATCTCTTGTCAATTGAGGCGGATTATTTTACCGAACTGACTGGCGTCTTATCGTGTCCAAAATAAATATCAATTAACGCTAGACCCGCTACATGACCTAAATACGAGTTCATGAGAGGATCCCAAAATTCACCTTTATCGGCGTCATAGAATACCTCCCTGCCATCGTATTGCTGTGGCCCATACAAATGGGCCACAGCAATCTTTCCAAACAACTGTTTCTTGTTCATTTTTTTATCCTTTCCTTGAAACGAAGCTAAGCATAATTAGGGTGAGTAATTGAACTATGTTCGAAATCTAGGGCTGTAGATTTAGCAGAAAGCCAAATCAGCTCGAAGGTCTGTTCTATCTAGTCTAGTTATTTTTAACTACTAAATATGTACGGTAACAATCATAAGAAATTATTTTTATTACTAAACAGTAAAAGAAAGAATTCTTAAAAAAAAATAGCCCAACAAGTGGGCTATTGAGATTCTTGGTGGCCCTGGCCGGAACCGACTAGAGCAACAGGATATTGAATCCAAAATTACTTTCGCTTATTTACAGCATCTTTAAATGCCTTGCCTGACGAGAATTTAATTGTCTTAACAGCTGGGATATTAATCTCCGCTCCAGTCTGTGGGTTACGGCCAATACGGGCGGCACGCTTACCAGATTTGAAGGTACCAAAACCAACTAATTGCAAATTATCCCCTTTGGAAACCGTTTTGATGACTGTCTCCGTGATGACTTTTAGTACTCGCTCTGCAGATGCTTTAGAAATATCAGCATTTGTTGCAATTTTTTCTAATAATTCTGGTTTATTCATTTCCTATCCTATCGTTTTAAGAAAATCCAAAGTAAGTAAGCAATATAATTACTCTGCATTCAAATCTAGGGCGGTAGGTTTGGCAAAAAGCCAAATCAGCTCGAAGGTCTGTTCTATCTAGTCTAGTTATTTTTAACTACTAAATATGTACGGTAACAATCATAAGAAATTATTTTTATTACTAAACAGTAAAAGAAAGAATTCTTAAAAAAAATAGCCCAACAAGTGGACTATTGAGAATCTTGGTGGCCCAGAGCGGAATAGACCAGGGCTAAGCAATGTCGTATCCACTTCTTTACAGGCCTGGGCTAGGGTTTTGCCGTTCGTTGTCAGGACATCGATTTGACGCAATAAGGTGAGGATTTGCTCGGGTTTAAGACGTTGGCCTTTTGCCATATTTAGCACTCCTTTAAGGTGAAGATTATCAAAAATCCTCTCTTCTGGAGTGGTACTAAAAATCAGGTCAGTTTGTAGTATCCCCTTAGATTCGTACATTTAAAAAGTTGAGTTTTCTGTTGTTTATGGCAGTATTTACAACAGGAGAATCAATATGAAGAAGTCACGATTTACAGAGACC